>JAVBUH010000027.1:0-40616 GCA_031555505.1 Tannerellaceae bacterium
GAGAGCGGGATTCGAACCCGCGATACCCTTTAGGGGTATACACGCTTTCCAGGCGTGCCTCTTCAACCACTCGAGCATCTCTCCAATGAGCTTCTTCTCTGCTAAAACGAGCGCAAAATACGAAAAAAATCGCATTTGCAAGTGTTTCAGCGCACAAATCTAAAGTTTTTGATTGACATAATCATATTATCCACGGATTAAATTCTGATTCAAGTCAAAAAAAGTCAATTTGCGCTACAATGTGTGCTTTTAAACAACTTCCGGACGTTTGTTTGCGACCACTCTGCCGTCTTTTCTACGGATAGTCCGTATGTTTCGGCTACCTTCCGAACCGTTTCCCAAATATAGGCTGGCTCATTCCTTTTACCCCGATAGGGTACAGGTGCCAGATAGGGCGCATCCGTTTCGAAAATGATCCGGCTCATCTCCGTTTCCCTGATCACAGATGCGAGGCCGGCATTTTTGAATGTAACCACGCCATTGATGCCAAGCACGAAGCCTGGCAGGTTATTTACGATTTCGTCCAACTCTCCCGCGTTACCGCTGAAACTGTGGAATACGCCGGTCAGTTTTTTTGTCTTCACTTTATATATACTGTCGAATACTTCGGCAAAGGCATTACGTGTGTGTATTGCTACGGGCAAGTCCAGGTCGATACTCCATTGCAGTTGTTCTTCAAAAGCGATTTTTTGCTCTTTCAGGTGGGTTTTGTCCCAATACAGATCGATGCCGATCTCCCCGATAGCACAATAAGTCCGTCGGGAAAGGTGTGCTTCTATCTTTCTTAATTCGGTGGTGTATCCACTGTCTACGCTGGTAGGATGTAAACCCATCATTGGGAAGGCATAACCGGGATGCCGGTCGCATAAGGCATGCATACGATCAGTCGTCGTATTGTCCACATTGGGAAGCAGCAACATGCTAATCCCTGAAGCTTGCGCTTTTTCGATCAGCAGATCCTGATCCGGGTCAAAATCTTCCAGATAGAGGTGGCAATGTGTATCTGTGAGGTGCATAATCAGGAGTTGCGATGCATCAATTTGTTACATATTGATCTCAGTTCGACTGTGCGTTCGGGCGCTACCTGCAACGCGTCCAGATGCCGGAAGGCGCAGTTGTAGTATTCGTTCATTTTAGCTTCCGCCAGTTCTTTGATGCGAAGTTCACCATATATAGTTGTAAAGGCGGCTATCTTGGCAGTGGGATCAGTCTCTGTTTGTTCCATCCAGGAGGTCATGGATGCATATTGTTCCGGATTGGACCGTTTCAGTGCGTTGATAAGCAAATATGTCTTTTTATTGTTGAGGATGTCTCCTCCGATATTTTTGCCGAATATTTCGGTGTTGCCGTATACATCCAGTAGGTCGTCTTGCAACTGAAAGGCCAGGCCGATATGGATGCCAAAGGCATATAAATGTTCGGCGTCGGCTGCAGGAGCATTTCCCAGGATGGCGCCGGTTTTGAGGCAACAAGCTACCAGGACTGCTGTTTTCAGGCGTATCATCTCCAGGTATTCTTCTTCGGATACATCCTGGCGGGATTCAAAGTCCATATCATATTGCTGGCCTTCACAAATTTCGAGTGCTGTTTGTGTAAACAGGTTCAATACATCCGGCAAATAGCCGGCTTTGGTTTGTGCCATTAGTTGATAGGCAACAATCAGCATTGCATCCCCGGATAGGATGGCGGTATTTGCATTCCATACTGTGTGCACGGTAGGCTTATTCCTCCGTTTATCGGCATTATCCATCAGGTCATCGTGCAGCAGTGTGAAATTGTGGAACACTTCCATACCGATCGCCGGGGTTACGGCCTGTTCTGTCTGGTCGCTGTACATGTTGCAAGCCATCAACGTCAGTGCCGGACGTATCCTTTTCCCGCCCAGGGAGAGGATGTAGGTGATCGGGTCATATAACTGTTGTGGAGGACGGCTGAACGACAATTCGGTAATGGCCGTTTCTATGCGTTGAAGGATCTGTTCAAAAGATAACATGGGGGATAACTACTGATGATGATAAAATAAAAAAGGCCGCCCATTGACAGCAGCCTTTTTTTATGTGTGTTTTGAAATACTATTGCAATCTGAATTGTACAGGCAGCGTGTATTTTACGCGTACCGGTTTTCCGCGTTGTTCACCCGGTGTCCATTTAGGCATGGAGTTGATCACGCGCAAAGCTTCACGGTCAAGAGATGCGTCTACACCACGAACCACCTCTGCGTCTACGATCGTTCCGTCACGATTCACAACGAACGTACAGATTACACGGCCCTGGATGCCGTTTTCCTGGGCAATTACCGGATACTTGATAGATTTGGAAAGGAACTTGAACAGTTCGGTATCTCCACCCGGGAACGAAGGCATTTTTTCTACTACAGTAAAGATCTGCTGTGCAGATTCTTCTTCTTCTTCTACTACTGTCGGAGCCACATAGGTCTGTGTCTGAGCTGCTTTCTGGGTATCTTCCGAAGAAATGATTTCTTTTTGATCCAGTTTTACATCATCCTCTACCACATTCAATACTTCCGGAGCAGCAACTACTGGAGGTGGTGGTGGGGGGGGAGGGGTGTTTTCTGGCCTTGTGATCTCTATTTCTTCTTCTGCAATAATGTCGGCAACGCCTTCACTTGCAGTGGCAATCTTAATGTCGTAAGTACCCCATTCCAATGAGACGAACATAACAGCCAATGCTATTACCAAGCCCATCAGTACACTCATGGTCTTACCACCTTCAAGATCTGCTTTCGGTGATTTTTTAATTTCCATACGTTTTCTTTTAACTTATGATTAATGTGTTTTTCTACACCACAAAAATACGAAAATTTTGGAATAACAAAGTATAAACGCATAAATCACCCTTATTTTTACTTTTTTTTACCTGAAAAAAGCATATCCGATATACCTTTTTGCCATATTCCCCGTTTCTGTAGTATGTGAAAAAGATACCGGCGTGTGTAATACCCGCTTCCGGATACAATGATCCTATGATGAATAGTAAAGTATATTTTCTGCTCTTATCGATGTTGACATTGTCTGCCTATGCTCAGGAGGGAGACGAGGTATTTGCTTTCTTGCGCTATCCTGCTTCGGCCCGTGCGAATGCCTTGGGGGGGAATACGGTGGCGCTGGTGGAACGTGATCCTTCTTTGGCGTTCCATAATCCCGGCCTGCTGGGCGGGGAAATGGATGGCATGGTGAATATCAACTACATGAATTATGTGTCGGATGTTCATTTCGGTAGTGCTTTATATGCGAAAGCCGTCGGCGAACGGGGTGCCTGGGCTGTGGGCGCTACTTATATTAATTATGGTAGCTTTAAAGAAACATCGTTCGAAGATGTGGCGATCGGTACATTTTCGGCTAATGATGTAAGCCTTAATGCAATGTACGGGTATGATCTGAGTGATCGCTGGCGTGGCGGGCTGTCGTTGAAATTTCTCTATTCCGGTATGGCCGATTTCTCTTCGTTAGGCTTGTGTGCCGACGCCGGGCTTACTTATTACCATGCCGAAAAGGGCTTCTCTGCCGGTATAGCCCTGAAGAATATTGGCGCGCAGTTGAAGCCGTATGCAGACGAACGGCAGTCGCTTCCCTGGGACATCCAATTGGGATTGACCAAAAAAATGGCGCATGCCCCTATTCGTTTTTCCCTCACTGCCATGTATTTGAACCGTTGGGAGTTTGCTTATGTAGACAAGCTGGATCCTGACGGCAATGGCGACAGTTTCTTCCGCACCCTTGCCAAACATTTCGTATTTGGTGTCGATTTTGTCCCGTCTGAAAACTTCTGGGTGGGTGTAGGCTTTAATCCCAAACGGAATATGGACATGAAACTTCAGAATGGGAATACACTTGGCGGCTTCTCGGCTGGTGCAGGTGTCAGGATCAGGATGTTTGATGTAGGCGTCTCCGTAGCCCGCTATCACCCGTCCGCCATGTCCCTGATGATGAGCGTTTCGGCTACCCTTGCCGATTTCAAACCTTAATTTATCGTAATCAAACCTCTTACAACGAATAAAATTGATTATTTTTGCCGCTATTATATAAGTGAACTGTGTTCACATTTGGCAAAATGAGAAGAATAACGATAGCAGTGGATGGCTTTTCATCCAGCGGTAAGAGCACAATGGCCAAAGACCTGGCTAAAGAAATCGGATACACATATATCGACACCGGCGCTATGTATCGTGCCGTTACACTCTATAGCCTGCGAAACGGCTTCTTTACTCCTGAAGGTATTGACACGGAAAAACTGGAAACCACCATGGACCGGATCGATATCTCTTTTCGGCCCAATGCACTATCCGGCCTACCGGATACCTATCTCAATGGTGAAAATGTAGAAAAAGAAATCCGTGGGATGGAAGTCGCCGATAAAGTGAGCCCTATCGCTACGCTGGGATTTGTACGCCGTGCTTTGGTGGCCAAACAGCAGGAGATGGGCCGGAGCAAGGGTGTTGTGATGGACGGGCGTGATATCGGCACGGTGGTTTTTCCGGATGCTGAACTGAAAATATTCGTCACTGCTTCTCCCGAAGTGAGGGCGCAGCGTCGGCTTGACGAGTTGTGTGGGAAAGGTGAAACTGTCTCGTATGAAGAAGTACTGGCCAATGTGAAAATGCGCGACCATATCGACTCAACCCGTGCGGAAAGTCCTTTGTGCCAGGCGGCAGATGCATTGGTACTCGATAACTCCTGTATGACCCGCGAGGAACAGATGGCCTGGCTGCGCGGACAATTCAACCGGGTTGTAAACGAAGGTTTGTAATGTCCTAACTGGATCGCCATGATAGAAGTGGAGATAGATAAAGGTTCCGGTTTTTGTTTTGGTGTGGTAACAGCCATTGAAAGCGCCGAACGTGAACTTAACAATACGGATACGCTGTATTGCCTGGGTGATATTGTGCATAACAATCTGGAGGTAGAACGCCTCAAGGCAATGGGTTTGCATACCATTGATCATGACCAACTGGCCTCCCTGCAGGGTGAAAAAGTGTTACTCCGTGCCCATGGAGAACCTCCTTCCACCTATTTGATTGCGGCGAAGAATAACATTACCATCGTGGACTCCACCTGTCCTGTCGTTTTGCGTCTGCAGCGTAAGATACATACCTGTTACCTGGAAACGCGTGCCAATCGTACCCAATTGGTGATCTACGGCAAGCAGGGCCACGCCGAAGTGAACGGGCTGGTGGGGCAAACCGAAGGAACCGCTATCGTGGTAGAGGGTATGGACGATCTGGACGGGTTGGACTATGCGCGCGACATTGTTCTCTTCTCGCAAACCACCAAATCGCTGGACGGTTTCCGGCAGATTGTGGCAGCGATCAGAAGCCGGCTGGCCGAAGGTGTGCAGTTCAGTTACTTTGATACGATCTGCCGCCAGGTAGCCAACCGCCTGCCCAATATCAAGAAGTTTGCTTCCGATCACGACTGGGTTTACTTCGTGGCCGGACGAAAAAGCTCCAACGGCAAAGTCTTGTTCGAAGAATGCCGCAAATCCAATCCCCATACCTATTTTATTACCGAAGCTGCCGAAATCACCGATCCACTGCCGTCTGGCGTGCATCGGGTAGGGGTCTGCGGCGCCACATCCACGCCCAAATGGCTGATGGAAGAAGTGGCCGAACGGATTCGTCAACTGAATACACCGCCTGCACCAGGCGCTCTGATAACGCCCTCATGAATATTCATCATTTAATTAAAGAGACACTATGTCTACAGTGAAATGTATCGGCATTTTAACCTCCGGAGGTGATGCTCCCGGAATGAACGCCGCCATCCGTGCGGTCACTCGTTCTGCTATCCACAATGGGATGGCCGTCAAAGCTATTTACAGAGGCTATAAAGGATTGATCATTGATGAGATCGAAGATTTTAAAACACAGAATGTAAGTAATATCATCCAGCGGGGAGGAACGATCCTGAAGACCGCTCGTTGTGAAGAATTCCGTACCCCCGAAGGTCGGCAGAAAGCTTACGAAGGTATGCAGAAACACGGTATCGATGCCCTGGTTGTGATCGGTGGTGACGGAACCCTTACCGGCGCCCGTATATTTGCCCAGGAATTCAACATCCCCATCGTGGGATTGCCCGGCACGATAGATAATGACCTGTTTGGTACCGATGTGACAATCGGTTTTGACACTGCGCTGAACACCATCATGGAATGTGTGGATAAGATACGTGATACGGCCACCTCGCACGACCGCCTTTTCTTTATCGAAGTCATGGGGCGTGCCTGCGGTTTCCTGGCCATCAACGGCGCCATTGCTTCGGGTGCTGAAGCTGCAATCATCCCGGAGATATCTGTCGAGCGCGACCAATTGGCCGAAATGATCGAAAACGGTTTCCGCAAATCAAAGAATAGTAGTATCGTGCTCGTCACAGAAAGCGAAGTGACCGGTGGCGCCATGGGCATAGCCGAACGTGTGAAGAAGGAATATCCCCAGTTCGATGTCCGTGTTTCCATCCTCGGACACCTCCAGCGCGGTGGTTCGCCCACGGCGCAAGACCGTATCCTGGCTACCCGTATGGGTGTGGCTGCCATCGATGCGATCCTGGAGGATCAGCGGAATGTGATGATCGGTGTGCAGAACGACAAAATCGTTTATGTGCCTTTCTCTAAAGCCATCAAGAACGAAAAGCCGATCAATCCTGATTTGTTGAACACCTTGAGAATTTCTTCCATTTGATCTGATTTCTCCGGGTATGATGGATGCGATCAAACAATTAATCTACGAGGGTAAAACAGCAGAAGCGATCAGCCTGCTGGACGGACACCTGCAGCAACATCCCGCCGACGATGAAGCCTGGTTGCTGCGTGGCAATGCCTACCGCAAGCTGGGCGACAACCGCCAGGCGCTCAATAATTACCTGCGGGCTGTCGAATTAAATCCCGACAGCCCTGCACGGCAGGCGCATGATATGTTGATGGATATCCTGAACTTTTATCATACCGACCTGTATAATCCATAGATACGGTATGCTGTATATCGTATGTACTTAAAGAATGACTAAAGTGAAAAAAACAATCGAGACGTTTATCCGCTGGTTTTATATTCCCCCCTTCAACAAATTAATACCCTATCAGACGTTCCAGTATATTTTTTGCGGGGGCGCCAATACGGTGTTCGACCTTACCCTGTATGCATTGCTTTACAATTTTGTGTTTGATAAAACGAATATAGACCTGGGATTCATCGTAATCTCGCCTTATATTGCCGCCTTCCTGGTGGTATTCCCTATTACCTTCCTGACCGGTTTCTGGCTAATGAACTGTGTAGTATTTAAAGGGTCGCCGCTACGTAACCGTACCAAGATGGGGCGCTACCTGCTGACGGTCTGCCTCAGTATCCTGATCAATTATGTAGGTTTGAAAGTGTGTGTGGAGTATCTTCATTTCTACCCTACGCCTTCGAAGACGCTGATCACTGTCGTTTGTGCTTTGGTGAGTTATGTATCGCAACGTTATTTCACCTTCCGGCATTCCGGTTCGGCGGCATAACTGCTTTTTTGCTTTCACTCCTTTCACTTCGCCTGTCTATCAGCGGGTTAGAGTGATAGCAAGGCATACAAAAGGCATTCTCCTATCACTCTAACCCGCTGATAGACAGGCGAAGTGAAAGGAGTGAAAGCAAATTTCGCATGTATTATTTTACATTAGGGCTAATAGCTAAAAACCAACGGCTAAATCCTATTTCCCACCGAAAGCACACTCCACTCCGGCCGGGATGTGTGTCTGTGGTCAGCAAGGCCTGCGCATCACTCTACTGAGGCCTGCGCCTCGACCTGTTGAGGCCTGCGCCTTGTGGAAGTGAGGCGCAGGCCTCAGGAAAAAAAGACCATCGTCTCCCACAAAAAAGATCATACTGTTCCAAAACGAAGATTATGATGTACGTTCACGAACATTATGACGATCGTTTTGGATCGTTATGATCTTTTTTGTGGCGATTGCGGGATTTACGAATCCGTTACGCACCATAAAAAAGAGGTCAGACTTTATGCCTAACCTCTTGCTGCTCAGCTGTCGGGGTGAGAAGATTCGAACTTCCGACCACACGCCCCCCAGAATCAAAAAAAGTCTTTGTATTTATTTGCATTTGTTTGATATTCTGTTAGATACGAAAATTTGCCTATTGCATGATTGGACTCTGTTTTGATTCTATTACAAATTAAGATTGTTTTTATTCTTTTGTGAGCTCTTTCGCTTGATTAGGAAATTTTTGTATTAACCATTTTAATACATCAAGTTGATCTTTGGCAGGAGCCCGTCTAATTTGTGCGAGCAATTTTATCGTATCAGGGCGATTTAAAGTCAAGTTTGATGCCCCTTCGTTGCAGACAGAACATATTGCTCTTAAGTTACTTGCTGTATCTGTGCCGCCCATTGATTTGTCGATAATATGTCCAATATGCAACCTCGTTTTTCTTCCACTATCATAGGGGTGAGGTTCGCCGGCTGCGGCACCGCACATCTGACAAGTAAAGCCATTACGGTCTAGGACAAACGCTCTGGTCTCTTTTGAAATGCCGCGTTCAAATGCGGGTAAGGGCTTCAAATTCACAAGTAGATATTGCCCAGGTTTCAAGTCACTTCTGTCATTGTGAGTTACAATATTAAGACCTTCCTCATTTCTTAGTTCTCTAACTCTTCTTGCCCATTCACTTGTTCCTGCTATCTCTCTGAGTGTATCAGAATCTAATACTTTACCGACATTTTTCATTAGGAAATCTCTGAGTTTCGCTCTAGATCCTTTTTTTCGAGGGGTATTATTTGCCATAATTTAGTGCTTTTATGATTGATTTGCCAACTGCTTTTGCGACTGGTGGAGGAAATGCATTCCCGATTTGTCTGTATGCGGGTGTCTTTTTTCCTGAGAATTTCCATTCTTTTGGAAAACCTTGAACTAACGCCGTCATATTAATGGTTAATCGTGGACTTCCTTCAAAACAGTTACTTGGTGGCTGATCTGCTAATCCTCCACCATCCACACCTATTTCCGCCCATGCTTTTCTTGCTCTAGTTGGACCCAAGTCTGCTCCTCCATGTTTTTTTGACCCTCCTACTAATGTAGGTGCAACTTTATTCGCTTTCTTTCTCCATTCATGAGCATTTTGCCAACCCAATAGTGCCATCTCTTCATATAATAAATCTCCTACTGTTTTTGGCTCTCCTTCATGTTTATCAGGCCAAGAGAAAAATTGGAAATATTCTTTTTTCAGTGCGACTAAAATAGCCCTTGGTCTAAGTTGAGATACCCCATAGTCGGAAGCATTCAATAAACGCCAATCGGTTCTGTATCCTAATTGCTCAAACTCATTAATGATTTCGTTTCGATACTCCTCAAATTTTGGATCAAGTAATCCTCGCACATTTTCTAGTAGAACAGCTTTAGGGTTACATTCTTTCACTAGTCTGATTGCTTCTGGGAACAAGTCCCTATCATCTAATTGTCCCAGCTGTTTACCGGCAATCGAGAAAGGAGGACATGGTACACCGCCAGCTAATAAATCAACTTGCCCATTGTACCTTGTTGCATTAAACTTCCTTAGGTCTCCTTGAAGAACATTCCATTTAGGCCTATTGGCTTGAAGTGTTTGGCATGCAAGCGGCTCTATCTCAACTAATGCAATGTGCTCAAATCCGGCTTTCTCTAGCCCCAAAGCCTGCCCCCCAGCGCCAGCGCATATTTCTATAGACTTGAATTTTTGTGCCATTGTTATTGGGGTTTATGTGATTTCAAGTATTTAACTCGTTCTTCTGCGACCTTTAGGGTTTGAGATGCAACATCTTCATCAACAAGTTCGTATGCTATCTTCTCGCTCAAATAATGTATAAGTAGCTCTTCCTTATCCAAGTTAAGAAAGTCTGCAAGTTTTGCGATTTGATCTCTGGTCGCTTTTCGTTCTCCGCGCTCAACTTTACTCAAGATTGCGGTATCAATATCAAGGAAGGCCGCCACTTGCCTGAGAAGCAGTCCTTTCCTCTCTCGACTCTCTCTTAGTATTTCACCTGTTGTCTGGTTTACATCCATCTATCCATTTGAAAAAAATGATTTGACACTTTTTGTCAAAGATAGTGTTTCTATTTCGATCTCAAAGAAAACTGGGGAAAAAGTTATCAACACATCACATCCTATTCATTTCATGAATATTTTGCGGCATTCTATGCACCGGTAGAATATTTTTCTACCTTTGTATATAGAAAACAAGCGGATAGATTCCGCAAAATATATTAACTTGCGTTCACAACGCATCTTGGTTTATAAAACTGGCAAATTTTCACGACAAACAAGATGAGATGTGCCATGCTCGTATCGCTTTGGTACGGGTTTGCTTATTTCGTTTGTCGGGTATGCCAGTACCTCTAATCCGATTTAGGTGAGTTCCGTACCTCTTTTCGGATTGATCCGCAGACCGTCACGAATCCGTCACGCGGCAAAAAAACAGGGAGCTAAACTTTCGTTTAACTCCCTATTACTCAGCTGTCGGGGTGAGAAGATTCGAACTTCCGACCACACGCCCCCCAGACGCGTACTCTAAACCGGGCTGAGCTACACCCCGAATTATGCTGCAAAGGTAAGGTTTTCCGCTTAAATTCCAAAGCTTTCGCGGTAAAAATCCAGGGATTCCAGGATTTTTTCACGGGAAACTGCTTGGTTGATGCGGATATCACCTACTTTAGACAGCAGTGTGAAGTTGATAATGCCACCTTCGTTTTTCTTGTCGTGCGTCATATAATCATATAATGAATCATAATCCTTGCAGTCGAAGTGGAAGGGGGGATAATATTCTTTGATGTAGTACACCACTTGACTCAGTTTGTCCATCGGGAAACCACATTGTTTGTACGACAGGTACAGTTCGCAGATCATTCCGGCCGCTACGGCATGTCCGTGCAGGATTGGACGATCTTGTGCAAACGACAGGCTTTCGAAGGCATGCCCTACGGTATGTCCGAAGTTGAGCGCCTTGCGGATGCCTTTCTCTTTCGGGTCTTCGGCCACGATACGCTCCTTTACGGCAACGGACTGGGCCACCATCCGGTTGAGGAAAGTGTAATCGGGCTCCTGGTCGAGATCAAACAGGAGAGTGGAGGTATAATTGTCCATCGAGCTGATCAGCGCATGTTTGATCATTTCGGCATAACCCGAGAGTAGGTTGTTGCGGTCCAGTGTCTGGAGGAATTCGCAATCGATGAACACACACAGGGGAGGGTAGAAGCTGCCGATCTCATTCTTCAGGCCGTTGAAGTTGATCCCTGTTTTACCGCCTACCGCCGCATCTACGGAGGCCATCAGGGTAGTAGGGATATTGATTGTGCGGATACCCCGCTTGAATGTGGCACCGGCAAAACCACCCATATCGGTGATCATTCCGCCACCGAGGTTGAGCAGGATAGAGTCGCGCGAGGCTCCACCTTCAGACAGGCATGTCCAAATGCGGGAAAGTTGTTCCAACCCTTTATGCGTATCGCCGGCATCTACCGTGATGACGGTAGCTTCGGCAATGGCCGGAACAGCACTGATCAACGGCAGGCATTTGGCCTGTGTATTGGTATCGGTAAGGACGAATAGTTTATGATAGGTAAGTGAGGCCAGGAATGTTTGCAGTTCCGACTTCAGGTCTTTACAGATCACCACTTGTTGTTCCATTCGTCCTTCCTCCCGGTGTTTGTTAGCGTGATGAAATAGCATCTACCAGTACATCTACGGCAATCGAAAGACCGTTGATGTTTTTTCCTCCGGCAGTGGCAAAGTGCGGTTGGCCACCCCCACCGCCCTGGATATGCACGGCAGCATCTTTCACCAGTTTTGCGGCATTTAACCCGTCGGCTACGAGGTCGTCGCTCAGCATCACCATCAGCGAAGGCTTGGCTTCGTCCAAAATACCTGCCACAAATGCAAAACTGCCTTCAGTTTCGGCTTTGATCTGGAAGGCCACATCTTTCATCGCATCGGGATTGCCTTTGCCGGCGAAGCGGAGGATACGTACACCGTTTACGACTATTGAGTTAGCTATGATCTGTTTTTTGAGGGAACCGGCTTTCTCTTTGATATAGTCTTCCAACTGCTTTTTCATCTCGGCGCTTTCTTCGATAGACTTCCGGATGGCTTGGGCAATGTTGGGCATATTGTTGAACATCATGCGCAGTTCGCGGATCAGGTCCTGGTGCGAGTAAGCAAAGGCCTCGGCCGCCTCGGCCGTTACGGCTTCTATGCGGCGCACGCCCGCAGCAATGGAGCTTTCGCCAATGATGCGCATCGTTCCGATCATACCGGTAGCCGGGATATGGGTACCCCCGCACAGTTCGATGGAACTGCCGAATTTTACTACGCGCACTTCGTCGCCGTATTTCTCGCCGAACAGGGCCATCGCACCAAGTGCTATCGCATCATTGATTGGCATGTGGCGATGTTCTTCCAATGCAAAGTTCTCCCGGATCTTGGCATTGACGATCTTTTCCACTTCGCGTGCTTCTTCGTCAGTCACTTTCTGGAAGTGGGAGAAGTCGAAACGCAGCGATTCGGACGATACGAACGAACCTTTCTGTTCCACGTGTGTACCCAGCACTTCGCGCAAGGCTTCGTGCAACAGGTGGGTTGCCGAGTGGTTGCATTCGCATTCAATGCGTTTCTTCCGGTTGATGGCGGCGGTGAATGTGGCTGTTACGTCTTTCGGCAGTTGGGCTACCAAATGGACGGGGAGGTTGTTTTCCCGCTTGGTATCAACCACGTCTATTTTCTCGTCGTCGGCAATGATCCAGCCGGAATCACCTACCTGTCCCCCCATTTCGGCGTAGAACGGTGTATGGGTGAGCACAAGCTGGTATAGCTCACGGTTTTTTTGTTTGATCTTGCGGTACCGCAGTATCTCGGTTTCACATTCGAAGAGGTCGTAGCCTACAAATTGGCTGTCGCCTTCCCGTACCACCATCCAGTCGCCTGTTTCGATGGCTGCGGCGTTGCGGGCGCGTTCTTTTTGCTTCTGCATCTCAGCGTCGAACTCGGCCTGGTTTACTTCCATACCGCGTTCGCGGAGGATAAGTTCGGTAAGGTCGAGCGGGAATCCGTACGTGTCATACAGTGTGAAAGCATCTACACCGCTCACTACCTTCCGGCCATTGGCCTGTGCTTCTTCAATTTTCTTGTCGAGCAGGCGGATACCTGTTTCCAGCGTACGCAGGAAGGATTCTTCTTCTTCCTTGATCACCTTTTCGATCAGTGCCTTTTGTGCGATCAGTTCAGGGTAGGCATCACCCATCGTCTCGATCAGTGCCGGCAACAAGGTATACATAAAGGCTTCGCGGCGATTGAGGAAGGTATATCCGTAGCGCACGGCGCGACGCAGGATACGGCGGATCACATACCCGGCCTTGGCGTTGGACGGCAATTGCCCGTCAGTGATGGCGAAGGAGATGGTACGGATATGGTCGGCGATGACGCGCATGGCGATGTCTTTCTCCTTATCCTGTCCGTACACGGAACCTGTCCGGGCGGCGATATCCTGGATGATGGGCTGGAACACATCGGTATCGTAGTTGGATGTTTTGCCCTGGATAGACATACAAAGGCGTTCGAAACCCATACCGGTGTCGATCACACGGGCGGGCAGACCTTCCAGTGAACTGTCGCTCAGGCGATTGTATTGCATGAATACAAGGTTCCATATCTCGATCACCTGCGGATGGTCATGATTTACCAGCGAAGCGCCGGACACGGCAGCCCGTTCGGCTTCCGGACGGAGGTCGATATGTATTTCAGAACAGGGGCCACAGGGACCGGTGTCGCCCATTTCCCAGAAGTTGTCTTTCTTGTTGCCGTTCAGGATATGATCCAGCGGGAGGAATTGTTCCCAGTAACCGGCCGCTTCATCGTCGCGCTCCAGGTTCTCAGCCTTGCTCCCTTCAAATACGGTGGCGTAGAGGCGTTTCGGATCCAGCTTCAATACATCCACCAGGTATTCCCAGGCCCATTCGATGGCTTCTTTCTTGAAGTAATCGCCAAACGACCAGTTGCCCAGCATCTCGAACATGGTATGATGGTACGTATCGTGGCCTACTTCTTCCAGGTCGTTGTGTTTGCCGCTTACCCGGAGGCATTTCTGCGAGTCGGCTACGCGCGGATATTTAATGGGGACATTCCCGAGAATAATGTCTTTGAACTGATTCATCCCGGCATTGGTGAACATCAGTGTGGGATCTCCTTTCACCACCATCGGAGCGGAGGGTACGATCTGGTGTCCTTTGGATGCGAAAAAGGCTTTATACGATTCGCGAAGTTCTTTTGCTGTCAACATATCTTTATTATATAGCTCTCGTTAATAATCTGAAAAAGGATTTGCAAAAGTACGGCAAATTATTATTTTTGCGACTGTTTCCGTAACAAAAATGTCTATGAAGTTTTTCAAAAGCCGGAAAACATACTATTTCTATAATCCTGCCACTCAGAGTTACGAGCGCGTATACCCTTCCGCGCGCGACCGGGTATTTGCCGTGCTGCGCCATCTGAGCACTGGGATCGTGTTCGGTATTGCCGGTGTGCTGGGAATGATGTATCTGGTGGATTCGCCCATGGAGGCCATGTTACGGAAAGAGAATAAACTGCTCCAAACGCAATACGAGGTGCTCTCGTTGCGTATGGACGAAGCTTCGCAGGTAATGGATGAGATCCAGCAGCGTGATGAAAGTTTGTACCGTACGATCTTCCACGCTGAATCGATCCCTGAATCTGTTCGTAAGTCTGGATTTGGCGGGAGCAACCGCTACGAACAGTTGATGGAACTGTCTAATGCCGACCTGGTAGTGTCTACTACCCGGAAGATGGACATGCTGCGCAAGCAACTCTACATCCAGTCTAATTCACTGGAAGAGCTGATCGCCCTGGGTAAAAACCAGGAAGAACGAAGCCAATGTGTACCTGCCATCCAGCCTATTGCCAACAAAGACCTGAATAGTACCGCTTCCGGATATGGCATGCGAATCGACCCGATCTACCGTGTGCCGCGGTTCCATTCCGGTATGGACTTCTCAGCCAAAGTGGGGACGGATGTATATGCTACCGGAAATGGGGTGGTGACGTATGCCGCCTGGAAACAAGGATATGGTAATTGTATTGAAATAAACCACGGTTTCGGCTATGAAACACTGTATGCGCACCTGAATAAATATAAGGTACGCGTAGGACAAAAAGTGACTCGTGGGCAGGTGATCGGCGAAGTAGGGAATACCGGAAAGTCAACCGGCGCTCATCTGCATTATGAAGTGATCGTGAGGGGGCAGTATGACAACCCTTCTAAATACTACTTTATGGACCTCACCCCTGAGGAATACGACCGGATGATCCAGATTGCTGAGCATCATGGTCAGGTTATGGATTAATTGATTGGTTAATTGTTGTAGTCCTATGGCACTTAAGAAAGATAAGAATCTGAAATTGTACTATTCCATCAGCGAAGTGGCGCAGATGTTTGATGTGAATGAATCAACGCTCCGTTTCTGGGAGAAAGAATTCGACGAGATTAATCCGCGCAAAACACCGAAAGGTACGCGTTTTTACAAGCAAGAAGATATAGATGCCATACGCCTGATCTATCACTTGGTAAAAGAGCGGGGTATGACCTTGGCCGGGGCGCGTCAGCGATTGAAAGACAATAAGGATGCCACTATGCGCCAGGAAGAAATCGTACATCGGTTGAAGCAGATCAAAGACGAACTGATCGCCATGCGGGATGCTTTTGAGGCTTATGGCCCCAAAGAATAATGCTTTTTCCATGCTTTTTTCATGCGGATAGTGGGCTTGAAACACTGAAAAGCTGTATCTTCGTTGTCTGAAAATAATAAATTGTAATTATGGAAGTAACAGGAAAGATCATCGCCGTATTGCCTGAACAGGGTGGTACCAGCAAAACCGGGAATGAATGGAAAAAGCAGGAATACGTATTGGAAACACAAGAACAATACCCGAAGAAGGTGTGCTTCCAGTTGTTCGGTGCCGACCGTATTGCCCAGGCTGCCATCCAGCCGGGGGAGGTGCTCACTGTATCGTTCGATATCGACAGTCGTGAATACCAGGGACGATGGTTTACCAATATCAATGCATGGAAGGTAGAACGTGCTGATGCTGCTGCCGGTTCGTTTGTTACTCCCGACAACTTTGCCCCGGCTGCTGCTCCGATCGCTTCGTCGGTTCCTGACTTCGGCCCGGCTAATCCGGTGGATGACCTGCCGTTCTGATTTTTGTAAACTAACGCCGTATAACGAATGGATATTCTCTTTTTAATAGTCGGCCTGGCATTAATCCTTGCCGGCGCTAATGCATTGACAGACGGGGCCTCTGCTGTAGCCAAGCGTTTTCATATCTCCAGTCTGGTTATTGGTCTTACGATCGTGGCCTTCGGTACTTCGGCGCCGGAGTTGACCGTCAGCGTGGTTTCTGCGTTGAAAGGTAGTGCCGATATGGCGATCGGGAATGTGGTGGGGAGCAATATCTTCAATGTATTGATGATCGTGGGTTGCACTGCCGCCATAGTGCCGATTAGTGTAACGAAAGGGACATTGAGTAAAGAGATACCCCTTTGTATCCTGGCATCCATGGCGTTGTGCATCCTGGCCAACGATATTTTACTGAACGGGGCATCCGGTAATACGATCAGCCAGGGAGACGGTCTGATCTTACTTTGTTTCTTTTTAATCTTTTTGGGTTATACGTTTTCCATTGCACGCAACAGCAACGGGGAAGGAGAAGCGGCGATTAAGGATATGCCGGTGGGGCGATCTGTGCTTTACATCCTCGGCGGATTGGCTGGATTGGTATTCGGCGGACAGTTTTTTGTTGATGGCGCTTCCGGTATTGCCCGTAGTTTGGGCGTGAGCGAATCGGTTATCGGACTCACGCTGGTGGCTGGTGGCACTTCCTTGCCTGAACTGGCTACGTCGGTGGTGGCTGCCTTGAAGAAAAACCCCGAGATGGCAATTGGGAACGTGATTGGTTCCAACCTGTTCAACATCTTTTTTGTGTTGGGATGCAGTGCTACCATAGCCCCGCTGCAGATTGGAGGAATCACAAATATCGACTTGTGGGTACTGATTGTGTCCAGTGTATTGTTGTTGTTCTTCGGCTTTTTCTTCCGCAAGCGGACGATCACGCGCATCGAGGGGATTGCGTTGGTGCTGTGTTACGTTGCTTATACAGCTTACCTGATCGCACAGCAATAACGCTTACTCGGCAATACGACCTACGGACTTGACCTGTTCGATTTTTGACAGGGCCACACACATCTTCTGGATGTCCTCCACATCGTGTACCTTCATCTTGATCTTACCTTCGAAGAAGCCGTCTTTCGCTTCGATCAGCAAGCGCTGGATGTTGACATTAAATTCGGAGATGGTTTTAGAGATAGACGTCAGTACGCCGATCGAATCAATTCCTTTCACTTCCAGCGTAGCCTCGAAGGAGGAGAGTTTGTGGCTGCTCCATTCTGTGTTGAGTATTCGTTCGCCGAAGGTGCTCTTCAGGCGCATGGCGATATGGCAGGCGCGTTTGTGTACCTGTACTGTGCCATCATCGTTGATAAAGCCCAATACATCATCACCCGGGATTGGTTTGCAGCATTCGGCTATCACGTAGTTGCGTTCAAATGCTTCTTCTTTCAGGATATAGGGATGCGATTTGTCTATCTTGGGTTTCTTTTCGCCGGGCTTGGCGGGTTCTTCCGTGGTTTCTTCTTCTTTCTTTTTGCTTACACGCAGCGCCTGCTTGACATATTTGAAGAATACGTTGTCTGTCTTTTCCTTCACAATCTTTTTCAGGCTGTCGGGGATGGGCATTTCCTGCTTTTCCACAGCATAGAAGAATTCTTCCCGTTTGGGAAATCCCAGATACATTGCCAGTTTGTCAATATTGGAAGTGGTAGGTTCTACTTCAGCCCGCTTGAAGGCGGCGATTACTTTGTTCTCGCCTACTTTAACAGCTTCTTTGCGCAGTCGTTTCAGCACGGCATCAATCTTGGTACGCGCCTTGGCGGTGGTGACAAAGTTGAGCCATTCGTATTTCGGTTCCTGTACGCGTGAAGTCAGTATCTCGATCTGGTCGCCGCTTTTGAGCGGATGGCTCAGCGGTACCAGCTTATGGTTCACCTTAGCGCCAATACAGTGGTTGCCAATGTCTGTATGCAGGTCGTAGGCAAAGTCGAGTGCGGTAGCTCCTTGCGGTAATGTTTTGATGTCTCCCTTGGGGGTGAAAACAAATATCTCGGAGGTAAAGAGGTTGAGCTTGATCGTATCGAGAAAGTCCAGCGCATTGGGATCCGGATTGTCCAGAATCTCGGTAATAGTCTGTATCCATTTGTCGAGTTCTGCATCTTCTTCCACTGTGTTCTCTTTGTATTTCCAATGTGCGGCGAATCCCTTTTCTGCGATTTCGTCCATCTTGCGGCTACGGATCTGGATCTCCATCCATTGACCGTCGGGACCCATCACGGTGAGGTGCAGGGCGCGGTAGCCATTGGCTTTAGGGCGGCTCACCCAGTCGCGTATCCGGTCGGGGCGTGTGCGGTAGATATCGGTGATGGCCGAGTAGATATCCCAACATTGGTTTTTCTCGTCTACATCCGGCAGTGGGTCGAAGATGATACGTACAGCATAGATGTCGTAGATCTCATCGAACGTCACGTTTTTTGTCTGCATTTTGTTCCAGATGGAATAGATGGACTTGATACGGGCGCGCATGTCGTAGTGCAAGCCCATCGATTTCAGCTTTTCATGCACCGGCGCGGCAAAGCGTTCGAACACGGCCTGGCGGGCTTCTTCGGAAGCTTTCAGTTTGGCCTGTATGTTTTCGTATTCCTGCGGATGTTCGTATTTGAAACTGAGGTCTTCCAGTTCGGTCTTGATGCTAAACAACCCCAGGCGATGCGCCAGGGGAGCGTAGAGGTATTGTGTCTCACCGGCAATCTTGTATTGCTTGGCCGGGAGCATGGAACCCAGCGTGCGCATGTTGTGCAGGCGGTCGGCTATCTTGATCAGGATTACGCGGATGTCGTCGCTCATGGTGAGCAACAGTTTGCGGAAGTTCTCTGCCTGTGCCGAAGCATGTTCGCCGAAGATACCACCCGATATTTTGGTCAGTCCGTCTACGATCTGTGCGATCTTTTCGCCGAACATGTTCTTGATATCTTCTACTGTAAACTCGGTATCTTCCACCACATCATGCAGCAGAGCGGAGCAGATGGAAGTCGAACCCAATCCCATTTCCTTACAGACGATGTGCGCCACAGCCAGCGGGTGCATGATGTAAGGCTCGCCAGATCGCCTTTTGGCGCCGGCATGTGCCTCATTTGCAAAATGGAATGCCTTGGTGATGCGGTCTATCTTTCGCCTGTGGTTCGAATCGAGATAATCTTTCAATAGTGCCTGGAACTCGTCCTGCACCATTTGCTCTTCAGGCGTTATTGTTTCCTTTTTGTCGTTCATAGGTTTGACCTTCCTTAAAATGAAGGTTCGCAAATATAAATAATATTTGTGAACATGTCTCGGGTTTCCATTTCGTTCTTATTGTGCTGATAACTTTTCCAATGCTTTTTGGGCGCTTGCTTTCTGAGGATTCAGTTCGAGCACTTTCTTGTAATTCAGGATAGCCGCTTCTTTATTTCCCATTGTTTGGTAACAATCAGCCAGACTATCATATACATTGTCGCTTTCCGGGTATAAAGAGACATTCAGTTTGAACACCTCAAGCGCCTTTTCTGTTTCATGGCGTTGCAGCAGGGTGTATCCCCAGTCATTCAGACCAGCCTCTGAGTGTTGATATCGCAGCAGATCCCGTCTGTCGTTGTTGGCGGCGATGAGTGACTGTGCGTATCCGCGTTCCAGGATGTTGCCTTTTTCAGCCGGATTTGCCTGATTGGCATACATGGTTACAATCGCATTGATCGCGAGTTGCCTGTTGGATAAGAATACATAATGGCCGGTTTCTTCTGCCATAATGCCTTTTCGATTAAGTGAGCCGGATACAAAATCAGCATGGCACTTTTTCCAACGATCGGCATTGGGGGTACCTTCAAACATTCTTTCGGCCACAATGTCTATTACGGGTATATGTGGTGGTAATGGATTGTTACGTACAGCTTCGACCGTATTCCTGAATTGGAGTGATGCTTTCATCTGTTCAAACTGTTCTTCTGTGAAGAAACTGGCCAGATTAGCGTCTATAAACACAATTCCCTTTACCTGCCGGGGATGCCGGGCTGCATAGATTGTATTGTAGAAGCCTCCTAACGAATGACATACCAATATGATGTCTTTGTTGTAACCTAATTGCTTCAAGGCTGTTTCCAACCCCTGGATTTCGTTTTCAATGCCTATTTGTGTACTGTCGATTGTGCTTTTGCCCAGCCCGGCCCTGTCATAGCATATAATTGTAGCTTCTGTTATTTCCGCTATTGTAGGGGTGATGCCTTGCCATATACTTCCGTCATTTCCTCCGCCGGATTCAAATAGAATGGGAGTTCCTTTGCCGGGAATAATCGTGAAATGTAGCTGATACCCACCTACATCAACAAGTGATTCTTTTGATTGTGCCATACCTCCATAAGGAATAGCCATCATGATCAGGACTACGATACGTGTGATTACTTTCATGTGTTGGTCTTTTTAATTGAGTAGATTAAAAGGGCAAGGATGTCATCAGATTAACTGACCGGGATTTTAAGCACCTGTCCCGGTTTGATTCGCGAATTGGAAAGGTTGTTCGCCTTTTGAAGTGTGGCGGCTGAGATACCGGGGTATTTCTTTGAAATGGTGTACAGTGAGTCGCCTGATCGTACGGTATAGGTCACGTACCCTTTGTCCGTAGAGGAGGCCGGAGGCGCAGCTTTGCTTTGCACGTTGCGGGTCTTCTCCTGTGTAGCTGCCGTTTTGTTTTGTGCAGTCAAGGTGTTTTCCTGCGTGGTCGCAGGCTTTTTGGCGGCGGTATAATTTACTCCGCCATTGTCGATATAGACCACCAGTCGTTTGCCTTTACCTACCCGGTTAGACCCCAGTCCGTTCCACTTGCGGATATCTTTGGCGGTGACGCCGTATTTATTGGCAATTGTATAGAGATTCTCACCGCTGACTGTTATATGCGTGATCTTTTCCTTGCGGGCGGAGGGAGTGCTTTCCATGTTCACACTGTACCCGGCCAACAGTTCTTCGGCCCGGTGGGTAAAAATGGTATCGGTCTTATCTACAAAAGCGTAGGCATCTTTGGCCGGCAGTTTCAATATGGCCGGTTTAAGTGTGCTTCCCGGAATAATGTCACGTCTGTATTGGGGGTTAAGTGCCTTGAGTTGTTTGGCTTCTATGTTCAATACCTCCGATACCTGGTCGAAATGCAGCATTTGATTGATCATTACCGTATCGGTAGCCAGTGGCAGATTGGTATGTACCGGGCAGAGATTATGGTCGCAATAGAAATTCATGATGTAATTGGCGGCAATGAAAAGAGGTACATACGAACGCGTTTCGCGTGGCAGGTACTGGTAGATTTCCCAGAAATCAGTCTTCCCGCCGGCACGGCGGAGGGCTTTGTTTACGTTGCCCGGTCCGCAGTTGTAGGCGGCAATTACCAATATCCAATCCTCGTAGATGGCGTACATGTCTTTCAGGTATTTGGCCGCTGCATATGTAGATTTAACCGGATCGCAGCGTTCGTCTACCAGGCTGTTGATCTCCAGCCCGTAGCCCTTGCCGGTAGGCAGCATAAACTGCCACATCCCGGTGGCCCCTACCCGTGAGAGGGCTACGGGGTTAAGCGCGCTTTCCACTACGGCCAGGTATTTGAGCTCGAGGGGCAGGCCCTGTTCGTCGAATACCTGTTCGATGATCGGGAAATAGAAGTCCGACATGCCCAACATATAACGCACCAGTCCGCGGCGGCGGTCGGCGTAGAGGTCGATACAGTCGCGCACTATTTTATTATAAGGCAAGTCTACCAATGTAGGCAGGCTTTCCAACCGCTGGCGGTAGACGGAGTCGGGAAAGTACACATTCTTGTCGTCGTCATGGCAGAATTCTTCTTCTTTGGCGAAGAACTGCACATGCCAGCTATGCAGGAGGCTGTCTACGTTCGCATCCATGATCTCGGGGATAAGCCCCACTTCCGTAGCCAGTGCATCGGATGATAAGACGGAATATTCCTGTTCTTCAATAGTGTCCTCCTGTGCACGGAGGAAGGGGATGAAGCCGAAAAGGCTTGTCAGGAGGATGATAAGATGTTTTTTCATGGATGTGTGTAGAAACTAAAATGTGAGACTGCAATTCAAACCGTAGGTGCGCGGTGTGACACTGGTCTTCGGAGAGAAGGCCGGCTCGACGCGCATCGATAGGTCTGGTGTAATGTCGAAGTCGAACAATTGCGCGTCTACATACGCGTCAATGATCGTAATAGCGTAAAACCCTACCGCAAGGATGATGCTCAGGTCGCGGTAACGGCGGAAATAGTCTTTCTTGCTTTTCAACTCGTTCTCGAAGGAAGAGTTATTCTTTATATATTCATTCTGTTCTTCCGGTGATAAGTTAGGTGTCCGGACGAAATCACGCCAACTGTTCTTTGACGTAGGATCGTCCGAAAGCAGGTCGAAGTAAGCCTGCTTGTAGTCCTGGTAGTTACGGTTGTTCCACGTGATGGCATAGAAGAAACCCATAAAGCCACCATACACCAATGGCAACTTCCAGTATTTACGGTTGTATATCTGTCCCATCCCGGGGATCAGCGCGTAGAGGGTTGCCGTAGTAGGATTGGGATGAAAGCCGGATTTGATGTCTACCTTGGGTACACCGAGTGAATCGGCTTTGAGAATCACCACATGCACGGTCGAATCTGTTTTGGCTGCCTCCGTCACAATCTCCTGTGCCTTTCCCGTAAGGGCAAAGCAGAACAGACAGACGAGTAGGAGGAGTGTACCTTTTCTCATTTCAGTTTATCCAGTAAGCCGATTAATTTCTCGAGTTCTTCTTCCGATTGGAAGGGGATGGTGATCTTCCCTTTTCCTTTTTCGTTACAGGTGAGCTGCACCTTGGTGTGGAAAAAGCGGGAGAGATGATCCTTGAGCAGTGTGAATTCCTGCAGTGATTTGGTTTTAGAAACTTTGGGCGCTTTGGGTTCTTCGCCCTCCGTAGCTTTACGTACCATTTCTTCTACGGTACGAACGGAAAGGCTGTCCATCAGGATTTGTTCATAGAAAGCCAGTTGAATTTCCGGATCTTCCACCGGGATCAGGGCGCGGGCGTGTCCCATGTCGATCTTCTTATCTTTTAGTCCCATCTGGATCTCTGCCGGGAGTTTCAATAGGCGCAGGTAGTTGGCGATGGTGGTGCGTTTCTTGCCTACCCGTTCGCTAAGGCGTTCCTGAGTAAGCCCATAGCTGTCGATCAGTTTCTGGTAGGCAAGGGCGATTTCGATCGAGTTCAGGTCTTCACGTTGGATGTTCTCGATCAGCGCCATTTCTACTACATTCTCATCTTCTGCTTTCCGGATGTATGCCGGGATGCGTTCCAGATTAGCACGCAGTGAGGCACGGTAGCGACGTTCGCCGGAGATGATCATATACCTGCCCGTCTCCGTTTCTTTCAGGGTGATGGGTTGGATCACACCAAGGGCGCGGATGGAGGCAGCCAGTTCGTCCAGCGCTTCATCTTCGAACACGGTACGGGGCTGGTCGGGATTGGGTTGTATTTTGCTGAGTTCGATCTCACTGATTGACGACGAACCGCCTGTCGTCAGGTCGTCCATCGTTATTAATGCATCTAATCCGCGGCCGAGAGCCGATCTTTTTACTGCCGTCATACGTTCTTGCTTATCAGTTCTTTTGCTAATTGGATATGATTGAGGGCGCCTTTCGATTCGGCGTCGTAGAGGATCACGGGCTTGCCGTAGCTGGACGATTCGCTCAGTTTGACATTCCGCTGGATTACGGTGTTGAATACCAGGTCGCGGAACGGGCGTTTCACTTCTTCGTAGATTTGATTGGCCAAGCGCAGGCGAGCATCGTACATGGTAAGCAGGAAGCCTTCGATCTCGAGCGCCGGATTGAGTTTGGACTTGATGATCTTGATGGTGTTGAGCAGCTTACTGATACCTTCGAGCGCAAAGTATTCGCATTGCACGGGGATGATGACTGAATCGGCGGCCGTAAGTGAATTCACGGTGATCAATCCCAGTGACGGTGAGCAGTCGATCAGGATAAAGTCATAATCGGCCTTGAGCGGTTCCAGTGTCTTTTTCAGGATTCGTTCCCGGCCTTCCATATTGAGCATTTCAATTTCAGCGCCTACCAGGTCGATGTGCGAGGGGATCACTTCCAGTCGTTCCACTTCGGTGGGGACAATAGCTTTCCGGGCATCATCACCGTTCACCAGGCATTCGTAGATAGAAAGTTCCACGTTACGGATGTCTACTCCAAGTCCGGAAGAAGCATTAGCCTGCGGATCTGCGTCCACTACCAGTACTTTTTTTTCAAGTACAGCCAGCGAAGCAGCCAGGTTGATCGTTGTCGTCGTTTTTCCCACGCCACCCTTCTGGTTGGCGATCGCAATTATCTTTCCCATACTGTTGTAGTTCAATTTTCGGGCACAAAACTAACGATTAAAAGCTGAACGCTGTCTGGTTTCCGTCAAAACATTGTTCTGACTGTTGAAAACTGGCCCTACTTGTTGATAACTCACAAAGATAGGTAGATTTATCAAAAAAACGGTTTTTCCCCTCCGCATCACCCCGTTTTTTTGGAAATGATAACAACTGCTCCTGCCGCTACCTGTCTTTCTGGATACCTTCCGGTGTATATAAACGGGATTTTTCTCCCTATACGTTTATTGCGATGAAATCTCCTTTCATCCTTTCACTTTCTACAGATGTTCAATGTGTTAGCGTGACAGCAGAGGCTGTTTTTCCTTTTTGCCATCACTCTCCTGTCACCCAAAATCCCCAATATTGTTTGCCCCATGAAATCCACATGGTGTAAATACGGTGAAATTCACGTGTAAACGTTGATGAATCCACACGTAGATGCCGGCACGTCTACACGTGGATTTTTGTACCATCTACACGCGTGACAGCAGAAGTGACAGGAGAATGCCTTCCGTATGGCTTACTGTCACTCTAACCTGCTGGCTGACAGGCAGAATGAAAGGAGTGACAGCAAATTCCGCATGTGTTATTTTACAGCAGAAACGATGACTGAAAATCAACGGTTTAATGCTGATTTTCACCGGATGTACGCTTCACTCCGGCCAGAAGTGCGTCTGGAGTGAGCGAGGCCTGCGCCTTACACAGTTGAAGCCTGCGCCTCAGCCAACTGAGACGTGCGCCTCGCGGTAGTGAGGCGCAGGCCTCATCCAAGTGACTTGTGTGTGTAGATGATGCTGGTCGAGCATCCGGATTGGAAGTTATGGAGTAGAATTTGTTTCTAATGAACAAACGTGATTTGTTCAACAGAATTTGGGTAAATTCGATTAGTAAGCGTTATCTTTGAAATTAAATATACATATACCATGAAACATTTGTCCGGGATAGTTTTTCTTTCCCTTAGTCCGGGAATCTTAGGCGGATGCAAACAACATCAGAAAAAAATGATAAAACCGCCTAATATCCTTTTTGTGATCAATGACGATCAGACGTTTGCGCATACAAGTTTTGCCGGAAGTAAGTTTGTTCATACTCCCGGTTTTGACAGGGTAGCTGCCAATGGTATATATTTCACCCATTGTTATGCCGGATCGCCGGGAAGCGCACCATCCCGGAGCACATTGGTGACAGGGCGACATCATTGGCAGAATAAACAAGCAGGACAGCATGCTTCATCCTGGATGAAAGAATTCGTCCCATTTGTAGATATTCTCAAAGCGAATGGTTACCACACCGGATTTACTGGAAAAGGAGTTGACCCTTTCCAGTACGCCCGGAATGAGGAAGATTCGCTATGGAGAAAAGAAAACGCGGCCGGCCGTGCCTACAATAAACACCGGTACACAAAAGGTGATTTGTCAGACCCGCGAACAGCCGAGGGTATCAGTCTGGTTGACTATTATGGTAACTTCCGTGATTTCCTGCAACAACGCAAACCGGAACAACCTTTCTATTTCTGGTACGGTTCAAACGAACCTCATCGCGCTTATGAAAAAGGATCATGGAAACGTAACGGAAAAGAACTTGCCCAGGTTGATGTCCCCGGTTTCTTTCCCGATACAGAAGAGATAAGAGGCGATATGCTCGATTATGCCGTAGAGATAGAATGGGCAGATTCTCACCTTTATAAAATGTTGAATTACCTGGACTCTATCGGTGAACTTGACAATACGATCGTTATGGTAACTGCCGATAATGGTATGCCTTTCCCGCGTGCAAAAGCAAACTGTTTTGAATACGGTGTACATGTCCCATTGGCAATCAGTTACCCGAAAGGGTTTCCGGGTAAACGCCGGGTAGACGATCCGGTAGGTTTTGCGGATATCGCACCTACTATCCTTGAACTCGCAGGAGTAAAGCCTGATGGCATGCTTCCTTTCTCAGGACGAAGCATCGTAAATATTCTCCGCTCGGAAAAAGAAGGAGTAGTGGATGGAACCAGGAACTATGTATTCATGGGTCGCGAACGGCACTCCTCTGCCCGTTGGGAAAATCTCGGATATCCTCAGCGCGCCGTACGTAGCCGGGAATACCTCTTTATCTGGAATATAAAACCGGAACGCTGGCCTGCCGGTGCACCTCAGGCAATCAATAATGAAACGGGCCGGGTTTATCCTATGTACGGTATCGATGAAAAAGGTATCCATCATCCCGAATGGGCATTTACTGATGTTGACGATGCACCTTCAAAGTCATTCCTGATCGAGCATTATCAAGATCCTGCCATCCGTCCCTATTTCAACCTGGCGTACGATAAACGGCCTGAGTTCGAATTATATAATGTAGGTAACGATCCCTTCTGTTTACACAACTTAGCTGGTAATGCTAATTATGCATCAGTCGAGGAAGAACTTAAAACAGCTTTGCTAAATGAATTGAAGCGTTCAGGCGATCCTCGCATTATCGGACCCGATAAAGAGCTATTTGAAACGTATATCCGTTACAGTCCGATCCGTCTATTTCCTGTACCGGATTGGAAAAAATAAAGATTACCATTTAAATATCTATACCTTTGTGCTTATATTTTTGCGATGGCTATGAACTATACACAAGATCAGGCGTTCCATCATATTGACGGACGTGAGGGTACACCACTGGCAGGTGTTTATGAGAACTGTACATTTGTGAACTGCGATTTGAATGCGGCTGATTTGTCGCATTGTCAGTTTTCCGAGTGTACGTTCACCGGCTGCAACCTCAGCCTAGTTCAGTTGCCGGACGTGGCTTTTCGCGACGTGGTGTTTGCCGACTGTAAGATGTTGGGTCTTCATTTTGAGCAATGCAACACCTTTGGGCTTGGATTCCGGTTTGAACGTTGCCTGCTCAACCATTCGTCGTTTTACCAATTGAAGCTTAAGAAAACACGCTTTGTCCAATGCCAACTGCATGACGCCGACTTTGCAGAAGCCGACCTTAC
Source organism: Tannerellaceae bacterium (assembly GCA_031555505.1). Classification (GTDB taxonomy): domain Bacteria; phylum Bacteroidota; class Bacteroidia; order Bacteroidales; family Tannerellaceae; genus JAJDIA01. The sequence continues at coordinate 27,582 of JAVBUH010000027.1, forward strand.
TGAAGCCCTCTTTGATACCTGCGATCTTTCGGGTGCCATCTTTGATCATACCAACCTTGAGAAAGCCGACTTCCGTACTGCCGTCTGTTACTCGATCCATCCGGAAACAAACCGTATCCGTAAAGCCCGCTTCTCTTTGGATGGATTGCCGGGATTGCTACAGCGGTACGGGATTGATGTGGACTAAACCTTAGCCTGATACAAGGTGCGGCAGAGGGAATAGTTATGGCATTGTGGTGTAGTTGATAGCGCCGTGCAATAAAAAAGCCGGACTGTTTACGAAAACAATCCGGCTTTTTTGCGGGTGCCCAGAACAGGACTCGAACCTGCACGGCTATTAACCACTCGCACCTGAAACGAGCGCGTCTACCAATTCCGCCACCTGGGCATTCAATATGAAAAAAGATGCAATCGCGCTTGATTGCGGATGCAAATGTAGCATATTATTTTGATAAGAACGGGTTGCTGAAGAAAAAATAAGAAAATAAACGCTAACTTTGCCCTGTAAACTTCAAAAATACTCCAGTGAAAATGTAAGAATCAGTCGGTTTTGAACCTCATTTCCCGTCCGGGACATCCGGTTTATTTCTAATCAATCTGCAACGATGAGCGAACCGCAATCGCCTGTTGCCGACTTATTCAATTACATTTATTATGAGTATCAGCCTCCAACAAATCAGTTATATACATCCTGATAATGTGACGTTGTTTAACGACGTTGCCTGTAATGTGACCAAAGGCGAAAAGATCGCCCTGGTAGGCCTCAACGGCTGTGGCAAATCCACGCTGCTCCGGATCATGGCCCAACAACTTCTTCCTACGCAAGGAACGGTTGTCTGTGATTCATCCCCCTGGTATGTACCCCAACATTTCGGGCAGTACGATGCGCTTACTGTGTCTGCTGCATTAGGTGTTCAGTCGAAGTTGGAAGCCCTGCAAGCTATCCTGAACGGGGATGCTTCGGAGGAAAATTTTTCCCGGCTGGACGACGACTGGACGATTGAAGAGCGCTGCCTGGTGGCCCTTTCAGCCTGGCAACTGGATTATATTGGCTTGCAACAGCCGATGGGCACGTTGAGCGGCGGAGAAAAAACGAAAGTCTTCCTTGCCGGTCTGCTTATCCATACACCGGACATTATCCTGATGGACGAGCCTACCAATCACCTCGACTGGCAAAGCCGACAGCAATTGTATCAATGGGTCCAAACCATCCATGCTACGTTGTTGGTCGTAAGCCACGATGTTACGCTGCTGCGCCTGTTGCCGGTTACATACGAACTGGATATGAACGGCATCACCGTCTACGGCGGCAACTATGACTTCTATAAGGAGCAAAAGGAGCTCTATCTGCAAGCCTTGCAGGATAACCTGGAAGAACAGGAAAAAGCCCTGCGCCTGGCACGGAAGGTTGCCCGTGAAGCTGTGGAAAGGAAGCAGAAGCACGAAGTCCGGGGAAAGAAGCAGAACGAGAAAAAAGGGGTTGGTAAAATGGCGATGGATACCTTGCAGGATAAGGCAGAGAAAAGCGCTTCCCGGCTAAAAGATGTCCATGCCGAGAAGACCGCCGGTATTGTCCGGCGTATCACTGAACTCCGTTCCGTATTGCCTGACGGCCGTGCACTGAAAGTGGATTTCAATTCATCTTCATTACATACCGGTAAAATACTGGTCAAAGCCGATCAGATCAACTACAGCTACCACGAAACTCCCTTATGGGCGGCATCGCTCAGTTTCATCATCCGCAGTGGCGACCGCCTGGTGGTCCGGGGAAACAATGGATCGGGTAAGACTACCCTGATCAAACTCATCAACGGCAACCTTGCTCCCACAGCAGGCCATATAGAGAAGGCCGACTTCAGCTACATCTATATAGACCAGGATTACTCACTTATCCGTAATGAACTCACCGTGTATGAGCAGGCCGAGGCGTTTAATACCCGCCATTTCCGGGAGCACGAGATCAAAATGCTGTTGAGCCGTTACCTGTTCACGATCGATAGCTGGAATACCCCCTGTGCCAAACTCAGTGGAGGGGAAAAGATGCGATTGGTATTCTGCTGCCTGATGATTGGTAACCAGACCCCCGACTTGTTTATCCTTGACGAACCGACGAACAATCTCGATATCCAGAGTGTGGAGATTATCACCCAGGTGATCCGGGAATATGAGGGAACGGTACTGGCCGTGTCGCACGACCAGTACTTTATCGAGGAGATCGGGATCGACCAGGCGATTGAATTGTAGCTGAGGATGAGGGTGGATTTTTGACACAGCCTCGGTTACTGGCAGTGTTCCCTGATGAGGCGATCTACCACCGGATCACCCAGCTCCTTAGCTTTCTGGAACGACTGGCATCCTTCAGCTTTTTTGTTCTGCCGTACATAGCATAGTCCTTGGAGACGATAAGAAGCCGCAAAGTCAGGAGCCAGCGTGATGGCTTTTTGCAGGCTGGCCTGGGCTTCCGTGTATTTTTCCATACGCATGAATATGGAGGCTTCTTCGGCCAGATAGACGGCGCTGTTGGGAGCGCGTCTCAGGGCTTCCTGAATATCAGCCAATGCACCGGGCATATCGCCTTTGCGGAACTTCGCCTGTTCGCGGTAGTAGTAGAAACCGTCTCCCACCTGTCCGCCCAGGAGGGCGTAGTAAGCATCGTAGTCTGCAATGGCTTCATCATATTGCATGATCTGCATCCGGTATTCAATTCGTTCCATCAAATAAGTCAGCGTCTCAGTGGTAGGATTATCTTTCGATGTTTCATAAGCGCTGCTCAGGAGGTTGATGATGTCGAAGATATTGGAACCCGGTATGTTTTCCTTTGCCTTGGCCGCCCAATAATAAGAGGAGGCGGTGGATTGGTCGCTGTTGTTTACGATCATGTAGCTGTCGTACGCCTTATCAAAGGCTCCGAGGGTGAAATAGATATCTCCTTCCTGTTGGTGATACGCCGGCGTGTCATGCAATCGGATGGCTTCCTGCAATACGTCCATGGATGCCTGCAGGTTCCATTGGCTGTCGGTGAGCGTTGTGTCGGAAGTGGCAACACCAAAGATCAGCTTGGATTTGGCAAATAAGGCATCGGCTTTGTTTGTGCTCAGGCGGATGGCTGTTTCCATATCGGCCATGGCTTTTTGGCGGAAGGCCGGTGCTTCGTCAGGGCTTGCTCCTAATTCATGTCCGTAGTGGGCATATTGCGATGCACGGCTTTGGTAGCCGGAGGCTTCATTGGGGAAGGTGGCAATGAAATCGTTCAATGTTGCCAGATAGGTTTTACTGTTTTGCGTGGAGGCCAGGAGGAAGAGCATCACTTCGGCCTGGTCTACATCTGAGGGCCAGGCTTTCCGGATCGGGAGCGAGGTGTAGGTGGCGTTCAGCATATCTACCGATGAGATTTGCAAGCTGTTGATGTATCCGGCCGATACGGCATAGATATGCTCTTTCTTGCCGCCGGCATCCTCTTGGGCGAGGCCAAACAGTTCGCCGTTTGCGGTCAGTAAGGGGGCATCTACCTGTGTCCCTTCCAGCGGTATATTGACTTTATAGTACCCGAAGGGCTCTTTCAGCTTGGTTGTCTCCGAGATGGCGCCTTCTTTAAAACTGCCGTTTTTCCCGGTAGCATAGGGTATCAGATAGGCTGTTGTGCCGGTAGATAGCGGTTCGGAGGCCATGGGGAGGAAAGCCACCTTTTTCGGCACTTCCACCTTGATCTTGATCACATCGTACATGTCGTCTGCACCGGCTATGCTGGTAACGGGGTATGCTTTGCCTTCGCTGTCGGTCACTGTGGCCCGGGTAGCGCCCTTAAATAAGGAGTAAGCGGCCAATACATGGCCCGATTCGCTCACGAAAACACCGGTACCGGTATGCATCACCTGGTTGTCTGCTCCATACGTAATGATTTGTGCAATCGCTTTCCGTTGTTTTTCCAACCATTTTGGGGCGTTCTTCTGTGCAGTGGCCGGTAGTAGGAAACAGGCCAACAACATAAGCAAGAGTGTTTTTTTCATCATGTGTTCTTTTTGATATCGACCGCAAAAATAGGGATTTGTCCCGGATATGTACGCGGGATAGTCTTAAAAGTCTGAAATATGCGTGATGGAATGTTGATAAATCCGTCCAACCATTTGCACAGTAGATGGTTATATAAGAAAAGCGTTATGAAAAAGATTCTCGGTATTATTGTCGGCGGTTATGTCGGGTTGTTGTTTCCTGTGGCGATTAGTATTATCCTGTTGGAAAAGCTGCATCATCTGTTGCTCCCTTTGAATCATTGGATTGAGTCTACATTCCATATATCCCGGTTGGTAGGGGTGTTTAATGTGTTGCTGATATCCGTACTGATTTTGCTGCTCTTGGGATATCTTTGCGGTTTGTTGATACGAAGTGAATTTGTGAAGAAGCAGATGAAGAAATATGAAGAGGGGGTATTAGCACGTATACCTGTTTACAACCTGATAAAGTCGGTACTATATACTGAATCCGGCATTAGTTCTGATGATAATTTCCGCCCCGCTTTATTGGAGGAAGGCGATCTTTATTCGCTTTGTTACGTTACGAACGAGAGCGAGCATTTCTATGCCGTTTATGTTTCCGAAGGAGGGCTGAGCGGCGGAAATATCCAACTTGTACCCAAAGACAAAGTAAAGATACTCAACATCGGTTTGCCCGAGTTTACACGCCTTGTCAAACAATATGGCGTAAACTCGGCACAACTGGCCGAACGAATCTATACAGAAACGTCGTCTGTCACCGGGCCTTCTTCAGATCAGGCAAAAAGCAAGTGACCAATCCCAGCAAAGGCATATAGGCGCATACCTGGTAAACGGCTTCGATGCCATACCGGTCGGCCATATTCCCCAGTACAGCCGAGGCGATACCAGCTACCCCAAAAGCAAAACCAAAGAACAGTCCGGATACCATCCCCAACTTATATGGTAACAATTCCTGCGCGTACAATAGGATAGCGGGAAAGGCAGACGAAAGGATCAGTCCGATGCAAAAACTCAGTATCGCCGTCCAAAGGAGGTTGGCGTGCGGCATAAGAAGGGCAAACGGCGCAGCGCCCAGCACGGATGCCCAGATCACATATTTACGTCCGATACGGTCGCCGATCGGCCCGCCTGCTAATGTCCCTGCCGCTGTGGCAAACATAAACACGAACAGGAAGAGTTGCGACTGCTGGATGCTTACACCAAACTTCTCAATTAGATAGAACGTATAGAAGTTCGACAGGCTTGCCATATAAATGTATTTAGAGAAAATCAGCGTCAACAGGATGGATATGGCGAAGATAGTTCTCCCCCTGGATAAAGGCATCTCTACCGGTTTGGCGGCAGCAGGCACTTCCCGTTTCACTTGTGCCAGGTATCTGCCGTACCACCGGCAAACGGGTATCATCACCAGGATAGCGATAAAGGCCAGGATGGAGAATAAGGCAATATGCTGCCGGCCATACGGTGCAATGATCAACGCCACAAGTAAGGGTCCAAGTGAACTACCCAGATTGCCGCCTACCTGAAACAAAGACTGCGCTAATCCTCTTCGCCCACCGGATGCCAGCGATGTGATGCGCGAGGCCTCCGGATGGGTAACTGCCGACCCGATCCCTACGCAGAAGACCGATGCCAACAGCCAGGGTAGGGTAGTGGCTACCGACAGGCTTAGTAATCCCACCAATGTAAATGTCATCCCGATTGGCAGTGACCATGGCACCGGATACCGGTCAAAGAACAGGCCTACCACCGGTTGGAATACCGAAGCAGCCGATTGATACACGAGTGTGATCAGCCCGATCTGCGCAAAACTCAGCGCCAGGTCGTCTTTGATCAGCGGATAGACGGCAGCTACTACAGCCTGCAGCGTATCGTTCATGCAATGTACGATGCTCAGGGCAATCAGTACCCGGAAAGCTGTCTTATTAATAAAGGAGGTAGTGGGTTGTTGCTCCATGCTTACTCCCATTCTTTCCCGTCGGCAGTGTGTAACACAAAAGTGGTAGCCCCCATGGTCACCACCGCTCCTTCACCAATCCGCACCTGTTCATTTTTTCCTATCAGGGTATTTCCCAGAAAAGTACCTGTCAGGCTGGGAAAGTCGCGCAATGCATAACTGTAGGAACCATCTTCCAGTGCTTTCACATGGATCACACAGTGTTTGCGTCCCATACTGGGATCGCTGGTGATGATCGGCACATCCAACCCGGTGGTATCTTTGTTGCGCCGTCCTATCACATTGTCTCCCAATACCAACGGCAGGTCTTGTTTGAAGGCAAAGTTGTTTTCAATTACGGAAATAGAACCGAGCGAGAAATCCGGTTCTTTCACTTCTTTTTCCTCTCCGGAAGCGGTTTTCACCACTTTTCGTCCCAACCGGATCTTGAACTGTGCCCCACACTGCGGGCATACGAATGACAGCACTTTCCCTTCCGGGTATCGGCTTTCGTCAAATGCCAGTTGATGGTCGCACTTCGGACAGAATATTCGTTTCATCAGCTACTTAGTTGTCTGTTTGGACGGCAAAGATACGACTTCATGGAAAGAAATAAATGTTAAAAGTGTAAATTCGTTTGGTTTATAATATAAACTAATTTAATTTCGCATTGCGATTCACAAATTAAACCAGATGTATATGGAAACAAAACTTACCGAAGCACAAAGCTTAACAATCATTACCGAGATGATTGAACAAACACGTAACAATATTCAGAAAGGAACTGCCAACTCTATGATTTTCTGGGGGTATACAGTAGCACTGGTTGCGGTGCTTAATTTTATCTTAATGTATGTATTACCCATTCCGGAAATGGCCTATGCAGTATGGTTACTAATAATACCCTGTGCGATAGCCGGCTATTTCATCCAGCGCCGGGTAGATCACTCGGCGATTGTAAGGACGCATATTGACAGTATCATCTCCGGAGCCTGGAAAGCCTTCGGGGTATCGGTGGTTATTTTATTGTGTGTGATCAATTGGATGGCATTCAGTTGGCAGGACGTACACCTGTATGCGCTGATCAATCCCAGTGTGATGTTGCTGGTGGGTATCTCACAGTTTGTAACTGCTGTAGCTACCCGCTTCAAACCGTTCCTGTATGGGGCCGTCATCCTCTGGATAGGAGCCATTGCGGGCGCTTGTTTGCAAGTCTCCGTTCCTCAGACAGACTATTCTCTGTTGGTGCTGGCGGTATGTATTGTGCTGGCTTATGTAATACCAGGCCATCTGTTGAATAAAAAAGCGAAAGAACATGTTTAAAGACTTAGACCCGCTGTTGCATTCCCAACTGCGTTTGGCTATCATGTCATTGCTGATCGGGGTGGAAGAAGCCGATTTTATCTACCTGAAAGAAAAGACACGGGCTACTTCCGGCAACCTGAGCGTACAAATCGATAAGTTGAGTGAAGCCGGTTATATCACTGTCACGAAAACGTTCCAGGGTAAAATGCCACGCACCCTTTGCCGCATCACTCCTGTTGGGGTAAGCGCATTCGACGCATACATCAAAGCCCTGCAAAGCTACCTACATATAAAGAAATAAGTTGATTTCCGATTCTTTGGACATAGCGAATAGTCTCGTTATGACAAGTCTTCTATGTCTATTTGGTTTACATTATAAACTAAAATTATATGCAAACAATGAATATTTCTTTCTGCTTTCGAGCCATCTTGGGCCTGCTTTTGCTGTGTGTATGTTGTATACATGTGGCAGCACAGGTGAAGGTGTCTGGTACGGTTGTCAACAAAGCCAATGTCCCTATTCCCGGTGCATATATCTATTTTAATGACGGGTTGGTAGAAACGATTTCCGATATCAATGGCTCCTTTATCCTTTCCTGTCCGGACACGCTTACTATGCGGCAACTGCGTTTGGAGGCTCTTTCTTATAAATCGAAAACGATGCAACTGAATAAGGGGCAAACCGCTGTGCGGGTTGTTTTGCTGGATAGTCTGTACAGTTTACAAACTGTCACAATCTCTGTACCCAAACAAGGTCGCTTTTCCGACTATACGGCCCAGACCGTTCAAATGTCGTCGCTCGATATCGTCACCAACCCTGCAGCGATGGCCGATCTGCTGGCCAATATGCGTGTCATGCCCGGTGTACAGGTCAACGATAACGACGGCCGGCTGATTATCCAGGGCGGTGCTCCCGGCGAATCACAGGTCTATATCGACGACCTGATCGTCCCTAACCCGTATGGCATCACCACTAAAAATACCAGCGTGCGAAGTCGTTTCTCGAGCGAACAGTTCGAAGGGATCGCCTTGCAGTCGAACGGTTACAATGCAGAATTCGGGCAAGCCTTGTCGGGTATCGTCAACCTCAATACAAAAAAGCGGGAACGGATCAATACCCGGACAGACCTCAGCCTTACTTCTGTCGGAGCGGCTGTCTCCAGCCAGGCCCGAAAGCCTTCGTATGCCTATCGGGTAGGTGTGAATTATACCAATCTGGCTCCCTATCAGTGGGCTGTACCCGATGCCTACGATTGGCAAAAGCCCTACGAACAGATTGCTGTGGATGCTTTTCTCACCAAAGACTTTTCTCCTCGTACCCAGTTGGTAGTACAGCTGAATGCGAGCCAATCGGAGGCCGGCTATACCTGGCAGTCGATCGACAGTGTTCCTTTCTCCAGTGATCAGACTGAGAATTATCTCTATGCCCAGGCCAACCTATACCATTCTTTCAGTCCATTGCTCAGCTTATCGGTTGCTACTAACCTGATTGTAACTGATTTTACCTGTACAGCTATAAAGTTCCCTGGCGACCAGTTGCGCGACCGTACGTTGTGGAATCACAGTAAAGCTACTCTGCAATATACCCTTGGGCGTGTAACCAACCGTACCGGTATCGAATACACACGTTGCCCTTTCAGAGAAACGTATACATTGCAAGATGCCTATCACCTCCATGCGGACAACGATTGGGGTAGCCTGTTCAATGACACGAAATGGTTCCTGACCAACAATCTGTCTGTAAACCTCGGCCTTCGGGCTGAGTATGCACGGGCACTCAACCGTTTCAACTTTACGCCCCGTCTGTATGTTGGCTACCTACTGGCGAAAGAACATGTACTCTCTGCTTCGGTCGGCCTCTACAATCAATTGCCTGCCATGGACTATGTCAAATACGGCGTTCCGCTGGATTTTGCTTCCGTAGCCAAAGGCACGTTGTCGTACACATACACCAAACGGAATACCCGGCTACAGTTCGATACATATTATAAAGCCTACGACGGATTGGTGACTTACGCTTCCCCCGTTCTTCCCCCTTCTCATCTGCGAAGCAATGGAAAAGGTGACAGTTGGGGCGCCAACCTGTTTTGGAAAAATGAATTTGGTTATCTGGAATACTGGCTTGCCTATTCCTACAACCATACCCGCAAACAGTACGATTATCATACTGTCCGTGTAGAGCCGGATTACTTGGCCGCTCACAACCTCAATATCACGCTGAAATACTGGTTCCATTCGCTCAAGTCATTGGCGGGCTGTAACTACTACATCACTTCCGGCACCCCTTGGTATGATCCCCGAGCCCCTTATGCCAGGCTGGGAACAACCCCTTTACGTAATCGGTTGGATCTTTCCTGGTCGTTTCTACCGAAGCCCTGGTTGATCATTCACCTCGGATGCCAGAATGTGTTGGGATACGAAAATATATACGGATATGAATACTCAACTGTCAACCCGGAACTCAGCCGGCCTGTTGTGAATCCCGACAAGCGTTTCTACTTTGTAGGCGTATTCATTACCTTCAGTCAGTCCAACGTATTAAACCAATTAAAATCACTGTAATATTCACTTTAATTTATTTACATCGTATGAAAACAAAATTATTCCTGTTGATGATGTGCTGCATCGGCACACTCAGCGCGCAAAACAAAGTAACAGTTGTCATAGACGGTATCGAAAACGTCAAGGGGCAATTACTCGCAGGACTGTATAGCGAAGCAGACTTCCTGAAAAAGCCGACCTTCGGCGCCATAACCAAAGTAACCGAAGAAACCGCTACCGTTGTATTTGAGAATGTCCCTACAGGCGAGTATGCCGTTTCCGTCTTCCACGACGAGAATGAGAACTTTAAGATGGAAATCGGCACTTATGGGAAACCGATAGAAAAGTATGGCGTCAGCAACAATGTCCGCAATGAAATGGGGCCGCCCACTTATAACGAATGTAAATTTAGTATTGAAGAAGACAGCACGATCTACATCACCCTGTTTTGATTCGTCACTTCAGTTTGGAGTTGCCTTGCTTTTGAGGCAACTCCTCCCGCTCACCGCTTCTCCGGCATATACTTCCAGAAGCGGGCAGGCATGTGCTGGCGTTGGAGTTTGGGGTTGTAGCGTTCCTTGATGGCGATGGAGGTGAAGTACTGTTTCCAGAGCTGCTGAAACAGTATTTCATCTTTGTCCATCAGGTCTTCGCTCAGGAGGCCGGAGAGGAAATGTTCTTCTTTTTCTTCGAAGCGGACTTCCACGGCTTCCGTCAGGTCGTAGTAAAAACCATAACTGCGCCGGAGGTCGTACAGGAGCCATCGTTGGTCGGCAAAACGGTCTTTCAGGAAGTCGATCGTGAGGGGGAGTACATTGTATAGTGGTTCGAGGGCGGCGAAGAATGTGCCGTCGGCTGCCTTCTGGAAACGCAGGAACTGGATTACGTGTAGGCGCTCGTTGCTTACCTTTTTATAAACCTTGGATAATTCGAGCACATCCGGGTCGCCGAAGTTCAGTTCGATCGACTTCGGTGCTTCAAAGGCTTTGCGGATGTAGCGGAAGAGGAGGATATCGACTTCCGGCAATTCGGATAGCCATGAGGTGGTGATTTCGTGGCAGGCGCTCTTCGATAGTTTCTTCTGCAAGCCTTTCCACACGCGGTCGGCTTTCTCACTGTCGGTATAGATGGTTACTACTTCGCCGTGGAAGAGGGGGAGGGGTGTGCTTTCGGCCAGCAGGTGATCGGGGAATGTTCGCCGGTTGAAGGCGTCGAATACGGCTGTCAGTAATCCCTCAAACGTCTTATCGTATATGAAAACTGTCATATCACCTGATCATGGAAGGGGAGCATCAACTGCCGGTCGTCAGTCTTTGCCTTGGTGTGATGCGTCAGGATACGGCGAACGTTTTCCGGGCGAAGCTCGTTTACCGTTAGCCGTGCGGAGAGTTCATGGCAGGTAACGAAATACTGTGCCTTCTTCATCACCACACCAATCTTCTTCAATTGCTCTGATCCCAGCCGGGCATGGCGGCGGGCGGTGACGATCATTTGTGCCGACTTGACGCCGATACCCGGCACGCGCAGCAGCATCTCATAATCGGCCCGGTTGATATCCACCGGAAACGCTTCGGGGTGGCGGAGTGCCCAAGCCAGCTTGGGATCGATCTCCAGGTCGAGGTCGGGGTAGGAATCGTCTACAATCTCATTCACCTTGAACTGGTAGAAACGCAGCAACCAGTCGGCCTGGTAGAGCCGGTTTTCACGCACCAGCGGGGGGTGCTTCAGGGCCGGCAGGCGAAGGTCGTATTCGTTGACAGGAACAAAAGCGGAATAGTAGACCCGTTTCAGCGTTGGCCGTTGGTAGAGTGCTGACGAGAGCCGCAGGATATCTTTGTCCGAATCCGGAGTAGCGCCCACAATCACTTGTGTACTCTGCCCGGCAGGTGCAAAACGTGGGGCATGGCGGAACTTCTTCCGTTCTTCCTGGCTTTGCAGGATGCCCTGTTTGATATAGCGCATCGGTGTGAATACACTTTGGAAATCTTTTTCGGGGGCCAGGCGCTGGAGGCTTTGCTCGTTGGGGATTTCGATGTTCACACTGAGGCGGTCGGCATACAGCCCGGCTTCGTTTACCAACTCTTCGCTGGCCCCGGGGATGCTCTTCATGTGAATGTAGCCGTTGAAACGATGTACCAGGCGAAGGTCTTTCACGATCCGCACCAGCCGTTCCATCGTGTAGTCCGGGCTGCGCACTACGCCGGAACTGAGGAAGAGCCCCTCAATATAGTTGCGGCGATAGAACTCGATCGTCAGATCCACCAACTCGGATACAGCCAGTGTGGCCCGCTTGATGTCGTTGCTGCGCCGGTTGATGCAATAGGCGCAGTCGTACATACAATGGTTGGTGAGCATGATCTTCAGTAGGGAAATACAACGCCCGTCTTCGGCGAAGCTGTGGCAGATGCCCCAACCCGCCGCGCTGCCGATCATCCCTTTCTTGTGTGAACGGGATGTTCCGCTGGAAGCGCACGATACGTCATACCGCGCCGATTCAGCCAGTGTTTTTACTTTGTCCAAAACTCTTTCGTCCATATCTCCTAAACGGCTTTACAAACATACAAAATCCCGGTTTAGAAACCACCGGGCAGGCTCAAAATAGTTTTCCACCGAAAACTTCATCCTCTCCAATCAAAAAAAAGCCGAAAAACGTTTGGACGTCTGAAAATATTTATACCTTTGCGCTCGTATTGAAAAAACGGGATGTAGCACAGTTGGCTAGCGCGCCACGTTCGGGACGTGGAGGTCGGAAGTTCGAGTCTTCTCATCCCGACCATCAGAAGGGCAATCAGTTGGATAACAGCTGGTTGCCCTTGGTCTTTCCGGATGTGCCGGGACAGGTACGGGACAGCCTGCAAAGTTCTGTAACGGCAAAAGGGATCAACCCGTAAAGTTGTGGAGGTATGCTTTGATCTTTGCGTTGAATGATTCCGCTGAAGCATTTGTCGCTATGGACACGGCGATATATTCAAAATCAACCAAACCTGAATATTCAAAACCAACCCTATTTGAAATTACGTCACTTTCAGAGACTGTAAAATTGATCTTCTCCCAGGGTATAACACCTTGCCTTCAGCCTTTCAGGAGATGTGTAACTTCCTTACTGTCAGCAGTTAAATTCTGAACCCTAACCCTTCAGTCTTCCCTTCAGCCCTTTTTCAGGGATCGTATGCTAAATCTTCTATCGGCAGCATCCTTATGATGTATTGTTGTCATCCTTATGATGTATTGTCGTCATCTGAATGATCATTTCATTCCACA
>JAVBUH010000078.1:0-24065 GCA_031555505.1 Tannerellaceae bacterium
AAGCCAAGCCCCTGGTAAATACGGATAGCATATATTAATGCGCCGCGTCAGCGGTGCCGTGTACAATAGACCGGTACCGCTGACGCGGCACAAAAACACCCACCAATCGCCTGTCCAGGGGCTTGGCTTCGCCTTCACCCCTGGCTACCAACAAGATACCCCTGATGGGGCATTCGCATGCACACAAAAAGATGTGTATAGAGAGTAGCTAGACAGGCAGGGGGAACCGCCGCTTGCTTTCAAACCCCATGAAAATGCATTGATTTGCACCTCCCCGGATATAAAAAAGTTTTTTTATATAGGAAATGCAACTAAACATGCAGATATGAGGGGTATTGTTTGTGCAGAAATAGGTCATTTTCTCTCCTACAGGTGGTTTCCTCTTTTTTCTTGTCACCTGTCACGGCCGCTCGTAGACAGGGATTGAGTGTGACAGGAGCCGTTTTTGATGTCACGCTTCCTGTCACATCTGTCAACCTGTTTCAGGACGAACTTTTTAGAAAAAGAGTGACAGCAGAACAGAAAAACAGGCTCTCCTGTCGCCGTAACTCATTGACTACCAGTAGAAAGCGACAGGGTGAAAGCAATTTTCGTGTAAGAGGTTATAGCAGATGGATGCTCATTGCAAGGCAGGTTTTGGCGCTGTTTCTGCCGATGAAATGATCAGATGCAGGCCTTGCTCAAACGAGGCCTGCGCCTCGCCCTTTCTGAGGCCTGCGCCTCGACCAGGTGAGGCGCAGGCCTCAATCAGGGTGAGGCGTGCATGAAGATACTGTCGGCAGAGTGTACGGTTTTCAATCATCAAACTTCCCTCAAAATCACCATCGTCTCCCGAAAAAAAGATCATAATGTTCGAAAACGAAGATTATGATGATCCTAAACGAACATAATAACGATCGTTTTGGGTCGTCATTATCTTTTTTGTGGCGATTGTGGGGTTTGCTGTTTTACACTACAAGTAGTGGAAGGAGAGGTGAAAGCAGGCAGGCAAAAAACAGCCTGCTTTCACGGTAACTTGCTGATTTATTGAAGAAAGTGAAAGCGTGAAAGGAGATTCCGCTCACACCACTTTCTGTCCGGCCTGGAGGGTGCGCATCTCTTTCGGTACCGACTGCTTGATGCTGTCGATGATGATTTCGCCTATTTTGTGGCGGATGAAGTCTTTGCGGGAGACGAAGACGATTTCGCGGGCAGGCTTAGGGATGGCGAAGGGGCGCACCAGCTCTTTCTGCTCCTGGGAGAGTTGGAGGGTGGCCAGCTCGGGGATGAAGGTGATGCCGTTGTTGCTTTCCACCATCCGCATGAAGGTTTCCAGGCTGCCGAGGCTGTAAGCCGCCTGGCGGAGGCGTACTTTCTCCATCTGGCAGAAGCGCATCAACTGGTCGCGGAAGCAATGGCCTTCGTCGAGCAGCCAGAGTTTTTCGTCGCTGATGTCGGCCGTGCGGATCAGGTCTTTCTTGAAAAGGGATTCGTTGCGGGCGGTATAGGCGAAGAATTGTTCGTAGAATAAGGTGTCTCCCTGTAATTGATTTTCTTCGGGTTGATTGGCGATGATGGCAGCGTCCAGGCATCCTTCGGTGATTGCTACCAGGGTGGGAGCCGTTTTCATCTCGTGGATGCGGATGTCCAGATCGGGATGCTTTTCCACCATTTGCTGAAAGAAGCGGGGCAGGAGGTAGGGGGCGATGGTAGGCAATACAGCCAGGTGGAAGGTGCCTTTGAGGGAAGATTCTTCTTCGTTGATTATTTCCTGGATGCGTCCTACTTCAAACAATACCTTGCGTGCCTGTTCGATTACCTTGCGACCGGCCGGAGTGGGGGAGATCGGGTTGGTGTTGCGGTCGAACAATTTGATTCCCAACTCGTCTTCCAGTTTTTGGATCATCATGCTCAACGTAGGTTGCGTGACGTGGCAATGCTCGGCAGCCTTGGCAAAATGGCGGTGGGTGTCGAGGGCGGCAATGTATTCCAGTTGTTGTATATTCATACTGAAAAAGAATTGAGGTGTTATGTTCGTTCGGCAAATATATGAAAAAAACCTTTTATCTTTAGGCAGTTAATTTAATACATCACATATTATGAGGAAACAGTTCGTGACAATCTTTTGTCTGTGCGGCTTTGCCGTTGCAGCGCTGGCCGGGGGAAAAGTGTATGAGACCCGCACGGTGAAGAGCGAGATCCTGAAAATGGATCGCAAGTATTCCATCTATCTGCCTGAAGGGTATGATGAAACTGATCGCAGTTACCCGGTATTGTATCTGTTGCATGGTTCGGGCGACGATCATACCGGATGGGTGCAGTTCGGACAGGTGCAAAACATCGCCGATAAAGCTATTGCCGAAGGAACGGCCGGGCCGATGATCATCGTTATGCCTGATGCGGATACCGGTCGCCGGGGCTACTTCAATGTGATTGAGGGCGGTTTCAATTATGAAGATTTCTTCTTCAAAGAGCTGATCCCGCATATCGAGAAAACGTACCGGGTACGTGCAGACCGTCGTTACCGTGCCGTGGCCGGTCTTTCGATGGGAGGCGGAGGTACTATTTTCTACGCCTTGCATCATCCCGAATTGTTTGCCGCAGCCGCTCCGTTGAGCGCTTCCACCGGTAGTTGGTCTATCGAACAGGTAACGGCCCGTCTCAGCGATGAAGTGAAGAAAAAACTAACGGATAAACAAATACAGGATTATTACAACCGCCACAGTATCGAGGGCATGATCCGAAATGCTTCCGAAGACGATTTGAAGAAGATCCGGAGCATCCGCTGGTATGTCAGTTGCGGCGACGACGATTTCCTGGCCGAAGGGAACAGCCTGATGCATATCGCCTTTATCAAAAACAAGATCACGCACGAGTACCGTGTGAAAGACGGCGCCCATACCTGGACGTATTGGCGTATGGAACTGCCGCTGGTGATGGAGTTTGTCTCCAAGTCTTTTATGCAGTATTGATAAAAGGGGCTGCCCTTAACGATGGTTGGCAACAAAGAGGCTGTGCCAAAAACCCACCATCTGTGTACTGATGGTGGGTTTTTGACACAGCCTAAACCTCCTGCAGACGTAGTCTGAACGATGGAGTTATTCCACCGGTTCCTTTTTGGCCACTTCTGTGGTAATCTTCTGTTCGTCTTTGTCGAAGCCTACGATGATGCGGTCGCCTTCGCCTACGGAGGCGCGGATGATCATTTCGGCCAGTTCGTCTTCCAGGTATTTCTGGATGGCGCGTTTCAATGGGCGTGCACCGAACTGTACATCGTATCCTTTGGAGGCGATGAAGTCTTTGGCTTCTTCAGTGATCACAAGGTCGTAACCGAGGGTTGACACACGTTGGTAGAAGCCCTGCAGTTCGATGTCGATGATCTTGTGGATGGCGGCCTTGTCCAGCTGGTCGAACATGATGATATCGTCTACGCGGTTGAGGAATTCGGGCGCGAAGGCTTTGTTGAGCGCCTTCTGGATCACACTGCGAGAGAAGTCCTTGTCGGTTTCACCGGCTGTGGGCGTGCTGAATCCAACACCACGTCCGAAGTCTTTCAGTTGGCGGGTACCGATGTTGGATGTCATGATCAGGATCGTATTCTTGAAGTCTATCCGGCGACCGAGGCTGTCGGTCAGGCGGCCTTCGTCCAACACTTGCAACAGGAGGTTGAATACATCAGGGTGTGCCTTTTCAATCTCGTCGAGCAGCACTACTGAATAGGGTTTGCGGCGTACCTTTTCGGTTAGCTGTCCGCCTTCTTCATAGCCCACATAGCCCGGAGGCGCTCCGATAAGGCGGGAAACGGCAAATTTTTCGAGGTATTCACTCATGTCGATACGCACCAGGGCATCGGCCGAATCAAAGAGGTATTCGGCCAGTTTCTTAGCCAAATATGTTTTACCCACACCGGTAGGTCCGAGGAACATAAACGTACCGATCGGTTTGTTTGGGTCCTTCAATCCCACACGGTTACGCTGGATGGCTTTGACAATTTTTTCCACCGCTTCGTCCTGTCCGATCACTTTCCCTTTCAGCAAGGTACCCATTTCGAGCAGGCGGACATTCTCTGAAGTGGCGATGCGTTGTACAGGAACACCTGACATCATGGCAACCACTTCGGCCACTTTTTCTTCATCCACTGTCTCGCGTTGTTCCTGCATTTCCTGTTCCCACTTGGTTTTGGCCGCTTCCAACTGCAGTAGGCATTGCCGCTCTTTGTCACGGAAACTGGCAGCCAGTTCGAAGTTTTGCGATTTGACGGCAGTCAGCTTTTCAGCCTTTGTCTCTTCTATTTTAGCTTCCAACTCTTCAATGCTTTTGGGCACGATTATATTGGATATATGTACGCGTGAACCGGCTTCGTCGAGGGCGTCGATGGCCTTATCGGGGAAGTTACGGTCGCTGATATAGCGTTCTGTGAGTTTGACACATGCTTCGAGGGCTTTGTCGGTATATGTCACATTGTGATGCTCCTCATACCGGGGCTTGATGTTTTTTAGGATCTGCATGGTCTCTTCGGCCGTGGTAGGATCTACGATCACTTTCTGGAAACGACGTTCCAGTGCACCGTCTTTTTCGATATTCTTCCGGTATTCGTCCAGCGTGGTAGCCCCAATACATTGTATCTCGCCACGCGCAAGCGCCGGTTTGAGCATATTGGCTGCATCCATCGATCCGGAAGCCGAACCGGCTCCTACAATCGTATGTATTTCATCAATAAAGAGGATGATGTTCGGATTCTTGGAAAGTTCATTCAGAATGGCTTTGATCCGCTCTTCAAACTGTCCGCGGTATTTGGTGCCGGCTACGATCGATGCCATATCCAGGCTGATTACCCGTTTATCGAACAGGATACGCGATACCTTGCGCTGCGTGATGCGCAATGCAAGCCCTTCCACGATAGCTGATTTCCCCACACCGGGTTCGCCGATCAGGACGGGGTTGTTCTTCTTGCGTCGGCTCAGGATCTGCGCCAGGCGTTCGATCTCTTTTTCACGACCAACGATAGGGTCGAGGCGATTCTCGGCGGCGGCACGTGTCATATCGGTCCCGAAGTTATCGAGTACCGGCGTATCGTTGGGCGACTTTGGCTGTGCCGTGCCTTGTTGTCTCGAGCGGGGGGCGTCTTTACGCGATGAGAAGCTGTCTTCCTCCTCCTCGTCGTCGTCATCAGTATAACCATCGGTTATTTCGTTGTTATCACCGTCCTGGCTGTCTTCTTCCAACCGTCGCAAACCGGTACCGCTAATCAGGTTGTTATACACCATGCGGTAGTCTAAGTCGTAGTCGAACAGGAGTTGGGCAATCACATTAGTTTCTTCTTTCAGGAGGGCCAGCAGCAGGTGTTCGGTATTTGTTTCTTCGCTTTTGAACAACCGGGCTTCCAGCATGCTCATGCGCAAGACGCGTTCGGATATTTTACTGATGGCGATATCTTGTTGCAGGGTCTCTTCAGACTCGAACGGACCACGGATCTCTTTCTCGATCCTGTTCTTCAACTCGGGTATGTATACGTTGAATTCACGCAATACCTGTATAGCCCGGTTGTCGTTGTCACGTATCATTCCCAGCATTAAGTGTTCAGGTCCAATGTAGTTGTTCTGTAACCGGACGGCCTCTTCACGTCCATATCCGATCACATCCATCAACTGTTTCGAATAATTGTGCTTCATAATTATTATACTTATATGTATGTATGGCTATGCAAATGTAATATAACTCTATCATCTAAACATCAAAATTCATGCCATTGTTTGGAAATTAGGTTTGAAACGGCTTGAAGTGAAAATTTTACGCTTAAATGCTTTCGGGATACGCAGAAAACCCTTACCTTAGTGCGGTTTTTTAGCGATGAGAAAGAGTAAGTAACTAATAAAAGGCTAAATGATTGAGCAAGACAGAATTATAAAGATAAACATCGAGGAAGAAATGAAGTCGGCGTACATTGATTATTCAATGTCCGTTATCGTATCTCGTGCCCTTCCGGATGTAAGGGATGGATTCAAACCGGTTCACCGTCGAGTACTGTTTGGGATGAACGAACTGGGAAATACGTCCGACAAACCTTATAAGAAATCTGCCAGAATTGTAGGGGAAGTACTGGGAAAGTACCACCCGCATGGCGACTCGTCCGTGTATTTTGCGATGGTTCGTATGGCGCAAGCCTGGTCGTTACGCTATCCGTTGGTAGACGGACAGGGTAACTTTGGTTCGGTAGATGGCGACAGTCCTGCCGCCATGCGTTATACGGAGGCCCGGCTGAGCAAGCTGGCCGAAGAAATGCTGCAGGATATAGACAAGGAAACAGTAGACTTTCAACTGAACTTTGACGACACGTTGAAAGAACCGACCGTGTTGCCAACCCGTATTCCTAACCTGCTGATCAATGGCACGTCCGGTATCGCCGTGGGTATGGCTACCAATATGCCACCCCATAACATGTCGGAAGTGATCAATGCCTGTATAGCCTATATCGAATCCCATGGGGAAATTGATGTGGAAGGCCTGATGGAATATGTGAAAGCCCCCGATTTTCCAACCGGTGCTACGATCTACGGATATGCCGGGGTGAAGGAGGCTTTTGAAACTGGCCGTGGACGTGTGATCCTGCGCGGGAAAGCAGAAATTGAAGTAGAGAATAATCACGAGAAAATCGTGGTTACCGAAATACCCTACCTTGTTAATAAGGCGGAGCTGATCAAGCACATAGCCGATTTGGTGAACGAAAAACGCCTCGAAGGTATTTCCAATGTGAACGACGAATCCGACCGTCATGGTATGCGTATCGTGGTGGATGTGAAGCGTGACGCCAATTCCAGCGTGGTGCTGAACAAACTGTATAAGCTGACAGCGTTGCAATCCTCATTCAGTGTGAATAATATCGCGTTGGTGAACGGTCGTCCGCAGCAGCTGAACCTGTATCAACTCATCAAGTATTTTGTAGACCACCGGAAAGATGTGGTTGTACGTCGTACCCGCTACGAACTGCGGAAAGCCGAAGAACGCGCCCATATCCTGGAAGGATTGATTATCGCATCCGACAATATAGACGAGGTAATCGCCATCATCAAAGCTTCACGCAGTCCGCAAGAAGCGATCGAGCAGTTGCAGATCCGCTTCTCACTGTCGGAAATACAGTCTCGCGCCATTGTGGAAATGCGCCTCCGCCAGCTTACAGGCCTTGAACAGAACAAACTGCGTGCCGAATTTGAAGAGATAGAGAAGTTGATTGCCCATTTGAAAGAAATCCTGGAAAACGAAGATCTGTTGATGCAGGTGATCAAGGATGAACTCATCGAGATCAAAGATAAATACGGCGATGTACGGAAGACGGATATCATTTATGCGTCGGAAGAACTGAATCCGGAAGATTTCTATGCCGACGACGAAATGATCATTACCATTTCACACATGGGATATATCAAACGTACGCCGCTGACTGAGTTCCGTGCACAGGGTCGTGGTGGTGTAGGTGCCAAAGGATCGGAGACACGCGATGAAGACTTTGTAGAATATATCTATCCCGCCTCCATGCATGCCTTCCTGCTGATCTTTACGGCGAAGGGAAAATGCTACTGGTTGCGTGTGTTTGAAATACCCGAAGGTGCTAAGAATGCCAAAGGCCGTGCGATCCAGAATCTGCTCAACATTGAGCCGGACGACAAGATTCAGGCCTTTATCCGCGTGAAGAAGCTGACTTCGGATACCGAATTTATCAACTCTCACTACCTGCTGTTCTGTACCAAGAAAGGGGTCATCAAGAAAACATTGCTCGAGGCCTATTCTCGTCCGCGCCAGAATGGCGTCAATGCGATTGTGCTGCGTGAAGACGATGGCCTGATCCAGGTGAAGATGACCAATGGCGACAATGAGGTGATCATAGCCAACCGTAATGGCCGTGCGATCCGCTTCCACGAAAGCAAGGTGCGCGTGATGGGACGTACCACCTCGGGTGTGATCGGCATGACGCTGGATGAAGATCCGACAGACGAAGTAGTAGGCATGATCTGTATCAAAGACAAGGAGACCGAATCAGTGCTGGTTGTCTCTGAACAGGGATATGGTAAGCGTACGCATATTGACGACTACCGCATCACCAACCGTGGCGGCAAGGGTGTGAAAACCATTAATATCACGGATAAAACAGGTAAACTGGTTGCTATTAAGACGGTTACAGATGATAACGACTTGATGATCATCAATAAGTCGGGTATTGCCATCCGTATGAAGGTGGATGCCATCAATGTGATCGGTCGTGCTACCCAGGGTGTGCGCCTGATCAACCTGGAAAAGCGGAACGATGAAATTGCATCGGTTTGTAAGGTATTGTCTGAAGCTGAAGAAAAAGAAGCTGAAGAAAAGGCCGAACGTGAAGCCATGCAGGAACATCCTACCTACGAAGTGTGTCCGTTGATCGATGAGCCGTTGACAGACGAAGAAGATGATGATACTGTGGATTCGGATACGAATGAAGAATTATGAAGAAGAACGTTTTAAATATTAATCCCAAATTAAAATTTGTATGAAGCGAGTATTATTAGTAGTAGCACTATGTATTGCTGCATCCGCCTCTTTCGCTCAGAAAAAAGCCGTTAGTCAGGCTCAGAATCTGGCAAAGGGAGATAAAGCTTACGACGAAGCAAGAGCGCTGATCAAAGGCGCACTGCAAGATCCTGAAACGAAGGACATGGCCCAGACCTGGTTTGTGGCCGGTTTCATCGAAGACCAGCAGTTCAGCACGGAAAGAACCAAACAATTGTTGGGACAGCAACCGAACGAGCCATTGATGTACCAGGCTTTGATGGCTGTCCTCCCTTATTTCCAGAAATCATACGAACTGGATCAGTTGCCCGACGATAAAGGGAAGGTAAAACCGAAGTACACAAAGGATATCAAGAGCATCCTTTCGGCCGACCATGTGTATTATATCAACGCCGGCGCTTACTATTTTGATGCTAAAGATTACCAGAAGGCATACGATGCATTTGAACAATACCTGACAATCTCCGACCTGTCGATGTTCAAAGGCGAACAGGTTGCCGCCAGAGACTCTAACTTCATGATGGTACAGTTCTATGCTGCCGTTGCTGCTACACAGCTGGAAAATTCTCCGTTGGCTATCAAAGCGTTGGGACGTGCTAAGGATTTTGACTATCGTGCTAACGACGTGTATCAGTACCTGGCTTACGAATACGAACAGGCTAAGGATACTTTGAATCAGGAAAAGATCCTGGCAGAAGGTATGACCAAGTTCCCGGAAGAAAAGTATTTCCTGTTGACCCTGATCAACAACTTTATCTATTCTAACCGTAACGACCAGGCTATCGATTACCTGAACAAGGCTATTGCCGCCGATCCGAGCAATGCCCAGTTGTATGATGTATTGGGCCGTGTATACGAAACCGGTAAGAACGATGCGGCGAATGCTGAAAAATATTTCAAGAAAGCATTGGAAATTGATCCTAACTATGCCGACGCTTTGTCTAACCTCGGTCGTGTATATTACAACCAGGGTGTAAACAAGCAGGGTGAAGCCAACATGATCAATGACAACAAATTGTATCAGGAAGAACTGGCTAAGGCTAAGGACCTGTTCCGTCAGGCTTTGCCGTATTTCGAAAAAGCCCGTCAGTTGAAACCGGACGAAAGAGAAATCCTGATCGCCTTGAGAGGTATCTATTACAACCTCAATATGGGTAAGGAGTTCGAAGAGGTTGAAGCTGAAATGAACAAATAAGTTTAGAGCTGCTCCATAAAAAAAGCTGCCGGTAATACTCCGGCAGCTTTTTTTATGCGTTCTTTTCTGCTGTTTATTTCTTGCGGAAAGGTGTTTTTACCACTTCGGCTTTCAGGTTCTTGTTGCGGATCTGAATGTATATTTCCGTACCCACGGCGGTATAAGTTGGTTGGAGATATCCCATACCGATACCCTGTTTAAGGAAAGGAGACATCGTACCTGAAGTGACTACGCCTATTAGGTTGCCTTCAGCATCCACAATGTCGTAACCATGGCGGGGAATCCCTTTTTCCTGCAATACAAAGGCGGTCAGTTTGCGGGTAACGCCTTCTTTCTTCTGGCGTTCCAACTCGGCACGATTAACGAAGTTCTTGCCTTCGGCAAACTTGGTGATCCAGCCCAGCCCGGCTTCGATGGGTGAAGTGGCATCGTCAAGGTCGTTTCCGTAAAGGCAGAAACCGGCTTCCAGGCGAAGTGTATCACGGGCACCCAAACCGATCGGCTTGATACCTTCCGGTTTACCGGCTTCAAAGATGGCATTCCAGATCGTCATGGCGTCGTTCAAATAGAAATATAACTCAAAACCACCGCAACCGGTATAACCCGTATTGGAGATGATCACGTTTTTACAACCGGCAAATTCGCCCGTTACAAAGGTGTAGTAAGGAATCGTAGACAGGTCTACCGGTGTGAGGCGTTGCAGCACTTCCTGCGCTTTCGGGCCTTGGATGGCAAGTTGGCCAATGCGGTCGGATGCATTTTCCAGTTCGGCGCCGAAGGTGTTGTGGGCCAAGCACCAGTCCCAGTCTTTAGCCAGATTACCGGCGTTGACTACAAGCAGGTATTTTTCGTCTTCATAGCGGTATACCAACAGGTCGTCTACAATCCCGCCTTTGTCGTTCGGGAAGCAGGAATATTGGATTTTGCCGATTCCCAGTGCGGATACGTCATTAGAGGTGATCGATTGCAGGAAAGGCAATGCATGCGGACCCTTCACCCAGAATTCGCCCATGTGGGATACATCAAATACGCCCACACCGTTGACTACCGTCAGGTGTTCGTCAATAATGCCGGTATATTCGATCGGCATATTAAAACCTGCAAATTCATGCATTTTTGCTCCTAACGCACTATGTACGTCGGTAAATGGAGTTGTTTTCATGTTTAATAGATTATTTTACTATGATTTGACTGTTGCTAATTCGGTTATTCGAATGATTGTTTCCATGCTTTTCTGCAGTGATTTTACAGGCAGGAACTCATACCGTCCGTGGAAGTTGATACCACCGGCAAAGATATTGGGACAGGGCAGTCCCATGAACGACAGGCGCGAACCGTCCGTACCGCCCCGGATAGGTTTCACAATCGGATGCACACCTACCGATGTCATGGCTTCGAAAGCCAGTTGGGTGATATGCTTTTGCGGTTCCACTATTTCGCGCATGTTGTAATATTGGTCGCGTATGTCCAGTGTTGTGCTGCCGGGATACCGGGCATTGAGCCGGTGTACCAGTGTTTGCAGATAATTCTTCTTTTCCTGGAAGAGTGTACGCGAATGGTCACGGACGATGTAGGAGAGGGTTGCTTCTTCTACCGTTCCCGTCATACCGGTCAGGTGATAAAAACCTTCGTATCCTTCGGTTGTTTCCGGACGTTCGGATGCCGGTAGCCACGAAGCGAATTCCATTGCCAGCAGGCTGGCATTCACCATCTTGTTCTTGGCAGTCCCCGGATGTACGTTCAAACCTTTGAAGTGTATTTTGGCAGCTGCCGCGTTGAAGTTTTCGTACTCCAGTTCTCCTATTTGTCCGCCATCGATCGTATAGGCCCACTCACAACCGAATGCCTGCACATCGAAATGATCGGCACCCTGTCCGATCTCTTCATCGGGAGTGAAGGCGATACGTATCTTCCCGTGCTGGATTTCCGGATGCGTCTTCAGGTAGTGCATGGCCGAGATAACCGCTGCTACGCCGGCCTTGTCGTCAGCGCCGAGCAGGGTGTGCCCGTCGGTTACGATCAGGTCTTGTCCTTCATAATCTCCCAGTTCGGGAAACATCGTGGGCGATAGAATAACAGGCTCTGTTTCAGACAGTACGATATCACCACCCTTGTAATGAATAATACGCGGCTTCACGTCTTTCCCCGACATGTCCGGACTGGTATCCAGGTGGGCAACGAAGCCGATAACGGGTACTTTCCTGGATGTGTTGGCAGGCAGCGTAGCCATCACATACGCGTTATCGTCGATGGTGATCTCTTCGAGGCCGATTGCTTGTAGTTCTTTCACCAGTTCAAGGGCAAACACACGTTGCCCCGGTGTGCTGGGTGTGGTACCCGTATCTTCGCTCGATTGTGTGTCGAAGGTTGCGTATTTCAAAAACCGTTCTGTCAGATTCATAAGGCAATATCAATTAAAAATAACTGGTTCCATCGTAACAGTGGGTGCAGACGCATGCTTTCGGAAGTCCGATCGAATCGATCAGGTCTTCCACTGTGTTGAATTTGAGTGTAGTAATATTCAACTGTTTGCGGATGCATTCAACCATCCGGGTGTATTCCGGCGAATCAGTCTCCGCGTATTTCTCAAGATTCTTAGTGTCGTCACCCTCTAATTCTTTAACAAACTGCCGGGCGATAAGTTCAAGCGGCGAGCGGGAGTTGGAGAAACCCAGGAACGGGCAGGCATGCAGGATGGGAGGACATCCCAGGCGCATGTGTACTTCGCGTGCGCCATAGCCGTACAGAATGTTCACATTGTCGTGCAATTGGGTGCCGCGCACGATCGAATCGTCGCAAAAGATCACCCGTTTGTCTTTCAGCAGGTGGCGGTTGGGGATGAGTTTCATTTTTGCCACCAGCTTACGTACGTCCTGATTAGCCGGGGTGAAGCTACGTGGCCAGGTAGGTGTATATTTAATGATTGCGCGACGATAGGGAATACCCTTTCCTTCGGCATAGCCCAGCCCCATACCGATACCGGAATCAGGGATGGCCGCCACATAGTCGGCATCCACATTGTCTTTTTTTGCCATGGCCAGGCCGCTGGCATAACGTACGGAGTCTACGTTTACTCCTTCGTAGTCGGATACCGGATAGCCGTAATACACCCAGAGGAAAGAACATACCTGCATCTTTTGGTTGGGTGCGCGCAGTTGCGTCATCTGATTGGCGGTAAGTAAAACGATTTCGCCCGGGCCTACGTTGTACTCCAGTTCGTAGTCCAGGTTAGGAAAACTGCAAGGCTCGCTGGATGCTGCATAAGCACCTTCCTTCTTCCCGATAAGTAATGGGGTGCGGCCCAGTTTGTCGCGTGCGGCGATGATCCCGTCTTCGGTCAGCACCAGCAGTGAGCAGGAGCCTTTAATCTTATCAAATACATTTTCTATTCCTTCAACAAAAGTTTTCCCCTTCACAATCAGGGAGGCGATTAGTTCCGTTTGGTTGGTCTCGCCCGAACTTAGTTCGGTGAAGTTGCAACCTTGTGCCAGCAATTCGATCTCAAGTTCTTTGAGGTTGTTCACCTTGGCCACCGTAACGATGGCAAACTTACCGAGGTGCGAATTCATAAAGATCGGTTGCGGGTCTGTATCACTGATGATTCCGATACCTGAATTACCTTCAAACTTAGTCAGTTCACGTTCAAAACGTGTACGGAAATACGAGTTTTCCAGGTTATGGATCGAACGGTTGAATACGCCCTTGTGCAGGGTGGCCATACCACCTCGACGGGTTCCTAAATGTGAATTATAGTCAGTGCCATAAAAGAGATCGGTAGCACAAGCCGAATTAGAAATAGTTCCGAAAAAACCACCCATTGTTAGTCGTAAATTAATGTTTTGTTATGAGTAACAAAGGTACAAGTTTATTTAGATATACGCCGTATGCCACATGCAAAAAGCGCAACAAAAACGTACTACCCGTGCCGGTTAGGATGGAATAGGCAGATAACCACGGATCCTATTTTATAGATAATTAAATCGTTAAAAATAATAGATCCGTGGCCATCTGCCTAATCTGTGTCATCCTGTGTGCCGGACTACTTTTGACACAGCCTCTTTGCTGTGGTGAATAAACTATGTTGCCGGTTTTAGAGCCCGCTGAAATCCACTCCGCTGAACAACAGGGAGGGAATACGCCAACTGGATGAGAGGCGGGGGTCGTTGCCCGCTTCGATCAGGTTGTTCCACAGCGTAAGGACGTTGCCGGTGATGTTCATTTCCGAAATCGGTTGGGTGAGCTTGCCGTTTTCGATCAGGAAGCCTTCCACACCGAAGGAGAAGTCGCCGGTGGTGCTGTTGCTGTTGCCGCCGTTGAACCCGGTTACAAAGATGCCTTTATCAACGGAAGCGATCAGCGCTTCAGTATCCTTGTGACCCATTTGCATGGAGAGGATAGAGGGGCCTGATATGGTAGGAGCAACGCTCATCTTATTGGCCGAGTAGATATCGAAGAAGTAGGTCTTCAACACCCCTTCTTCAAAGATCGGCATCCGCTGGGTAGCAACGCCTTCGCCGTCAAAGTAGCGGGCGCCTTGTGCTTTAACAACGTGCGGATCGTCTATCAGGGTAATGTTGGCACCCAGCACCTTTTCATTCAGTTTGTTTAGCAGGAATGAGTTGTTTTGCTGGATATTGGAGCCATACATGGCGCTGATCACGGGCGAGAGCAACCGCGTGCTGTTCATATTATCCACCAGCATCTTGTACTTGCCGGAGGCTACTTTTTTCTGTCCCAGTTTGCGCAGGGCGCGTTCGAGCGCTTTGTCGCCGATCCCTTTCTTGATCAGGGTATCGTAATACAAGGCCGAATCGTACCAATACGATTCCGGGCGTGCGTCACCTTCGCCTTTGATACTGGCGCTGGCCGAAACGCTGAAATAGGTACCCACAGATTCGCCTTCGAAACCATTGCTGGCGATGATGTAGCGTGCTTCACGTCCGTCGCTGAAGGAGGAGTTGGCCGAGATCAGGCGATTGTCTTTGCCCATGATCTCATTGCAGGTTTCCATGGCGATCTTCACTTTGTCGTCTGGTTGCACCTTGTCGAAAGCCGGATCATTCAGTTGCAGGTCCTGGCCGCCACCCTTATAATAGAGGGATGGGTCGGGGAGGGTGCGCGCCTTGTCTTCCGCCAGGAAGCGGGTGGTGTCGATACCTTCCTTGATAAACTTTTCGAGTTCTTTCTTATCGAGCCGGTTGGTAGAGTAGGAGCCGTAGCGTCCGTCAACGAACAACTGTATGCTCAGGCCATTTTCAGAAGCTTGTTGCAGGCGATCGATCTTCATGTCGCGGATCTCGAACGAGGTGTTCGAACCGGCATACAGGTTGATACGCGATGCCAGGCAACCATTCTTCAATGCATATTCCATTGCCCATTGGGCCAGCTTTTTATTTTCGTTCGTTATCATATCAACTTTCTCCTCCTACTGTAAGTTTGCTAACTAAGGCCGACGGCATACCGCAGGTCACCGGGCAGCTTTGTCCGTCTTTTCCACAAGTCCAGGTACCGTTGTCCATCTTGTAATTGTTCCCGACCATCGTCATGTCGGCCAATGCTTTTGGTCCGTTGCCGATGATATTCACGTCTTTGATAGGCTGTGTGAGCTTACCGTTTTCGATCAGGTAGCCGTCTTTCACAAAGAAGGTGAAGTCGCCGGCGCCGATCTGTACCTGCCCGTTGGTAAAGTTGGCGGCATAGATCCCTTTCTTCACGGTAGAGATCATTTCTTCTTCGGTCATGTTGCCGGCTTCCATGTAGGTAGAACGCATACGTGGGATAGGCATCATGCGGAACGATTCGCGTCGTCCGTTGCCGGTAGACGGAATGCCATAGTGCTTGGCGCTGATACGGTCGTGCAAGTAGCTGGTGAGTACGCCTTCGGTCACGATATAGGTTTTTTGTCCATATACGCCTTCATCGTCGATGTTGACTGAACCCCGGTTGAAGGGAATCGTACCATCGTCTACTACATTAATATGTTCGTTACAGATCTTTTTGTTCAACAGATCGGAGAAAATCGAAGTGTTCTTCCGGTTGAAGTCGGCCTCGAATGCATGGCCGATAGCTTCATGCAACAGGATACCCGAACCGCCGGCACCCATTACCACTGGCATTTCACCTCCTTTGGGTTTAATGGCCTGGAACAGGATAGCGGTTTTCTCAACGGCTTCCTTAGCCAGCATATCGATCAGCTCGTCTGTCAGGAACTCAGCTCCCATCCGGTACGAACGGGCGGCGTATGAATTCTCGATCTTGCCGTTTTCGTCCATAATGCATACGGCGCTAAGGGATACCATCGGGCGATAGTCATAATACATCAATCCTTCCGAATTGCAGAAGAAGATGTGCGATGTGCTGTCTCCCAGCGAAGCCATCACCTTGTTCACCCGTTTGTCGAGTGCGAATATTGTATCGTTCAGCTTTTGCAGATAGGGCATCTTTTCCTTTACAGCGATCTCATCCCACGGCGTATTGATGCCGTAGTAGTTGTGCTGTACCATCTCCTCCGTAAGGTTGGCAGGTGTTTGCACGGCGGTTGTCCCCGATGCGATTCGCGCCGCAGTGCGTGCGGCTTTCAGCATTTCGTCCAGCGAGATGTTTTCCACATAGGCGTATCCGGTCTGATCGCCTGCCAATACACGCACGCCTACACCAAAGTCTATATTGGATGAAGCCCGGTTCACAGCTCCATCTTGCAGGCCGATGTTATTGCGATACGAGTGTTCGAAGAACAGGTCGGCGTAGTCACCTCCCTTTTCCAATGCTGCTGCCAGCACTATTTTCAGATTGCTTTCGCTTACCCCGAAATGGTTCAGGGCAAACTGGATACCGGTGGCCTGGTCGATCTTACCATCGGCGCAGCTTCCCAGAAAAGAAGGAGCCGTCAACGATCCAAGCATAACCATACCTCCTGTTTTAATAAAATCACGTCTGTTGTATTTCATAAATAATATAATGAATTAACTCTCTCCTGATTACCTGTTGGCTTTGGCCCACTGCATCACATTGGCTGGGGGGCGCTGGGCCAGTAGTTCTTTTTTCATGAAATCCATATAGGGTGCTACATGCTCGAAGAACTGTTTATACCCTTTGCACAGGTAGTTTAATCCCGGCTCGCCATCGGCTGTGCGGAGGAACCGGTTTTTGGGGCATTCGCCGTTGCAGGCGAACAGGTATTCGCAGGCTTTGCACTGCGTGGGCAATTTATCATGTTTATTGGCGCCAAATTGCAATTGACGCTGGCTGTACATCATTTCGGTGAGGGTTTGCGTGTGTATGTTGCCCAGCTTGTATTCAGGAAAAACAAAATGGTCGCAGGCATAGAGGTCGCCGTTGAACTCCATCACGCCGGCATGTCCGCAGTGACGCGCCAGCGAACAAACCCCCGGCTGTTCACCCACCCAGTTGGCCAGTGTGGCATCGAATATCTGGATATAGTAGGTACCCACATCTTCTTTCAGCCATTCGTCAAACACGGCACAGAGGAAAAGCCCCCATTTTCCGGCATCCACAGTGAAAGGCGCCAGCCCGATATCGTCGCCTTCGGCCGATACGGCGGCGAGTTGCGTACCGTTAGCTTGCGTCATCAACCGTTCTACAATGGGTGTGAACTGGATATAGCGGCAATCAATCTCTTTGAAGAAGCGGTAGAACTCCAGCGGATAATCCACGTTGTAGTCATTGACTACCGCCATGGCATTGTATTCCACCTGGTGCTTTTTGAGCAATTCAATGCCCTTCATTACTTTGTAGAAGGAGGGTTGCCCTTGCTTGTTACGCCGGTATTCATCGTGAAACTCCTGCGGGCCGTCGATCGAGATGCCTACCAGGAAATTGTTTTCCCGGAAGAAACGGCACCATTCATCGTTCAGCAGCGTACCGTTGGTCTGGATGCTGTTGTCTATCTGCCGGCCACGGGCGTATTGTCGTTGAAATTCGAGGGCTTTCTTATAAAAACTGATGGGGCGCATCAATGCCTCGCCGCCGTGCCAGGTAAAGAGTACCTGCGGCATGGTTTGACACTCGAGGTATTCACGAATGAATTTCTCTAATAATTGCTCAGACATGATTTGATTCTTCACATCCGGGTATAATTTTCCCTTCTCGAGATAATAACAATAATCACAAGCCAGGTTGCATACAGCACCCGCAGGTTTCAACATCACATAAACGGGCTTTGCAAAAGGAGAAATAAGGGTATTGTTCATTCTGTCAATAAAGAATACGCATGATTACCCTACAAAAGTAATATAAAGGGTGAAATATGCAGGTTTTGAGCGAAATAAAATCATTTTGTTGCTGAAATTATTTTTTATAGTGCCGGTAATCGGTGATAAAGCCTTCACACAGCCAGTTGGCCAGCGCCTGACGGTTGTTGCTAAGGATGATGCGTTGCTGGTCGAAGCTGTTTTGGATGTTACCCAGTTCCACGTATACCCCTGCCGGTGTAGTGTTGCGCAGCACATACAGGTTGCGATGCCCCACGGTACCACCAAACCCGCGCCCCGGCTGGTTTTTGTTGTATTTATGGGTGAACGTGTTTTTCATGGTTTCGGTCAGCTTTTTGCTTTCCCTGCTGTCGCTGTGGTAGAAGAATACGTCGGTTTGCTTCCCTTGGTTGCGACTGTCCACATGAATGAAAATGGCGCGGGCATAACGCGGTTTGTCCTGTCGGTAGAGTGTGTTGATTTTGTTGCTGCGTTGTTTTAACCGTTCCACCTGGTTCAGCGGGATGGCGGCGCCCATGCAGGTTTCCCGTTTGCTGCCGGTCAACACCCGACCGTCGCGGATGCCATCTGCCGCATCCTGGATAATAATATGTACGGTGGCTCCCCGCATTTGCAGGTTACGTGCCAGGCGCAGGGCGATGTCGTAGGCATACTCGTCTTCGTGCAACCGGGCAGTGCCCATTTTGCCGATGGCACCGGGATCAGGGCCGCCATGTCCACTTACCACATAGAAGCAGGCGCCAGACAGCTCGGTCGACACAATTTCGTAGGATGCCTGTTGTTTGCCGAACAGTGGCTCATAATTACTTCGCTGGGCAGTAGCTTTTTGTGGCTTTGCCGCACTTTCGTTGGGTTGTGCGGTGGTGTTTGTAAGGGGTGGCAGCGTGTACCGTACACCGGTCCGGAGCGTGTTGTTCTTTCCCAGTTTGCTTTTGTTCAACTCGATAAATGGTTGCTGGTAAGCAGCATTGCCACGGTTGTGCCGTTTCAGGAAGGTGCTGATGCCGTCGCCTGCTTTAGGGACGGCTGTATCCTGTGCTTCCAATGCTACGACTGAAAAGCAGAGCAACAAGATACCGGTGAATAAGCGAAGCAAACGGATCATACGCCTGTCAGAATAAAGCGGGTTCCTGCATCCCTCCGATGCGTTTGTAAATTTCCTTTGTGAGTTGGATGTCATAGGCGGCATCATGTAGTTTTTCCGGTACGATCTCTATTCCCATCGTACGCGCCACGGTCTCTTGTTTGAAGTCGGGCATCGTATGGCGTTTCTGCATCAGGTGATGGGTAGCCAGTACCATCACATCAATGGAGTTGACCCAGAACCAGGAATAGAAGAAATTGTCTCCGTTCTGTACAAAGAACGCTTTGAGGAAAGAGTTGTCGAACGACGAATTGTTGTATCCTACCAGGAAGAATTTATCCTTTTTGTCGTACTTGTCTACATACCTTGCCAGCATGGCAGTGAACTGCTTGTATACCTCCTCCATGGGTGGATAGGAAAGTATCTGCTCTTTAGTCACATTACATATACGCAATGCCTCTTCTTCTATCTCGCAGTTCGGATGCGGGCTGACGGAATAGTTAAATGTCTCGCGGCTCACGCCGTCGATCACTATTTCGCCGCTGATCTGGTGGATACCGTTGCGCCAGTATTTGATACCGGTAGTCTCAAGGTCGTAGAAAAGTAATTTCATGGTTGTTGTGTGTAGCGTTATTTCCGGATGAAGTCTGCCGGGAAAGAAAGCTGTTGTGTGATTACATTGTCTTTCAGACGGATCCAGGTATGGAAGCCCTGTTCGCCTTCGGTGAGTTCGATCACGCGGGCGCCATTGGGCAGGTGGTTGTATACGGTGTTACCCCCTGTATAGCGTCCGTAGGCCAGGAGGATACCTTTCCAGCTTACGGCATAGTCGTTGTCGTGGTCGTGCCCCACAAAGATACCCATCACGTCACCCAGTTCGCGCATGGAGGCAAACATTCCGGTGTTGAGTTCCGGCGCACAGGCCTTTTCGCGGCGGATACCGTATAGCTGTGCCTTTTCGTCGGCGGCCGCCTGGTTGTACTCGGGCAGCGGTATATGGAAGAAAGCCAGCGAGGGCAGGGGAGTGCCTCCGTTCAGGCGGGTATATTCGGTACTCATCTTCCGGTACCAGGCTACCTGGTCGAATTTGATATAGTCGTATCCTTCCACCTCTTTAAGTTGTGAATAGGAGTTGGAATCGAAACCATAGAGAATGGCCGCAGTCTTCTTTCCGTCTTTCGACATTACCGGAAGGGTGAAGTTGGTCACACCCGACAACCCTTCCACCGTAGCCGTGCGATTACCGGGCACTGTACGGATTATGTTAAACAGTTCCGGCCTTGTCAAGCCCTGCTCATCGTCATGGTTGCCGAACATGACGGCAAACGGAATCTGCCGTTTGGCTACCTGGCCCAGTACATGGCGGAGCCCTTCTTCGGCAGCCTGTTTGGCAAAGATTATATCGCCTGTGAACATCACCAGGTCCGGCTTCTCAGCGTCGAGCACTTCGTTGATACGTTCGATGGCTACATCCGATCGCGGATCGTTGTGTATATAATGTACATCCGTGAACTGAACAATTTTGAATTTCCCCGTATTCGTGAACTGTAAAGGCGACTGTTGCGCCACTCCTGCCTGTAACAGCCCTGTGAGCAGGGCGATGCATACGATAAACTGTCTCATGATATTCGTCCAAAACTAATGATTATGTCGTTTTGTTATGCAAATATATCCCTTTTCCTGAGAATTATACTGAAAAGGTTATCTTTGTGTCTTTAAAAAAGTAAACAGATTCGTCTATGATCACCTACATCCTTATCGGCCTCACTGCCCTGGTATCGTGGTTTTGCTTCTCCAACCGGGAATTGTTTGTCAAGCTGGCGCTTATTCCTTATTGCATTGTGAAGAACAACGAATGGTACCGGGTGATAACACACGCCTTTGTGCATGCAGATATGATGCATCTGCTGGTGAATATGTTCACGTTCTGGTCGTTCGGTACCTATATCGAGCGCTACTTCCAGGCGCTGGGGTATGGCAACGGCGCTTTTATCGGATTGTATTTCGGCGGGATGATCGTGGCTTCGGTGTATGATGTGGTGAAGCGGCGCAACGATCCTTCGTATATTTCCATTGGGGCTTCCGGCGCCGTATCGGCCATCCTCTTTTCCTATATTCTGTTTAAGCCGCTGGGGATGATCTATTTTTTTGCCGTATTGCCGGTCCCGGCCATCCTTTTCGGTGTGCTTTATCTGGTGTATTGCCAGTATATGGCTAAACGGGGTGGCGACAATATCAACCACAATGCCCACTTCTATGGCGCAGTATACGGCTTCGTTTACCCGTTGTTGCTGGACCCGTCGCTGCTGCATACGTTTATCGATGGATTGGCTTTTTAATCCCAAAAAGATACGGAAATGTAGAGTTGTTCATCAAGATGTTTTCTATCTTTGCGACCGGGAACAAGTTTCATGAACAAACACTTTCTATTGATTGGTTGCTCGAAGAAGTATAAAAAGCCTCTTTTCTGTCCGCTTTTTCTTCTTTTGATGGCTGGGGTGCTGATAAGCGTACCGTTCTGTTTGCAGGCGGCTGATCGTTTGTGGGGTAAATATTTGTATGATATACCCCTTGACACCTGTTTGTCTGAGGTGACTATGCCGATCGACGAAACACAGTGCATCCTTTCCGATCCTTCCCACTCACTGGTCTCATTCTTTGAAGAACTGCATAGGTTGCGCGACGGGCAGGATACGGTGATCAATATTGTACACCTGGGCGACTCACATATACAGGCTGGCTACTACAGTGGCCAGGTAATGCGGTTATTGCACAATGAGTTCGGTAATGCCGGCCGTGGTTGGATAGCGCCTTTCCGGTTGAGCCACGTGAATGGGCCGTCAGACTATTTCATTTCCTCCTCGGTGAAAAATTGGGAAGCCGGCCGCGCTATTCAGAGTACACCCGCCGTACCGGTGGGTGTGGGTGGGATTGGCATCAGTACCACTGCTTCCAAAATAGACTTTGATGTGACTATTCCGGCTGTCAATGGGGCGGGCTACGGCTTTAACCAGGCTGTCTTGTACCGTGAACGGGATGCATTGCCTTTGTGGCCGGGTGGCCCGGATAACGAAACTGCCGCCACTTCTTTCGGGCAGACGATCCATGCCATGCATGTACTGGCCGATACCTTTGCGTTGGCCGGCCTTACCCATACATTACACCTGCAAGGTAACGGGAAACGGCCTGCTTCAGGGGAGAGTATTTATTACGGATTGAACCTTACCAACGGTAATGCCGGTGTACTCTATCATTCAATCGGTGTGAACGGATCGATGTTTGTCAATTACACCGATCCTGAGTATATCTGCCAACTGGCGTTACTCCGCCCATCGTTGCTGATTGTTTCGCTGGGTACGAACGAGACATTCGGTTCCCGGTTTTCAGCGGAGGAATTTGCTGCGCAGGTACATCGTTTTCTCGCTCTTGTGCGTGAACAGCTGCCGGGCACAGCCGTGTTGCTTACTACACCGCCCGAATGCTGGAAGGCTTCCCGTGCGAACCGCCGCACTACCTATACGCGCAATGCCAATACGGAACTGGCAGCCCATACCCTGATGGCTGTGGCGCAGGAAGAAGGTGTTGCGTGCTGGGATCTCTTTACGGCTACGGGCGGAAAGAACTCGTCGCGCCAGTGGCATGCCAACCAACTGATGGGGAAAGACCGCGTTCACTTCACCCGCGAAGGATATGAGCAGCAGGGAACCCTGCTTTATTATGCGTTGATGCGTGCTTATAACGACCAATACGTAGAAAGCCGCCTGACGAGTTATCTACAGGCGGCCTTCATTCAGACTAATATACTGTCTTTGCTTAGTATCTCTTACCTACAACGTCCCAGTCTACTATTTTCCACAATTCGTGCAAATGGTCGGCGCGACGATTCTGATAATCCAGATAGTAAGAGTGTTCCCACACATCAAAGCCGAGCAGCGGGGTCAATCCTTTGGTGACCGGATTGCCGGCATTGCTTTCTTTGGTGATAGACAACTTGCCATCTTTATCTTTAGCCAGCCATACCCAACCGGAACCGAACAGGCCCACGCCGTTGGTTTCAAACTCTTTCTGGAAATTTTCAAATGAACCCCATGCCGCATCGATCGCTTCGGCCAGTTTGCCGCTGGGCTTACCGCCACCTTTGGGTGAGAACTCGGTGAAATACAACTCATGGTTCAATACTTGTCCGGCATTGTTGAAGATGGCGCCGTCGGATTCTTTGACGATCGTCACCAGGTCGGCGTTCTCAAACTTGGTGCCCGGAACCAGGTTGTTGAGGTTATTTACATAGGCTTGCAGGTGCTTGCCATGGTGAAAATCAATGGTTTGTTTGCTGATAACCGGTTCCAGCGCATCAGCTGCATACGGCAACTTCACTAATTCAAATTTCATAATGTTTCCTTCTTTTTCTGTTATATGACTATTTACTTCACTCGGTAAAACAAGCATTATTAAGCTTAAACACAGTGTGATCATAACGCTTTTAAGTTTATGTTATATAAGATGAGAACAACAATGACACCTAAAAAGTTCACGTCTTGTGAAATTATGTATACCTCCCGGTGTTTTTTACATATATAAACTGTTTTATATCGAATTAGTTTCTAATTTTGTGCGCTCGAACACTAAGGTGTGTGTTCGGCAAGCTTGTATTAATTTTCTAAAGTTTAAGTAGATGGTAAAAAAAGTTGGGAACTTAATCCCAAACACCTTTTTTATTTCAAAGGGAAGTGGCGAATCGGACCTGGAAAAGCATGCCGGTTCTTACCACATGGCTCTGTATGATGCCGGTATTTCAGATTTCAATATCATGACGTATTCATCTGTGATACCTGCAACGGCGCATCTGGTAACCATGGACGAAATTGACCTTCCTCCATTTGGTTCGGAAATGAAAACCATCATGGCCGTGTCTCACGGATACCAGGATGAGTTTGTCTCTGCCGGTGTGGTTTATGCCTGGATGTACAAAGACGAGAACTTTGACGAAAAAGTTGGCGCACTTGTCTGCGAGGTAAGCGGCCGGTATCGTATCGAA
>JAVBUH010000017.1:0-18290 GCA_031555505.1 Tannerellaceae bacterium
GCAAACGCTTGTTTTTTGAGTTATTAATTTAATTAATTATTTAGCAGTGGATACTTTAAGTTACAAGACCATTTCTGCAAACAAAGCAACTGTAAACAAAGAATGGGTGGTTGTAGATGCAACCGACCAGCATTTGGGACGCCTTTGCTCGAAAGTAGCAAAGCTCCTGCGCGGGAAGTACAAACCCAGTTTTACTCCGCACGTTGATTGTGGTGATAATGTGATCATTATCAATGCAGACAAAGTCGTTCTGACAGGAAACAAATGGAACGACCGTGTTTATTTGAGACATACCGGATATCCCGGTGGACAGCGTGAATATACCCCTTCCGACCTGTTGGCCAAAGGCGGCGATGCGTTGTTCCGCAAAGTAGTGAAAGGGATGTTGCCGAAGAATCGTTTGGGTGCTAAAATCCTTGGTAACATGTATGTGTACGATGGAGCAGAGCACAAACACGATGCTCAGCAGCCGAAAGTAATCGATATAAACTCATATAAATAAACCCTATGGAAGTTATTAATGCAATAGGAAGACGTAAGGCGGCTGTAGCCCGCGTGTACGTGAAAGAGGGTACCGGTAAAATTACCATCAACAAACGTGATCTGACTACTTACTTCCCTTCTTCCATCCTTCAGTACATTGTAAAGCAACCGCTGACCAAACTGAACGTGGCCGAACAGTACGACATCATGATCAACCTCGACGGAGGTGGTTTCAAAGGACAATCTGAAGCAGCACGCTTGGCGATCGCCCGCGCACTGATTAAGATCAACGCTGAAGACAAACCCGCCCTGAGAGCAGAAGGTTTCGTTACCCGCGACCCGCGTGTGGTTGAACGGAAGAAACCGGGTCAGCCCAAAGCTCGTAAGAGATTCCAGTTCAGTAAACGTTAATGTTGTTTGTGAGTATCTTACAAGAGCAATGCGTTTAGTATCTAAATCAACAGGATTTCTGTTACATGCTGATATGTGGGAGGACTACCTGGTGGTTGATTGAAACAAAGAAAGTAAACGATTTTTAAAAAGAAAACCATGTCAAGAGTAAATTTTGATCAGTTATTAGAAGCCGGAGTACACTTCGGACACTTAAAAAGAAAGTGGAACCCCGCAATGGCTCCTTACATTTTCATGGAGCGCAATGGTATACATATCATCGACTTGTATAAAACAGTTGCAAAAGTTGATGAGGCAGCCGAAGTATTGAAGAACCTGGCAAAACAGGGTAAGAAGGTACTTTTCGTTGCAACCAAAAAACAAGCAAAACAAATTGTCGCTGATAAGGCTGTTTCCGTAGGAATGCCTTACGTTATCGAGCGCTGGCCGGGTGGTATGTTGACCAACTTCCCGACCATCCGTAAAGCCATCAAGAAGATGAATACGATCGATAAAATGACAAAAGACGGTACATTTGATAATCTGTCCAAGAGAGAAAAACTTCAGATCACGCGCCAACGTGCCAAGTTGGAAAAGACGCTGGGTTCTATTGTAGACCTGACCCGTCTGCCTTCAGCTTTGTTTGTGGTGGATGTAATGAAAGAACACATCGCCGTACGCGAAGCCAACCGTTTAGGTATACCCGTATTCGGGATGGTAGATACCAACTCTGATCCTTCCAACATCGATTTCGTGATCCCGGCCAATGACGACGCTACCAAATCGGTAGAAGTAATCCTGGGCGCTGTTTGCGAAGCCATGAACGAAGGTCTGCAGGAACGCAAAGCTGAAAAGATCGACACCGAAGGCGCCGAAGAAGAAGCTCCCCGCAGGGAACGTCGCGTTAAATCAACGGTGAAGAAAGAGCGTACCAAGAGAGAAGACGATGAAGCATTGAATGCGAACGTTGTTGGTAAAGCATCGAGAGACTTGGAATTGGACGAAGAATAATTTTAGTAATAAAGAAAGGATATATACTATGGCTGTAACAATGGCTGATATTTCCCACCTTCGCAAAATGAGCGGTGCCGGGATGATGGATTGTAAGAAAGCTTTGGAAGACGCAAATGGCGACTATGAAAAAGCAATGGAAATCATTCGTAAGAAAGGGCAGGCTGTAGCTGCTAAACGTTCAGATCGCGAAGCGGCTGAAGGTTGCGTGCTGGCTGTCGAAAACGGTGAATTTGCTGCTGTGGTTGCTTTGAAGTGTGAAACCGATTTCGTTGCCAAGAACGGTGAATTTGTTGCTTTGACGCAGCAGATCCTGGATGTGGCTATGAATACGAAACCTGCTAACCTGGAAGCCTTACAGGCAACTCCGCTGGCTGACGGCCGTCCGGTTCAGGATCACATCACAGACCGTATCGGTGTAACTGGTGAAAAGATGGAACTCGGTTTCTACGAATTCGTTAACGGAGCTACTACCGTTTCTTATATCCACCCGGGAAACAAATTGGCTACCATCGTTGCTTTCAATCTGCCGGTAGATCGTCAGGTTGCCCGCGACGTGGCTATGCAGGTAGCTGCCATGAACCCGGTAGCCGTGCGTTCTGAAGAAGTATCTCAGAAGACTATTGATCAGGAAATGGAGATCGCCCGCGACAAAGCCCGTCAGGCCGGTAAACCTGAAAACCTGCTCGACAAGATCGCTGAAGGTGCTTTGCAGAAGTTTTACAAAGAAAACACATTGCTGCAACAGGAATTCGTGAAGGACAACAAACTGACAATCGATCAGTATCTGAAACAGCAGAATAAAGAACTGACTGTAGTTGCTTTCAAACGTATTACATTGAACGTAGACTAATTAAATGTCATAATAAGAGAAGGGCTGTCGGAGATTCCGGCAGCCTTTTTTTGGTTTGAACATTTTCTGCGTCAATTCCGTAATTGTATGTTTTGCAACTGGAGCTCTCAGATGCCTCTCCGGCGTTTTTTTAGCTTTCTTCGGTTTTACATTTGAAAATTTGATTAGCTTTGTTCGATTTAAGTATACCAAAGATTGAGGGTTACACCATGTATGACCAATCGGATACAGATCAAACGCTAATCGTAGCCATCCGGAAAAGCGATTATGTCAGTTATAATAAGCTTTTTGTGCGTTATTATAATCGGCTGTGTCAATACGTCTATGGTATGATACAAGACAAGAGCGACTCGGAAGACATCGTCCAGGAACTTTTTCTTCAGCTTTGGAATGGTCGGAAAAAGATTGCTGTAACAGAGAATGTTTCCGCCTATTTATATAAAATGGCTAAAAATCGGACCCTAAATCATATCCGTTCTGCAGCAAATTACAAGAAACTGTTGGATAGTCAGGAAAGCCAATCGGGCTATTATGAAGAAGGTCAATTGGAAGTGGATGAATTCCGGATTGCTCTCTATGATTGTATAGATAAGTTACCCGATCGGTCCAAACAGATTCTAATCCTTCATCGCGTACAGGGGATGAAACAAAAGGAGATCGCCGACAAACTCAATATTTCCGTCAAAACAATCAAAAATCAGATCTGGACCTCCCTACAAAGACTACGAAAATGCCTGGTGTTGAAAACCATGTATTCCTGACTGACCACTTCTCAGGCTGATCGGTCTTCTTCTTTTTAATAAATGCGATAAAAGTCAGATTCTCTATCTCTTTTCTAAAAAAAGCGATTGGAGAATAGGACCTTTTGGAGTTTGGTGGGTCATATTAGGGTAAGAAGGTATTTATGGAAGAACACATTGATATAAAAGATCGTATTTTGGCTCATTTTATGGAACAGGAGGGGGGAAATATTTCCGATCCAGTGTTAACCGAATGGTTGGAAGAGGATGAAGCCAACCGAAACACTTTTTATCAATACCAACGAATTTGGAAGGAATCCGCATATTATATGGCAATGGAAGAATATGATGCTGACCTGGCATGGAAAAAAGTAAATGAGGTCAATCAGCGCCAAGTGCGTGGAAACAGACAGATTAAAAATGTAGTCTATATGCTCGCCGGTGCGGCTGCCTCGTTCTTGCTATTGTCAGCTTTGTCGTTTATGGGGTTGTTGGGTAGCCAGGATAATGTTTTTATGCGTATGGTAACCGAGTATGGCAACCGTTCGGAAGTGAAGTTGCCGGACGGATCAGTAATCCGGCTGAATTCCGGTTCGGATATTACCTACACCTATAACACAAAGAAAAAAGTCCGCGAAGTGCAATTTCAGGGAGAAGGTTTCTTTGACGTCGCTAAAAGTGAAAAACCTTTTGTGGTAAAAATGGCGAATGGATTAGAAATAAAAGTGCTTGGGACCTCTTTTAATCTGCAAGCCTATGCCGACGATCAGGCCGTGCAGGCTTCGCTGGTAGAGGGTAGTATTGAAATGAGCCATAAAGAAAACCATATATTGATGACAGCTGGCGATATAGCCATATTCGATAGCAAGACAAATAAACTGACTTTAACCCAAAATCTTTTATCGCATGCAAACGGCTGGCTTGAGAACAAGTTATATATGGAAGATATGTCGTTAGCCGAAGTCTGCAAATGCCTGGAAAGATGGTATAATGTGCGCATTACCCTATCCGGCGGCTTAGGCGAGGAGATTCGTTATAACGGAGTAATTAAAGAAGAAAGTATTGTCGATGTCATGGATGCTTTGTCACGGCTTAGTAACATCTGCTATACGGTGAAAGGGAGAAATATAAGTATAACCTCTAAAAAACAACTATGCCTATGACATAAACACCATGAACACAAAAGCGGGAAATGCTGTAACATCTCCCGCCCGCCTTTTGATAATTAATTTAGTGTAGACCAACACTATTGTTAACTAACAATCAAACTACAAAGATATGCGATTATTTTATATGCCAAAGCCGGAATGTTCTCCGGCTCTTAAAAAGATATTGACTATTATGAGATTAACAACATTTATTCTAATCGTTTTCTCACTTCATACATCGGCCACAGTTTACTCTCAAGGGACAAAACTTTCCATGGAAGTAAAAAACAAATCCATCAAAGAAGTACTTTATCTGATTGAAGACCAATCTGAGTTTCGCTTTATCTATGAAAGCGGAAAAGTCAACCTGGATAAAAAAGTCACTGTACATGCGAAAGATCAAACCGTAGAAACGATACTTGAAAACCTTTTCAAGAATGAGGCCATAAAGTATGAGATCACAGCAAACAATTTAATCCTGATCAATCCTTCGGGGAACAATACGTACGGCCTTTATGGCGCCTCCGTGTTGCAACAACAAAGAAGAATGGTCACAGGAACAGTGCTCGATCAAAATGGAGAGCCGATCATTGGCGCCAATGTGGTAGAAAAGGGTACAACCAATGGCGTGATAACGGATCTAGACGGTAATTTTGCGTTGCAAATAGATCAAAATGCAACTTTGTCGGTTTCTTATATTGGCTATGTCCAGCAGGAAGTCAAACCAGGTAATCAATCTTCCCTACAAATCATTCTCAAAGAAGACTTACAAGCATTGGATGATGTGGTGGTTATCGGATACGGCACCGCACGGAAACGGGATGTGGCCGGCGCCATAGCTTCCATGTCAAACAGGGACCTGGATATCCGTTCGGTAAACAGTGTACAGGAACTGTTCCAGGGTCGCTTGGCGGGGGTGTCTGTTTCTTCATCGGGTGTACCGGGAGAAGCACCTTCCGTACGTATCCGGGGTGTCGGTACGCTTGGCGACAACACTCCCTTGTATGTAATCGACGGTATCCCTACCAAAAGCGAGATTGCCGCGCAGATTGATCCGGCAAGTATCGAGAATGTACAGGTGCTCAGAGATGCTGCCTCTGCCTCTATATATGGAGCACAGGCAGCCAATGGGGTGATCCTTATCACCACCAAGCAGGGTAAGATAGGAAAAGCACAGATCAATATTAGCTTTAATACCGGCGTGCAACTGGCAGCGAACCTGCCGGAAATGCTCAATACCCAACAATACGGTGAGGTCTTGTGGAATGCCATGAAGAACGCAGGCCTCACTCCGCAGCATGCCCAGTATGGAAGCGGTGCAACTCCGGTCATTCCTGACTACATCCTGCCGCAAGGGGCTATGGAAGGCTCAGTCGACCTGAACAATTACAACACACTGGAGAATCAATACATGAGGGCCAACAAAGTAGGTACCGATTGGCAAAAGGAGGTTTACCGGCCGGCTCAGACATTCAACTTGGGTGTCACCGCGCAGGGGGGAAGCGAAGATGCGAAATATTTTGCGAGTGCCAATTATCTGTCTCAGGATGCCACGCTGAAATGGTCAGGATACGATCGTGTCTCGTTGAGAACAAATTCTGCCTTCACGATCCTGAAAAATGTGACTTTCGGGACGAATCTGAATGTAAGCTACTCCAAATACAAGGGAAGTAACAACAACCAAGACGCGCCTAAATCACCCGCTATCATGCCGGTTCGTGATATAAAGGGGAATTGGGCCGGTTCGAAAGCGAATGGACTGGGTGACAAGATCAATCCGGTCGCCGCCATTTACAACGCAAGAAACAACTATTCCGAAAGGCAGAATTTTATGGGTAACGTGTTTCTCGAAGCAAAATTTCTAGACAATCGCCTGGTGTTCAAGACAATCGCCGGAGCGAATATGGAAAATTACAACTACAAGGGATTCAGTCCGGTAACCTACTGGAACAAGGGCGATAAAAACACGTTGGTCAACAGCCTGAGCCAGAATACAGGAAAGATGCAGGAACTTACTTGGAGTAACACGCTCACGTTTACCGATACGTTTGCTGATGCCCATACGATCAATGTGCTGCTGGGTACTGAAGCCCGCGACAACAAAAGTGAAAATTGGGCAGCCGGAAGGTCAAGTTTTGCTTCGGAAGATCCCGACTACTGGTATCTGAATGCCGGCGAGGATGTGACGAGTCAAAGTAACTCCGGAAGTGGTTCTGCATACGCTTTCTTCTCACTTTTTGGACGTGTAGACTATAACTACAAAAACAAATACTATTTGCAAGGTATTGTACGACGCGACGGTTCCTCCCGATTCGGAGCGAACAACAAATACGGTGTATTCCCCAGCGCAAGCGTAGCATGGAGACTCTCAGAAGAAAATTTCATGATGAACCAGCCTGTTTTCAGCGACCTGAAACTCAGGGCCAGTTATGGTGTGACGGGTAACTCTGACATCGGTAACTATGCGTACGCCTCCACTTATGCATCGGTGATGACCTCCAT
This sequence comes from Tannerellaceae bacterium, assembly GCA_031555505.1. GTDB lineage: Bacteria > Bacteroidota > Bacteroidia > Bacteroidales > Tannerellaceae > JAJDIA01. Next base: position 7,128 of record JAVBUH010000017.1, read on the forward strand.
GAGCTATCCTATCTTAGGCGACGTAAGTAGCGTATCACCGGGACTTGCAATGACTGCCCGGGGAAACGATAACCTGAAATGGGAAACGATCACCCAAGCCAATATTGGTCTGGACGCCGCTTTCCTTAACAACAAATTGACCTTCACTGTAGATCTTTACGACAAACGCACCCGCGACATTCTCCAAAGACCTGTATATCCGGGAACAGCAGGAACCGCCAGCGCACCCTATGAGAATATCGGTAAAATGCAGAACAAGGGCTGGGAGTTTTCTGCGAATTACAGAGAGCAGGGGCAAAATGACTTCGGCTATGAAGTTGGTGCCATCTTCTCGGGATATCGGAACAAAGTTACGGAATTGTATGGCGGTACGGCTCTTAACAACGCACCTAACCGTACAGAGGTGGGACGACCAAGATCGTTCTTCTATGGATTCATGGTCGACGGTATATTCCAGGATCAAGCTGAAGTGGATGCACATGCCACGCAAACGGCCAAAGCCGTGGGAAGATGGAAATTCAGGGATTCTGACGGCAACGGTGTGATCAACGATTCCGACCGTATGATGATCGGTAATCCGCATCCCGATTTTGAATATTCATTGAACGGTAGCCTGTACTACAAAGATTTCGATTTCAGGCTGTTCATCCAGGGAAGCTATGGCAACGACATCTTGTTCGCTTCTAAATACGGACAGGAAGGCACAGACTTCTGGAATGACTATTTCAACAAGAGCACCCGCATTTTGGATACTTGGACGGAAAACAACCGGGACGCCAAATTGCCCGCAGTCAATATCCTGAACCCCAATGGGGAAGGGACCAAAGTAACTTCGTATCTGGTAGAGGACGGTTCTTACCTGAGACTTAAGATGTTGGAACTGGGATATACGTTGCCCAACCACTTGCTTTCCAAGATAAACATGAGAAATGCAAGAGTCTATGTAAGCGCTGAAAATCTTTTCACGATCACCAATTACAGCAACTGCGACCCCGAAGTCAGAAACTCAGGTGACCATACCAATATGGGAGTCGACTATATGACTACCGGCCTGCCGCTTGCCAGGATATTTTCCGTGGGAATAAGTGCATCTTTCTAACTTAATAATATTGAATTAGTTATGATCAAGAATATCAAAAAAACAGTAAAGGGCGTCATACCCATCGCGATAGCAACCGCCCTGTTTCTATCTATTACCAGCTGTTCGGACTTGTTGGAGAAGAACCCCCAGGGAACACTGAATCCGGCCCTTCTGACCACCAAAAGCACGCTCGATAAGCAGGTTATCGCCGCTTATGCCGGTTTGAACGGCCATAATGGCACGGGAGATTGGTCTTCATCACCCGATAACATGTACTATGGAGACCTGGGTTCGGGAATCATGCACAAAGGCAGTACAACAGGAGACCAGAACGGTATGTTGCTTATGGAACAATACAAACCCGAAACCAATTTGGGTGTGCTCAATACGAAATGGAGAGTGATGTACAATGGAGTAGAACGTTGTAACGATGTGTTGCGAATACTCAACAACAATACGATCGAGAATCTGTCCGAAGCCGGAAAAATACAGGTCGTCGCAGAAATTCGTTTCCTGAGAGGTTATTACCATTTTGAAGCCAAACAAATGTGGAACATGGTCCCCTATATCGACGAAACTGTGGAAGACCCGATGCGCAGAGTGCCGAACGACCGTGACATCTGGCCCAACATCGAAGCTGATTTCACTTTCGCCATGGATAACCTTCCCGTTTCTCAATCGAACCCGGGAAGGCCAACCAGGTACGCAGCCGAAGCCTTTCTGGCGAAGACCTATCTTTTCCAGCAAAAGTTCAGCGAGGCAAAACCCCTGTTGGAAGAGGTGATCAACAGCGGCAAATATCAACTGCACACCAATTTCTACGACAACTTCAATCCCGAGCGCAACAACGGTGTCGAGGCCATATTCCAGGCTCAAACGGCAGTCAATCTGGCGGGTACCGACCTTGCCAGAGCCAATCGCGGTGGCGACCTTGCTTATCCCAATGCGCCGGACCAACCCAACCTGAGCGGCGCCGGTTTCAATCAGCCTTCGTTCGACATGGTTAACTCCTACAAAACGGATGCGAATGGATTACCGTTGATAAACAGCTATTGGGAAACTGACTTCAAACACGACCAGGGCATATACTCGGAAGGTGGCGAAGTACCGTCGGGCGCAACCGATGTATTCGAACCTGACATGACTACACCGGTGGATCCGCGTCTCGACTGGACGGTAGGACGGCGAGGAGTCCCCTATCATGACTGGGGAGTACATCCGGGCATGCGATGGATCAGGGACCAGCCAAGCGCCGGACCGTACAACCAAAAGAAGTGGATTATATTGAAAAGCCAATTGGATAAATATTCAAACAAGGGTACTGCCAAGTTCAACGCGCTCAATGTCAATATTATTCGTTATGCTCAGGTGTTGTTGTGGGCAGCCGAATGTGAAATCGAGGTGGGCGACCTCGACAAAGCACGTGCTTACGTCAACCAGATTCGTGCCAGGGCGCGGGACGGGATCTATGTACGATTGGGAGAAGATGCTCCATTCGGCAATGGACCGTATGCCGCCAATTATGTGGTCGATGAATATAAGGATTCTTGGGCGGGACAGTCCAAGGACTGGGCGCGAAAACGGGTTCATTTCGAAACACGACTTGAATTTGCTTTGGAAGGAATGGCCTTTTTCGACCTTGTTCGCTGGGGCACTGCCGAAACTTTCCTGAACGAATATGTGGGCAGAGAGAGTAAAAAAATTGATTATCTGAAGGGTGTCGTATTCGATGCAAACGATAAGTATCGTCCGATACCATTGACACAGATAGACAATAGCTACATTGACGGCAAACCTACCCTGACACAAAATCCGGGATATTGATAACAACCGATAAAGCAGCGGGAACCCATCTTGTTTTAAGGTGGGCTCCCCCTTTATTCTCAAAAAACGATGATCATGAAATATTGTATATCACTTATCGTTCTCTTGATGCTCGGAGGATGCAACCCCGACACGTACACGGCACCGTATTTTAACGGGGCAAACAGCGAAGGGAAAATGCCCGGGAATCCTTACCTGACCCCCGGGGATAAAGCATATGTCCTCGGAACCCAGAACGGTCTTTTCCCTGATATGGGAGGCCACGTCAAAGGTGAAATGGGCGGTATCTGGGCTCATCCCATCAAATTGGCCGATGGATTTTGGCTGCGGGTAGCCTATGGCAATGACGATGGAGTATGGCTGGCCGATGTCAAAGATTATGTCACATTCCCTCACGGAAACAAATTTATTTACCAACCCGTATCGGGCGGTGTCGAGGTAGAACGCTTCCAGTTCGTACCCGACGGTGTACGGGGAGTGATCGTGGAGTATACCTTGACGAACCGCTCCGATGCCACACTCGAGTTGGATATAGACTTCCTGCTCAAAACAGACCTTAGCCCGGTATGGCTCGCAAGCCGGATGAACATCACCGACCAGGACGACACTGTCGAGTGGAAAGAGGATGAAGGCGTGTTTGCAGCAAGGGATTCGGACAACAATTGGTTCGTGGTTTGGGGTAGCTCCGAAAAGGCAGCCTCGTGGGCGACCAACCCGGCCGAACCCTATCCGACCATCGGGAAAGGTAAGGCCGGGATGATAAAGAACACCCTGAAACTCGCCCCCGAAAAAGCCATTACCCTCACCTATACAATAGCCGGATCCACTAAGAGCGACACGGAAGCACTTTCGACATATCGCTCACTGGCTGGTAACAAAAAAAAGTTGTTGGATGGGAAAAAACGTTCCATCGAGGAAATCCTGACAAGATCAAAAATAACCATCCCCGACAAAAAACTGGAGACGGCCTGCAATTGGGTGAAGATGAACACCCGTTGGCTGGAGATGGATCTCGAAGGCTATGGGCGATTCCTTGGAGCTGGAGCAGTGGAGTATCCTTGGTTATTCGGATGCGATAACTCGTACGCTTTGCAGGGTGTGTTGGCTGCTGGAGATTTCGAACTGGCTCTATCGACGCTCACGATGCTCCGAAATGTTTCCGACCAAGTCAATAAGGGAAACGGACAGATCATTCACGAGATGTCGACCAACGGCGCCGTTTACAATCGGGGTAACACCCAAGAGACAGCCCACTTTATTGTATGTGTATGGGAGGCATTCAAATGGACAGGCGACCTCGAATTTTTGAGAGATATCTATCCATACGTCAAAAAGGGATTGAACTGGCTATTGACCGATCAGGACGTTAATAAGAATATGTTTCCCGAAGGTTACGGGATCATGGAGGTAAGTGGGTTGAATGCCGAATTGATTGATGTGGCAGTCTATACACAACAGGCGCTCGAAGCTGTATCGCAGATGGCCGTCCTTTTTGGCGAAAACGACAGGGCTGGCGATTGCCGTTCAAAAGCGGCCATCCTGAAAGACAAGATCAATACTCTCTTCTGGAACGAAGAAGAGGGCATTTACTGCGATTTCTTCGGAACCCGCGATCAGGCTTTGCAGGTTACCAGAGGAGCAGTTGAACAACTCGGACGCCCGTTGTTGATCCCAGATGAGTACCGGAAAGCCGGCGAATTTTACAACATGCTTCTCGACCGTTGGAGTAAATTGCCACAGGACACAGAACGCGGTTGGTTTACCAATAAAAACTGGGTGATAAACACACCCATGGAGACAGGCATCGCACCCGAGGCAAAAGCGATCCGTACCCTCGATGTAATCAGGAATGAACATTGCGGTGAGTGGGGACCATATCTATCGGCTGTCGAAGGAAGACGGATGATGACCATCGCAACCGGAGTGCAGGCAATGAGTGAGGCACGTTATGGACGGATCGATGAATGTCTGTGGTATATGGATCGGATCGCCTCCACACTTGGACTTACCTTGCCTGGATCAATAACCGAAATGATGCCTAACAGTGGATGTCCCGTTCAAGCATGGACGATATATGGCATGATAACACCGCTGGTCAGGTATGTGTTCGGTATCAATCCCGATGCCTATAACAAACAAGTAGTCATCTGCCCCCAACTACCCACCGGATGGAATTCTATGAGCCTGGATAACCAGCGCGTCGGTAATAACACCTACAATATCAGCGTGGATCGTTCCGACGGCTGGGTCAACATTGTCATCCATTCGGCACAAAAAGATTGGCAAACCATCCTGAAGATTGAACACCTGAAAGAGATTCAGGTAAACGGAAAACAAATGATCGTTACTGGCGACGTAATCACTTTGCAAGGATCAACAAACACAATCTCATATCGATACATGTAATTAAAAAAGCCGGGTGGAGTAATGACTCCATCCGGCTTCCTGTCTGGTATACGGGTTTTTTATTTCAAAGCTACCAACGCAGTTTTAATGCGGGCGATGGCTTCCGTGATATTCTCATCGCTGGTGGCATAGCTCATGCGGATACATTCGGGAGCGCCGAAAGATGTACCACCTACACAGGCTACATGGCCTACTTCGAGCAGATACATTGCCAGATCGTCAGAATCGTTGATGATGTGTGTGCCGTTTGTCTTTCCATAATACGAACTGCATTTGGGGAAGAGGTAGAAAGCGCCTTCCGGCTTGTTGACTTCAAAGCCCGGGATTTCTTTGGCCAGCTTCACGATCAGGTCACGACGGCGTTCGAAGGCTTTCCGCATCTCTTCCACCGGTTGTTGAGTACCGGTATAGGCTACTTCGGCCGCTTTCTGGGATACGGAGCAGGGACCGGAGGTATACTGGCCTTGCAGTTTATTCACCGCCTTCACAATCCATTCAGGACCGGCAATGAAGCCTATGCGCCATCCGGTCATCGCATAGGCTTTGGATACGCCGTTGATGATCACCGTGCGATCTTTCATCCCTTCTACGGAAGCAATGCTATAGTGTTTGCCAATGTAGTTGATATGTTCGTAGATTTCATCGGCCAGTACGACGATATCCGGATGATTCTTTAATACCTCAGCCAGATCGGCCAGTTCTTCGGCGCTGTAAACCGAACCGGTAGGATTGGACGGAGAGCAGAGGATCAGCGCTTTTGTCTTCGGCGTGATTGCTGATTCGAGTTGTGCAGGGGTGATCTTGAAGTCTTGTTCGATACCGGCTGTAACAATCACTGGTATACCTTCGGCCAGTTTCACCATTTCCGGGTAGCTAACCCAAAAAGGAGCCGGGATAATTACCTCGTCGCCCGGATTGACCAGTACCATAACGGTGTTGCAAACTGACTGCTTTGCTCCATTGGCACAAGAGATTTGGTTGGCGGTATAGTCTAAGCCGTTTTCCTTTTTCAACTTGGCGACGATGGCGTTGCGCAGGCCCGGATAACCCGGAACAGGTGAATAACGTGAAAAGTTATCATCTACCGCCTGTTTGGCCGCTTCCTTGATATGATCGGGTGTATTGAAATCGGGTTCTCCTACACTCAGGTTGATTACATCGACACCTTGGGCTTTGAGCTCATTGCTCTTTTGTGACATCGCTAATGTGGCGGAAGGCGACAAACTGGCCAAACGATCTGAAACTTGTGTCATAGTGCTTCTTTATGTATATGTTATGTGAAAATAAGTGACAAAAGTAGTTGATATTTGCTGATTAGGCAAACAATTTGATAATTATTTGATATTGTGCAACACATGGCCCATCCGTTCTTTTTTCGTTTTCATGTAGAACGCATTATAGGCATTGGGCGTAACTTCGATCGGGACGTTTTCTACAACTGTCAAACCATAAGCTTCCAAACCTACACGTTTCACGGGGTTGTTGGTGAGTAGGCGCATTTTTGTAACTCCGATATGGCGGAGGATCTGGGCGCCTACACCGTAATCCCGTTCATCGACTTTATGGCCGAGGTGGAGGTTTGCATCTACCGTATCGAGCCCGGTTTCCTGCAGTTTGTACGCTTTCATTTTTTCCATCAGACCAATTCCGCGGCCTTCCTGATTGAGATATACTACCACACCTGAACCTTCTTCCTCGATCATGCGCATAGCTATGTGCAGTTGTTCGCCGCATTCGCACCGCATGGAACCGAAGATATCTCCGGTGGCGCAGGAAGAGTGTACACGTACCAGTACAGGTTCGTCTTTTTTCAGTTCGCCTTTGATCAGGGCAATGTGTTCAAGTCCGTTGCTTTTTTGCTGGAAGGCGATGAGGCGGAAGTGTCCGTAGGCTGTAGGCATATCTACTTCTTCTCCTTTGTCGACCGATGATTCGGTACGCAGGCGGTAAGCAATCAGGTCGCGTATGCTGATGATTTTGATACCGAACTTTTCCGATACTTTGATCAGATCCGGCAGTCGTGCCATTGTGCCGTCTTCGTTGATGATCTCGATCAATGCACCGGCGGGATACAATCCGGCCAGACGGGCCAGGTCTACAGTAGCTTCGGTATGCCCGGCGCGGCGCAGTACACCACGTGAACGTGCGCGGAGCGGATTCAGATGTCCAGGCCGGCCCAGGTCGATCGGTTGGGTTGCCGGGTCGGCCAGCGCCAGGATTGTTTGTGCCCGGTCGAACATGGATACGCCCGTTGTACAGCCTCCGCCCAGTTTATCTACGGTGACGGTAAAGGGTGTTTCCAGCAGCGAAGTGTTGTTGGATACCTGCATTTCGAGGTCCAGTTCACGGCATCGTTCTTCCGTGATCGGTGCGCAGAGTACACCCCGGCCTTCTTTCATCATGAAGTTCACCTTTTCGGGGGTGATCTTTTCGGCTGCTATGATAAAATCACCTTCGTTTTCACGATCTTCGTCGTCTACTACAATCAGGAATTTGCCTTCCCGGAAGTCTTCGATTGCTTCTTCAATCGTATTTAATTTGATATCGCTCATGATTGGTATGATTGCTTGTTATAGTTCTTTGATCATATCCTGCAATTCTTCACAGGTACGTTTTATTGTGCGAATGTCGCTGCGCATCAGCTTACGTTGATAAACAGCCAGCAGGTAGACCGGCAGCCCCAGCGGGAAGAAGAGGGCAATGGTCATATTGATACGGTTGTCGGCAGGCAGGTTGAGCTGATTGTACCCGCCCAGGATCGGGAGGTCCATCAACTTGTTCAGGACCAGGATACGGTCTGAGTTGGCCAGTTCTTCCACAATCTCTTCAGCTTCCTGTGCGAGTTGTTCAGCTGCGGGATCTTTGCCTCCCTGCTTCCAGTAGGCAAAATAATTCATCCACCGGCGGTGCGTAGCCAGATAGGTATCGCATGCCTTTGCCAGTTGTTCCAGACGTGGCAGAAGCTCCTGATAATCGGGATTGAAGATGATCACTTCTTTTTTCTCCACTTTCCGTCCTGAACGTTTACCGAACAGGTTCTTCAGCGCATTCAGATAGGTATCGGCATTCAGGATCACCGAGTCGTTGACAGCCTTGTAAGTGAGGAACACACCCAAGGGGGTGAGTACCGCCGAACTGAGCCACATCCCTTCCCAAGCAGGCCACACACCGTCGCGCGCCATTTTGAAGCCGATATTATTCACAATATAATAGAAGATGAAGAGGATCACCGAGATCACTACCGGCATTCCCAATCCTCCTTTGCGGATGATTGCACCTAAAGGTGCCCCGATGAAGAAAAATACCAGACAGGCAAAACAAAGCGTGAACTTGCTGTGCCATTCCGTATTATGCCTCCGGAGTTTGTTGGCCTCATCACCCACGGAAGAAGCGCGGAAATAGTTTTCTGATTTGACATTCTCAGCGGCGTTTTTAGCCCGTGTAAGTAGAGAAGCCTTGGTAGAGGGTGATTCAGCCTGATATACACTGTCGAAGTTCAGAACTACGAGCGGTTGTATAGCTTTGGCTCCTACCGGTTTTGCGGCTTCGACGGTCGGTCCCTGAGGTTGCTCTTTTAGCGTCTTTCGATAGGAATAATCGTAGATATTCTTCGCATTCAGTTTTTTTATACTGTCCAGACGCACAGACATGGAGTCGATTGATGTCTGCAGGTCTTGCAGGTTTTTTCCCAGGTACTGGTTCTGCATAAAAGATTCGTCGGTACGTTCGAAGTTGGCGTCGTATTCGATCAGGATTTCCCGTTCTGTAAATGTTTCCCGTTGGTAAGGCACGGCTTCCCTGTTTTGGATATTGGAGGTCTGAGGTTTCAGGTTACGGAACGACTCGCCATTATAGAGGCTAAGCACGAGGAATAGTTTATTGGCCGACATCTTTACCCGTCCCGAGTCGGCCACGATGATCGTGGCATTGTTGAAACCATCCTTGTAGTCATAGATCATCACATCCGACAACAATCCGGTCTTTGTATTTTTCGATTTCACGTACAAATTATATCCTGAAATATCACTGTAGAATACCTTTTCGGGGATATCCAGTTCCGGTGATTTCATACGCATGGAATAGAGCAGTGTCCACAGTTTGACCTGTGCCACAGGCATCACATTGTTCTGGAAGAAGAAAGCGCCTACACTTACAAAGGCAAGGGTGACGATCAGCGGTCGCATGATGCGTATCAACGATACCCCGGCCGATTTCATCGCCAGCAATTCCAATTGTTCGCCCAGATTACCGAAAGTCATCAACGAAGCCAGCAGGATAGCCAGCGGAAGTGCCATCGGCACCAGCGTAAGTGCGGCATAGAGAAGCATTTCGGATAAGACACCTACACCCAGTCCCTTTCCTACCAGATCGTCGATATACCGCCAGAGGAACTGCATCAATACAATGAACAAACAAATGCCGAATGTCATCAGAAATAACGGCAGAAACGTTTGCAGCATGTATGTGTATAATCGTTTAATTCGTAGCATTGCCTATCATCCGATTGAGGAAACAAAAGTAATGCAAAAAACGATATAAAGCGTAAGATTTATGTGAAACACGCTTAAATACCCAGCGTGCGTTTAAGCTCTACTACTTGGGAATCCCATAAATCAATTGCATCGTGTTTTTCGTCATGTTCCGCAAAGTCTGTAATTTCAAGAGCGATAGAACCTGTCAGTTCAACTGTGTGGATGGCAAATTCAAAGTAGGAATTGTCATTTGCGTCTTGCCAACGATAGCGGACGGATATTTCCGGCTTCATGGAAATGATCTCTGCCTTTTCATGGGTTTTATCCCAAATAAATGTGTACACATTGTTGTCAATCAGTACATCGTCTGCAAACCAGGCCGATAGGCCGGGAGGGGTGGTGAGGTGGTTCCAAAGGCTGCGCCGTGATACTTTGTCGAAAACGTATTCGATATGAAACTTTTCCTTTTTCATTGTCTTATCGTCTTTTTATTGCGCACAATGTACACAGAAAAATCGGGAACTGCTAATGAATTGACTGGAAAAGTAATATTTCGTATCAATCCAGATGAATGCTTTTCAATATCTTCTGTTTTTTTTCCGCAAATTGTTGCAGAATATAAAAAATACTTCTACTTTTGCACCGCATTCGAAAAACGATGGCGAGATAGCTCAGCTGGTTAGAGCGCATGATTCATAATCATGAGGTCCCCGGTTCAATCCCGGGTCTCGCTACTAAGACAAAGCAAGCAGTTACTGGAAAGTGACTGCTTTTTTTTGTGGGAAGTACCTCCAAATCACCTCCTTTTTTGGAATCAAACCCGTAAAACGCTGGAGTGACAATCGTTTCAAATTTGCACCGGAAAGCATAGTCCTTCAAGTCTGCCCCGATTGGAACCTTTTTGCAAATCCTGCAATCGCCACAAAAAAGATAATAACGATCCAAAACGATCGTCATAATGTTCGTTTAGGAACATAATAATCTTCGTTTAGGAACATTATGAACTTTTTTTCGGGAGACGATGGTGATTTTGAAGGCCAATCCGGCTGATTGAAAACCGTACATTCCACCGACAGTATCTACGCGCACACCTCACCTGATTGAGGCCTGCGCCTCACTTGGTCGAGGCGCAGGCCTCAGGGGGTGTGAGGCGCAGGCCTCAGGCAGGGTGAGGCGCAGGCCTCGTTTGAGCAAGTCCGGCATCTGGTCATTTCATCGGCAGGAACAGCGCTAAAACCTACCTTGCAGTGAGCATCCATCTGCTATAACTTCTTACACGGGAATTGCCTTCACCCTTTCACTTTCTGCTGGTGGTCAATGAGTTACAGTGACAGCAGAGGCTTTTTTCTGTTCTGCTGTCATTCTCCTGTCACTCCTTTT
>JAVBUH010000015.1:0-35708 GCA_031555505.1 Tannerellaceae bacterium
AGGTGAAAGTGGTTAAGAGTCTCCGACGACGAAGACTCTTAACCTTTTTGTGTCTATAATTTCATTAAGTTCAATAAATATCTATCAGATGTCCTCAACAACTGAAAATCAAAGAGTTAATTTTTCTTCGATCAAGAATCCACTTCCTTTTCCGGACTTTCTCGAAGTACAATTGAAGTCATTCCAAGACTTTCTTCAACTGGACACACCTCCTGAAAAAAGAAAGAAGGAGGGATTATATAAGGTATTTGCTGAGAATTTCCCGATAGCAGATACGCGTAATAATTTCGTACTGGAATTCTTGGATTACTATATAGATCCGCCCCGTTATTCGATTGAAGAATGTATTGCACGCGGATTGACTTATAGTGTGCCATTAAAAGCGAAGCTGAAACTATATTGTACGGATCCTGATCATGAAGATTTTGATACGGTGATTCAGGACGTCTATCTGGGGCCGATCCCTTATATGACTGACAGGGGAACATTTGTTATCAATGGCGCCGAACGCGTTGTTGTTTCACAGCTCCACCGTTCTCCCGGCGTATTCTTCGGGCAAAGTATACACGCCAACGGGACAAAACTTTATTCTGCCCGTATTATTCCTTTTAAAGGATCCTGGATCGAATTCGCTACCGACATTAATAATGTAATGTATGCGTATATCGACCGTAAAAAGAAATTACCGGTTACGACCTTGCTGAGAGCTATTGGCTTCGAAAGCGATAAGGATATTCTGGAAATCTTCAACCTGGCTGAAGAGGTGAAGGTGACGAAGACTAACCTGAAGAAATTAGTTGGTCGTAAACTGGCTGCCCGTGTTTTGAAGACTTGGGTGGAAGACTTTGTGGATGAAGATACCGGTGAGGTGGTTTCTATCGAACGTAACGATGTGATTATCGATCGCGAATCCGTCTTGGATACAGACAATATCGAATCCATTTTGGAATCGGGCACACAGCATGTGCTGTTGCATCGGGAAGATCAGAATCTTTCTGATTTTGCCATTATCTATAATACGCTTCAGAAAGACCCGAGTAACTCTGAAAAAGAAGCTGTGCTGTATATCTATCGTCAGCTGCGTAATGCAGAACCTGCCGATGAAGCCAGTGCACGCGAAATCATTACGAACCTTTTCTTCTCGGAAAAGCGGTATGATTTGGGTGAAGTAGGACGTTACCGGATCAACAAAAAACTAGGCCTCACTACCAGTGACGAAGTGAAAGTGTTGACTAAAGAAGATATCATTGAGATCATCAAGTATCTGATTGAGCTGGTCAACTCTAAAGCGATTGTCGATGATATTGACCACTTGAGTAACCGCCGTGTTCGTACGGTTGGTGAGCAATTATATAACCAATTCGGTATCGGGCTGGCACGTATGTCACGCACGGTGCGCGAACGTATGAATGTACGCGATAACGAAGTGTTTACACCGATCGACCTGATCAACGCGAAGACTATCTCTTCGGTGGTGAACTCGTTCTTCGGAACCAACGCATTGTCGCAGTTTATGGACCAGACAAACCCGTTGGCTGAAATCACGCATAAACGTCGTTTGTCTGCCCTTGGACCGGGCGGTTTGTCAAGAGAACGTGCCGGTTTCGAAGTGCGTGACGTTCACTATACACACTATGGTCGTTTATGTCCGATTGAAACACCGGAAGGGCCGAATATCGGTTTGATCTCTTCGCTCTGTGTATATGCCAAGATTAATGACCTGGGCTTTATATCCACACCTTACCGGAAGGTGGTGAATGGGAAAGTTGATTTTTCTGCTGAAGGATTGAATTACTTTACGGCGGAAGAGGAAGAAGATCTGACAGTAGCACAAGGGAATGCGCCGCTTGATGATCACGGCAAATTTATCCGTGACAGAGTGAAATCCCGTTTTGGTGCCGATTTCCCGATGGTGCTCCCCAGTGAGGTAGACCTGATGGACGTATCACCTACACAGATTGCCTCTATTGCAGCTTCGTTGATCCCGTTCCTGGAACATGATGATGCAAACCGTGCACTGATGGGATCGAACATGATGCGCCAGGCTGTTCCGTTGTTGCGTACAGACGCCCCGATCGTGGGTACCGGTATCGAACAACAGGTGGCCCGTGATTCACGTACACAGATCATGGCAGAAGGTGAAGGCGTAGTTGTTTTTGTAGATGCTACCTGTATCAAGATAAAATACGACCGTACGGAAGATGAAGAATTTGTAAGCTTCAATACGGCCGTGAAAACATACGAAATCCCGAAATGGCGGAAGACCAACCAGAGTACAACGGTTGACCTGAAACCGATCTGCCAGGTAGGACAGCGGGTAAAAGCAGCTGATATCCTCACCGAAGGCTATTCCACACAGTTGGGAGAACTTGCATTGGGCCGTAACGTGAAAGTGGCCTATATGCCCTGGAAGGGATATAACTATGAAGATGCTATCGTATTGAACGAACGCATGGTACGTGAAGACTTCTTCACCTCTGTACATGTGGATGAATATATTCTGGAGGTACGTGAAACGAAGCGTGGTATGGAAGAACTTACTTCCGATATTCCGAACGTGAGCGAAGATGCTACCAAGGATCTGGACGAAAGAGGGATCGTACGTATTGGTGCCCGTATTGAACCGGGTGATATCCTGATCGGTAAGATCACGCCTAAAGGCGAATCAGATCCTTCTCCGGAAGAAAAACTGTTGCGTGCCATCTTCGGTGACAAAGCCGGTGATGTAAAGGATGCTTCATTGAAAGCGACTCCTTCATTGCGTGGTGTTGTGATCGATACAAGCCTCTTCTCTAAAGCAGTCAAGAAACGTAAATCCCGTCTGACCGACAAAGCTATTCTTCCGAAACTGGATGAAGAGTTTGAAGAAAAGATGGCCGATCTGAAAGCGTTGCTGGTAGCAAAGCTGTTGGTATTAACAGAAGGTAAGGTTTCACAGGGTGTGAAAGATTACATGAATACCGAAGTGATCGTCAAGGGTGGCAAGTTCACACAGATGACACTGGAAGAGTTGGATTATACCGCTGTTCAGGTGAGCAAGTGGACGGCTGATGCCCAGAAAAACGAGCTGATCAAGGAAGTGATTCTGAATTACCTGAAGAAATATAAAGAACTGGATGCCGAACTGCGCCGTAAGAAATTCGACCTGACAATCGGGGATGAATTGCCTACCGGTATTGTGCAGATGGCGAAAGTGTATATTGCCAAGAAACGTAAGATACAGGTGGGTGATAAGATGGCCGGTCGTCACGGTAACAAAGGTATCGTGTCGAAAATCGTCCGTCAGGAAGATATGCCGTTCCTCGAAGACGGAACGCCGGTAGATATCTGCCTGAACCCGCTGGGTGTGCCTTCGCGTATGAACCTCGGACAGATCTTTGAAGCCGTATTGGGATGGGCCGGACGTACACTGGATGTGAAGTTCGCTACGCCGATCTTCGACGGTGCTTCACTGGACGACCTGAATGGCTGGACGGATAAAGCAGGTATTCCCCGCTATGGTAAGACCTACCTGTATGACGGTGGTACCGGTGTGCGTTTTGACCAGCCGGCTACTGTAGGGGTTACCTACTTCCTGAAACTGGGCCACATGGTAGACGATAAGATGCATGCCCGGTCGATCGGTCCGTACTCGTTGATCACACAGCAACCATTGGGTGGTAAAGCCCAGTTCGGGGGACAACGTTTCGGGGAAATGGAAGTATGGGCACTCGAAGCTTTTGGTGCCGCCCATATCCTGCAGGAGATCCTTACGATTAAGTCTGACGACGTGACGGGTCGTTCGAAAGCATACGAAGCGATTGTGAAGGGTGATCCGATGCCACAGCCGGGTATCCCCGAATCACTGAACGTATTGCTGCACGAACTGAGAGGTCTCGGCTTAAGCTTCACTCTGGATTAATTCAATAAACAAACAGGGCAGGTGAGGGTTTTCCTCATCTGCTCCTCCAATAGATAACTCTTTATAAACAATACATATGGCTTTTAGAAAAGAAAACAAAATAAAGAGTAACTTTTCAAAAATTACCATCGGTCTGGCCTCTCCTGAAGAGATCCTCGAAAACTCCAGTGGCGAAGTGCTGAAACCGGAAACGATTAACTATCGTACTTACAAACCCGAACGGGATGGTTTGTTCTGCGAACGTATTTTCGGTCCGATCAAGGACTACGAATGCCATTGCGGTAAATACAAACGGATCCGTTACAAAGGAATTGTGTGCGATCGTTGCGGTGTGGAAGTTACGGAAAAGAAAGTTCGTCGCGAACGTATGGGGCACATCCATTTGGTTGTTCCCGTTGCACATATCTGGTATTTCCGTTCTCTGCCAAATAAGATCGGTTATTTGTTAGGCTTGCCTACCAAGAAACTCGATTCGATCATTTACTACGAACGTTATGTCGTGATCCAAAAAGGAGCGGTAGATAATGTAGAAGAATTGGATTTGTTGTCGGAAGAAGAATATCTCCAGATCATCGATGGTCTTCCCAGAGAAAACCAGATGCTCGAAGATACGGATCCGAACAAGTTCATTGCCAAGATCGGTGCCGAAGCTATCTATGACTTGCTGGCTCGTCTGGATCTGGATTCCCTGTCTTACGAATTGCGTCACCGCGCCAGCACAGACAACTCACAACAGCGTAAGAACGAAGCCTTGAAACGTTTGCAGGTAGTGGAGTCTTTCCGCGCATCCCGTGGACGCAACAAACCGGAATGGATGATTGTGAAGGTGGTTCCTGTGATCCCGCCCGAGCTGCGTCCGTTGGTGCCGCTGGATGGTGGGCGTTTTGCCACTTCCGACTTGAACGACTTGTATCGTCGTGTAATTATCCGTAACAATCGTCTGAAACGACTGATTGATATCAAAGCTCCCGAAGTGATCCTGCGAAATGAAAAACGTATGCTTCAGGAAGCTGTGGATTCACTGTTCGATAACTCCCGCAAATCAAGTGCGGTGAAGACCGATGCCAACCGTCCGTTGAAATCGTTGTCCGACAGTTTGAAAGGTAAGCAAGGTCGTTTCCGCCAGAATCTGTTGGGTAAACGTGTAGACTACTCGGCTCGTTCCGTTATTGTTGTCGGCCCTGAATTAAAAATGCACGAATGCGGTCTGCCGAAGAACATGGCAGCCGAATTGTATAAACCTTTTATTATCCGTAAGTTGATCGAACGCGGTATCGTGAAAACGGTGAAATCCGCTAAAAAGATTGTCGACCGGAAGGAGCCTGTGGTATGGGATATCCTTGAGCATGTAATGAAAGGCCACCCTGTGTTGCTGAACCGTGCCCCGACGTTGCACCGTCTGGGTATCCAGGCATTCCAGCCTAAACTGATTGAAGGGAAAGCTATCCAATTACACCCGCTGTCTTGTACTGCGTTCAACGCCGACTTTGACGGTGACCAGATGGCTGTTCACTTGCCGCTGGGTAATGAAGCGATCCTGGAAGCACAGATGCTGATGCTAGCTTCGCATAACATTCTGAACCCTGCTAATGGTGCGCCGATCACCGTTCCTTCTCAGGATATGGTACTCGGTCTCTATTATATCACCAAACTGCGTAAGGGTACGCTGGGTGAAGGTCTGGCCTTCTACGGTCCGGAAGAAGCTACCATCGCCTACAACGAAGGTAAAGTGGATATCCATGCCCCGATCAATGTTTATGTGAATGATGTAAACGAGAACGGCAACATTGTGAAGACCATGGTGGAAACATCTGTTGGCCGTCTGATGGTGAATGAACTGGTTCCTGATGAAGTGGGCTTTATTAACGAGATCCTGGGTAAGAAATCACTGCGTGACATTATCGGTAAGGTGATCAAAGTATGCGGTGTGGCTCGTACCGCCCAGTTCCTCGACGATATCAAAGACCTGGGTTACTATATGGCCTTCAAGGGCGGTTTGTCGTTCAACCTGGCCGACGTACTGATACCCATAGAGAAAGAAGAGTTGGTAAAAGAAGGATATGAAGAAGTGGAACAGATCCTGGCTAACTATAGCATGGGTTTCATCACTTACAATGAACGTTACAACCAGATTATCGATACCTGGACGCACGTCAACAGTAAGTTGTCTAATATCCTGATCAAGCAATTGGCAACAGATAACGACGGTTTCAACTCCGTGTTCATGATGATGGATTCCGGTGCCCGTGGTTCGAAAGAACAGATCCGTCAGTTGTCGGGTATGCGCGGTTTGATGGCGAAACCCCAGAAGAGCGGTTCGGAAGGTGGACAGATCATTGAAAATCCGATCTTGTCGAACTTCAAAGAAGGTCTGTCTGTGCTGGAGTACTTTATCTCTACCCACGGTGCCCGTAAAGGTTTGGCGGATACGGCTTTGAAAACTGCCGACGCTGGTTACCTCACCCGTCGTCTGGTTGACGTATCACATGATGTGATCATCAATGAAGAAGACTGTGGTACGCTACGTGGCCTGATCTGTACCGAACTGAAGAATAACGAAGAAGTGATCGCTTCCCTCTACGAACGTATCCTGGGACGCGTATCCGTACATGATATCCAACATCCGCAAACTGGCGAGATCATTGTCAATGCCGGTGAAGAAATCCGTGAGGATGCTGCCGAAAAGATTCAGGCATCTCCGATCGAGAGCGTGGAAATTCGTTCGGTACTCACCTGCGAATCCAAGAAGGGTGTATGTGCCAAGTGTTACGGTCGTAACCTGGCTACAGGACAAATGGTTCAGAAAGGTGAAGTGGTGGGCGTTATCGCTGCCCAGTCTATCGGTGAACCAGGTACTCAGTTGACTCTGCGTACGTTCCACGTGGGGGGTATCGCTTCTAACATCGCTACTGAAAGCAGCATCGTTTCCAAATACGATGGTATCCTGGAAATCGAAGAACTTCGTGCTGTTACAGCCGAAGAAGGCGGAAAGAAATATCAGGTAGTAGTAAGCCGTCTGGCTGAAATGCGTATTATCGACCCGAATACGAAGATCGTATTGCTCACGCATAACATACCCTATGGTTCCAAGTTGCATTTCAACAGTGGTTCTATGGTGAAACGTGGTGATGTGATCATCGAATGGGACCCGTTCAATGCTGTTATCGTATCGGAAGTTTCCGGTAAGATCGAATTCGAAAGCGTGCAGGAAAATGTAACCTTCAAGATTGAAAGCGACGAAACGACCGGCCTGAAAGAAAAGATCATCATTGAGTCTAAAGATAAGACAAAGGTACCGGCTGCTCACATCATCGATGAGAACGGTAATTATCTGAAGAACTACTCGCTTCCGTTGGGTGCTCACGTAGTGAAAGAAAACGGTGATATGATCAAGGCTGGTGAAGTATTGGTGAAGATACCGCGTGCCGTAGGGAAAGCGGGTGACATCACCGGTGGTCTGCCGCGTGTGACCGAGTTGTTCGAAGCACGTAACCCGTCCAACCCGGCTGTCGTATCTGAAATTGATGGTGAAGTAGGTTTCGGAAAGATCAAACGTGGTAATCGCGAAATCACTGTTACCTCCAAACTGGGTGAAGTGAAGAAGTACATGGTGCCGCTGTCTAAACAGTTGCTCGTACAGGAAAACGACTATATCCGTGCCGGTATGCCACTGTCTGACGGTGCTATTACGCCTTCCGACATCCTGGCTATCAAGGGACCGACGGCTGTACAGGAATATATCGTCAATGAAGTGCAGGACGTTTATCGTCTGCAGGGTGTGAAGATCAATGACAAGCACTTCGAAGTGATCGTCCGTCAGATGATGCGCAAGGTAGAAGTGGTTGATCCGGGTGATACCCGCTTCCTCGAACAGCAGGTAGTAGACAAACTGGAAGTAATGGATGAGAATGACCGTATCTGGGGCAAGAAAGTAGTGCTCGATGCCGGAGATTCGCAGACATTGCATGCCGGACAGATCGTTACCGCCCGTAAACTGAGGGACGAGAACAGTATGTTGAAACGTCGTGACCTGAAACTGGTTGATGTACGTGATGCCGTTCCTGCCACAGCCAATCAGATCCTTCAAGGTATCACACGTGCTGCTTTGCAAACAAACAGCTTCATGTCTGCTGCCTCTTTCCAGGAAACCACCAAGGTACTGAACGAAGCTGCCATCAATGGCAAAGTAGACCGTTTGGAAGGCCTGAAGGAAAACGTGATCTGCGGACACTTGATTCCTGCCGGTACCGGTCAGCGTGACTTTGACAAGTTGGTTGTAGGTGCCCGTGATGAGTTCGAACGCATTTTTGCTAATCGCCGGAATGTGGTAGACTTTAGCATGATGGAAAGAGAAGACGAATAGTAATCAACTATACGATTGCATAAAAGGCTGCCGGAGGTTCCGGTGGCCTTTTTTTTCGGCCATTCATTTGTCAGATAAGCAGATTAAGCCTACTTTTGTTTGTTATCTGAATCAGAAAAACACAAAGTATCAAGATATGACAAAGATTCTGCTTCCACTAGTACTGGCCTTACTGGCCGTTACCGGTCTTTATGCAAAGAAACCGGTAGAAAAAATCAATGTGCTGACTTATAATATCCGCATGGATAATACGTCGGATGGAGAAAACCAATGGGCCTACCGGAAAGATTTTGCGGCAGACCTTATCAGGTTTTATGGCGTCGACCTCTGCGGTGCCCAGGAGGTCTTGCATCATCAACTGACCGATCTGCTTGAGCGCCTACCCGATTATGCCTATATCGGCGTCGGGCGTGAAGATGGGAAGACGAAAGGCGAATATGCTCCCATTATTTACCGCAAAGATCGTTTTACCGTGGTTAAGTATGGCGATTTCTGGCTGGCCGAAGATATGCAGGCTGTTGGCCGGAAAGGTTGGGACGCTGCTTGTGAACGGGTGGCTACTTGGGGTATCTTTAAGGACAAGCAAACGGGTAAGGAGTTTTTTATGCTGAATACCCATCTGGATCATATAGGGGAAGTGGCTCGTCATGAGGGTGCCAGGCTGGTGATCAATCAGGCTGCTGAACTGGCTGGTAAACGGCCGGTTATTGTCACCGGTGACTTCAATGCCACTCCGGATAGTGACCCCATCCAGGTGATTCTCAATCCGGACGATCCCTGTCATCTCACAGACTCTCGCCAGGTAACGCCCCTTCGGTATGGCCCGGAATGGAGTTTTCATAATTTCGGACGTATTCCTGTCGAACGACGGAGTTTGATCGATTATATATTCATTCAGGGTACTATCAGTGTGCTGCGTCACGGGATACTCACGGATACGAAAAACCAACTCTTCCCTTCCGATCATTGCCCTGTGCTGGCCACGTTGGTTATACTTTAATGATGGATCACTATGAAAAAAGCGGATGCTGTATTACAGGAACCATCCACACTCTCGGACGATGATAGTTTTTTTGTTGTCAAGAGGCGGAAGTCAGGATTCTATTATCCGTTGCATGCGCATACCGATTTTGAATTGAATTTTGTTGCCAATGCAGCCGGAGCAATCCGTATCGTGGGTGATTCCGTAGAAGAGATGGGCGACCTTGATCTGATGCTGGTCGCCGGTGGGACACGTCATGCTTATACTAATCACAAGTGCCGGTGCGATGGTATTGTTGAGATCAATATTCAATTCCATGCCTCCATGTTCGACAGTGTGATCAATAAGCGTAATTTCAAGAGTATTAAGGATATGCTGGAAAATGCCTCCAACGGTATTATCTTTGGTGAGGATGTGATCGTGCAAGTAAAAGACGATTTGGATGCGTTGACGGTTGATGAGCCAGACTCACTTGCTAATTTTCTGCGGTTGATCAATATTCTGAAGATACTTTCCATGGATAAGGGTGCCCGGTGTTTGAATGCTACCGAAGCGCTTATGAATTATAACAAAGGAGAGACCGACCGCCTGGAAAGTATCATTCTGTATTTGCACGAAAATTATCAGTCGCAAATCCTTTTACCCGACCTAGCAGCGGCGATGAGTATGAGCGAATCTTCCCTTACGCGGTTCCTGAAAAAGTGGACGGGAAAAACTTTTATTGATAACCTGAATGACATAAGGATAGCAGAAGTGGTCAATAGGCTCATAGATACACGGGAAAGTGTGTCAGAAATCTGTTATAAATGTGGTTTTAATAATCTTTCTAATTTCAATCGCATCTTCAAAAACCGGAAAGGATACACCCCGAAAGAATACCGTGAGCGCTATGCCCGTACTCGATTCAAGATATAAGAATCTGAAATAGGTGTATTTTGTACCTTGATTTACGTCAATATATGACGATATTGTATTGGTTATTGATCGGATAGTATTTGTGAATATTCATAAAACACTGTATTTTTGTATCAGTAAAAAGATTAAGAATTGAAGCTATACACAAGGAACCTTATCTAAAACGCCAAAATCATGAATGATTAACGCAAAGATATTTTTTACATTGGTCTAAAGAATTGAGAATTAAAAACACAACTAAGAGGACGGCGGCCTGTGAAGGTGGCCGTTTTTGCTTTTGCGGGCAAGCCGTTTTTATTTCTTCCGACAAGTCATGGGCCAACCTGTAAATTTCAAATCAGATTGCGTATCTTTGCTCATGCAATTAAGAACAAACAAATAGTAGTGATCTATGGAAAATAATAAACCAATCAACGAGATTCAAATCGAACTTTCCGAAGAAACGGCTCAGGGTACGTATGCCAATCTGGCAATCATTTCCCATTCATCTTCCGAATTTATCCTTGATTTTGTTCGCATCGTACCAGGCGTTCCCAAAGCAAAAGTCAAAAGTCGTGTTATTTTGACTCCCGATAATGCCAAGCGCCTCCTGTTTGCCTTGCAAGATAATATCTCCAAGTTTGAAGCCCAGGCTAAAAATAGTAATCCTATGGATGTGGATGGCTTTATCCCTCCCATGGGCGGTATACAGGGTGAAGCTTAATCGCTGAAAATAATCCCCGGATACGATACGTTTCGCCTCCGGGGATGTGCTATTGATTCTGTATCTGGTCTTCAGAGACTAAGCAATATCTTTCGGAGGATGGCCTGGGCAGATATTTCGCGGTTGGCGGCTTCGGGGATTACGATGCTTTGTGGACTTTCGATCACATCGTCGGAGACGATCATATTGCGGCGTACCGGCAGGCAGTGCATAAAGTAGGCGTTGTTGGTGAGCGCCATCTTCTCGGTGTCGACTGTCCAGTTGCGGTCTTTGCTGAGTACCTGACCGTAGTTGGGATCCTGATAAGCAGCCCAGTTTTTGGCATAGATGAAGTCGGCGCCTTCGAAGGCTTTCCGTTGGTCGTATTCTACGCGGGCATTGCCTACGAAGTAGGGATCCAGTTCATACCCTTCGGGATGCGTGATCACAAAGTCGTAGTCGGCGGTATTCATCCATTCGGCAAAACTATTGGGGACGGCTTGCGGAAGAGCTTTCGGATGCGGCGCCCAGGTGAGTACCACCTTCGGGCGGGTTGTTTTCTTATATTCTTCGATCGTGATCAGATCGGCATAGCTTTGTAATGGGTGGCGGGTGGCGGCTTCCATGCTGAATATCGGGCGACCGGAATATTGGATGAACTGGTTCAGTATCTTCTCATTGTAATCATCTTCCTTGCTTTCAAGGTTGGCGAATGAACGGACGCCGATGATATCGCAATAAGCTCCCATTACGGGAATGGCTTCGAGGATATGCTCCGGTTTGTCGCCGTCCATAATCGCACCCCGTTCGGTCTCTAATTTCCATGCGCCCTGGTTGATGTCGAGCACGATGGTGTTCATGCCCAGGTTCATGGCTGCCTTCTGTGTGCTGAGCCGGGTACGGAGGCTGGAGTTGAAGAAGATCATCATCAGTGTTTTGTTCTTTCCCAGTTCGGAAAACTGGAAGCGGTCGCGTTTGATCTCAAACGCATCGTTCAGCGCTTTCTGCAAGTTGCCGATATCCTGTACGCAGGTGAAATGTCTCATAGCTGTTTGTTGTTAAGTTGAAAAAGAGCAGGCAAGGTAGGAAGAATAGTGAAGATGGACAAGAAAGTGCATAAAAATGTACGCGGTGATGCAACATTCTATACCAAACTATCATCTATACTAATGTAAATCGATTAATGTGTTGAAAGATGAAAAAGAGTTTATTCTTGTGGATGACCTTATTTTCGTTGTGGGGCATTACCGCCTGCGATATGAATGAGGAAGACAATGTTGGTCCAATTGTCTGCCCGGGAGCAGAAAACACGGTGATGCTGTTTACAGTTGATTATACGACAAATACGTTTCTGAGAGGATATTCGGTGGAAATATTCAACGATATCGATAGTCTTGTCTTAGTGGGTGATTACAAGGCTCCGGGAGATTTTGGTAGTATTGCCTGGGAAACAGCCATCGGGGACAGGTTGTTTTTTGGCACCATTATTTGGATGGGAAAGGGTGAACAAACCTATCCGGAAGGTTCGGGTTATCCGGAGACCGCATATTCGAAAAACTATAAACTACAGCCGCAGCCCCAATGGGCCGTGCTTTCCGCTGATGGAGAAGATAAAGTGGAGTCGCCTGACTTTGATGCGATCTGGCCTGCCATTTCACAATTTGATATGGTGCAGCAAGGCATAAACAATAACCCTTCGAACCCACTCTATATTTATTTATATCAGCCCAGTGTGGGTGTAGGCGATCCAAAAGACTGGTATTGGGTGATTTTTATGCACTGCCCTAAGTCGTCTTGGTAAGACACAGCCGGTTTATGTATTCCGAATCTGGCCGATACCTTCGATAATGTATTTATAGGTAGTGAGTTCGGGCAGTGCCATCGGGCCGCGGGCATGCAGTTTTTGTGTGCTGATGCCTATCTCAGCACCGAAGCCGAATTGAGCGCCGTCTGTAAAAGCCGTCGATACGTTGAGATAGACACAGGCTGCATCTACCACCTGTTCGAACAGGTGGATAGCATCGGCTGATTCGCTGACGATGCATTCGCTATGGTGGGAACTGTACCGGGCGATATGATCCAGCGCTTCGTCTATGGAAGCAACGGTACGGATACTCATTTTATAATCGAGGAATTCGGTGCCGAAACTGTCTGCCGTCGCCGTTTTCAGCAAATGGAACGGATAGGTTCCGGATAAAACGGCGTAAGAAGGTTTGTCGGCATAGATTACGACATTGCTTTCTTTCAGCTTTTTACAGATAAAAGGAAGATCAGGCAGGCGATCAATATGTATAATCAGGCAATCCAATGCGTTGCATACACTGATGCGGCGGGTTTTTGCGTTATGTACGATTGCTTGTCCTTTGATCCGATCCCCGTCCTTGTCAAAATAAGTATGACAGATCCCGGCGCCGGTTTCGATTACCGGTATGCGGGCATGTTCGCGTACGTAGTTAATGAGTGAACTACTGCCACGGGGAATGATCAGGTCTACCATACCAATGGCATTCAGCAGTTCGGTGGTTGCTGTCCGATCAGGAGGTAGCAGGGTACAAACAGCAGGGTTCATCCCATGTGCTGTTAACACCTGGTGGATGATGCCCACCAGGGCTTTGTTTGATTCGTCGGCATCCGAGCCTCCTTTCAGTACACAGACATTTCCGCTTTTCAGGCAGAGTGAGAATACGTCAAATGTGACATTGGGACGTGCTTCGTAAATGATCCCGATCACACCGAAGGGAACGGACACTTTGCGGATCGTCATCCCGTTGGGGCGTGTGGTCTCACTAATTACCTTTCCCAGGGGAGAGGGCAGCGATGCCACACTGGCCATATCGGTGGCAATACATTGGATGCGCTCGGCTGTCAGCTTCAGCCGGTCGTATTTGGGATTGGCCGGATCCATGCGAGATAAATCACAACCGTTGGCCGCCAGTACTTCTTCCGTATGGCGGAGGAGGGCTGCAGCTGCAGCTGTGAGGATGCCGTTGATCTGCTGTTCGCTGATCGAAATAAGTGAACGGGAAGCAAGGACGGCCTCCTGTAAACATGTCTGTGTATCCATCCGGTGAGTTCGTTATGTTTGTATTAATCCAGAAAGAGATAGTCGTAATGTACGAGGGGTTTCAGGTCTCGCTGTCCGATCAGTTTCCGGGCTTCCGGGCTATCGTAGTCGGCACAGCCTACGCCTATCTGCTCACCTGCTTCGTTGAAGATGCGGACGATGTCTCCTTTTTCAAATTCGCCCGTGATCCCAGTCACTCCCACGAAGAGGATACTGGTAGCTTTCGGACTGGCCAGCGCTTCGGCAGCTCCTTGGTTGATATGTATCTCCCCTTTGGCAAAGCCTTCCGAGTGGGCGATCCACTTCTTTACACTGCTGACCGGTTTGCCCGCAGGCAGAAAACGGGTACAGACGGTTTGGCTTTTCTTTGTCAGCAACTGTGTCAGGATATGCTCTTTCTTTCCGTTGGCGATGATCACTGTAATCCCTTCATCGGCCACTTTGCGTGCAATCCTGCATTTGGTGAGCATACCGCCCCGGCCAAAAGACGATTTGGTAGTCTGTACATATTCCGACAGGTCTACACCGCCAGCAGGTATTTCGGGGATCACAACAGAGCCTGGATCTGCCGGATTCCCGTTGTAGATTCCATTGATGTTGCTGAGGATGATCAGTGCATCCATGCCCATCATGGTAGCGATCAAGCCGGAGAGTTCGTCGTTATCGGTAAACATCAGTTCGGTTACCGAGATGGTATCGTTCTCGTTTACAATGGGGATTACTTTGTTGGCCAACATCACCTCCATGCAATGTTTCTGGTTCAGGTAGTGAGTACGACTGCTGAAATTCTCTTTCGTAGTCAGCACCTGTCCGCAACGCATACCGTGTTCGCGGAACAGCTCATAATATCGGTTGATCAGCTTGGCTTGTCCTACTGCTGAGTAGAGTTGGCGGGCAGATACCGGATCCAGCTTTTTACCTGCTTTGATCTCGCTGCGGCCAGACGCTACGGCCCCGGAAGAGATCAAAATCATTTCGATTCCTTGCCGGTGTAGCTCTGCTACCTGGTCAACCAGTGCCGACATGCGCGTAATATCCAACGTCCCGTCCGGGCGTGTCAGTACGTTGCTGCCTATCTTGATCGCTATTCGCTTCATTTTTTGTCCTTATCCCGTATCTCTACCCTGCGGATCTTGCCACTGATAGTCTTCGGTAGTTCGTCAACAAATTCAATAACGCGTGGGTATTTATAGGGTGCGGTCACTTTTTTGACATGGTTCTGTAATTCCTTCACCAGTTCTTCACCGGCTTTAGACTTGTATTCTTTGGAAAGGATGATCGTGGCTTTGACAATCTGCCCGCGGATCTCATCCGGTACGCCGGTGATGGCGCATTCCACTACAGCCGGGTGCGTCATTAACGCACTTTCTACTTCAAACGGGCCGATGCGGTAGCCGGAACTCTTGATCACGTCGTCTGTACGGCCCACGAACCAGAAGTAGCCGTCTTCATCGCGCCAGGCCACGTCGCCGGTAAAATAGATACCATCATGGCAGGCTTCGTTGGTCAATTGCGGGTTACGGTAGTATTCTTTGAATAATCCCAGCGGACGGTTGTTTCCGTAGCGTACCACGATTTCACCCTGCTCGCCGTCTTCAGCACGTGTGCCGTCAGCACGGAGCAGATCCACTTCATACTGCGGGTTTGCCTTCCCCATGGAACCGGGTTTAGGTTCTGTCCACGGGAAAGTACATACGGTAAGTGTGGTTTCCGTTTGTCCGAATCCTTCCATCAGTTTGACACCGGTCAGTTTCAGGAATGCTTCGTATACGGCCGGATTCAACGCTTCGCCGGCAATGGTACAATATTGCAGGGACGACAGGTTGTATTTCGTCACATCTTCCCGTATCAGGAAACGAAAGATGGTAGGAGGTGCGCACAGGGAGGTGATTTTATAATTCTGGATCATCTGTAGCATATCTGCCGGTACAAATTTCTCATGGTCGAAAACAAATATGGTGGCTCCGGCGATCCACTGTCCATACAGTTTTCCCCATACGGCTTTTCCCCATCCGGTATCGGCAATGGTCAGGTGAAGACTGTTTTCATGAAGGTTATGCCAATAACATCCGGTAGTGATATGCGCCAGCGGATAGGTAAAGTCGTGCGCCACCATCTTCGGGTTACCCGTGGTTCCGGATGTAAAATACATGAGTGATATATCCTCGTTTGTATTTGTCTGAGTGGGACGGATAAACGGAGCCGCATTGTCGATCCCCTGGTAAAAGTCTTCAAAGCCTTCGGCAAATTCCGGACCGATGGAAACCAGTTTTTTTACCGACGGTGATTCCGGCATAGCGGCAGCTACCTGTTGCAGGATATTGGATTCTCCGGCACAGACGATCATTTTAATATCGGCTGCATTGTTCCGGTAGACAATATCTTTCCTGGTCAGCAGGTGCGTGGCAGGAATTACTACCGCTCCCAGCTTGTGCAGCGCGATGATGGAAAACCAGAACTCATATCGACGCTTAAGTATCAGCATCACCATATCGCCGCGGCCGATGCCCAGCGACTGGAAGTAGGATGCCGTTTGGTCGGAGTATTTTTTTATTTCGGCAAAACTGAAGTCAATATGTTCGCCCTGGTCGTTTGTCCAGCATAAGGCCCTTTTTTCAGGTGCTTCTGAGGCCCAGGTGTCTACTACATCGTAACCGTAGTTGAAGTTTTCCGGTACACGTACTTTGAAGTGTTGTGTGAAATCTTCCTGCGACGAGAATGTCGTCTGTCCTAAAAAACGTTCTAACATAATGTGTATACTGTCAAATATCGGTTATTACAGAATGATGGCCAGAAAACTGACCGGTTCGCCGTTCAACGCTTTCATCCCGTGGGGAAGTTCGGAGTTGAAATAGATGCTGTCGCCTTCTTCGAGGATCAGTTCCTTGTCGTTGATCTGCAACAGCAGGCATCCGCTTAGTACCATATTATATTCCTGCCCGGGATGGGTATTGAGGTAAATCGCTTCTCCTTCTGCCTTGGGATGTACGGTTACCAGGAACGGATCGGCTTTGCGTCCGGCAAAACCGGCAGCCAGCGACTGATACTTGTACGCCTTGGTACGCTCCACGGCAATCCCTTTCCCTTTACGGGTGACAAAGTACGCACTCATCTTGGGTTCATCTCCAAACATCAAGGTAGTTAATTCCACGCCATACGCCTGTGATATCTGGTGCAGGATACTGACGGAGATGTCTACCGTTCCGCTTTCGAGTTGCAGGTATTGTTCCGGCGTGAGATGGCATACCCGTGCCATTTCTTCGGGCGTTACCTCCAATGCTTCCCGTAATCCGGCCAAACGTTCCGCTATTTGTTTGATCTGCTCATTCATGTGCTTTAAAATAAGGATGTTTTACTGCATTTTGATGCTGCAAATATAGCCATAAAAAGAAAAAGGACGACGAATCGCCTTTTTTATTGTCAGTTTTATACTTTATCCTTTTGTTTTAGTGTCGGCATTCCGATCTTCTATTGCTGCGAACAGTATCCTTTGTAGTCAACAACACTAAGGTCTACGTATTTCACAGGTAACTATTCGACCTAGTACGTTGCGTTAACCTAAGCCGAATAGTTACGGGAGATAACAGTAGTTCTTCCTTTAGAAGGCGCTAAAAATCCCTATAGACGTCGATAGAACATTCTATTATTTCGGCATATCGGGAAGTGAAAAGCCGTTTTGATAGGTATGTCTTATCCATTCCTGTGCCATTTCGGCGGCATTGAAATCGGCAAACCGACGGTCGAATCGAGGATCACCGTCAACAACCGTAAAGTTGTCGACTGTTACGATTTTAATGGTGTCGGAATGACTTATGTTGGTGAATTTCATATTCTCTCCGTCCCACTGTAATTCCCGGTTCAACCCTTGCAGGCGAACAGCCAATACCCCCATAACCACCATTTCGTTGAATGGTCCCGAGAATTGGAAGTTAGATGAGGATTCAACCCTGTTTTCAGGAGATTCCTTACAAGCACGGATCCAATCCTGTTCGTGGGCATTGGTGCTCCAGATGTTCCCGTTTCCGCCCTTAACCCGCGGAATAGAGGGTTGTGGTTGGTTAAAATGTTCCATATCGGTGACAGGAAGTAGTGTGGGATTCATTCCGTAACAACCGGTCATGATCTTACCTTTCGTTCCGATAAAGATAATTCCGCCATTTTGGTCGCCCATCATTTGCCCGTCTTTCAGTTCCTCCGGACGGGGAGGCAGTAAACCTCCATCATACCAGCATACTTTTACTTCCGGCATTTTTACATGCCCTTTGGGCGGACGTGCAGGAAATGTATACGTAACAATTTCTGCGTGAGGTGGAGAGTACAGGTTGCTCAATGTGGAACTGCCAATCACGCTTACCGGATACTTCAGGTCAAGCGCCCAGTAGATCGGATCCATGATATGACAAGCCATATCCCCCAGGGCTCCTGTGCCGAAATCCCAGAAGCCACGCCAGTTCCAGGGAGTGTATGCGGGATCATAAGGTCGTTGTACAGCCGATCCGATAAAGAGATTCCAGTCCAGTGTTTTCGGAACTTTGATACCTCCTTTGGGCTCACTTAATCCTTGCGGCCAGATCGGACGGTCTGTCCAGCAATGCACTTCATGTACATCTCCGATTACACCCGATTGGATCCATTCGGCAATCTGGCGACACCAATCAAAGGAATTTCCCTGATTACCCATTTGGGTGGCAACTTGGTATTTTTTTGCCAATTTGGCCAGTAAGCGGGATTCATATACCGAGTGTGTCAACGGTTTCTGGGTATAGCAATGCTTACCCATCGTAATGGCATGTGCTGTAACGCCTGCATGTGAATGATCCGGTGTTGCTACCATGATGGCATCAATGGACTTTCCAAACTCATCTAACATGATACGCCAGTCTTTGTATCGTTTTGCGGTAGGATAATTCTGGAATGTTTTCTCCGCATATCTCCAGTCTACGTCGCATAGAGCAACAATATTTTCCGTTTTCATATTGTTCAGGTTTCCACGCCCCATACCTCCGACACCGATACCGGCAATATTCAGTTTGTCACTGGGTGCTGTGTGACCGAATGATTTTCCAAGAACCGAATTGGGTATGATGGTAAGCCCTGCTACGGTAGCTGCTCCTGCTTTCAAAAAATTACGTCTTGTTATTGTTCCCATATTATTAGTTATTAAAGTTGTTTGATTCTGATGTTCTTAAACCAGATGTATGATTCACCGTGCTTTCCTTGAAAACCGATGTATCCTTTTGTCGCCATTTCACAATAAGGCGTAGGTAACCAGGCAGGGATGTCAGTGCCATCAGGATTCTTTGTCCCGGATGTCCAATCAGCCAGATTCGCATCTACAATATCTCTTCCATTCAGATTAATCTTGATCTGTTGCCCCTTAGCTATAATCGTCATACTGTTCCAATCACCGGGTTTTTTGACTACCAATTGTTCATTGGCTCCTTTATGGCCGAAAATAGACCCGCATCTGACGTTCTCAGGCAAGGATTTCCATTGTTCATGATAATCGTCGGCTATCTGTATTTCGATAGCTGTTGGAATCCAGTCTTTCTTATCCTGGCAATAAATGATCACTCCGCTATTGGTATTTACATCCGTTTTGAACTCTAGATCCAGTATGTAGTTCTCATACATTTGTACGGTCCATATCGATTCGTCAGCGTTGGCAGTAAGTATGCCGTCCGAGTAGTTCCATACCTGTTTGTTGTAATCCGCATTAGAGAGGTCGTCAGTAAATAAAGGTGTAAAGCCATCATTAGGCTGTTGACAGGAACTCAGTATAAAGATGCCTGTGGCCAGTAGCATATATTTGATTGTTGTATTCATTCTTTATTGTATTAAGGTGAAATATCAGAACCCGGGAGTGGTTTGTTTGATTAATGGATTGGAATTCAGGATACGGTCGGGTATCGGGAATACATCCTGATTGCTTTGATCAGGTTTTTTATCCCACCAACTGGCCGTACTGAAGAGGTTCCAACGTATAAGATCCATGCGTCTTCTGCGTTCACCAATAAACTCACGTCCCCATTCGTCAATAAATTCGTCGTCTGTCAGTTTCGCCGGGTTTTGTTCATAGCTGAACTTGAGCCAGTCTTCGGGAGTATAGTATCTTTTCCGTACTGCATCCAGTAGTTGGGCCGCTCCGACTTTATCTCCTTTTCGGTATTTGCATTCGGCAAGGGAATAATAAATTTCGGCTAATCTGACTTCCGGCAGGGCATTCATCTGAAACAGATTCTTTGATTGTGGTAACCAGGGATACTTCATTAACCGGTATCCGGTATTTTCTTCTCCGTATATCAGGTGTGAACCCTTGGCTAAACCGGCAGCTCCTTCCGAGAAGCGTCCGACCTGATCCACATACACCAAAGGAAGCCCATTGTATTCTTCTGTTCCTGTTACTATTTGGTCAGTATATCCGTACCCTTTCTCGTAGTCAAAATGATATTGGGTACCCATGAGGAAAAATCCTTCGTAATCTCCATCGACTGAAGTCACTCGGAACGGTTGTTTCCTGATATCCCCATCGGGATATTTTTCGAAGGGCATTCCCAGCTTATTTGTATATAGCTTTCCTTCCAGGTCTCTCGAAGGGGCAACATTCCCTCCGTTCCATCCTCCCCAGTCGTTGTCCAATGTATACCGGGCCTGGTAATGCATCCACATATTATACAACCAGCTTGCTTCCAGATAGTTCTTTCTGGTATCGAACTGGTATAGATTCTCTTGCGATTGATATCCATTGATCCCGCAGCGGAAAGGGCCACGATAATCTGAATCGAGTTTGTATGTCCCGTATTTACCATCTATGATCTCCTGAGCTAATTGTGCACAATCATCAAATCGGGCAGTACCTGTCCATTTCTCCGCATTTAAATACAACCGGACAAGAAATCCGGCAACGGCGGCTTGTTTCAAACGGGATTGACCTGCTTCCTGAGGAAGTTGCGTCAAAACCTCTTTCAATTCGGTTTCTATGAAATCGAATACCTCCTGTGGTGTAGATTGTCCTTTGACATCAGAGATATTAGTAGCAATGGGGACATGCCTGAAAAAATCTATCAGGAATATGTAGTACCAAGCCCTTATTCCTCTGATCTCGGCAATGTAGCGTTGCTTAACATTGTCATCCAATCCAAAAGAAGGGAAGTCCAGTGCCTCGAAATCTGCAATGAAGTTATTACATAAGGCAACACCTTTGAATAATCTTGCCCAGGCATCATACAGGAAATTCTCCTTTACTGTCCATTTATGCTCGTATAGTCGTACATATTCGCCTCCATTGTATCCATGTTTTCCTCGGGTGGGAATAATGAGTTGGTCAGCCGTAACTTCCTGGAGGAAATAAGTGGAGCCTACCAACATACCGAAAGCATGTTCGTAATTCCGGGTGAGGGCGGCATAGATATTATCTTTCGTTTGATAATAATTGTCGGTGGTGATCTCACTGAATATTTTTTCAGTCAAATCAGTACATGAGATTGTGCACAGAGCAAATAGTGCAACTATATATCTAACTGTTTTCATAATGAATCATGATTTATTAGTAAGTAATCTGAACGCCAATTGTGAACGATCGAGCTATTGGGTAAACATTTAATCCACTTATGCCGGGTTCCAGCCCGTTCGTCTCTACAGAAGACGGGGTCATTACCGAATAACTTGTCAATGTGAAAGCATTCTTGATTGTCCCGTATATTCTCAGGTTGCTGATCCAGTCGGTGTCGAGCCTGGGACTCCATCCGATTGTGATGTTGTCCAGTTTAAAGTAATCACCATCTTCCAGAAAATAATCGCACATTACTTTACCGGATTTGATATGACCATTCTTTGCATAGGCATCCTTCAACAAATTAATACCGGGTTCTGCAACCAGACCCAGATACATTTGATACATGTTCAATATCTGGTAATCGAATTTCCCTTGGAAATACAAGGAAAGATCGAAGCCTTTGTAACGAAGGGTGTTTCCCCATGTCAGTGTGTATCTTGGTGCTCCCTGCCCGATGGCCGTCTTGTCCGTATCGCTTGCTCCGCCGCTTGCCAGAATCTTTTCTCCTCCTGTCTTGGCGTCTTTCCAAACGAGCATGTTGCCGTTTTCGTCAACTCCAGCGTATTTCAATCCCCAGAATGTGCCGATCTCCGTATCGTCTTTCAATCGTTGGGCATAGCCTGGGTTGCCCGGAGCAGGTAACTGGTATCTATCCATAAATCCTTTTTGATAAATGGCATTGGAAAACTTGTTTAATTTGGTTTTTATGTGGGAAGCGACAATGTTGGTGGAATAATTAAAGTCCTTTGTGTTGACAGCATTCCAGTTGAGCATTAGTTCCACTCCCCCGGAACTGGTAGAAGCGACGTTGGTGAAAATCTGGTTATGAATATAGGGTGGTTGAGGTGCATCATAGTTGGATATAACATCTTTCCCTTCCCGGATGAAACCATCCAGACTACCCGACAACCGATTCTCGAATAGAGCGAAGTCGACCCCCAAGTTATATGATGTTTGTTTTTCCCAATGTAATTCAGGATTAGGATTATTGGCCGGTCCCCATGTC
Source organism: Tannerellaceae bacterium (assembly GCA_031555505.1). Taxonomy (GTDB): domain Bacteria; phylum Bacteroidota; class Bacteroidia; order Bacteroidales; family Tannerellaceae; genus JAJDIA01. The sequence continues at coordinate 22,469 of JAVBUH010000015.1, forward strand.
TGCATCCATTGTCCGGTTTCTGTTTGCCAACTGCTTGAAGCAGCATAACGAGCTAGTGCAGAATATTTAGGGAATCCCGATCGACCTGTAACCCCGTATGAGAGTCTTACTTTCAAGTCGTTAATAGCCCGGATATCTTTAAATGCAGGAAGATTTGAAAAACGCCATGCGGCGGAAGCAGCAGGGAACCATCCCCATTTATGATTCGCGCCGAATTTACTATTCCCTTCATATCTCACGGAAGCGGTAAGGAAATAGGTGTCGTCATAATTGTAAGTAAGTCTGGCAGGGAATCCAATGGTTTTCTCCATATCCTTTGTGGAAGACATTCCCAAACGCCCATCTGCTTTGTTCCAGTCACCGGCACCTAAGTTGTTATACGAAAGCACATCAGAGGGGAAGTTCGCGTTTTCTGCCGTAAAATCCTGATGGTTGAATTCCTGGTATGAGTATCCGGCCATCAATCTGAATGAATGCTTGTCGATAGAAGCAAAATAGTTTCCGATCCACTCAAATGTGTAGTCTGTCATATTTTCTTTTTTCAGGGTTGCCCTTCCTTTCCGCATGTTGTCAACAGATTCTTTATGATAGGAATTGACATAGGTCCTTGCAAAATACTCCTGACTTTGCCTGGAAAATGAAACTTCGGTATTCAAGTTGCTAAGAATATTCAACTTGACGGTAAAGTCAGCTAGTGTGTATTGACGGTCTCCTCCATTTTCCCGATCTTTCAGCATACCTACGGGATTGAATGTGTCAAAACCATAAAGAATGCTGTATCTTTCGGGATCATCGGGGTTCATCAGCGGATGGGTCGGATTTAGTTTTACTGCCTGGTGGAATACGCTGTAATCAGTATATTCTTCATTGACTACTCTTGTTGACATGTTACCGCTTATTTCCAGCAGGTTTTTTAGTGTTTTAGCAGTAAAGCCTAATCGTGCTCCATATTCTTTTCTGGATGAAGTAATGTCTAAACCTTCTTTTGTTTTGTAGTTGGCTGATGCCCTGAATGTCAGGCTGGAGCTTCCTCCGGATATGGAAATGTAATGGTTTTGACCAATGTTGTTCTTATTGAGTAACAGATCATACCAGTTATTTCTGTAACCGAAATCAATATCGCGTTGATGGCTTAGGAATTCTTCTGCCGAAAGAATTTCGGGTTTATTTGCAACGGCATCGTGATCCATATAACCATCATAGGAAATGGAAACCTTTCCGTCTTTTCCTTTTTTTGTTGCGACAATGATTACACCATTAGCTGCTCTTGAACCGTATATGGCCGCTGCGGAACCATCTTTCAGGATTGTCATGGATTCAATATCCTGATTGGCAATATTCTTAAGATCTGCTCCCGGTATCCCGTCAATAATGATCAAAGGAGAATTTCCAGCCTCAATCGAAGAGGCCCCACGAATCTGTATATTCGGATTGGCATTTGGATCGGCTGCCGCCGGACTTGAAACCATTACACCGGGAACTTTCCCATCGATCATCGACAGGGGATTATTGAACGCTCCCTGTAAAAAATCTTTGCTGGTTACTGAAGTGACAGCAGAAGTTAATTCCTTCTTTTGAATGCTGCCATAACCTACCACCACCACTTCGTCGAGCATTTCTATATCTTCTATGAGACGTATAGTGAATTTAGTTTGGTTTCCTACGCGTATTTCTTGAGGTTTATATCCTATGTATGAAACCGTTAATGTTGAACCCGAAGATACGGAAAAGGAAAAATTCCCATCAATATCAGTTGTAATACCATTCGTTGTCCCTTTTTCAACTACGTTGGCTCCTATCACGGGTATTCCGCTTTCATCGATAACTATTCCCGTTATTTTAATGGGAGTATCGTTAGAAGCATTAGCTTTGCTATTTGATGTTTGAGCACTAACTGTGATCGTATTACCTTCTTTATAGAAAGTAAGTCCTGTCTGTTGTGTGATTTGATTCAGCAACTGATCAAGTGTAATGTCCTTTTGTTTGATTGTCACTTTAGAGCTGGCATTGACAACTAATTCGCTGTATAAAAACTTTGTTCCGGTTTGTTTGCTGATTTCTTTAAATAGTACTTCTACCGGTTGATTGTTTGTATTAATTGTCAGTCTTTGAGTAGATTGTGCTGTAAGGGGAGGCGATTGGAACACTAAAAAAATGAAAAATAGGGATGGAATTAACCATCTTTCTTTTGTAATTAATAGGATTTTCATAATTTTGTAGAAATAATAATTAGTTAATAATTGCATCCTATGATCTATGCGGCGAACTGTATGCTGGAACATGAGTTATTACCTTAGTGTCAAAGTGATGTTTTTGTTAAGAGAAGCCTCGTCTATCGATGGGGCTTCTTGCGTTTACGGGTATCTTAAATCTTATTTCATGGGCGTTTGCTTTATAAGTGAATAATCACGGTTTATAAATCACAAGTCTATCGTTTTCTTTTTTGTAGTTTAACCCGGTAGCATAACAAATAGAGTTGAGTATTGACTCAAAGCTTTTGTTATCATGTCCTCCGAATATTTGGATGCTACCATCTACATCAGCACTTAACTCGACTCGTTGACCATAGATTCGATATAGTTCATGAAGTACACTGCGTAAAGGAGTCCGGTTAAAATATAACCCGTTATTGCGCCAGGACAAAACACGAGTGACAGGCTCTTCCTGTTTCATGAAATCACCGTTATTTTTGTCTACGATTACCTGCTCGTCAGCTGTTAAACGAATATTGGCATTTTCTAAGTTCAGTTGTACTTTGCCACTTTCTACACAGATACTGTATTGGTCATCTTCGCTATATGCTTTCACATTAAATGACGTGCCTAATACTTGTACATTCATATCGCTTGTTTCCACAATGAAGGGCATATTTATATCTGGAACAACAGAAAAATAGGCTTCACCATCTAATTGTATCCTGCGTTCTTTCCCTGTGAATTTATTGGGAATGGTTAGCCGAGTACAAGCATTAAGTGTTACTGTAGAACCGTCAGGTAGTTTAACCGTTTTATGTTGCCCGCTCTTTACTTCAATAAGGGTGTAGCTTATCCGAGGGATAGAGTGTTGTGTGGTTTTATATATGCCCCAGGTTGTTCCCAAAACAACAAAGAGAATAGCTGCATATTTCGCCCATGATAAGGATATCGTTTTGTTGCGGGCTGGTTTTTCAGTTTTCTTCAATGCTGAAAGTAACAGTTTGGCTTCTTGCTTATACTGTATCATTTCTTCCTGATCAGGTTGGATTGCTTTTTTCTCAACCTCACCCCAAAAGTTGTCTAACTCCTTTATGGTTGAGTCATAGTTGTCCTTTTTGAGTAAATGCGGCAATTGATTTTCGGCCTCGGCGCTTGTATACCATCCGCTTATGTATCTCTTCAGAAAAGGGATTTTATTTTTTTTCAGACTGTTCATGTTTTCTATGTATCTATAAAGAGATAGTCAAGAAGGCTATCAGACTATCAGTTTGATAAGATTTTTTAACAAAATAAAGCGGGCTAAATGTTCAGACAAAAGAGAACTAATGCAAGGTCTACAGAAATATCGGCATGTTTTTTCAGTATCTCGCGAAGTGTTTTCAAGGTGGTAGAGATATGACGTTGTACTGTATGGACAGAGAGGTTCATTGCATCGGCTATTTCCTTATGGGAAAGGAATTCTTCTCGACTTAAACAGAATATTTTTTTCTGTTGTGGAGGTAATTGCTGGATTGCTAATTCCAATAGTTCCATTAGATCCCTCGAGATGATGGAATAGGTGGTTGTGTCTTCTATTTCCTGGCTTATTCCAGCACTAGTTAATGCCTCTTTTAGCTGATGATTTTTGTCGATCTCAGCTAGCATATTCAGAATCCGATTCCGCATAATGGTATACACATAAGGGCCGAAAGGAGCATTGGGGTCTAAAAACGAACGATTTCTCCATACGGCACTGAAGGTGTCCTGGAATACGTCTTCAGCAAAAACCGGCGATTTCAACATGCGTAAAGCAAAATACATCAATCGGTTTTTATAAGTGGCGTATAGAGCACAAAATGCAGATTCGTCTCCGGTTATTAATTTGGCTACCAGATATTTTTCTCTTTCAGTTTGATTTGGTATAGTATTCATTTTAACAATATTGAGAGATGTGTAGTAAGATTCGTAAATATAGTAATATTTTTATTGGATGCTTTATCTGAGCTGTTTGAGATTTTTTTCTCTTTATATTTTGTGAATCGAATAGCCTAATAGCAGTTCATCCTTGTCTTAACAATAAAACGACAGCATGACAGCAATAGTAGATAAGGTTTCCGGCAGTTTTTAACTATCGGATCGGCTGTATCGCCTATATTTCCTTGCAAATAGATACCCTCGGTTTGAAATAAATTTAGTACGTTTACACCCAGATAAAAATTTATATAACTATCAAGCTGTTATGGATAACGCGATTTTTAGATTTCAAAAACCTGTAAATGAGCCGGTAAAGGCATACGCTCCCGGTTCAAGTGAAAAACTCGCTTTAAAGAAAGCCCTTGCTCAAGTGAGCTCGGAAGAATGGGATATTCCGTTGGTGATTGGCGGAAAGGAAGTACGGACAGGAAATACCGGAAAGGTAGTAATGCCGCATGACCACAAGCATGTACTTGCTACATATCACAAGGCCGGTGAAAAAGAAGTGCAGATGGCGATCGACGCTGCCATGAAAGCACACAAGCAATGGTCTGAGTTCCCGTGGGTAGAGCGTGCTTCCATTATGATGCGTGCTGCCGAACTGTTTGCTACCAAATATCGCTATCTGTTGAATGCTTCTGTGATGCTGGGACAGAGTAAAAGCCCGTTCCAGGCAGAGATCGACGCTCCCTGTGAATTGATTGACTTTTTGCGCTTCAGCGCTTTTTATGCCGGACAGATTTATGCCGACCAGCCGTATTCCGATACCGGTATCTTGAATCGGATGGAATACCGTGCACTGGAAGGTTTCGTATTCTCACTGACCCCGTTCAATTTTACCTCCATTGCCGGCAACCTGAACATGGCGCCAGCCATGATGGGCAACGTGGCTGTATGGAAACCGTCTACCACCGCTATCCACTCGAACTATCTGCTGATGAAGGTGTTCCAGGAAGCCGGTGTGCCTGATGGTGTTGTCAACTTTATTCCGGGACAGGGAAGCGTGATCGGCAAGGTGATCACCGCCAGCCCGGATCTGGGTGGTTTCCACTTTACCGGATCTACAGCTACGTTCAATATGTTGTGGAGACAGATGGCCAACAACCTTGAAAACTATAAATCGTATCCAAAGATCGTAGGCGAAACGGGTGGTAAGAACTTTATCTTCATGCATCCGTCGGCTCCGGCAGACGATGTGGCTACCGCTATTGTTCGTGGCGCCTTCGAATACCAGGGACAGAAATGTTCGGCTGGTTCACGTGCCTATATTCCTGCTTCCTGCTGGAAAGAAGTAAAGGCGTTGGTAGGCGATATGCTGAAAGAAATCAAGATGGGTGATCCGCAGGATTTCACCAACTTCTTCAATGCTGTGATTGATGAAGCTTCATTCGACAATATCATGGATTATATCAACCATGCCAAGGCTGCACCAGACGCAGAGATCATCTTTGGCGGGAAGGGTGATAAGTCGACGGGTTACTTTGTGGAACCAACCGTTATTCAGACCACCAATCCGTTCTTCCGCAGTATGACAGAAGAGATCTTCGGCCCGGTGATAACCATTTATGTATACGATGATGCGAAATTTGAAGAAACGCTCGAACTGTGCGACCGTACATCTCCGTATGCGTTGACCGGTTCTATCTTCTCGCATGATCGTTATGCTGTTCAGGTAGCCTTTGACAAACTGCGCTATTCGGCCGGTAATTTCTATATCAACGACAAGCCTACAGGTGCTGTGATTGCCCAGCAACCGTTCGGTGGCTCACGTGCTTCCGGTACGAACGACAAGGCCGGTGGCCCGTTGAACCTGATCCGCTGGACCAACCCGCGCACAATCAAAGAAGCGTTGGTGCCGCCTACAGATTATAAGTATCCGTTCCTGGGAGAAAAGTAAAACAATAAAAACCATACTAAAGTTATTCTAATACTATGCTGGACTTTAATAATACGGAGATTGCTTTTTCTTCGAAGTCGCAGGGTGAGTTACAGAATGCATACCTGCTGTATAGCGTGATGAAGTATCCCTCCATCGTGAAATGTGGCAAGTATGCATCTCAAGTGGCAATTAAGATCCATTTCCCTTTGGCATGGATTGTGAAGCCTACATTGTATCGACAATTCGTAGGTGGCGAAACCCTTGCCGAATGCGAAAAGACGGTACAACATTTGCTGAAATTCAATGTGAAGTCTACCATGGACTTCTCGGCAGAAGGCGAACAAACGGATGCCGGTATTCGCGCCACGTTTGAAGAAACCATCCGTTCGATCGATAATGCGAAAGGGAAAAACTACGTAGCCTATGCCGTGTTTAAGCCTTCCACCATCACCAAAGATGAGATTCTGGCGAAAGCCTCTGAGAAACGGGAAGAAATGACTCCGGAAGAAAAGAAAGAATTTCAGGCATTTGCCGACCGCTTTGATGCTTTGTGCCAACGAGCCTACGATAATGATGTGCGTATCCTGGTAGACGCCGAAGATTATTGCTTCCAGGATGCCATTGACGAACTGACTGATATCGCCATGCGTAAGTATAACAAAGTACGTCCCATCGTGTTCTGTACGTTACAGATGTATCGACACGACCGTATGCCGTATCTGCGCCGTATCCTCGACGATTCGATCGAAAAACGTTACTTCCCTGGTGTTAAGTTTGTACGTGGCGCTTATATGGAAGAAGAACGGGCCCGTGCTGCTGCCATGGGCTATCCCGATCCGATCTGTAAAGATAAGCAGGCAACAGATGATAACTATGATGAAGGCGTTGCCTTTGTGATGGATCATATCGACCGGATGGAACTGTTTATGGGCACGCACAATGAAGAGAGCAACTATAAACTGGCGAAGTTGATCGATGAAAAAAGCCTGAAACGGAATGATCCCCGTATCTATTTCTCCCAGTTGCTGGGTATGAGTGACAATATTTCGTACAACTTGGCGCACGAAGGTTTTAACGTGACAAAGTATGTGCCTTATGCACCTGTACGTGATGTACTACCCTATCTGCTTCGTCGTGCCGAAGAAAACACGTCGGTGAAGGGGCAGACTGGCCGCGAACTCCGTATGCTCCAACTCGAAATGGATCGCCGGAAGAAAATGGCGAAATAAAGGATTCTGGAAATGATCTCTTAATAGAAAGGCGGCCAATGGTCGCCTTTTTCATGAAGGATCCTTGGGCGTAAATGACACATCGGTTATTTATCGGGGAGGCGGATGATCCAGTCGGTCAACAACGGGAGGTGATCACTGAAACCGCCTTCGTAGGTGAAACCGTAATACGTTCGTTTCGGCCGGACACCCCGCCAGGTTTTGTCTGTGGTCAACAGGAAGGAAGGCGCGAACAGACGGGCTGAACCGGGAGCCAGACGCATGGAATGACCCGGGTCAATCAACCGTTCACTGACGATTACCTGGTCCAGTTGGCTCCATTCTCCCTGGTATTTATGACTTCCGGGATAAGCTGTTCGGGCGGGATCGGCAAAAAGGTTATATAAGGTGAGGCCTGTGTCGTCTCTATCCGGAGCATGAACGGGTAGGGGATATGCGCATAACCCTTCCCGGATGCTTTTGTCGGCGGGCTGGTCGTTGAAATCTCCCATAAGGAGGAGTTGAGGCGTAGTGCGGCGCGAATGCAGCGAATCGCAAAGGGAGCGGAGTGTTCTTGCCGCATGCAGCCTGTCTTTTTCCGTCTCTTTCTCCCCGCCGTAGCGGGAGGGGAAATGGCAAAGCAGGATATCCAGTGTATCCATATTGGCTACTTTCCCCCATACATGCAGGATGTCTCGTGAGGGTTTGTGACGCTTACCGGAAGGAGGTATCGGGATGGATGTATGCCCCAGGCATGCAAACCGGTCGCGTTGATATAGTAATGCGATCCGGATACCACGGGGATCGGCACTGCCGCCCAGGCAATGCCGGTATTGTTGCCTGCGGAGGGATGTACGATGGAGGAGGTGTGCCACCACCGAGTCATTCTCTATTTCGCAGAGTCCAACTATTGCCGGGGTATCCCATTCACCGGCGGCAGTAATGACGCGTGCCAGTTGATTGAGTTTGTGGTAATAGCGTTTATGTGTCCACCGGCGGTTGCCTTCGGGCAAGAACTCGCTATCGTCTGTTGCCGGATTGTCCTGGCAGTCAAAGAGATTTTCCACGTTGTACCACATCACCCGAAGCGGAGCTTCTTTTTGTGCCGAGGCAGACAGGACACCATATAGGAAGAGCAGGAGCAGGATAGATTTCATAGCGTCTGATTGGTAAACTTGAAAGGGTCACTGTTATTCTTCCTCTTCTTCTTTGGGCACAAACTCATAGGCGCCGATGGTGGGGCCGTGTTCGCTTGTGAGCCGGTTCACGCCGTAACGGTCTATCGGATATTCGGTGGCGATTAGCGGATCAGCCATACCCACACCAGTCGTTTGGGTGGAATCCAGGCGAAAGTCGTACATATAGTCATTATCCTTGCCTCCCAGCATGCGGTAAGCAGGGCTTTTGTCTACAAAAGTAACGTTGGCGAATTGTTCGTTTTCCGATCCTTTCATCTTCATCACACAGTGGTTAAAGAGGTAAGCTACCTCTGCTCCGGGATTGTCCAGGTAGCATTCTCCGCTTTTTACCTGATTGTCGCCGGCGGGATGACTGCCGTCAATGATACAATTGTCAAACCGGGCGTTTACTGCTCCCGTTTGTCCCCCTGGAAGGGTGCTGGTAAGCAGCAATGTATAAGGGATTGTATCGTTCCGCAGCCGCATCGTCATGTAGTTGGCCAGTGTACAGTGGGTGAACTGGTATCTCCCTCCTTGCAACGAGGCAATAACGCCGGAGGCATTACTGAGTTCCGAATTGATAATATCCATCTGGCAATTAACGGCGCTGAACAGGTTGCCGTCCATGTTGGTCACCTGCGAATTATTCATTGTCAGTTTAGACCGGGTGGGATCCGCTGCGTGGAAGGTCAGGCCTGTTGTTCCGTTACGTACAATCACATGGTCGAACTCATTCTCGTAACTGTTTGATGTGAAGGTGATTCCGCCCCATTGTGCCGGTATACGGTCATAAGGTAATGTGCCGTCAATCATGTCGTCCAGCCGGTCGCCACGGAACAGGATCGGCGCATCGAGTGTTCCCTTGGCTTTCAATGTGCCATGAACGATCAGGTTGGCTTTGTTGTGGAAATAGAAACCGGCTCCTTGTTCGACGGTTGCCGTCACTCCTTTGCCGATCACCAGGCTGTCATAGATCAGGTAAGGGCGGTCGGCCGGAAGGAAGGTGTCTGTGGTGAATGCATAACCGTCTTTATACAAATGTACGTCCTGCCCATAAGCTTCCAGCAAGACGGTTTGTTCCCGCCCGTTGACCCGGAACACAATAGAATCCCGGATCAGTAGTGGTTGATTCCGGTCGGTAGGGTTTACGGTCACTTCCACAAAGACATACATACTGTCTTTGCCCAGTATCCCGATATCGCCAAAAGCCGTTCCCTTGCGGCCGTCTACACTGATTCGGAAACCGGAAGCCCCGTCGCTTGCCAGCATTACCTGCTCCATATTCAGCGCTTCTTTATTTTGGTTGTAGATCATAAATTGCCGGGTGGTAGAACCAACCGTACTGAAAATGGTATCGAATGAAAGTGTATCGGTGGAGAAACTCAGCCGATAGTCGGGGTTGGACGAGTAGTTGTCGTCCATTTCATTGCAGGCCTGTAGCAAGACAAACGCTGCCATAAAAAGGGGAAGGATATAGCGGGTGATCCGGTTCATCGTGTCTGTTTATAACTAAAAAGAGGAAAAGCCCACGGCTTCTCCTCTTTTAAAACGTATCGGGGTACAATTTATTTTGCAGGGACACTCTTTAATGTATCGAGCAGGTGTGCCCACCATAAGCCAACGGTGCTGATTTGCAGTTTTTCGCTGGGCGAATGCACATCGCGCATGGTCGGTCCGAAAGAAATCATATCCAGCTGCGGATATTTTTCGAGGAAGAGACCACATTCCAACCCGGCGTGGATGGCCATTACCTTCGGCTCTTTACCAAACAGGCGGGTATATGATTCGCGGGCGGTCTGCAGGATAGCCGACTGCGGATTCGGCGCCCATCCCGGATAACCATCGCCATGTATTACCTGTGCGCCTGCCAGCAGGAAGACGGAAGCCACTGAATAGGAAACAGCCCGTTTCTTCGATTCGATCGAGCTGCGTTGGCTGGTGCCTATCACGATTGTCTGATCTTCCTTCATTTTGACCGAGGCCAGATTGGTCGACGTTTCTACCAGCCCTTCAATGTCCTGGCTCATGGCGCGTACACCGTGAGGACATGCTTGCAGGGCGTAAATCAGTTTTTCGGTGGTGTTCTGGTCGATGCGGAATTCCGGACGATCAGCTGATTCCATTATGATCTGCACCTTGGGATCTACATGTTTCAGTTCGTTTTCTATATCGGCTGTAAATGTGTTCAGCATGATGCGCACACTCTCTTTATCGGCCGGCTGGATACCTATTATAGCGTATGCTTCACGGGCGATCGCATTCCGCAGATTCCCGCCATCGATCGCGCTCAGTACAAATCCGTGTTTCTTCTTCAATAGAAAAAGAAAGCGTGCCAGTATCTTGTTGGCATTACCCAGACCTTTATGTATTTCGCCGCCCGAATGGCCGCCGTTCAGTCCTTTGACTTCGATGCGGAAATAAGTCAGTTCGTCTGATGTAGTTACCAGGTCGTAACAGAATACAGCCTGCGTGTCCAGACCGCCGGCACAACCGATAAACAGTTCGCCTTCGTCTTCGCTATCCAGGTTCAGCAGGATGTCGCCGGTCATAAAGCCGGCTTGCAGGGCATTGGCTCCGGTCAGTCCGGTTTCTTCGTCAACGGTGAAGAGGCATTCGATCGGACCATGTTCAATATCCGTAGAAGCCAGGATGGCCAGCTCGGCTGCCATACCGATGCCGTTGTCGGCTCCCAGCGTGGTGCCGTTGGCTTTCAGCCAGTCGCCGTCGATTACTGTTTGGATGGGGTCGTTTTCGAAATCAAATACGGTATCCCGGTTCTTCTCACATACCATATCCATGTGCGATTGCAGGATCACTACCGGAAGGTTCTCATAACCCGGCGTAGCAGGCTTAGACATCAGAATATTACCAGCCTGATCTTTTTTGATAGGTACATTATAGCGGGTTGCGAATGATTCCAGGTATTGAATAATCTTACCTTCTTTCTTGGAAGGACGTGGTACTTGGGTGATCTCATGAAAGAATTTCCAGACGATCTCAGGTTTTAAATCTTTAATTTCCATAATTTCCATGCTCTTATTTGGTGTAAAAAATGTTGTTCGCTAGTTAATTACATTGCTCCTGGTCATACCAACTCGAAAAAAAGTTGAATAAAATACCTAAAAGCTATTTTAGAATCGCTTAAACTCTTATATTTGCGTCCACAAATATAAAGAAAATGCTTACAACGTACCTATTTGCTGTCATAATTCTTGTTATTTGTCTCTTACTTCTTTCAGTGAAGGTGTTGCTGAAAAAGGGAGGAGAGTTCCCGAATACGCATGTCGGTGGAAACAAAGCCCTGAGAGAGAAGGGTATCCATTGTTCCAAAACACAGCACAGGGAAGCGTTAGACCATAAAAATCTGGCAGAGAGACTGCTTGAAGACACGAAAAATTAATACAAAGACTAATAAACGATTTATGAAGAACATTAACTACATCATGAATGGTGTGCTGGCAGTAGCTGTGGTGATACTGTTTATTCTGCATTTTACAGGATCGAAAGAATCTGGTGTGACAAGAACGTTTTCTCCGGTAGAAGGCGCCACGGGAGGCAGCATGCCGATAGCTTTTGTTAATCTCGATTCATTGGTTCAGAATTACAATTATGCCAAAGACCTGTATGAAGTGCAGTTGAAGAAACAGGAAAATGCACGTGCCAACCTGGGTCAGCAAATGCGCGATTGGCAGAAAGAGACGGAAGATTTCCAACGTAAATTGGAGAATAACGCATTTCTGACCAGAGAAAGAGCCGAGCAGGAACAGCAACGCCTGATGAGAAAACAGCAGGACTTGCAGGACCTGGACAATCGCACAGCTAATGAGTTGATGGTCGAGCAGCAAAAAATGAACGAACAGCTTCGCGATACCGTTGTTGCACAGTTGAAGCAATTCAATAAAGATCTGGGTTATCAAATTATTCTCAGCAATTCAGGCGGCGACAATATCCTGTGGGCATCTGATGCGTACGACATCTCCGGCGAATTCATCAAATACCTGAATAAAAACTACTCCAGCCCGGTCAAATAACTCCGGCTATAACACATAAAAAGCGTTGCCTGCCAGGTAACGCTTTTTTTTTCAAAACCCGCAAAACTTGAATGCTGCTTGCTTCAAGTTCCGGCGAACTTGAATGTGGGCTTGCTTCAAGTTCCGACGAAAGTGAAGCATTCTAACCCATGAAATGAACATATCAGGGTGATACCATAGCTTGTGTGAATGCCCGGTCACGGGCATCCTGTACGTAGCCGGGGGTACAGGCGAAGCCAAGCCCCCGGACAGATGATTTGTATATGTTTTGGGTGCCGCGTCAGCGGTGCCGTGTGGATAGACCGGCACCACTGACGTGGCGCAGGATTATAATGTACCATCCATTGTCCAGGGGCTTGGCTTCGCCTGCACCCCTGGCTATGAACAGGATACCGCTGACGCGGTATTGTCGCTATGGACACGGCGATATATTCACATCCTGACGAGTGTGAACATTCATATTCCGCAAAACTTGAATGCTGCTTGCTTCAAGTTCCGGCGTATGTGAATGTTTTTTATGTGGTGACATTAATAGTAAATAAGGCTATCTTGTAAATAGAAAACAAGAGTAACCCGGCTCCCCGCCTAGACAGGCGGGGGGGACCGCCGCGTGCGGGGGTGGGGCGGTTGATTTTTTTTTGACATTTTATAGACTCAACGGAATACCTTGTGATTATCAGTCAATTTCACGTAACCCGTCACACACAAATATATTATCAGGAATACTTCAACCGCCCCACCATTGCAAGAAATGGGCCCCCCCGCCTGTCTAGGCGGGGAGCCAAATTACTCTTGT
>JAVBUH010000083.1:0-27387 GCA_031555505.1 Tannerellaceae bacterium
ACCGCTGACGCGGCACCCAAAACATATACAAATCACCTGTCCGGGGGCTTGGCTTCGCCTGTACCCCCGGCTACGTACAGGATGCCCGTGACCGGGCATTCATACAAGCTATGGTATCACCCTGATATGTTCATTTCATGGTTAGGATGCTTCACTTTCCGGCGGGTTTAGAAAGCAAAATTCATATAGGTGGCATTTATGTTAATGCCCAAATATACAATCTTTCGGCGTTGCTTGCAAACGGGAACAAAAGATTTCGTACCTTTGTCTGCAATTAAATACTGAGTATATATTCAACAATGATCGATATCCACCAAATACCTTCTCCCTGCTATGTGATGGAGGAACGGTTGCTGCGTAAGAACCTGGAACTGATACGGAGTGTAAAAGAACGCGCCGGAGTGAATATCATATTGGCATTCAAGGCGTTTGCCTTATGGCGCTCGTTTCCGATCATTCGTGAATACATCCCGTTTTCCACAGCCAGTTCCATCCATGAGGCACGGCTGGCGTATGAAGAAATGGGTAGTCCGGCACATACGTATGCACCGGTGTATACCGATGCCGATTTTCCGCTGATCCTGCAATATAGCAGCCATGTGACATTCAATTCACTCACCCAGTACGAGCGCCTGTATCCGATGGTAGAGGCCGATGGGCGACGGGTATCCTGCGGGCTACGGATCAATCCCGAATTTTCGGTGGTGCCGACCGACCTGTACAACCCTACCGCACCCGGTTCACGCCTCGGCGTGGTGGCCGACCTGCTGGGCGACACACTTCCCCACGGTATCGAAGGGCTGCATTTCCATACCCTGTGCGAATCTACCTCCTACGACCTGGCGCGTACGCTGGAAGCCGTAGAAGCGCGTTTCGGCCATTTCCTCCCCCGCCTCAAGTGGCTCAATATGGGAGGGGGGCACCTGATGACGCGCAAAGACTACGATGTGGAACACCTGATCGGCCTCCTGCAAGCCTTCCGTGTCAAATACCCCAATCTGGAGATCATCCTCGAACCGGGGAGCGCTTTTGCCTGGCAAACGGGATTCCTGCTCACCACCGTGGTGGATATTGTGGAAAACCGTGGTATCCGCACGGCTATGATAGACGCCTCGTTCACCTGCCACATGCCCGACTGCCTTGAAATGCCCTACCAACCGGCTATCCGCGGCAGCGTATCGCAGGAAGAAGGCGTCTATACCTACCGTATCGGTGGCAACAGTTGCCTCAGTGGCGACTATATGGGCGACTGGCACTTCACCCGGCCGTTGCAAGTGGGCGACAAGCTGATATTTGAAGATATGATACATTATACGATCGTGAAGACCAACATGTTCAACGGCATCCCGCATCCCGCCATTGCGCTGTGGAACACCGACGGCCAACTGGTGATCTACCGCACGTTCGGGTACGAAGATTATAAACACCGCATGGATTGATGCAGAAATAAAAGATATGGGTATATTTAGCTTTTTCAGTAAAGACAAGAAAGAAACATTAGATAAGGGATTATCTAAGACAAAAGAAAATGTGTTTTCCAAGATCGGCCGTGCCATTGCCGGAAAGAGCAAGGTAGACGACGAGGTGTTGGACGAATTGGAAGAAGTGCTCATCACCTCCGATGTAGGTGTGGACACCACGCTCAAGATCATCGAACGGATTGAGAAACGGGTATCCCGTGATAAGTATATCAATACCGAAGAACTGACCGGTATCCTGCGCGAAGAGATAGCCGCCCTGCTCACCGAAAACCATTCGGAAGACGGCGAAGGCTTCATCGTTCCGGCAGACAAGAAGCCGTATGTGATTATGGTTGTGGGAGTTAACGGGGTAGGGAAGACCACTACCATCGGCAAACTGGCCCACCAGTTCAAGAAAGCCGGCCTCAGTGTGTACCTTGGCGCTGCCGATACGTTCCGTGCCGCTGCTGTGGAGCAGTTGGTGATCTGGAGTGAACGGGTAGGGGTGCCGATCGTCAAACAGAAGATGGGCTCTGATCCGGCTTCGGTGGCTTTCGATACGCTGAGTTCGGCCAAGGCCAACAATGCCGATGTGGTGATCATCGATACCGCCGGCCGTTTGCACAACAAGATCAATCTGATGAACGAGCTTACCAAGATCAAGAACGTGATGAAGAAGGTAGTGCCCGAAGCACCGCACGAAGTACTGTTGGTGCTTGACGGTTCCACCGGACAGAACGCCTTCGAACAGGCCAAGCAATTCACCGCCGCCACGGAAGTGAATGCGCTGGCTGTGACCAAGCTCGACGGTACAGCCAAAGGTGGCGTAGTGATCGGTATATCCGACCATTTCCGTATCCCCGTAAAATATATCGGACTGGGCGAAGGCATCGAAGACTTGCAGGTATTCAACCGGAAAGAATTTGTTAATTCATTGTTTGGAGAATAAATCGTTGAGAAAAAATAAGATAGATATCATCACGCTGGGTTGCTCAAAGAACCTGGTGGATTCGGAGCAGTTGATGCGTCAGTTGAAGGCCAACGGGTATACCGTGGCACATGATGCGGAGAAAGTAAATGGCGAAATTGTAGTGGTAAATACCTGTGGCTTTATTGGCGATGCACAGGAAGAATCGATCAATATGATCCTTGAACTGGGTGAAGCTAAGCGGAAAGGCCATATCAGGGAACTGTATGTGATGGGCTGCCTGTCGGAGCGTTTCCGGCACGACCTGGTGGGCGAACTGCCCGAAGTAGACCGTTTCTACGGGAAGTTCGACTGGAAGAACCTGCTGGCCGACCTGGGCAAGTCTTATCATGCCGACCTGGCTACCGAACGTATCCTCACCACCCCGGCTCATTATGCTTACCTGAAGATAGCCGAAGGTTGTAACCGCACCTGCTCGTATTGTGCCATCCCGCTGATCACGGGCCATTACGAGTCGTTGCCGATGGAAACGATCGAACAGGAAGTGCGCCAGTTAGTAAAACAGGGTGTGAAGGAATTCCAGTTCATCGCGCAAGACCTGACGTATTACGGCCTCGACCGTTACAAGCGTCTGGCTCTGCCTGAACTAACCGAACGTATCGCCGACATCCCGGGAGTGGAATGGATCAGGCTGCACTATGGTTATCCGGCCCGCTTCCCCTGGGACCTCTTCCGGGTGATGCGTGAGCGTGATAATGTGTGCAACTATATGGATATCGCCCTGCAACACATCAGCGACCCGATGCTGAAGAAGATGCGGCGTAATATCACCAAGGCAGAAACCTATGAGTTTATCCGCCGTATCCGCGAAGAAGTACCGGGCATCCATCTGCGTACCACACTGATGGTAGGCCATCCGGGTGAAACGGAACACGACTTTGCCGAACTGGTAGATTTCGCCAAAGAGGTACGCTTTGAGCGCATGGGCGCCTTTGCCTATAGCCATGAGGAAGGCACTTACTCGCACAGGCAGTATAGTGACGAGATCCCGGCTGAAGTGAAGCAGGAACGACTGGACTACCTGATGCGTATCCAGGAAAAGATCGCTCTGGAAATCAACGAAAGCAAGGTGGGACAAACTTTCAAGACCATCATCGACCGCGAAGAAGGCGATTACTACATCGGACGTACCGAGTTTGATTCGCCCGAAATCGATCCCGAGATGCTGATCGCAAAAGAAGCCGAATTGCAGGCAGGCCGCTTTTACCAGGTACAGGTAGGCAGTGTACAGCCGTTCGAGCTGATCGGGAAGGTCGTTTCTTAGTTAAAAAAGCATCGCCACGTTTGGCGATTAATGGAAAAATAGCTAATATAGCCGCTATAAAACAATTCTGTATCGTGATGAAAAACAAAGAATTAATTGCCGGCATATCCGCACAGTCGGGATTGAATGCCGAGGAGGTCTCAGAAATGCTGGCTGCATTTAGTTCTGTGCTCAGTGCCCGGCTTGTGGACAATGATTCGGTGAGCCTGCATGGCCTGGGCACGTTTGAAGTGAAAAAGAAAGGCGAACGGGTGTCTGTGAATCCTGTTTCAGGAAAACGCTACCTCGTTCCTCCCAAACTCACCCCGGTGTTTAAGCCCGGTACCACATTGAAGACGAAAATCAAAGAAATGAAGACCGTATGAACAATCGGCTGGCCATACAGGAAATAGCCGGTATCCTGGCTGAAAAGACCGGTAAAAGCAAAAGCGAATGCGAGCGCTTCCTGCGCACATTCGTTTCCGTTGTTACAGAAGGAATGATAACGGATCAATTGGTAAAGATCAAAGGTGTAGGCACATTCAAACTGGTATTGGTTGAACCACGTGAAAGCGTGGATGTCAATACCGGCGAACGGTTTATACTGCCTGCCCACTATAAAGCGTCGTTCACCCCGGATACTGAACTGAAAGACTTGGTAAATGAGCCATTCTCTTTCTTCGAAACCACCGAATTGTCGGATAGCGTAGACGTGAACGACCTCCAAACACTGGAGGAAGAGCCGGAGCAGGATGATCCGGTGGAAACAACAGAAGCAACAGAAGCAACAGAAGCTGCAGAAATGGCAGAAGTGGTAGAAGAGATCACGATTGCTCCGGAAACGGGGCAAACGGAAGTATGTACCCCGTCGCCTATACCACCGGCCTCTGTACCGAGGCAAAAGCCGGTACGGCAACCCGATCGTTCCGTGCAACGCAGTTGGGGATTTGCCGGTTGGGCGGTAGTATTCCTGCTCATCGTTTGCGGTGTGTTGGCTTATCTGTATATTAGTTCGCACTATGTGGTAGATGTACCTGTGGCTCCTCCCCCGGTAATTGCAGAAGATCCCGCCTTGCTGCTGGAGGATGAGGCAGCCGATTTGATTCCGGAATTCCTCCCCGAAGACTCGTTGGCGGTCAAGGAAGAAGCCTCTTCCGCTTTCAAGGAAATTGCCCTTATTCGTATCCAGGAAAACGACCGGCTGACGTATCTGGCCGAAAAGTACTATGGCAACCGTGTGTTCTGGGTCTATATCTACCAGTTCAACCGTACTGTCATCCGGAACCCGGATGTGATTACGGTTGGTATGGAATTGATCATTCCTGATCCGGCTGTATACGGCATAGATGCCAACGATTCCACCTCTATCCGGCGGGCAATTGATCTTGAAAGGGAAATAAAAGAGACAAAAAGGTAAACCTTTCTTAAATTAAACAATATAGTACAAACTACACGATGCAGTTATAATAATTTAACGGCTAATGTGCCCGTTACATTTTTAACATTTCTAATTTTGTGCTTCGGAAAAAGAATGCAATTATAACAAGAAAACAACATAAAGAAGATCATTTATGAGTCAGACAGTAGACATTCGTGAGTTGAACCAACGGATTGAGAGTAAAAGTTCGTTTGTGAATATGATTACGATGGGCATGGACCAGGTAATCGTAGGACAGAAACATTTGGTGGAATCATTGTTGATCGGCTTGTTGTCCGACGGGCATATCCTGCTGGAAGGGGTGCCGGGATTGGCAAAGACACTGGCTATTAAAACGCTGGCTTCGCTGATCGATGCCAAATACAGCCGTATCCAGTTTACGCCGGACCTGTTGCCGGCCGACGTGATCGGTACCATGATCTACAGCCAGAAAACGGAAGAGTTCCACGTAAAGCAGGGTCCGGTATTTGCCAACTTCGTATTGGCGGATGAAATCAACCGCGCCCCGGCCAAGGTGCAGAGTGCTTTGCTGGAGGCCATGCAGGAACGCCAGGTGACTATCAGCGAACATACGTACAAGTTGCCCGAGCCTTTCCTGGTAATGGCTACGCAGAACCCGATCGAGCAGGAAGGTACTTATCCGCTGCCCGAAGCGCAGGTAGACCGTTTCATGTTGAAAGTGATCATCAACTATCCGAAGCGTGACGAAGAAAAACTGATCATCCGCCAGCAGATATCCGGCAACCAGCCAGACATCAAACCGGTACTCACCAAACAGGAAATTCTGGATGCCCGCAAGGTAGTGCGTGAAGTGTACCTGGACGAAAAGATCGAACGCTATATCGTAGACATCGTGTTTGCCACCCGTTTCCCGCAGGAATACGGACTGAATAACCTGGCCAGCATGATCTCCTTCGGCGCTTCGCCGCGTGCATCCATCAACCTGGCACTGGCAGCCCGCGCCTACGCCTTTATCAAACGGAGAGGGTATGTGATCCCGGAGGATATCCGCGCTGTATGCCACGACGTGATGCGCCACCGTATCGGACTGAGCTATGAGGCCGAAGCCAATAACCTGACTTCGGAAGAAGTGATCAGCGAAATATTGAACAAAGTAGAAGTTCCCTGATAAATGGAAACAAGTGAACTGCTGAAAAAGGTTCGCCGCATCGAGATCAAGACGCGCGGACTCTCGCGCAACATCTTTGCCGGACAATACCATTCTGCCTTCAAAGGGCGCGGGATGGCGTTCAGTGAAGTGCGGGAGTACCAGTATGGCGATGATATCCGTGACATCGACTGGAATGTGACGGCTCGCTATGTGCGTCCCTACATCAAGGTGTTTGAAGAAGAACGTGAGCTGACGGTGATGTTGATGATCGATGTATCGGGTAGCCGGCAGTTTGGTTCGGTCAACGTGATGAAGCAGGAGATCATCACCGAGCTGGCGGCCACGCTGGCTTTCTCGGCGATCCAGAACAACGATAAGATCGGTGTAATCTTCTTCTCCGACAAGATAGAGAAGTTTATCCCGCCGCAGAAAGGGAAAAAGCATATCCTGTATATTATCCGCGAGTTGATCGACTTCCAACCGGACGACAGACAGACAGATATCGGCCAGGCATTGAAGTATCTCACGAACGCTATCAAGAAACGTTGTACCGCTTTCGTGATCTCCGACTTTATCAACAAAGGCAGCTTCAAGGATGCCCTGACCATCGCTAACCGGAAACACGATGTGGTTGCCATCCAGATATACGACCGCCGCGAGGCCGAACTACCGGCCGTGGGACTGGTGAAGATAAAAGACGCAGAAAGCGGAAAGGAACAATGGATAGACAGTTCGTCGGCGCGCGTACGTGAAGCCTACCGTGAATGGTGGGACAAGCGGCAGGCGGAGATGAACGACTCGTTCAAGAAAAGCCGGGTAGACTCGGTTTCGATCCGTACGGAAGATGATTATGTGAAGGCATTGATGGGTCTTTTTCAAAAACGTAACTAAGCATGCAAATGAAATTGAGTAAGAAAGGCATCGTATTCCTTTTCTTGGCGCTGGCCTCGCTGGCAGGTACTTCGCTGTCGGCACAGCGAACGCTGGTGGATGTGGCGATTGATTCGTCGGCCATCTTGATCGGCGAGCAGACCACGTTGCACCTGACCGTTACCGCTTCGCCCGATAAGCCGGTGTTGATGCTGCTCCCTACCGATACGCTGATGCGTGGGGTGGAGGTGCTGGCCTATTCAAAGGCTGACTCGTCGATTGTTGACAACCGGCTGCTGATAAAGCAGGACATCCTGATTACATCGTTTGACTCGTCGCTCTACCTGCTGCCGCCTTTCCGGGTGGTAGACGGAAAGGATACGATCTATTCCAACCAGGTGGCGCTGAAGGTATCCACCTTCCCTGTGGATGTGGAGCATCCGGACCAGTTCTACGACATCAAGCCGGTATGGAGACCTCTCTTTGTGCTGGCAGATTATTACCTGCTGATCTATGCCGTCTTGTTCTCGCTGTTCCTGATCTGCGTAATCGCTTATATTATCCAGCGTATACGCAACAAACAATCGATCCTTCCATTCAGCAAACCGGTGGTCAAATTGCCACCACACCAACAGGCGTTTGTCGAACTGGAAGAGATCAAGCAGAAGAAACTCTGGCAGCAGGGAAGGAGCAAGGAGTACTATACGTTGATTACCGACACGCTGCGCCGCTATATGACAGACCGGTTCGGTTTGGCTGCCATGGAAATGACCTCGGGCGAGATATTGGATATTATTCGCCGCGACCAGGAAGCACAATCGGTTTATGAGAGCCTGAAACAAATCCTGCAGACATCTGACCTGGTGAAATTTGCCAAGTGGCAACCACTGCCGGATGAGAATGATTTAAGTATGATGAATGCGTATCTGTTTGTCAACCAGACAAAAGTGGAAGAGCTGACCACCGCAGCCACGGAAGAGGCGGCACCGGGTGACGCTGCCGGCGGCAAAGCTCCGTCCGGTGATTCTGCTACCACCGATGCGCATTAAATTGAAAAGTGTATGACGTTTGCAAATCCTACATATCTATTTCTACTGCTGCTGCTGGTTCCCCTGATCGGCTGGTACATCTATAAGTTGTGCAAGAGCCAGGCCAGTTTGCAGGTTTCATCTACCGAGGCGTTTGAAGCGCCGAAGGCTGCATCGTGGAAGGTATATCTCCGCCATGTGCCGTTTGTATTACGTATGGCGATCATTGCGCTGCTGATTGTGGTGCTGGCTCGTCCGCAGTCTACCAACAGTTGGGAGAATACCTCTACCGAAGGGATCGATATCATGCTGGCATTGGATATCTCTACCAGTATGCTGGCCGAAGACCTGAAACCCAACCGCCTTGAAGCGGCTAAAGATGTGGCGGCCTCTTTTATCAATGGGCGGCCGAATGATAACATCGGGCTGGTGGTATTCGCGGGCGAAAGTTTTACCCAATGTCCGCTGACGACCGACCATACGGTGCTGCTTAACCTCTTTAAGGATATCCGCAGTGGCATGATCCAGGACGGGACAGCAATCGGACTGGGGCTGGCCAATGCCGTGAGCCGTATCAAAGACAGCCAGGCGCTCTCGAAAGTGATCATCCTACTGACTGACGGTTCGAACAATATGGGCGAGATCGCTCCTGTTACGGCAGCCGAGATTGCCCGCACGTTCGGTATCCGTGTCTATACGGTTGGTGTGGGCACCAAAGGGGAAGCGCCCTATCCGTTCCAGACACCCTACGGTGTACAGTACCGCAATATCCCGGTTGATATTGACGAACCGGCGCTGAAGCAAATCGCATCCGTTACGGGCGGACAGTATTTCCGCGCCACGGATAACGCCAGCCTGAAATCCATCTATTCGGAGATCGACCAAATGGAGAAAACGAAGATCAGCGTGCAGCAATTCAGTAAGAAACAGGAAGAATATATGAATTGGGCCTTGCTGTTGTTTGTCTTGCTGCTGGTTGAGATCCTGTTGAGAAATACGTTGTTGAGAAATATCCCCTAAAAGAAAAGGCTTATGTTTCGTTTCGCACATCCGGACTATTTATTTCTACTCGCCATACTTCCTGTGCTGATCGCATGCTTCATCTTTGCGAACATCCGGAAGAAGCGGGCTATTAAACGGTATGGCAATCCACAGTTGCTTGCCGAACTGATGCCCGAAGTATCGCCTAAAAGGCAACAATGGAAATTCTGGCTGTTGTTGGCCGCCACGGCAGTGGTGATCTTTATCATTGCCGGTCCGCAATTCGGCTCCAAACTGGAAACGATCAAACGGCAGGGTGTGGAGATCATGGTTTGCCTCGACGTATCCAACTCGATGCTGGCCGAAGATGTGTCACCCAACCGCCTGGATAAGGCTAAGCAAATGTTGTCTCGCCTTACAGACGGGTTTACCAACGATAAAGTGGGGTTGATTGTGTTTGCCGGTGCGGCGTATACACAGTTGCCGATCACGTCTGATTATATCTCGGCCAAGATGTTCCTTTCGTCCATTAATCCGTCGATGGTGTCGTCGCAGGGTACGGCGATTGGGGCTGCCATAAACCTGGCTGTCCGTTCCTTTACACCGAATGAAGTATCCGACAAGACTATCATCCTGATCACCGATGGTGAAAATCACGAAGACGATGCCATCGGTGCCGCCAGGAATGCAGCCGAGAAAGGTATCCACGTCAATATTGTAGGTATGGGGCTGCCGCAAGGTGCTCCCATTCCCTTACCCGGCAACAATAATTACATGAAAGACAACCAGGGTAATGTGGTGATCACCAAACTCAACGAGCAGATGTGCCAGGATATTGCCGCCGCCGGCAGTGGGATGTATGTGCGTGCCGACAATACCAACTCGGCCCTGAAAGCCTTACAGGCGGAAATTGAGAAGATGAATAAATCAGAAGTGGATAGCAAAGTATATACGGAGTTTGACGAACAGTTCCAGACGTTGGCCTGGATCGTTTTGTTCCTGCTCATCGCCGAATTCCTTACAATGGACCGGAAGAGCCGTTTGTTCAGAAAAGTCAAATTGTTTTCATAATAGCGAAAGACATGAAGCGTTATATATATAATATAGGTATAGGATTGATGGTTTGCTTCTGCTGCGTCAGTATCGCTTCGGCACAGAAAGCCGAACGTAAGAATGTGCGTGAGGGGAATAAGCTGTATGAGAACGAAAAGTTCACCGAATCGGAAATTGCCTACCGCAAGAGCCTCGACGTGAATCCCCGTTCTACCGAAGGTATATACAATCTGGGTAACTCACTCTACAAGCAGAACAAACTGGACGAAGCGGCCGAACAGTATCAATTGCTGCTCGGACAAGGAGAGCGGCTGATGAAGACAGCCGATGGCGCCGGACGTATGGCAGGTGTGCTTCACAATATGGGTAACATCTTCATGCAGAAGAAAGATTATGGTAAGAGTGTGGAAGCCTACAAGCAATCGCTCCGCCTGAATCCGAAAGACGACGAGACCCGCTACAACCTGGCCCTGGCACAGAAGCTGTTGCAAGACCAACAAAGCCAGGATCAGAGTCAGGATGATCAGAACAAGGAGGATAAGCAGGACGAAGAAAAGAAAGACGATCAACAGCAGCAACAGCAGCAGGATGATCAGCAACAGAATAAAACCCAGGAAGAAGAGCAGCCCAACGAACAGATGAGCAAAGACAATGCCCAGCAAATGCTCGACGCCTTCCTGCAGGACGAAAAAGACACACAGGAAAAAGTAAAGAAAGCGCAACAACAGCAACAACAACGGAAAACGGATAAAGAATGGTAACCCATAGTTTTAGCACACAAAAGAGAAATGCAATGAGAAAACTGGTTTTCTTCATGCTGCTTGTCCTGTCGGCCGTCAAGGTTGTAATAGCCCAGGATGTATCGTTCAAAGCCATTGCGCCCGAAGCAGTGGTGATGGGGCAGCAGTTTCAATTGGCCTTTACGGTAAATGCCGAGGCGAAAGACCTGAGGATACAGGAAATACCTGATTTTGAGATTTTATTCGGCCCATCACAGTCGTCGGCTTTCAGTACGCAGTTTCTCAATGGAAAGAGCACCAGTGAGACAACTTTTACATTCACCTATATACTGATGCCGAAGAAGGAAGGCACATTCAACATTCCACCGGCTTCTGTCAAGGTGAAGAATGCCAATTATACCTCCAATGCACTGGTAATAAAGGTGCTTCCGGAGGATAAAGCCGGCGAGGCGGCCAAAACGCAGGGACAATCGGCTACAAGTGGATTGGCATCCGATGAGTTGTTTGTCCAGATGCAAGTATCCAAACGTTCGGTGTACGAACAGGAAGGGTTCCTGGTTTCCGTTAAGCTCTATTCGATCAACGGTGTGGAACAGTTGGGTAATGTGAAGTTTCCTGAGTTTGAAGGTTTCCTCGTGCAAGATATAGAAATGCAGAACGTGCAGGCTTCACTGGAGAATTATAATAACCGCAATTACCGTACCTATTTGTTGAAACAGGCAGTACTGTACCCGCAGCGCTCAGGGAAACTTACGATTGAAGGCGGACGGATTGATGCGCAAGTGCGTATCCGTACGCAACAGCGGGCGCGTAGCATCTTCGATGATTTATTCGATGGTACGCAGGCTGTTACTAAAACGCTGACGATCAATCCAGTGACGATTGATGTCAAGCCATTGCCTTCGGGTAAACCGGTTTCGTTTTCGGGTGCAGTAGGTGAGTTTTCAATGTCATCCAGTCTTACTCCAACCTCTCTGAAAACCAATGAGGCAGTGACGCTTAACCTAAAGATATCGGGATCGGGCAATATCAAACTGATCAAAAACCCGGAAGTGACCTTCCCCAACGATTTCGAACTGTACGATCCGAAGCCAACGATAGATACGAAGACCACTACGGCAGGTGTAAGCGGCAGCAAAACCATTGAATACATGGCTATCCCGCGTTTTGCCGGCGACTTTGAGATACCGGCTGTCAACTTCTCGTATTTCGATCCGAAATCGGGTACGTATAAAACGCTCTCTACCGAATCTTACAAACTCCATGTGGAGAAAGGTGAAGGAGGGGAGGGGGGCGCAGGTCCTGTTGTGTCCAACTTCTCCAGTAAGGAGAACGTACAATACCTCGGGCAGGATATCCGCTACCTGAAAGTGAAAGAGGCGCATTTTGTTTCCAACGGCGAAATATTCTTCGGTTCGTTCACGTATATATTGGCTTATCTGGTACCGGCTATCCTCTTCATCGTCTTCTTCCTGATCTACCGGAAACAGGTGAAAGAGAATGCGAACATCGCCCTGGTGCGTACCAAGAAAGCCAACAAGGCCGCCATACGCCGCCTTAAAAATGCTGCCAAATTGATGAAGGAAAACCAGAAAGAAGCTTTCTACGAGGAGATTCTCCGTGCTTTGTGGGGGTATTTGAGCGATAAGTTGAATATCCCGCAGGCCAATCTCACGAAAGATAATGTGGAGGCCGAATTGACTATGTATGGTATCAGTGATACACTGATCAGGGAATTTATGGATATCCTGAATACATGCGAGTTTGCCCGCTATGCACCGTCGCAGGTGGGCGAGACCATGGAAAAGCTGTATGAACTGACGGCTGATGCGATAGACAAAATGGAAAATACGATTAAAAAGTAAGGACATGAAGACTATGCTATATAAACGAATCATTACGTTGCTCTTTGTGTTGGGTGTATGCCTGCCGGTCTTTGCACAGGAAACAGCCATTAAAGAGGCGAATGCATCCTACGAAGGTGGCGACTTTACCAAATCGGCCGAACAGTATGAAGCGATCCTCCGGGCACACGGTGAATCGCCCGAGATCTATTATAACCTGGGTAACGCTTATTTTAAAGAAGGGAAGATCGCCTCTGCGATCCTGAATTACGAACGTGCCTTGTTGTTAGCACCCGGTGATGGCGATATCCGTTTCAACCTGCAAATGGCGCGCCAGCGCTCAGTAGACAGGATTGAACCGGTTGGTTCTTTTTTCCTGGTAGAATGGTTTCAAACAGTACAAAATCTGGCCGGAGCCGATGCCTGGGCAAAAGGGGCTGTGGCTTGTTTTATCTTGTTTATATTCAGTCTGTTGCTGTTCTTCTTCTCCCGCTGGATACGGCTGAAAAAGATCGGTTTCTATTTGGGGCTCCTCTTGTTGGTAGTCATCGTCTTTGCCAATATCTTTGCCGCCAACCAGAAACGGAAGTTGGTAAATCGCACGGATGCTATTGTTTTTGCGCCGACTGTGACGGTAAAAAGTGCGCCATCGTCCAGTGGCACCGACCTTTTCATTCTGCACGAAGGTACCAAAGTAGGTATTAAGAGCTCGCTGGGCGAATGGAATGAGATTGAGCTTGAAGACGGCAGTGTGGGGTGGATGCCCAAGAGCAGCATGGAAACCATCTGATACGCACGGCCTATGCTTGAACAGGTACTGCACAGCGAACGCAATCTCTTTTTTGCCTTGAATGGGCATCACACCGCGTTTTGGGACAATGTGATGTGGCTCTACTCCGGAAAGATCGTTTGGTTACCTCTGGCTATATTAGTACTGGTGGTACTTACCTGGAAAACGCCTTGGCGTGAATCCTTGCTTGTATTGCTGGCTATCGTGCTGGTAGTGACATTGTGCGATCAATTTGCGTCTCATGTCTGCAAGCCGCTGTTTACCAGGTTTCGGCCTACACATCATCCGGACTTTATGGAACAGGTACAGACCGTATTCGGTTATCGGGGTGGTAAATATGGTTTTATTTCCAGTCATGCTGCCAATGCGTTTGGTTTCGCCATGTTAATGAGTTTATTGCTGCATAACCGGTTGTTTACACTTACTATTTTCTGTTGGGCTACAGTCATGGCCTATAGCCGTATCTATCTGGGGGTGCATTTTATTTCGGATATCGTGCCGGGCATAATCGCCGGAGTGGTATTTGGCATACTTACCTATATGCTCTATAATTATGTACGCCCGCGTATCGTGGGCAAGGACAGGGAAGATTCGACGGCAGTTGTCTATTCTTTGCCTCGGAAATATATCCTTGTGGGGACTATTTGGTTGACTATTATCCTTCTGTTGGTTTTTAATCCATCGCTGGTAGGATTATTAAGCTAACAGATGTTTAATATATGTCGTAAAGCATGTTTATTTCGATTGTTTTGTTGTTTTTAATGTCTAAGTTAGTGGCATGATATTTTAACTAAATAAATAGAAGTAACCATGACAAAAACGATCACATTTAACGAACTGCGCAGGCTCAAAGACAGCTTGCCCGACGGTAGCACCCACCGCATTGCCGATGAATTAGGCATGACCGTCGAAACCGTACGCAATTATTTTGGTGGGCAAAACTTCAAAGATGGAAAGAGTTGTGGTATCCACATTGAACCCGGACCTGATGGAGGAATTGTTGTTTTAGATGATACAACCATATACGAACGAGCTTTACAGATACTCCATGAGCATCAACCGGTAGTATCGGTAGAGCCAGAAGCGTAAGAAAGCAAACAACAGTAATCTCTAAAGAATCCCGAGGCAATCCAAACGCTCAGGGATTTTTTTATTCACTGAAACTTTATCGAACTAATCACCGAATTCACTTGTTTAACAATATATACACAATCCCATGGAAGATAAACTGGTTACATTAGCAATTCACACCTATGAGAAAGCGCAGATTCTCAAAACCATGCTGGAAACAGAAGGTATCGAGGTGTATATCCATAACGTAAACCTGATTCAGCCGGTGGTATCAGCCGGTGTACGGGTACGTATCAAGGAAAGTGATTTGCCTCGCGCACTGCGTATCATTGAAGACAGCAAATGGCTGGAAGAAAATGAAGAGAAACTGGAAAAGAAAACCCGGCATATACTCATTCCGGTAGACTTTTCTGATTATTCCATCAAAGCCTGTGAGATGGGTATCAATTATGCCCATGGAGTAGGAGGGGATGTGATGCTGCTACATGCTTACTTCAGTCCCTATTTCCCTTCTGCTATTCCGGTAGGTGATACCTTTGCCTATCAAATTAATGAAGAAGAATCCATTCAACAACTGATCAAGCGGGTAAATGCGGATATGGAGAATTTGTGTTCGCAGATTACCCGTAAAATGGAATCAGGCGAATTGCCATCTGTCAAGTTTTCACACACTATTAGGGAAGGCTTGCCGGAAGAAGAAATTCTGGCTTATAGCAAAGAGTTTCATCCCATGTTAATTATTATGGGAACACGTGGAAAGAATCAGAAAGAAATGGATCTGATCGGTAGTGTAACAGGCGAAATTATTGAAGCGAACAGGGTTCCCATCTTGGCTATACCTGAGAATGTGCCTTATAACAGCCTGGAGCAGGTAAAGACCTATGCCTTTGCCACATCATTCAATCAACGCGACCTGGTGGCTTTTGATCTGTTTATGGAACTGATTAACGGATATAAGTCTACTATTCAGATATTTAATATATCAACCAGCCGTGACGAATGGAATGAAATCCGCCTGTCTGGTATCCGCGATTATTTCATAAAGCAGTATCCAAAAGCGTCTATAACACATACGGTATTGGATGACGGCGATCTGTTACTTGCCATTGATAATTTCGTGCGTGAAAAGAAGATCGATCTGATAGCTGTAAGTACTCAGCGTCGTAATATCCTGGCTCGTTTATTCAATCCGAGTATTGCCCGTAAAATGCTGTTTCATACAGACACACCACTGCTGGTGCTGCCTTCTAAATAATATACCAGAAAAAAAGGATGGTGTTGTAAGAACATTTTTGTGGTTTGGTTTGTTAATAGATCAGACAGAAAAGAATCTTTGTTAGTAGTATTTGTTTTTTCATATAAGTAGAGTTTGTTATTTGTTTGTCCGTATGTGGCTGTGAAGTTACGTACGGGCTTTTTTATGTTACTTGCGTGTTTCGGTGATGGAAAATATCCGCCGGGATGGTACCCATTCTACGAAACTGGCGGCTGCGCTCCGCAAGGGCATGAGGGGAAGTGAAAGGCCGGAGAAGTCCTTATATGATTATTATTAAACATAATCCTAATTATGGAAAAACGCCTTGGCGTTTACAAGATGACGATTGGGTAACCGTTCAGTCTACCGCCCAGTCTTTCATTTCATACATATCACGGTATTCTTCCCAGTCGGGATCTAATTCGGTATAGATGGTAATTGGAAGCAGTTCAAACGGTTCGAGCGCCTGATTCAGGTATTCGCCGAAGACACGTACAGTGCGTGTATAAAAAACCCAGATGCGTTCGCCGGCGCCGGAATAAATGCTTGTCAGGATGGCCAGTTTGTCTTTTTCCATTACTTTGCGTATGGCCAGTTCTACCGCTTCCATTTTTTCGGCAATTACATCAGAAGGCATGCCGTTGGCTTCGGCTTCGTATTTCCAGGTAATCTCTACGCGTTCCTTGAATTTGCCGGATTGCATAAAGGCATCCAGTTCATCACGTCCGTACACGGTAATGATCTGATGTTGATCGTTTTCAGATAAGGCTGTGAACCATACGTCGCTGAGTCTCATATTGTAGAATGAATTGATGATTTATTCTTTTTGTCGCGCAACCAAAGTTGGTACGAATTAATTACGTTTTGCCAGAGTACATAAGCAGCCGGCACTACTGACGAAAGCGGATTCAAATAGGCCTGCGCCATCCAGATGGCCAGGATGGTGTTTTTCTGACCCAGTCCCTGCCCGGCAGAGATCGGGTCGCCATAATGCTTACCAATACACCTTCCCAATAGGAATTGAGCGACACAGATCACAAGCGAAATAAGCGCCATACTGATTTCTACTTTATAGTCCGGATTTTCCTGTTCTACCAGGAAACGTACTGTACTGGCCGTAACGATTGTGAGCGCAACAGCCCACAGATAGAACGACAGTTGGTGTATCGAAAGTAGCTTCTGATGAGCCTTTGGCGCTGCATAACGTATTACCCAGGCCAATAGTAACGGAACAAGCAACACCGGACCTACCTGTTTGCAGATGAAAAGAAACGATGTCAGGAATCCCATATCTCCCTGCGCACTTACTAAAGGCAACAACGCCGGAGCGGCAACTGCCATTACAATATTACATAGTAACAGATAACTGGTGAGGAAAGAAACATTACCACCCAGCATACCTACAATAACTGCCGATGATGTAGCCGAAGGTACCAGGATGCACACAAATGCCCCCTGTGCCACCACCGGGTTGTAGAACTGCAGCAGTCCGTATATGGCTACACTTCCGGCTAACTGAATAAATAATAGCCATATATGCGCTTTCCGCATCCGTATTTCACGTGGATGCAACTTACAGAACGTGAGAAAAAGCATGGCAAAGATGAGATAGGGCGTCAGGACAATCAGCCTGCTCATCCATGGATAAGTCACAATTCCTGCCAGCATAGCCAGCGGTAGTGTCCATTTCTTGATAAATTGCAGCACGCGTTGGTTTATTTTTACTGACTGCAAAGGTAGGTATTATTCAGATAAAGCGTATCTGAATATCGTCATAACACGACTGGTATCCGTCTAAATCTTGAGCCGGATCTTACACTTCATCAATATCCAGGCAATACCTACAATGATCAGCGAGTATACCAATGAGCGCAGCAGGCCGGGGATACCGGCATTGAGCACGTCGGGATAGTGTATATTCAGCAGCGGCAGCACACTGTACCAGGCATACGGGATAATGTAGCAGGTAAGCGTAACGGTGCCGGCCGGTTTGATAATGTGGAACCAGCGCCCTTGCCCTTTGATGTCGGTGAGCCAGTAGATGAAGGCAAACAACGGGAAGAAAATAGCAGCGCAATAAAAAAACCAGGTTGGCGTGGCTTGTATCTTGGATATAATCCAGTACTGGTGGGCGCCCATGGCGGCAACCAACATCCCCGCCCCTATGCCGCACATGAGCAGGTAGAAACGGCGTGGATTCGCTTTGTCTGCATATTGCTGCATCAGTAACGTAGCCCAAAGACCGGCCATGCCAAATACATGCAGGGTGACGTTGCTCGGAATGGCATGTATCAACGCAATCCCTTTGAATACGCCGGCGGCCGACAACAGGGAGCAACCGATCAATGCAGCCAACGCTATTGTATTATATACTAAGTTGTTGCGCGTAAACAAATAAATAACGGAACAGACCAGGTACGTCCAGCCGATCAGTCCCAGGATACCCCACCATGAGGTTCCGAACGGGCGCCCGTTCCTACCTTCGTAGATCCAGAAAAGATACAACAGGATACCGATACCAACTACTTTCATTCCCGTAAAGAGGTATTTTTTCCAATCAGACGTTTTGGGGTAAACACTCCAGACGAGGAAAAAAGCCAGCACCATGAGTAGCGTGAATACCGGCCGTGACATACCCGTGGCTGCGGCATCAAGTGAATCGCGGTTTACGGTGAAAACTCCCATTGCCAACAAGGCGATCGTACGCCAGAAAATATGCTGCCCTACCTGCGGTGCGGTGTCGCCCTTGCGGAAACGGTTTTGTATGGCAAACGGAATAGCCATTCCCATCGCGAAGAGGAAACCGGGAAAGATTGTATCCGAAAATCCCAACATATCTTCTTTGGCCGCAGCATGCAACAACCAGTGCGGGATATTGCGCAGGCCGGGGATATCGTTTACAAAAAGCATGAAGAACATGGTGAGTGCCCTGAAGATGTCAAGGGCTTCGATACGTTGAAATTTGGTGGTACTCATAAGATAGATGTAAGATCCCTGCAAATATAAATGAAAAACAACGCACATCAATGGTTTATGTTGATAAACTCACGATGTGCGTCATTTTATGGGAAGACCCCGCCAAGGCGGCTTTATGCACTGTCAACGGATCAGGCGATACTGTACAAAGGCTTCGATGGCTTCATACGAAGCAAGGCCGAGTTGGTTGTACAGTCCGGCTGTGGCGCGGTTACGGTCTTCGGCACGCTGCCAGAAGAGACGTTCGTCGTCACCCAGGAACGGAGCGCTTTCCATCTGAGACTGGTGCTTGAGGATGGAATTACGTTTGAGGCGTAACTCTTCAGGACTGATGGGTACGGCCATCTCAATGTGGTCCATCTCCCACTCTGCCCAGGCGCCGCGATACATCCAGATGCGGCAGTTTTTCATCCATTCTTCGTCTTTCAGCATGTCAATGGCGGCCAATGCGGCATCAAGACATACTTTATGCGTACCGTGCGGATCGGCCAGGTCGCCGGCGACAAATATCTGATCCGGTTTCACTTCATTCAACAGGTCGAGGATAATCTGAATATCGGCTTCCGACAGTTCGTTCTTTTTCACCAGACCTGTTTCGTAGAACGGCAGGTCGAGGAAGCGGATATGATTGTCGTCTTTTACGCCGGCAAAGCGGGCGCCGTGGCGTGCTTCTTCGCGGCGGATAGTACCCTTCATAAACAGCACATCTTTGCATTCGGGCTCACCATCGTCTTTTTTCTCGAAAGCGAGATAGCGGATGATCGATTCGGCTTTTTCTTTTACCAAAGAATCGAGTGCATATTTATTGCACACATCGCGCAGGTATTCGCAATAACGGATCACTTCCTCGTCACCCACGGCGATATTACCTGAAGTCTGATAGGCCACATACACATCGTGTCCTTGCTGGCACAGGCGATGGAAGGTTCCTCCCATGGATATTACATCGTCGTCGGGATGCGGACTGAAGATAATCACTTTCTTTGGGAAAGGAGTAGCGCGTTCAGGACGGTTGGAATCGTCGGCATTCGGCTTTCCGCCCGGCCAGCCGGTAATCGTATGCTGGATATCGTTGAATATCTTGATGTTAACATTATAGGCCGATCCGTAGAGCGCCAGCAATTCGCCCAATCCGTGTTCGCTATAATCTTTGTTGGTGAGCTTGAGGATGGGTTTACCTGTCAACTGGCAAAGCCATACAATGGCACGGCGGATCAACTGATTGTCCCATTCACAACTGGTCACCAGCCACGGATGGTTGATGCGTGTCAGTTTGGTAGCTGCTGAAAGGTCGGTGGCAATCCGGGCATTCAGATGGTTTTGTAAGGCCGACGAGGGCATGGAATCGTTGGCTTTTGCTTCCACCGTTTTTTCTATCACACCGGCTTTGTCTTCACCCCAGGCCATCAGGACGATATTCTTGGCATTCATCATGGTAGACAATCCCATGGTGATTACCCCGGCCGGGACGCTGTCTATCGACGGGAATGTGCGCGAGGCTTCCTTGCGGGCAGAACCTTCGAGCAGCACCAGGCGGGTACGTGAGCTAAGCGGTGTGCCTGCCGGATTGAACATGATATTGCTGGTTTGCCCGATACCCATCAGCATGTAATCGATGCCTCCTACCTCCGTAATTTTACGTTCGTAATCCCGACAGAACTCTAAGATATCGTTTTTAGGCATCAGGCCGTCGGGTGCGTAGATATTATCGGTGGCAATATCCACATGATCGAGGATGGTTTCTTTCAGGTGGGCCAGATTTCCCGAAGCGGCCGTCGCCAACGGGAAGAATTCATACTCTACGAAAACGATCACATTACGGAAACTCAGTCCTTCTTCTTTGTGTATCCGGATCAATTCTTTGTACACAGTTAAGGGAGAACGTCCGCCGGGGAGTGCCAGGACAAACATCTTACCGGCAACTTGTTTCTTTTTAATTTCAAGGGCTATTTCCCGTGCAATAGCCAGCGACCCTTCCTCAAGAGATTCGAAAATGTCGGTCGGTATTTTCTCCAACCGGGTGAGGACGGAATGTTCAAACGCATTTTCCGGACAGTAATACCGGGCGGGTATCTGTGTCAGGCTAATCTGCGAACTTAAATTAGTCTTCATGTCTCTTTTTTGATTAATTGTATATCTGTTATTTTAAACCTCGGTTCTTTAACAGAGGTTCTGTGTTCGGCTCTTTACCACGGAAGTTGACATACATCACCATGGCGTCGTCGATGCTGCCGGGGGTAAGCACATAGTTACGGAATTTGGACGCTACGTCGGTATTCAGGATATTACCTGTTTCTACAAATGCCTGGTAAGCATCCGCATCCAGCACTTCCGACCAGATATAACTGTAGTAACCGGCTGTATATCCCCCACCCATGGTATGGTTGAAGTAGGTAGAGCGGTAGCGCGACGGAATTTGCTTCAACACTCCGCGATTGTTCAATGTCTCGTTTTCAAAATCCATTACCTGCAGGTCGGCGGGCATCTGTGTCAGCACATGATAGTCCATATCCAGGAAGGAAGCAGCCAGGTATTCCACCGTAATGAAACCTTGTCCGTATTTACCACTCTTGTCCAGTTTTTCTATCAGTTCGGCGGGGATCACTTCGCCTGTCTGGTAATGCTTGGCATATACCTTCAGGATCTCCGGTTCGAACACCCAGTGTTCCATGATTTGCGAAGGAAGTTCCACAAAGTCGCGGGGTACGCCACCCACACCATAATAATGTACATCGCGGAAGAGGCTATGCAAGCCGTGTCCGAATTCGTGGAAGAGCGTTTCGGCTTCGTCGGCGCTCAGCAATGCCGGCTGTCCGGCGGCCGGCTGGGAGAAGTTGCATACGATGGTAACCACCGGTGGCACACGCTGTCCGGCTGCATCGTAGGTCTGTGAGCGGTATCCGCCACACCAGGCGCCGCCACGTTTGCTGGCACGGGGGAAGAAGTCCATATAGAGCACACCCAGCAAGGTGCCGTCTTTGTCCTTGCATTCAAAGGCTTGGGCTTCAGGGTGTGGCAGTGGAATGTTGGCAACCGGAGAGAAGGTGATGCCATACAGCTGATTCGCTACATAGAAAGCGCCGTCGCGTACATTCCCGAGTTCAAGGTAGGGACGTATCTGGTTTTCATCCAGGTCGAACTTGGCCTTTTTGGCTTTCTCAAAGTAGTAGCGCCAGTCCCATCCTTCGGCTTCAAAACTATTGCCTTCTTTTCTGATCTCAGCCTGGATATCGGCCAATTCTACTTTTGCCATGGCAAGGGCCGGTGTCCATACTTCGTCCAGCAGGGCATAAACGGCTGCCGGTGTTTTAGCCATCCTTTCTTCCAGTACAAAGGCGGCATAGTTGTCGTAGCCCATCAATTGGGCTTTTTCGAGCCGTTTGGCTACGAGTTGTTTCACTACCTCCTTATTGTCGGCCTCATTACCATTGTTGCCACGATTGATATAGCCGTTGAATATTTTTTCGCGGAGCGCACGGTTGTCGGCATATTGCAGGAAGGGCATTACGCTGGGGTTGTGCAGCGTAAAGATCCATTTACCTTCCTGTCCGGCCGCTTTGGCTGCTGCGGCGGCATTGGCTATGAGGCTTTCAGGCAATCCGGAGAGGTCGCCGGCATTATCAATCACCAGTTGGAAGCTATTAGTCTCTTTCAGCATGTTCTGGCCGAACTTCAGTTGGAGCATCGCCAGTTCGCTATTCAATTCGCGCAATTTGGCTTGTTTGTCTTCAGGCAGGTTGGCTCCGCTGCGTACAAAGCCTTTATAGGTTTCTTCCAGCAGTTTGGCCTGTTCTTTGGTAAGGTTGAGTTCGTCTTTCTTGTCGTACACGGCTTTCACGCGGGCAAACAAGGCGGGATTCAGGTTGATATCGTCGCGGTGTTTGGAGAACAGGGGCGACATTTCGCGGCTTAGCGCTTCCATCTCATCATTCACATTGGCGCTGCTTTGTCCGCCAAACACGATCGATACTTTGGAGAGCAGGCGTCCGCCCTGGTCCATGGGCACGATGGTATTTTCAAAATTCGGTGCTTCCTGGTTAGCGCAGATCGCATCTATTTCTTTCATTTGCTCTTCCATTCCCAGCAGGAAAGCCGGCTTATAATGTTCCAGCTTGATTTCTTCAAACGGTGGGACACCATACGGGGTTTCATACTCATTCAGGAACGGATTGTCGGATTTTTTCTCAACATTCGCACAAGAGGCCAATGTAACAGCCATAGCGGTGGCCATAATCAGTCGTTTCATTTGTTATGGATTAAAAAGTTTTTTTCTATCTGCAAAGTTAGAAAGATAAACTGATGCAACTGCCAAAATCGTGCGTATAATACGCAAAAAGTTAACGGAGATGGACGGAAAGTTGATAAAAAGTTGTTCTTTTGTAGTGTATTTAACCCATTCGAATTAAAGAAGAGCTTATGCGCGCATCATTTCTTCAGGATTTATACCTGCAGCGTCCTATCACGATGGTAATCATTATTTGTATGATATCCGTACTACCCTGGATAGGATTGGGTGATTTTGCCACCAAAGGCGAGCCACGTGAAGCGGCTGTAGCGGTATCCATGTTGGAAACAGGCAATTATGTGTTGCCGCAGTCATACGCGAATGAGTTTGCCTATAAGCCGCCGATGGCGCACTGGATGATGGCGGCCTTTTCTCTCCCGCAAGGGCATGTGACCGAATTTTCGGCACGTCTGCCGTCGTCACTGGCTTTCATTGTGCTGATCACGATGGTGCTGATCTTTTTCGGCAAGCGGTTGGCCAAGTTTCAAACGGTCTTTATTGCTACCCTCCTGCTTATCACGTGTGTGGAGATACACCGGGCAGCCATGACTACGCGGGTGGATATGGTGCTCACCACCTTTCTGGTGGCGGGACTGTTCCAGTTGTACCGTTGGGAAGAGAAGTTGGAACTGAAGGGACTGCCTGTCATGATTCCCATCCTGCTGGGATGTGCGGCGTTGACAAAGGGCTTGGTAGGTATCATTTTACCCTTGTTTGTCTTTGGCGTGTACCTGCTGATGCTGCGCAAATATTCGTTACTGATCATTTTCAAAGCATTGCTGTATATGGGAGTTGCTTCCATCTTCCTGCCGTTGTTGTGGTATATCGCAGCGTGGAAACAAGGTGGAGATGCGTTTCTGGATGTGGTGTTGGCCGAAAGCTTTGGTCGTTTCTTTCATTTTGACGTGCCTGCCATCTCGTATGATCTGGGACATGAGAATGGCGTGTGGTATAATTTCATGACCCTCTTTACCGGCTTCATCCCCTGGAGCGTATTGTTCCTCTTCTCGCTGTTTGGGATGAAGATACGTATGCCGGAGAAGTCGTTCAAAGAATTACTGAAAGGTTGGTGGCACGCTATCCTATCGATGGATAAGGTGCAGTTGTTCAGCCTGGTAGCGATTGTTTGCATACTGTTCTTCTATTCTATCCCGTCCAGTAAACGCAGTGTGTACCTGATGCCGGCTTATCCATTTATCGCTTTGTTCCTGGGGCAATACCTGCTGTACCTGACGGAGTACCGGACCAAAGTAACGCGTGTCTTTGCCACCTTCCTGGCTACGTTGGTCTCTATCGTACTTATTGTAGTGATACTCACGATGAGCCGGGTGATCAATCCGGTGCAGCTTGTCGAACATTTCACACAACAGGCCTCCACCTTGTATACGGTGAAGCTGATGGTATTGACGCTTACTTCTTCCAGCCTGTTGAAGGGGGTGATCGTATGCCTGGTGCTGGCGGTACTGATGATCCAGTTCTACCAGTTGTCTCGCAAGATCAATATTAAAATACTGTATACTACGATCGGGCTGATGTTTTGTGTCAATTTCCTGATAGACGGGGTGATTATGCGTGGCATCCGCAATGGTACGTCCTCCCAGGCCTTTGCCGAACGGATCATGGAGGAATATCCGTTGAACCAGGAAAATATGTATGTGATGAATTTCCCGAAGGAATACTATAATATGTATGGCCTCAACTTCTACCTCGGTAATCACTTCCATAACTTCGAAGAGGCGCAACCTGCCAGTGGTTACTTCTTTTCGGGCGACAGGGATTTGGGCAAGGTGATTAAAAAATATGGAGATAAGTATGCATTTCGCAAACTTACCTCCAGTGGGCAGGTGATTGATGAAATCAATCAGCAGATTGTGATGTGTCAGGTCACCCGTAAATAATTACTTCAATTCCTTAATTTTGATGTTGCGGAATGCAACTTCGTCGCCATGGTCCTGCAAGAGGATGTGTCCCTTGGCTGCTTCGCCAAACAATCCCGCTGTGTTGTAAGACTTGTCTGCATATTTACTCCCTTTTACGCGATCGCGGAAAGCCTGGCTGCCACGTTCGTATTCAACCACTTTGGTGCCGTTGAGCCAATGTTCCACATGGTTGTTGGGAAATACTTTCACCACAGCCGTGTTCCAGGTACCGATACCGTTGAACGATACATTCTCAGCCGGGATCAGGTCGTACAAGCTGGCCAGTGTGCGGCTGCCGGGAAAGCTGGTATAGAGCTTGGCATCCGGATGCCGGGCGTCGTCCAGTATCTGGAATTCAAGCCCAAAGGCTGATCCTTTCTGTTGTTCCTGTTCGGTTACGAAATACTTGATGCCACTGTTGGCGCCTTCGGTGATCTTAAAGTCCACGCTCAGCTCGAAGGCTGCATATTCGCCATCGCTCACGATATCGCCGCCGTTGGTCGATTCGCCGCCGCCAGACTTGAGTACGATCAACTGTCCGTCTTCAACCTTCCAACCGTGTCCCGGGAAGGCATCCAGGTGGGCGCCACGCCATCCGTTGGTTGTTGTTCCGTCAAACAGCAATACCCAGCCATCGGCCTTTTCCTGTGCAGTGAGTTCGTTTGGTCCGGCTACAGTTACCGGTTGGGCCACTTCGGCCGATGGATTGTCTTGTTTGTTTTTGCCGCCGCAAGCGCACAAAAGGGCTGTCGATACAGCCATGCATGTCAAAAGTGTTTTCATTTGTTTATTCTCTGATTTATAATGGATACTATTTTGTGTGTTCGCGCACAAATATAAGCATTATCATGGATATATAGGGATGATAGGATGAAAAAAACAGATTATCAGCGTTTGCACCATTATTAGGGCTATCTTTGCCGCCGTAATCAAACAAATACGATAACGTGAAGACAGCTCTTTTTGATTTTGATGGTGTGATAGTGGACACGGAACCTATTTACGACCTTTTCTGGGGAATGGCTTCGGAACGATACGGTCTTGCTATCGCACATTTTCAGGATGTGATCAAAGGCACTACCCTCCCCCATATCATAGACACTTATTTTGCAAATGCGAGCGAAGAACTTCGCCAGCGTGTGGTGACTGAAGCTACCGATTACGAGCGTGATATGCCGCTTCCACTGATGCCGGGTTCACTGCCGTTTCTCCATACGTTGAAGGCAGAAGGCGTTCGGATAGGACTGGTGACCAGTTCTGATCTCAACAAAGTGAACCGTGCCATCGCGATGTACAACCTGCAAGATATGTTTGATACCATCGTTACGGCTGATCGTATTACACGTGGAAAGCCGGACCCGATGTGTTATCTCCTGGCAGCTTCAGACTTGGATGTGCATCCGGCTGATTGCCTGGTGTTTGAAGATTCTTTTTATGGTATCCAGGCCGGAACGGCGGCCGGTATGCGTGTGATTGGCCTGAGTACAACCAATCCGGCCGAATCGCTGGCAGACAAGGTGTTTGAAGTGATCCCGAACTTTGAACAGATCACATTTGCTGATTATCTGAGGTGGTAGTCTTGCTGATAGCAAGCCGGCTGTTCCACCGGCAGTATCTACACGCATGCCTTATCTGATTGAGGCCTGCGCCTCGTGGAAGTGAGGCGCAGGCCTCAGGCAGGTCGAGGCGCAGGCCTCAGGCAGGGTGAGGCGCAGGCCTCATTTGTGCAAGACCTGCATCTGATCATTCCATCGGCAGAAACAGCACCAAAACCTGCCTTGCAGTCTACATCCATTCGCAAAAACCGCTTACACGAGAGTTGCTTTCACCCTTTCACTTTCTTCAGGTGGTCAATGAGTTACGGTGAAAGGAGAGGCTGTTTTTCTGTTCTGCTGTCACTCTCCTGTCACTCCTTTTAGACAACAAGTCAACTGGCATCAGGACGATACGGTCTCGGTATGCAGTGACAGCACAAGTGACAGCAAAACCGCTTTTTGAACCGCCATTTCACACTAACTCATTGACCACCTGAAGAAAGTGATAGGGTGATAGCAGATTTCCTCAATAGAATTGTTTGAGCTATAAGTAGTCAGTGTTTACCATCAAATAGGGTTGGAATTTCCGTGGGTTTCACCCACGGCTACATACATGCCGACTCTACGAGCCTTGGGCCTACGGCGCTCGCGACATTCAAATTTTGTTGAATTTGAATATTCAGGTTGGGTTGGAAAGCTGGCGGTGCTTCAAGTTTGGATTTGAATATAGCTTGAAGACTATCATGTAAATAGTAAACAAGAGTAACTTGGCTCCCCGCCTAGACAGCTACTCTTTATAC
>JAVBUH010000069.1:0-18863 GCA_031555505.1 Tannerellaceae bacterium
AAGAGTAGCTGTCTAGGCGGGGAGCCAAGTTACTCTTGTTTACTATTTACATGATAGTCTTCAAGCTATATTCAAATCCAAACTTGAAGCACCGCCAGCTTTCCAACCCAACCTGAATATTCAAATTCAACAAAATCTGAATCAATTTCAACCCAATCTGAATCAAGTTCAACCCGATCTGAAGATTAGGTCTGTTATTTGAATTGTGGAAGATTAGGCATCCAGTTTCCGGCAGATCAGGTCGGCGGCTTTACGGCCACTCATGAGCATACCGCCGAAGATGGGTCCCATACGGAAGCTACCGCTTACGCCATTGGCAGCCATACCGGAGACAAAGAGGCCGGGGTAGATTTCTTTGGTGTTTTCTACGGTGGTTTGTTCGCCCAGTTCTACATTGAGGGATCGTTCGCCCACTACGCCGCCGGTCGAGGTAAAGAGGCGGATGTTGTTCTTCCGGGCTACGGTGCGGGCTACTTCGCAGTCGTGTCCGGTACCTTCCAACACGGTTTTGGCCATGATCGTAAGCGGGTCTACATGCATGCCTTCACGCATAACGGGCGCCCAGTTGACTACCACGCCGGCTACGGCTTCGTTGTGAAACACTACGTCTTCTACCGAGTAGCAATTGAAGAGTGTGGCGCCGGCTTTCGTAGCCTGGTAAATAAGCGCCGAGGTGGCATGTACGGAATCGATGATATAGGTACCGTTGCCTGCATCCTGGTAACTAATGCCCAGTTCACGTACAATGGGCATGGCTTCTTCCTGCACCACAATGTCGTTAAACATCATCGCTCCGCCCCACATCCCGCCACCGGGAGCCAGTTTGCGATCAAAAAGAGCGACCTGTTTACCCGCTTTTGCCAGGTACCAGGCCGCTACCAAACCGGAAGGACCACCACCTACAATGGCCACATCCACCGCTAAATTACGTTTAAGTTTCGCAAAATAGGAATCCACAATTCCTGCTGAAACAATCTGTTCCATACTTTCTAAAAATGATCAATGTTACACATAAGAGAGCACATAGAGGCAACGCTCTCCGATAGTTTTACACTACCTAATTCCCTTCGCCGGCATTATCCGT
Organism: Tannerellaceae bacterium; assembly: GCA_031555505.1. Taxonomy (GTDB): domain Bacteria; phylum Bacteroidota; class Bacteroidia; order Bacteroidales; family Tannerellaceae; genus JAJDIA01. The sequence continues at coordinate 1,085 of JAVBUH010000069.1, forward strand.
ATCAGGTTCAATGGGTATGATCTCAGCCTGTATAGTAAGGCACCCCTATGATAAGTCGGAACAAAAATACGAAACCTTATTTATATTTCGTCACTCTGTTGTCAATTATTATACCGCTCCAGTTCAATCCAAAGGCAAAATCGTATGCATTGCCCTCGCTGTCGATATGGCAAACCATGTCGTGCGCAACGTCTTCAAGCTGTTCTTCCACCGTCCGCATATTGGCTGGCAACTGCAAGGGCAGCAAGGCCGAAGGCTCGGCTTTACCACTGATAATATCGAGGATCGCTTGGTTTTGCACACCAAAATTGACCAGGAGCGCATCGACAGACGGTTCAAACTCTGCCACTACGGTGGGATTGTCCATCAGAAGGGAAACGATAACAGGCTTGCCTGCCATCTTCGACTTTGTTTCAAGCACCGATTCCATATCCGTTTTGTTGAATGTCTTTACGCTCTTGCCTTTATAAGAGCGGTTGGTGGATTTTTCGTACGGGTCGCCACCGGCCAGGCTGGTAGCACGGGCATCAGTTGCCGTATAGTCGCCATATTGCAGACTGATGGGCAGGTAGCCGTTGCCACCTTTATCGCGGTCGGCTTTGTCGTATCCATTACCACTGTTGGGGCTGTTGATAAAGACGATGGCAAAGTCGGCCTCTTCAGGTGAATCCACCAAGACAAAGTATTTCTTCACCAATTCCAGGTTGACGGGATAATCCCAACGCGCTTCACCCGACATACCGAAGAAGGTCATCACCGGCGGGAAGAAACGTTTCGGCACATAGACTTTCTTAGTAGAAGCAATCGGCAGCACGTTGGCTTTGTTCTTCACCATCACGATCGATTTAAGCTGTGCTTCATACGCCTCCTGCATATATTCGGGTTTGCCCACCACGGCTTGCGATACCACCGGATCAAGGTATGGGTTCTCAAACAGGCCGCAACGGAAGATATTCTTCAGCAGGCGAACAGCCGAGGCTTCGAACCGTTCGCGCATGGTTTCCTCGCCCAAATCGTCCACACCCATTTGATAGGCTTCCAGTACCGGCCCTTTATCGTTGTTACCGCCAAACTGGTCTACGCCGGCCATCAGGATACGGTAATGGCGTTCAGCCACCGTCTGGTTTTCAGCCCCCCAGGGTTTGCCTGAAAAGGTATATACTTCCGTTTCATCGCCGGTAATTCCCCAATCCGTACACACTACGCCGTCGTAGTTATACTTGCCGCGCAGTTGGTCATTGATCATATAATTACTGTATCCATTCGCCACATCTTTACCTGAAGGATCTTGGCCGGCAGAGATCGTATAATACGGCATCACGGCAGAAACTTTGCCGGTTCCCCCATCCAGATTGAATGCACCTTCAACAAAAGGCCGCTTATGCTGCTCCAGGTTATTACCGGGAAAGACTGCGTACTTGCCATAACCGTAGTGCGCATCGCGTCCACCTTCACCCGTTCCGCCGCCCGGCCAGTGTTTCACCATGGCATTCACGCTTTCATAGCCCCATCCATCGGCCAATTCCTTATCACCGTATGAGGTCTGGAAGCCATCCACGTATGCACGCGCCATATCGATGGCCAGTTCCGGATCTTCACCAAAGGTCCCGTTTACACGGTTCCAACGCGGATCGGTAGCCAGGTCTATCTGTGGAGAAAGAGCCGTAGCAATTCCCAGCGCACGGTACTCTATCGAAGCAATCTCACCGAAGCGCAGCATCACCTCCGGATCAAATGTGGCAGCAAGTCCCAGCGATCCGGGCCAAAGGGATATCTGTCCGCCACTGCCATAATTGTATTCGGCATCCGAGGCCGAGGCATGGCGCGGGTCCGAACTGTTGTTGGCCGGGATGCCATGCCCCAATCCTTCCACCAACGCCTGCACGTTATTATTCCAACGTGCCGCCACAGCTGGGCTTTCCACGCGGGTGACCAGTACATGGCGTACATTGTCTTCAGTGAGGAATTTGACCTGGGCATCCGACAAGTCGGAAGCAGCAGCGCCACTTTCGTCAAAGGATTGGCCGTTGTAGGTAGACGCCCCGAATCCATGGGATGCTCCCGGGATGGCTTGGTGTGCGCTGTAAAGCATAAGGCCGGCAATCTCTTCAACCGACAATTGCGAAGCCAGGTCTACCGCACGTTCTTCGGGTGAGAGGCGCCAGTCTTCGTACACGTCAAGCTGACCGTTCTTATTCAGGTCTTTAAATGCATAGCCGTCAATAATAAGCAGTTGCACGCCCGAAGCAGGCGAGTATCCCAGAGTAGCGCCACCTTGTTGAGTGACGAGACGGAATGAGTCTACAGATTCTTCCGTCCACTTGATTTGTGAACAGCCGGCGAGTATACCGGATGCAACCATTCCCATGCTACATGCAAGCAGCAATAATGCGTGTGATTTATTCATATAGTGATCCTTTATAAAGTAAGTAATTATCCGAAATGTGGCGGACGCAGGCTTTGCTTCCGGTTCACCAGATCTTGAATAAAGGCTACCGATTGTTGTATGCCCAGTAGGGATATGTTAATCGAGAAATCGTAGGAAGCAGAAGCCCCCCAAGTCTTATTCGTATAATAATTATAGTAGGCGGCCCGCGACTTATCTGTCTTGACCATCAGTTCTTTTGCCTCCTCTTCCGTTATCTTTTCATACTTCACGATCCGGTCGATCCGGTTTTCTTTCGTATCGTGGATAAAGAGGCTGATCAGCGCCGGATCCTCGCGCAGGATATAGTCGGCACAACGGCCTACGATCACGCAAGATTCCTTTTCGGCCAGGTTACGGATGGCATCGCTCTGTAGCTTGAACAAGCCGTCGTTCGACAGAATATTGGCATACGGCATATAGCCACCGCCCATATAGGCATAACTGGTATTAATGGCGTATGCCATCCGGCTGGATGTCTGTTCGTCGGCTTTTTCAAAGAAATCCTTGGCCAGTCCGCTTTCTTCGGCAGCAATAGCCATCAACTCTTTATCGTAATAACCAATGCCTAATGCGGCAGCCAATTGTTGTCCTACTTCGCGGCCACCGCTACCAAATTGGCGGCCAATGGTCAGTATGATTTTCGCATTCATATCCCTTGGGGTTTATTCATATTGTTCCAAATGTAGTGAGAAACTCCAACACTGCAGCGTTTCTTCCCTATTTATTTATGCTTCAAGCTTCAATTTTTTAAACTGGTTCATCATTACAATGAACGTAATGACAGCAGCCGTACAGTCGGCCAACGGCATACTGATCCATACACCGAATGTTCCCAGCCCATGCGGCAGGATGACCAGAAAAGGGATCAGGAAGATCAACTGACGCGACAAGGAAAGGAAGATGGACTTATTGGACATCCCGATCGACAGGAAAAAGTTGGTCGCTACCATCTGGAATCCCACCAGCGGGAAGGCAACCAACACCACACGTAAGCCATAAACAGCCAAGTCAATCAATTCCTGGTCGGACGTGAACATCCGCACGATCACGCCAGGGATACATTCACCCAACAAGAAGCCGGTAGCTGCAATCCCAATACCCCATTTCATCGTAAGCGTTGTCACCTCGCGCACCCGCCCATACAACCGGGCGCCGTAGTTATAGCCGGCAATGGGTTGCATCCCCTGGTTCAACCCCATGATAATCATGATGAACAGGAATACAATACGGTTCACAATCCCGTAAGCGCCGATAGCCAGGTCGCCGCCATGTTCTTTCAGCCCCCGGTTGATCAGGATCACTACCAGGCAGGAGCAGGCATTCATCAGGAAGGGCGACATACCGATATACATGATCTCTTTCACCAGGTTCGTCCGCAAGGCGTAGATCCCTTTCTGGAAACGGATCAGGCGGGACGGGTCAGACAAGCGGTAGACCTGATACCCCAGCGAAAGACACTGGGAAATGACCGTAGCCCAAGCCGATCCTTTGATTCCCCAGCCAAAGCCAAAGATAAAGAGCGGATTCAGGATACAATTGATCACCACCGATCCCAGGGTAGTATACATCGCAATCTGCGGGTAACCGGATGAGCGTAGTACGGCATTCAGTCCGAGGAACATGTGGGTGACTACATTGCCGCAAAGGATAATATGCATAAAATCACGTGCATACACGATGGTCTGGTCGCTGGCACCGAAGAAGTAGAGCACCGGATCAAGAAAGATCAGTCCGACGATGGTAAAAAGCACCCCCAGGATCACATTCAGCGTCAACACATTACCCAACACCTTATTGGCCGCGTCATAGTCTTTCTGTCCCAGTTTGAGCGAAAGCAGTGTAGCCGCGCCGGCTCCCACCAACGAACCGAAGGCAGCGGCCAGATTCATAATGGGAAAGGTAAGCGCTAATCCGGAGATGGCATACGCCCCTACTCCGTGTCCGATAAAGATACCGTCTACTATATTATACAGGGAGGAAGCCGTCATAGCGATGATGGCAGGCACAGCATATTGCGACAACAGCTTCCCTACCGGCAACGTTCCCAGTACCAAAGGTGCATTTTGATTCTTCATAGTCTGCAAAGATACGACAGTATGAACTCCCATTTGCATCTATTAACGAAAAAAAACAGGCTGCCATACCGTGATATGCGATTTAATACCCAATTTTGACGCCATATTACAATCATCATGGCAGAGACATTACATATCGCACACACTGGAAGCAAGGAAGAACAATATGCCACCCTCCTGCCCCAACTCGTCGGCCTGGTAACGGGCGAAACTGATCTTATAGCCAATATGGCCAACATCGCAGCCGCTCTCCGGCAAACATTCGGCTTTTTCTGGGTAGGTTTCTATACGGTTAGAGACAACGAACTGGTATTGTCGCCCTTCCAGGGACAGATCGCCTGTACGCGTATCCGGTTCGGCAAGGGGGTATGCGGTACGGCCTGGAAAGAAAAAAAGACGATCGTGGTACCTGATGTGGATCAGTTTCCCGGCCATATTGCCTGCAGCTCGGACTCCCGGTCGGAAATCGTAGTTCCACTGATGCAAGGCAATGAAGTTATCGCCGTCCTGGATATCGACAGCGATACACTAAATAGTTTTGATGAAACAGATGCCATCTGGCTGGAAAAAATCTGCGCCCTGCTGGTAAAGTAAAACCTTCATGCTTTCTTCTATCATTAGACGGCAGACTACCCTATCGTTGGTCGGCCGGATACACTACGCCTAACTGACGGCGTACTTCGTCAATGATCTCGAGGGTAATCAGCGAGTGTTCATGGCTATTAACAACTGATTCCCGTCGGCTGGTCTGGATCAGATTGATAAACTCCGCCACTTCATAGTAATACTCATCGTTAAGCGTCGGAGCACTGATATCTTCCGTTTCCGGAAGCGGCCCTTTTCCCGATGAAGGTGCGGGACGAGGGGTATACGTCACCCGCCCGATGATATTGATCTTATCGAGTGTAATATTTCCGTCTTCTCCCTGTATCTCGGTAGGCAATGCCGAATTGGCTATCTTGGAATAGAGTATGGCCGCGTCCAGATCGTCGTACCGGAAGCACACCGAACCCTGCCCATCGGCCCCCGAATCCAGGACTATGCCGGTTGCCCGTATCTCTTTCGGCCGTCCGAACAATACCACCATCGGATACAGGGTATACACGCCGATATCCATCATCGCCCCGTTAGACAGTTCGGGACGGAAGGCATTCAGCACAATTCCTTCTTTATATTTATCGTAGCGCGACGAGTATTGGCAAAAAGACGAAAAATAACACCGCGGTTGCCCGATCCGGTGCAGCTGATCACGTACAGCCAGAAAATTGGGGGTCAGCGTAGATTTCATCGCCTCCATCAGGGTCACATTGTAACGACGCGACGCTTCGACCATCGCCGCCGCTTCACGGGCATTGGAAGCAAAAGGCTTTTCACAGAGCACATGTTTGCCATGCTGCATACACAGGATGCTTTGTTCGGCATGCAGGAAATTGGGCGAAGCTATATATACAGCATCTATCAACGGACTGGCCGCCATTTCCTCCAGCGAAGTGAATGTATGCGGAATCTGGTACCGGGCGGCAAAGGCATCCGCCGTCTCTTGCGTACGCGAATAGATGGCTGTCAATTCAAAACGTTCGTCCTGCCGTGCACCGGCAATCACCCAATCGGTAATAAAGTTGGTACCTACCACTCCAAAGCGTATTTTTTCCATTTCTGATCTGCTTAAATGATACAAATATACAATTTGTAACCTAATTTTGTCCCATATATACATACATTCTGTTAAATGCAAGGTATTATAGGGAAAAAAGTTGATATATCAAAATGATTTCCTAATTTTGTGGTAATAATAGTTAGGTTAGACAATTCGTTTTTTCGGAAGTGGGCTTGTGAAAGTCTGCTTCCGATTTGTTTTATACGGAATAATTGTATCTTTCCTCTAAAAGTATACCCTCCCTTCGATTTTCTGCCTGTCCCCAAAAGCTCCTATTCTCATGGTTCTGTTGTATTCATTATCAGACTGGCAGTAATAAGTATCCTGGCTGTCACCAATAGGGTCAGCTTCTATTATTAAAGATTATCACTTTCCTCTACAAGCTATAATGCTCATGCCGGTGTCCAATTCCCTCCCTATACCTCAGCAAATTTAGGAATCGGGCTTGATAGCGCCATAAAGATAATTACGTTGTACAGGGAGTTATATCGGATGGTCTGAATACGTTTGAACTCTAAACTTACAAAATTGTGCATAAAGTACAGACGCAAAGGCAGAAAATCAACAATGGACTTGATTTTTTTTATCTTGCCGGTGTAAAATCCCGGCGATTTTATCTAGATTTACATCATAAAAACATTAGTAAACTGAGGATATGTCACTTAAACGGTTTGGGGTTTCGCTGGAAGATGATTTATTGGAATCACTGGACAGCTATGTAGCGAACAATGGTTTTTCCAATCGTTCGCAGGCCATTCGTTTCCTGATTGAAAAAAACGTGGCCGAAACCAAATGGCAATGCAACCACATTGTAGCAGGCACAATCATTATCATGTACGACCAAAAAAAGAAAGAGATAGCTTCCAAGATCGCAGCTATCCAGCAACAATATACCGATGTGATCCTCTCGTCTACACAATATTATATCAATCAAAACTTCTGCCTGCATATCGCGACGGTCATGGGAGAAGCCCATCGCCTGACAAATCTTTCCGATGGGCTAACTACTATTAAAGGGATCAAACACGGCAAGCTGGTAATGAGCCGGGCTGACTGAGAAAGTAACACCTATTTTTCGTTTTGTAACACGTTTTTTTCGCTTTTATAGCGAGACAGTAACACCTATTTAAACAATTGTGTTACTTTTGCGGGCAGTAAACACATGCAAGAATCACATGAAACGAATGCTTTTCTGTACCATGACATTGGCCGCAAGCGCCTTTTCCCTATTGGGGAATACGATCGTAACCACAACTGATTCCGATCCGGAAGTGATAGACAGCCTGATCCACCTGCAGGGGGTGGTGATCTCAGCGAATAAAATACAGGTAAATCGCAATACTGTACCGCTATCCATCTCCATTGTAGATCGCCGCGAGATTGAAGCCAGCAGCGAATCGGCCCTGCTACCCGTACTATCACAGCGCATTCCCGGACTGTTTGTCACCCAGCGTGGCATAACGGGCTTTGGCGTATCTTCCGGATCTGCCGGTATGGTGAATATCCGTGGTGTAGGGCAAAGCAATAAGGTGTTAACCCTATTCGACGGACAACCGCAATGGGCCGGTGTATTTGGCCATGCATTGCCCGATACCTACGTAGCCTCGGATGTGGAACGGGTGGAAGTGATCCGTGGACCAGGCTCGTTGTTGTACGGTTCGAACGCTATGGGTGGTGTGATCAACATCATTACCCGGCAACATACCCGACCGGGAAGGCGCACACAGGCGCGGTTGATGTACGGTTCGTACAATACGCAGAAATATATGCTCAATAATGGATACAACGCAGGCAATTTCAGCAGTTTCATTTCCCTCAACCATGATCGCACCGACGGTCACCGTCCCCATTCAGCTTTCCAAATCACGAATGGCTTTGCCAACCTGGGCTACCGCCTGAACGAACATTATAAAGTAAAAGGCGATGTAAGTCTGGCCAAGTACAAGACACAAAACCCCGGCACTGTCTCTACTCCGATGATAGACAACCTGATCGACGTACTTCGTGGAACGGCCTCCGTAGGCTTTGAAAACCATTTCGAGCGTTCAAGTGGCGCTGTGCAGGCATTTTACAACTGGGGCAACCACGAGATCAACGATGGGTATAGGGAAGGCGGCAAGCCACGGACATTCCTTTTCCGTTCGGACGACCATAATACAGGTGTACTCCTCTACCAATCCTTTCGCCTCTTTGATGGCAACAGCTTTACAGCCGGTATTGATTACAAAAACTGGGGCGGACATGCATGGAACGACTCGATCAATCGTCCCAAGGGGGAGATCGTAGACAAAAGCGTGAACGAAACAGCCGGTTACGTGATTGCCCAACAAGACCTGTTCGAGCAGCTCAGCCTCAATGCCGGTATTCGTTTCGAGCATAGTAGCACCTATGGCAACCAGTGGATTCCGCAAGCGGGTCTGGCGTTCCGTCCGTTCGAAGGTAATACCATCAAAGTATCCCTTTCCAAAGGATTCCGCAGTCCCAACCTGCGCGAATTGTATATCTCCTATCCCCCCTACTCGATAGCGAATCCCGACCTCAAGCCTGAGAATATGATGAACTACGAAGCATCGATCGGTCAGCATTTCTTCGACAATACATTGCGGGCCGAAGTGACCGCCTTCTATATCGATGGCGAAGATATGATCCAGCCTGTTCAGGGCAAACTGACCAACATCGGCAAATTCTACAACAAAGGGATAGAGGTGGAAGCCGGTTGGGCGCCCATTCGCCTGTTGTCGTTCACCGCCAACTACAGCTACCTGCATACAAATAAGGTGATCGTAGCCGCCCCTAAACACAAGTTCTTTACCGAAGCCTTGTTGCAAACCGGCCGTTTCACCGCTTCGGTGAACGTGCAGTCTATCTTCGGTCTGTACCCGAACACTACCGGCGATAATCCGCAAACAGAAGATTACACACTGTTGAATGCCCGGGCTGCCTACAAATTCGGGAACGATATCCGTTCGCTCAACCTCTTCGTCAAAGGCGAAAACCTCACCGCCACCCGCTATACAATAAACGATGGCTATCCGATGCCGAAAGCCATCGTACTGGCCGGTATCGATATTACATTCTAATCGTCGTCCTGCTGGCGTTGTTCCGGCTAAGCGCACTGCCAAACATTACTCCTCGGCATAGACCCCTTCCCGTGGGAGGGGTTTGTCGAGGTTGGCAATACCAAGGGCCACAATAGCAGTAACCGTAGCTGTCTGTTCCTGATATTCGGGGATATTCTTGGTGTAGAGGTCGCGTTCGGTATGCCAGATCTCGCCATAGTTGAAATCATATCCCTTAAAGTCCTCCGTAGTAAAGCTGATGATGGGTACGCCTTGCATGGCAAAGACAGTACCATCATGACCGCCGGGCACTTTCGGTTTGCGGGATGGCGAGGTCTGCAATTTGACTTCAAACGGATAATCAGGACGTATCTTGGCGATCGGCTCGCAAATCTTCACCAGCTCATCGTACCAGCTTTGCGGCACTGTGATACCGGTCGGAGGCAGCGGCCCACCGTCGCGATTGAACACATTGACAATTTTAGGCATTTTTGACGCATGGGTCTTCACCCATGCCTTGGCGCCCAGCAAGCCGAACTCTTCACCGGCAAAAGCGATAAACAAGATCGTACGCTTAGGTTTCGCTCCCGACAGGGCGATCATACGGGCTACTTCCATCATCGGCCCGATACCGGTACCACAATCCACTCCTCCCGTAGCCACATCGTAGGCATCGAGGTGTCCGCTCACAATCACATACTCATCCGGATATTTACTGCCTTTGATGGATGCCACCACATTGTGGTATTTCACCGGGCCAAGGCGGAAATGGTTCCGGATATCAAATTCGAGCAGGAATTCACGCCGCTCCTTCACCATCTGTTCGATAAGGGCAAACTGGTGTTCGTCAAGTTTGATATCGGGCTGTTCGGGCAGGTTGTCAAACGAAGCGTCGGGCATGTGATCTATCATATTCCGGTCGTACAAGGCCCGAATGGGAACCGTTGAAGATTGGATGAATCCCAACGCACCGGCTTCGCACATTTCCCGATAATACAGTCCGGGATATTCACGATAAGGCTTCAGTTCCTTTTGTTCGCCACCGGCATAGTTCTGCCGGGAAATCTCACGGTTCTCTTTCACTATTTCATCATTATCGGCCTTGATCACCAGCCGGATAGAATCGCCTTTGGCCGAACGGTCGATCGGGAAACCGGTGCTCTTGCCCGAGATTAGCACCCAGGCACCGTTGAGCTTGCCTTTGATACGGTTAAATTCGTCCTGCGTACGCGGTTCCATTAGTACATGCCCCCGTTGCAACCCTTTGGTGCCCGATGTATACGAAGGCGTAGCGAAATGCAGGATCATCCCGTTGTCGCTCAACATCCGTCCGAACCAGGGACCACGGTTAAAACCCATCGGCACACTGCCGGCTTCCTGCAATTCCACGTCCAGTCCCCAACTTTTAAACTCTCGGATCATCCATTCGCCCGCATTTTCGTAGGCATCCGAACCAACGAGCCTTCCGCCAAAACGATTGGTCAGTATATCCAGGTGATGCATTGTACGGTTATCGGTCTGTCCGGTTTCAATGATTTTTTTCACGGCGGCATCCTGTGCGGTTACCTGGTTGAATGAAAGGCAGGCCAGCGCTATGCAGGCCAATAGTGTTCGTTTCATATCGGTATTTACTTAGAATTAAGCACACATATAGGCAACCTTCGGGTTACATTTCTGCAAAAGTAATTTTTATAATGAATTTATTCGCTATTTTTGTAACAGAAATAAATCATTTCCCTATGGTCTTCTATTTTACAGGAACCGGCAACTCACGTTGGGTGGCAAAACAACTGGAAGCAACCTTCGGAGGAGCATTGATAGCAGTAGCCGATGAACTGAAGCAAAAGAAAGCGGAATATCGCTATCTGTTGCAGAAAGACGAATATGTGTTTTTTGTCTTTCCCGTTCACTCCTGGGGACCATCACTCCCAATCCTCCGGTTTATCAAGCGGCTCACGCTGGAAGCATACGCCGGACAGCCTATCTACACCGTTTGTACCTGTGGCGATGAATGCGGGTATACAGACAAGATCATGCGTAAAGCCTTGTTCAAACGCAACCTTTTACTGAGTGGCGCCTATTCCGTACAAATGCCGAACAATTATATTCTGATGAATATCAACATGTTCGACACGGATCCCAGAGAAGTGGAAGAAGCCAAATTGCTGCAAGCGCCCATGCGGTTGGATGCCATTAGGGAAGCCATTCGGAATGGCCATGGAGATGGGTTATACACCACCGGCCCGGCTTCTGTCTTGAAAAGCCAGCTCATTTATCCGCTTTTTACCGCTTTTGCCTCACACGTATCATTCAGAGCGATAGATAATGTATGTACATCCTGTGGCCTCTGTGCCCGGATCTGTCCTACAGGTACCATCACCATGGAAAACGGCCGCCCGGAATGGGGCAAACATTGCGTGCAATGCTCGGCCTGTATCCACCGTTGTCCTGCCCGCGCCATTGAATATGGCCATACCACATGGAAGAAAGGGCGCTATCACCACCCTGATATATAATTATATGCGAATATGAAGTTAACGTATTTCTTTGCACTTTGCGTAGCCGCCCTTACCTTGTGGGGCTGCCAGGAAAAGCCGAAAGGCTATGTGATCAACGGCGTGGTCAACGACCAGCAGGAAGGAATGATTTACCTGAAGGCGTTCCGCAACAAGATGTTCTTCAATGTGGACTCGGTTATGCTCGCAGAAGGGAAATTCACCTTCAAGGGCGAAACGGAACAACCACTGCTTTTCGGTCTGGCTACCGATGAGATGAACCACCCCTATCCGTTTTTTATCGAAAACGTAACCATGGACGTAACCATGAGTGCGCAAAAAGATCAATTTATCGTCGCCCACTCACCGGTCAACGACTTGTTCCTTGGCTATGCAGAGAAGATACACGAGCCTGGATTCAGCATCACCAACTTCGTGTCGGCACATCCTGCATCGCCGGTTGCCGCCTTTTACCTCTACCGTTACTTCACCTACCAGCTTCCGCTGGATACACTGAAAGCAACACGTACCACGTTCTCGCCCGACTTGAACAACAGCCCCTATATAATTGATCTCGATGAGATTATCAAACGGCTGGAGCATGTGGAGATTGGCCAAACGGCTCCTGATTTCACGCTGCCCGATACGGCCGGTGTGCAGGTATCACTCCAAGCCTTCCGCGGCAACTATGTGCTGCTCGATTTCTGGGCATCCTGGTGTCCGCCCTGCCGGAAAGAGAACCCGAACGTGGTCAAGCTATTCAACGAATATAAAGACAAGAACTTCACCATTATCGGCATCTCGCTAGACTACAACCGTGCCAACTGGCTGAAAGGGATTGCCGACGACAGCCTCACCTGGACACACCTGTCCGACCTCAAATACTGGGATTCTGAAATTCCCGCCCTGTATGGCGTACGTGGTATACCGGCGAATATCTTGTTGGACCCCAATGGTGTGATCATTGCAAAGAATGTTATGGGCGAAGACCTGGCCAATGCACTCAAAGAACATATTAAATAATGAGAGGTATACTGTTGACAGGATGTTGCCTGATGATGGTACTGCTATCCGGGTGTAAACAGACGAATGATCCATTCGAAACGGCAGTCCGCGCTTCCGTAGAACGACAGATGCGGCAGTATCCGGCATCTACCCTGAAAGACTTGTACAAGAACTTTTTCCAGGATAAATACGGCCCGGGACATATCGTAAGCGATACCACAGCCGCCGGCAATTACCTGCGCCGTGAACTGGATGCATATACCGAGGTGGAAGGAGAACGAATTGAACCGCTCGGCTGGGAAGGGAATTACCTCCGGGTGAACCTGTCGGTTATTAAAGAAGGGAAAATACCCTATCCTGTCTTCTTTGATGCCTTCGTGCGTAGTGTAAACGGTATCCAGCCGATGCCGGTAGCTGATTGGACAACAGAGTGGAACCGCATCGAAGCGATCATTGCCTCCATGGCTTTACCCCTCCCTGACTATGCAGCCGATAAGGCAGCTATCTCCCAGCGATTGGCTGAAGGAGACTATGTAGGCCATCACAGCCAGGCATTCGAAGCAGCCTATAAGCCGCACTACCGCATCATCAGCCGGGAGATATACGAGCAGGAACTCAAACAGTATATAAACTGATAGTTAATTGATTACATAAGAGGAATGAACGAATTATTGAACGAGCATATCGCAGAGGTCCGGGAACGTCTCCGGGAATCGATGAGCAAAGCAGGCGCCGACGGCTGCCTGTTGAGTGTGGATGTCAACCTGATTTATATGACCGGCCATCTTTTTAATGGCTATTATTACCTGCCGTTGGAAGGCGATCCCTGGCTGTTTGTCAAACGCCCCAACGGTATGGAAGGCGAACGTGTGGCCTACATCCGCAAACCGGAACAAATGGCCGAATTATTTTCCGCGCATGGTATTCCGATGCCCGCGAAGCTATTGCTTGAAGGCGACGAACTGACGTATGCCGACTATATCCGCCTGGCTGCCGTATTCCCATCGGCCAACACGCTCAATGCCACCCCGCTGCTGCGCAACCTGCGCTGCGTAAAGACCGACTGGGAACTGTCCCAGTTTCGCCAATCAGCCGCGCTGCATGCAAAAACATACGGCGAAATCAGGGAATGTTTCCATCCGGGAATGACCGATGTTGCTTTCCAGGCCGAAATAGAACGACGGATGCGCCTCAATGGCTCGATGGGACTCTTCCGCACCTTTGGCGCCAATATGGATATATTTATGGGGAGCATCCTGGCGGGTGAAAATGCCGAAAACGCCTCTCCCTTCGACTTTGCCCTGGGTGGCGGCGGCGTGAACGACACGCTCCCGATCGGCGCCAACGGAACGATCCTCACAGACGGAACAGCTGTGATGGTGGATATGGCCGGTAACTATACACCGTATATGACCGACATGACACGCGCCTTCGCCGTAGGCCAACTCCCCGGGGAAGCCTATCGCGCCCATCAGGTGGCGCTCGCCATCCAAAGCGAGATAGAACGCACAGCCCGTCCCGGCACACCGTGTGCCGAGTTGTACAATATCGCCCTGGCTATCGCCCAAAAAGAAGGCTTGGCCGATTGCTTTATGGGTACCCGACAACAGGCCGGCTTTGTAGGACACGGTATCGGACTGCAAATAAACGAACTGCCCGTGCTCGCTCCCCGTTCCAAAGAGATACTGGCACCCCGTATGGTATTCGCACTCGAACCGAAATTCGTCATCCCCGGCGTTGGCGCCGTGGGTATTGAGAATAGTTTTCTGGTAACAGAAACCGGTGTGGAAAAGCTAACGATCTTTCCGGAAGAAATCATTCAATTACTGTAAACAACCTGTTTATAATGAATATGAAACAGATTTGCAATCTATTATCTGTCTGTGCAATAGCCGGACTGCTGGCCGGATGTACCGGTAATAATAAAGAAGCATTTACAACCTATGATGTAGCAGCACTGTTGCCTCACCCGGAAGAGATTCCTTTATCAACTATCGCGCATGATATCCGGGAGGTAAAGCTGGAAACAAACGACAGTATCCTGATCAGTATGATCTGGAAGCTGTTTGACACCGGTGAACGGTTGGTTGTTATTCAGGATGATCGTTGTTTCGTATTTGACAAAACCGGAAAGTATCTGAACGATATCAGCCGCAAAGGAGAAGGACCTTACGAATTCATCGCTATCTGGGATGCATTTATGGAAGGGAATACCATTTGCCTGGTTGACCGGCAAGCCAATAAACTCCGTTTTTTTGAACTGGACGGCACACCGGTAAAAGAAATCAAAACGCCCAAGCCAATCGGGTCGGCAATTCCGGCCGGAAATGACCTGTATGCCGGTTATATAGAAAATATGAGCGGAAAACGGCAGAACAGGCTGATCTATTTCGACGGAAACGGTATACAACAAGACAGCGTTATCTGTGCGGAAGAATATGTAAATAAAGGTATGTTCACGCTTTTCCTATATGAAGGGATGTTTTTTGATTCCGGTTCGGACAACTACCTGAAGGAACTGTTCAATGATACCATTTATACCCTACTGCCGGACTATTCGCTCCGTCCACGGATGGTATTGGAGATGGGGCCATACAGTGCTACCATGGAAAAAAGGCACAGCCTGACAGATCCGGCCAAAGACTTCTTTGCCGATATGGCTAAACTACGCATAGTGGGCGAAAATGAAACCTACCTGTTCTTTACTGCCGTAATAGACAAAAAAACGTATAGCTTCTACCTGGATAAAAAGAAAAATCAGTTACATCAGGCTCATTTTACCGGCGTTTCCGGAATTGAACCGAATAACTATTTTATCCCTCAGTGCTTATCGGAAGACAATAAAAGGATTCTCTCCTACATAGATGACGAAGAAGGGGAAGCTAACCCTACAATCATCCTGGCGACGATCAATAAATAACATATTATATTATCAGCATCATTAAAAAAGAGTGTTATGAAAAGAAAATTGACTTTCCTGCTTTTGTTGGCTGTCATCATGCTTCCGGGTTATGCGGCCGATGTACAAAACGTAAAACCGGTGAAAAACCTGATCGTGATGATCCCCGATGGTACTTCACTGCCTGTGCTGTCAGTGTCGCGCTGGTTGCAATGGTATTCGAATCCGGATAAGCCCGATTTGAACATTGACCCCTATCTGTGCGGAACGGTATCTACTTTCTCGTCCAACGCGCCGATCGGCGACTCTGCTCCCACTACATCCTGCTACATGACGGGTTACCCCAGCCGTACAGGCTATGTATCCACCTATCCGGTAGCTGATGGCAACAACGACATCTTCCCAATGGATCCCTCGCGTGCCTACCAACCGCTGGCTACCATAATGGAAGCGGCCAAAGTAAAACAGAATAAGGCAATCGGCCTGGTATTCACCTGCGAATTTCCGCATGCTACCCCGGCCGATTGTTCCTCTCATAGCTACAACCGCGGTAAATACGAATGGATCGCCCCGCAAATGGCGCATAACGACCTGAGTGTGGTGATCGGCGGTGGGGTGTCATTGCTCTCGGCTGCCGACGAAGCCCACTTGAAAGCCAACGGCTATGGCGTATACAAAAACGACCTGAAAGGTATGCGCGCCGAACAGGGCGACAAACTGTGGGCGCTGTATGGCGACCGCGAAATGGCTTACGACATTGACCGTAACCCCAACGAACAACCGTCTATTGAAGAGATGACCCGTCTGGCTATCAGCAAACTGTCTAAAGACCCCGAAGGCTTCGTGCTGATGGTAGAAGGCAGCAAAGTAGACTGGGCTGCACACGGTAATGATCCGGTAGGTATGGCAACCGATTTCCTGGCGTTCGACCGTGCCTGCGGCGCTGCCCTTGAATTCGCCCGCCAGAACGGCGAAACAGTCGTTGTGATCCTGCCCGACCACGGCAACAGCGGCCTCAGCCTGGGTAAACGTGAATGTACCGGATACGACAAACTGACGAAAGACCAGTTGTTCAACAACTTCTCCCAGTTTAAACTCACCGCCGAAGGTTTTGCTAAAAAAGTAAACAGCGAACCCAATTCCGAAGTGCAGAACATCTTCCGCACCTACGCCGGTTTTGAACTGAGTGCCGCAGAACTGAATGCATTGAACCATTGCAAAGATTATAAAAACAGCCCCGTTCCGGTAGAACAGCGTTCGTCTGAAGGCATCGAACCTTCGCTGTACAGCGGCTCGCTCACCTCGTTCATGGCCAAGCTGATCACATCTAAGACCTGCTTCGGTTTCACCACCGGCGGCCATACCGGCGAAGAAGTATTCCTCGCGGCCTACCATCCGAAAGGAAGTCTTCCGATGGGCAACCTCACCAACGTGGAACTGAACCACTACCTCTGTGCCACCCTCGGGTTACCCCAACTGGATGAAGTGACCCATCAGCTTTTCGCCCGTCACACCGACGTGTTCAGCGCCTATACCTGCGAAATCATTCCGGCCAGTGACAGCAAAGGTGTCCCCACCCTCGTAGTGAAAGACAAGAAGAACAAAAACAAACAACTCACCATCACCCCGTTCTCCAATATCGTAAAATCAGGCCGCAAAGCCAATGAAGAGATCCGGCTGAATTCCGTAGTTGTTTATGTGGATCAAAACAACACCTTCTACCTGCCTGCCGACTTGGCACAGTATATGAAGTAAAGAGCCCCCTCGCATAGCCACCAACCGAAAATCTGCTATCAGCCTATCGGCCGGGGCTTCATCATAGAAAGGTGCGACACTCATCCTGTCGCACCTTTTTACGTTTCAGCCAGTTCGTATTTATCCTACACAGGAGGCTGCGGCATCCTATCTGATTCCTCGGTAATGAGTGGTATAATTTGATGGGAGAGCGTGCAAATCGAGGCCTGCGCCTCACCTGGACGAGGCGCAGGCCTCAGGAAGAGTGAGGCGCAGGCCTCAGGGAGAGTGAGGCGCAGGCCTCGTTTGAGCAAGGCCTGCATCTGGTCAAAAGTGACAGCACATCTGCTTTTTGAAGTCCCCTTTCACCCTAAGCCACTGACTGACTGAAGAAAGTGAAAGGGTGAAAGCAGATTTCCCCACAAGA
>JAVBUH010000011.1:0-45675 GCA_031555505.1 Tannerellaceae bacterium
GCAGGCGGCAGCCGGAGCGTTTCTCCTTGCTCCGCCCGAAACGCGCCTTGCGGCTTCCCGCCTTCCGTCCTTCAAAGTAGAAATTGGTCAAGTCGAAGAGCGCGATGCGGTTGTCTATATTAAATAGGTTGTCGGTCATACGGCAAAGGTGGCGTTCCAGGTCCTCCTTCAGTCCATAAAGGCGGTCGAGGGTCTGTTTGCAAAGCCATTCCGCACCGGCATTACGGGCATCCGTGTGTTCTACGGTATCAAGGTCGATGTATCTCTCAGCCTCCGTCTTGGATTGGTTTTTTTTCTGGTTGAACCGGTCGATCCCGCTTTCATGGAGGATGCGCTGCCAATACCTTTCGGCCAAGAGACGTTCGGCGGGGGAAAGCCCGTCCGGATTTTCCTGGAAAAGGGATGCGTTGTTGCGGTTTTGGAAGCGCCAGGTCAAAGCCCGCGCAATGCGCTTGACTTGAAAGGGTGTCAGGGACGGCTCAAAGCCGATGTTCAGCACGATGAGGGAGTGTACATTTCCGCGCACGTCACGGTAGGACTCCTTCAATCGATAACAAGGAGCTTCCTGGCCGGTGCTGGGGTTGAAGCGAAGTTGTAGTGGAAAATATTTTTGAGGGTGAAAGTTGGGCTAAGGAACTGGAACAAACCCATGAAGATGAAGCCATGCTGCAAATAACCTTCTGCCAAATCTCTCCTTGATTATGGCAAATTTATGATCGAGTTGTAATAATACTAAAGGATAATTATTACAAAGCCTTCCCGAAATAAGAAGGAGGGGTACTCACAAAGAGTGCCCCCGCTGTTTTTACAAATTACAACATTTATTCATTGAAACCCGCTTCTTGAGCAATTTATGCCTTAAATTCGCCTTGAATTATCAGGTCCCAATTTTTGCAAACTGCGCCATCGTTCACACGCCTTTGTTCTAAGTTATTTGATAACGCCAAATGGTGAGTGGGTACGAGCAAAGTTGGCTACGAATATGCGACTGATCTCACTTTACATTATATCCGGAAACAATGACTTTCGGAGCATTGCCCCGGGTATCTTCGTCTTTCCAGTGGAAGTGAACCTCTTTCTTTTCTCCCGGAAGCAAAGCAAAGTAATTATCGGAATAGAACATCGGCAGAAACTGCTGGTTGTCCTTATCTCCCACTATGTTGACACGGATCATCAATGTCGGAGTTGAAGCAGTGTTCTCTATTACGACTACTCCGTTCCAGATTCCATCAGCGTCTTTGTTGGTGGAGACTTCAGTCTGCAATGCCACTTTCGGAAGTTTACGCAGATCCTGATAATTATTTGCCTCCAGGCTTCTGTGATAGAAGTTGTCAGAAACCACCTTTCCATCTCCCACTAAAGCCATCTTGATAAAATGTACTTTCGACAGGTTTTCCGGGAATTCCAGTTGGATGCATTTATTGGTTGTATCTTCATTACTGTCGATCGTCACCTCTTTTTCCCAAGCTACGGAGGCATCCATATTCAACACCTGTACTTTTGCAATCAGTCCTCTGTGGAAGCCGGCGTTGTAATTTACCACTTCTACTTCATCGGTTGCCGGGTTCCATTGGATATGTAATGGTTCGGAAGCCTTCTTGATAGCGAAATAGGCTGCTGTTGGTTCGAAGTAATAATCGTATGTCTGCCACACCATAGAAGGCCAGCAGGAATGGCTCATCCACATGAGCAAACCTTTACGATTCTGGCTTCTGGACTCGAACAGGCTACGGTGACCGTCGTAGTTCACCCACTGTGCCAGTTCAGAAAATTCTTTGGCACTTTGAGGTTCACCGTACCCCTTGGCTATGATCTCGTTGAAAGAAGTAGCACCCTGCGCACCTTCGCGGGTATAGTCATGCATACCCCACTGGTCACCCTGCGGCCAAAGACCTTCCCGCGAGAAGGTGCGGAGCATGCTTTCATAAGTCAGCACATTCGGCATACCACGTTCGCTATGGAATTTGTCATTCCCCGTTTTTAACATGAAGTATTCTTTAGCCGGCAACATACGATAGGGGCCGTGGCCGCTTACTACACCGTCAGCCGAGCTAGATATATAATGGATATCCGGATGGTCTTCCCGGATAATCCGGCGCAAAGCCTGGTCGATCTGTTCAGGTGGGAAACCTTCATTACGTCCGCAATAGAGGCCAATGGAGGCATGGCTACGGATCCGTTTCACATAATCTTCCGCATTGGCGATAAACATTTCCGGATAATATGGATCAGGTCCGTCGGCCGGATTTGCTAGCCAGAAGTCTTGCCAGATCACGATACCGTAACGGTCGCAGGCATCATATAACTCTTCGTCTCCGATCATGCCGACCCAGTTACGCATGATCGTAAAGTTCATATCAGCGTGATAGGCGACCGCAATATCGTATTCACGGGCGCGATAATTCAGGTTGGATTCACTGAACCCCCAATTGCCACCCCGACCTATAAAACGGCGGCCGTTGATAAAGAGGCTCAGGATGTGATTATCTTCGTTGAATGTCATCTGGCGAATACCGACTTTGAAGTATTTTTTGTCCGACACTTTGTCATCCACCTTAAAGGCAAAGTGAGCATCGTAGAGATTCGGTTCGCCATAGCCGTTAGGCCACCACAGACGAGGGTTCTGCACTTCCAATGGATCAAATACAATTTCCTTTTCTTCTCCGGCTGCCAGTTCTATCGGTTTCTCAATCAGGCGATCACAGAGACTTAGTTCCAGTATACCCTGTACGGCATGGCTATCATGGTTCTTCACAATCACTTGTGCTGTCAAGACAGCAGAGGTTGTATCAGGCAACGGCAATACAGAAGTAACCAGTGGATCAGTTACTGTTACTTTTCCGGTAGTAGTCAGAAACACATCGTTCCAGATCCCGATGTTGCGTCCGCGCATCGTTGGGATCCAGTCCCAACCAATCGTGGCATGGAATGTGGGATTATCAGCCCCCAGAATACCTCCGTTGAAATCCGTGCTCTGTACATTTTTTTCTTTGATCGCACCAATATGTTCGTTTTTGATGATCTCTACGGCAATCACATTCTTACCTGGAACGATCGCATCCGTAACATCAAACTTGCCACGCATAAAGGCACCATCGATACGCCCTGTATTTTTACCATTCACATATATATTCGCCTTCCAATTGATACCATCGAAATTCAGGAAGAGACGCTCCTGTTTAAAGTCGTTCGGCACCTCGAACTCATTACGATACCAGAAGTCGGAATTAAAGAATGACTCAGATATCTGCAACTGGTTATCCGCATAATTGGGATCGGCGATTGCCCCGATATTTTTATAACTGCTCAATACAGTTCCCGGAACAGTAGCCACAATCCAGCTTTCCGGTTTGAAGTCTGGAGTCGATATCTTTTCGCCCGTTCCAGTCACTTCGGAAGCCCGTTGAAGTTTCCAGTTTCCACCGGACAAATTGATCTTTCCTTTTAAAACGGCAGGTGAGGCGACAGGTCGGGGAACCAGGCCACCTTTACCCATTACTTCCAATTCGCTTAGAATATAACGCTCGTCATTTGCTGGCTGCTGCATCAGGATGCGCACATAACGCGCGTTCTTTATCCCGTTCAGGGAAATCTCGTCGATCAGATTCTCTCCTCCCGGCAATTCAGCAACATCCGTCCACTGAGCCGCATCGCCCGAAATCTGAACTGTCCCTCTGACAGCCTTGTTGATCCAGTGCAAAATAACCTTATCCACTTCGGAATGACTCCCCAAATCCACATATAACCATTCTTCTCCTGTCGTCGCACTCATCCAGGAACTATTGAAGAACTGAGACGGTTTCATTTCCACTAGACTACCCTTATTATAAAAATTGGCGGCCATAAACACCCAGCTATGAGCGCCGACCATCTTCAGTAAAACACGATAGTCAGAATAGGTAGCCTCCTTATCAAACGAAATGGTCTCATTCAGTTTACGAACCGGCAAGGAGATCTGTTCGGTCTGTTTGTTCGGATCGGTAACCGGAACACGATAACGCAAATCTTCGCCAGGTAGCCCTTTGCCACTCAACCTACCTATCTCCGTCCAGTTCTGTCCGTCATTGGAACCCTGACATATAATCTCAAAACCTTCTTTTGCCAATTGATCATTGTAAATAAGATTTCCTACCAGTACCAGTTTATCAATCGATTTACTGTAATTTTTCAGTGCCATCCGGAACCAGGTATCCGCCCCTTCTATGGTATTCCGGGAATACGGACCTTGATCGATCATCCATTCGCGTTCACGCCGGGGAACTTCGCCCGCAGGAGTTGAAAGTATCAGGTATTGCGGTTGCTGATCGGTTGCAATACCATCTGTTGTTAGTTGGGCCGTCAGGTTATAGTCGTGGCTGGATGAATTGAAGGCCGAACGCAGAAGGGCTATGTTTCTGTAGCCGGATTTATCCGGCGCCAATTCAGGAGAGAAATCTTCTTTTGGATTACCGGGATACTGCCCTATACCCCGTGTATGATAGTCGGATCGCTCGAACGATTCGTTTGTCCCACCTGTTCCACTACATCCCCAAAGTAATAACGATGCTACTGTTACTCCCCAAAGCGTAAAGAAACGGGAGATTTTTTGCTGTTTACACATTTTCATACGATAAAAGTCTACTTTATTTGCATTGTAAGTTTAACAAATGTACATCAACTTTGATATATTATGCAAAGTTAATTATTTTTTTATTCTAACTTTTCCACTTGTGCCCATAAATTGCTTCGTGAAAATTCTAAAGCTTTGCTTAGATCATCCTTCGCTTTCTGTAATTCGCCCAGACCTTTATATCCTAAGCCCCGCATCGTATAGAGACGAGAGAGTCTGTCATTTGTTGTTTCACGTCCGCCAAAAATAATGCCGACTTCCGAGACTGCTGATTGTTTCAACTGTCTGTCAGCCTCCGAAATTAAGGATTCAAATATACTTTTCGCTTGGTCTTTATTTCCCAGTTTATCATAGCTAAGCCCTTGATAATAAGTCATTATGTTGACAGTTCGCGATGTCGATTCTACCGATCTCTTGAAAGAAGCGTTTGCTTTTGAACGATTACGAAGTGCTTCATAAGCTAAAGCAATATAGTAATCAACCTGTGCTTCTCTGTTCCCCAGACGATCATTTCCAGCTTCTTCTTTGGTTATTTGAGCTTTGAGGAAATGTTGAAGTGCTTTATCAAAATCTTTCTTTTCGAAATATTGCTTTCCCAACATGAGGTTCGCATTGATCCTGATGTTTCTGGCTCTTGATGTTCCTTCGCGATAAGCAAAATTTGCATCGTTCAATAACTCAACAGCTTTCTCTATTTGTCCTGCTAAAATAAGATCCTCGATAAACCACTGATACGAGTCGTCACGCTCCTTCACGACTTCCAGGTTACCTCCTTCGAAAAGATTTACCCGCGTTTCAACAAAGGTATTGTTTCGTTCATAGAGTTCACTTAATTCCGTATAATAAATCGCTTCGTTCTTATTGAGGCTTATTGCTTTTTCATAATGAGAAATAGCCTTTGGTATATCATTGTAATGATAAAAATAGCCCCACCCGAGATTTCTGTATGCAACCGAAAGTTGCGGATTATACTTCACAGCATTTTCCCAACTCTTCATTGCTACCTCAGGTTGTTTTTCGTACAATATGTTACCTATAAAATAATAAGCGTGAGCATCCGTCGGATTATATTTTAATGCCGTATTCAACACTTCTACTGTTCCAAGCCGGTATGGAAAAATATAATCGATAGATTGCGTGGCGGCAGCTTTAAAATAGTGTAAAGCCTGAGCATTATCTCCATATTTATCATAAATATAACCCAGATAATAATTGAAAAACGAATTATTCCCCTTATAGCGTTTGAATACATCTTCGGCTTCAGGCAGAAGGCCGTTGTTAAGATAACCAATAGCTAATACAAGATAATTATCATCATGATCTCTCATTTCTTTGTTAAGTATCGAAAGCAATACATTGGCTTTCTGCGTATCACCCGATTCTTTTGCAATGAGATAATATTCATTTCTGATTCTGAAATCAAGAGGATCGGTAGCAGCTATTGTATTTAATGTGGCAAGGGCATCATCAAAATCATGCATTTTTCGTTGTATAGAAGCCTTTAATGTGACAGAGCTATTACTTCTGGCATTCGTCCAGAGAGATTCGTTTATTTGATGAAGAGCTTTGCGGAAATCACTTTTCGCACACGAAAGTTCAGCCAATTGATAATAAGCTGCTGAATGATAGGCATAGTCCCAGGTTGCGCGGTAGAGTGTATCTTCCGCCTCTGGCAGAAGACCTAAACTTCGTAATGTCAACCCCTGTAAATAGAGAGCCTCATGGCTTGAAGGGATCGCATAATCACCGGTTAACCGTTTAATCGCTTTGGAAAGAGATTGTCTGGCGGCGGTATAATCGCCATTTTTCAGTTGGATATTACCTATTGCGATATTAGTTCGGATATCGTCAGGATCTTTTTCTAAAGCAGCCTTGTACCAATCCATCGGGTTATACCCGGGAGCATAAAACTGCTCTACCCTTTTCCCTGTTAAATACAATTCTTCAACGGTTTCAAGCTTGTTCACAGCAGGATAACCTTGCCAGGTTTCCGGAAGCTTTTCGACCGGAGGTAATTCTATTGGCTGGTATTCTATCAGCACATCGCCGGTGGTATTGATTAATTGGGTATGAAGGTCCGTCAATTGATATGCTCCGTCTAGTCTGATAGTCTCTGCAAACGGTTGATCAGGCGCAATAGTTATATTTTTTTCATATATTGTTTTATCCTTGTTTTTAAGGATAACTTTTGCTTTTTCAACTTTTCCAGTTGAATAGTAGCCAAGAAACACATTATATTTATTTTTCTCATTTCTCGGTTCCATATTAACGGCTCCATTAAGATTAGCATATTTAAAGCCCTGAATACCACGCACAGGATACCAATACTGCTCCCAACTCTTCACCTCGTATGGTTTAATCCAGCTATAATCCGGCTGATTATCACTATATGCGCCTACCATTATTTCGACATAAGGGCCATCATTTTCAGTAAGCATCGCCTCTGTGGCTTGTCCGCTTGGTCCTGATCCCCATTCCCATAATTTTGCACCCTTCATGATGTTATGATCGCCGAAATGTACCGTACCTGCATTCTTGCCATGGTCGTATCCTCCCATAAAATCATCCTGAAGATCATGCACGAAAAATGAACTCGAATTAATCACATTTTTCCACCAGCTAATATCCGTACCATTATAATCCCGACCTCTATACCTGCTGTTGGAGATAGGCCATTCCGTAAAATCTGTTTTAGAATGGTATGTTACCACTTGCGCACTCGGAGGAAAAATAGTTTGATAGTTCTCATTTGTATGAGCGGCAACATTCGCCCAATTTAAGAAGGCATGTGTATATGGGGAAGAATTATATATCCTGCCTTCGGCTCTGAAATAAGATTTCCCGGGGAATAGGGTCACTCCGATTGTCCATCTCATACCATGGCGAGGTTCGTTTTCCGCTACCCAAATAGTCTTACTGCCATCTTTGTTTTCCGTTATGGAATAATCAAGGGACAGGAAGGTTGACGCCCTGTGGTGATGGAGAACACACCATTCAATACCCCCCGAAACCCAAGCGCCTGTCATTCCGATATTTGTTGGGCGTACTACATTATTTTTGTAAATAAAGTTGTAGTTATTGGTTTTATCAGTTGCGTAATACAACTTGCCTCCTATTTCAGGAGCTATACCAATTTCAACATACTCGTTATCAAGAATAAGCATCTGCCATTCTTTCTCTGTTCTTTCATTCGAAAATTGATCGTTTAACTTTAAAGGATAATAATATCTCGAAGCGCCTTGAAAAGCCTCATTCCTAAAAAAAACAGGGTTTTTATCAGGGGAGGCTACAGGATAAGTGGGCATGAGAACCTTCTTTTCCGTCAGATTTATCTCTGACTTTTGCTGAGCATAACCGTTTATAAAAAAGCTGGTTACCAATAAAAAGGAGCAAAATATTTTTTTCATCTCTATGTGCTAATTTAGGATTATACAATAATGTTTCTCGCAATGTCAGATATAGTTGATATCCTTCTTTGCCTTTTTCAAATTGTTATTTCGCAGAATCAGATTCGCTTTTTCTTTTTCCTTCAACTGTATGAAGGTTGAACAGCCAGACTCGGCACGTGATTCTACGATCAGGCCCTCAGAGATTTTATCCAGAAGTATCGCGGGAATAGCGCTGTCTTTCAACCCCTGCCGACCGGAAAAGGACCTGATCTCAAAATCAGTTACATTTTTTAGGACAAGTGCGCTTTTCCATGTGGGTTCCGTTTCATCTTCAGCCCATTTGATACTCAGATCATTTATTTTTAAACCATTGATGTTTTCAATAATCAAGGCATCCGATACCCTTTTGTCTTTTGCGTTTTCCGGATTCATGAACATTTGAACATTGTTCATTCTGAAATTCTCAAGAGACTGGTCTGGATGACCTATTATAGTACTTGTCCCGCGAATATGCGATATGACCGTATCTATGACTATATCCTTAATTTTTCCCAGTTTTGAATCTTCAGAACGTTTCTTCAAGACAAACTTACATAACTCGGCGCTGCCCCACCAATTCCAATGGCACCTGTTGGTTTCTATGGTAAGGTGGCTAAAGATAATGTTACTTACTGTTGCACCATCCTGGACGTTAATACCAAATCCCTTATTTGAGTTCCGTATGGTGCAATTGGAGAAGATGACATGGTTGATGTCGGCAAATGTTTCAGTACCAATCATTAAGGGAGTAGATGACGAGCCGAGTATACAGTTGGTTACTACTACATTCTCAATAGGATTAACTTTGTCAACGCCTCTTCTGCGAGGTGTTTTCAGTACAATAGCATCGTCAGCGGTAATGATTACAGAGTCTGAAATAGTAACATTGCTGGTTGAACAAATATCAATACCATCAGCATTCACTCCTTTCTCAAGGTCAGAATAGATGTAAACACCCCTTACAAAAACCCTGTTGCAGTCGTTAAGCCTGATATTCCAGAGCGGTGAATTGATCAGGGTAAAATCCTGAAGTAGAATATTGGTACAGTCGTTAAGAATAAACATATAGGTCTGCATTCCCGTCCGGTAATACCTTCTCATGTCGATTCCCGCTTTTCTGGCGATTTCTATTTCTTCAACTATCTCTACATCAACCCCGGTCATTTCAATAAACTCGTATTGAGCCAAACCATCCAAGGTTCCTCTTCCGGTCACTGCTATGTTCTTAGCATTTTCGGCAAATATCATTGTCCGCGAATTTGGGATAAAGTCGTTTGGGTCCTGGCTTAAAAAGAAGGTGGCGCCCGCTTCAAGATGCAACGTGACATTATCTTTCAATTGGATGGTTCCAACAGTATATTTTCCGGGTGGTACATAAACTAATCCACCACCTGCATTTGTGCAGGCATCAATCGCGTTCCGTACCGGTAGGGTAGCCTTATCCTCCCTTTTTCCTGTGGCACCAAAATCCATGACATTGAAAATGTTATTGGCACTCGAACTATATTGCTGGGGAGATGGTGTCGCTCCAAGACCACCAGCTATCCCGGTTCCCAAAAGAATTGCACCGCTTCTAATCATTGAACGGCGACTTAGTTTTTCTTTATCTTTTAAGTTATTTTTTTCTGACATATTTTGTATTTGTTAAATTTTTTTTATCCTGTTATTATTACATATAGATTACCTTATAGGGTGCATTAGGCTCTGTATCAAATTCCAGAAATCTGGCGCTAATGTTATAGGGTATACTTTTAAGGCTGCCATCACTCTGCACGGCAAATACCTTTATCCTGTCATTCTCTTTCCACAGTATGGGAATACGTACACTTAGCAAACCGCCATCCCTGGTAGCAGCGAAATAGACGTTTTCCTTAACAGGCGCAAAAGTGGTATAATCTTTTGCTATCATTTGTCCGTTCTCCAGCGTGACAGAATATTTGTCAGTTGCAATATTTGCTTCCACAACAGTGCCATCTTCATATATTACCCTTTCAAGATCACCATATCTTTCATAAGATTTCATGATCTTTCCATATAATTTTTGCTTGGGCAATGCATCGAGAATATAGTCTGCCACTGTAAATTCATTGCGCTTGTTGGTCAGTTTCTGTGCCCTTTGGCCATACAGAAAAGTTCTTGCATAGAAAGAACTGCCGCTGATTTTCATTCCGAAACTTGTTTTTCCCTGATAGATGAGAGGTATCAGCGGTATCTGTTCTTCCCCTAAAAAATAAACGTTATCAAAGGCCATGATGTCGCCGAAGGTACCTACATGACCGACAAAAAATCCCGCAAAATCCTCTGTTGCCACATCAATACCTTTTTTATTGAACTCGTCTATGAGCATTTGTTTACCCTCAAAATTTTTAATCGCTCCCGCAGGGTTTTTCGGGTTGAAATCATATTTTCTCCCTCCTTTGTAACCACCGGAAAGAACATCAATAAAATAGGCATCCTGAACCGGATATCTATCAAGGGTAAAACGCACTCTGTTAAGCCCCGATTTAACGGCATATTTGTAGCTACTTATAAGATAAGACTGTTCGCCATCCCATGCTCCGCCTCTCATGATGTTACCATTTGGATCCCTGCATATAACCTCCGCGTCCCAGCCGGGGTTATTGGGGTAGGAATCGTCATAGTTGTCATAAAAGGAAACATTGACGTTATACCTTTTTGCCTCTTTAATCAGGTTGATCAGCTTGTCATACCCACCAAGGTCTTCATTGACCTTATCAACGGAAGGATATCCGGTATCATGGCCGGAATATTGCCATCCAAGCAGATATACAACATACGCAGCGGAATCAGTCAGTGCAGCAAATTGCTTGATCCTTTCCAGTACTTCGTCAAAAGTCAGGTTCTCATTTGTGTTTCCCCGACGGGAAAGAAAAACCCTGATGAATGACTTATCCTTATAGTAAGGATTGGCGACTGCATCCACGCCATCTCTGAACAGTTTTGCTCCATCCGCCCATGAAACAGTGCCATCTTTGTCATAATCGCTTGTGAAAGTGACCGCCACTGTACACGAATCCTGTACTTTCAAAAGGTACTTCGGGTCAGTCACCGGTATGATTGTCCCAAACTCATGAAGATTATATTCGCTTAACCGGTACATCATTTTCATTGAAAAAGAGCCATATCTCTGCCCCTGACTTTCGCTGATACTCACAGTCGTATAATTTTCAATTGATTTTGTGTCAATCATTCCAAGCACAGACGAATTATGTGCAAATCCTGTCAGAATCGGATTTAGCCAGTCAATATCATATTCATAATTTTTCAGACTGGCTTTTTCAATATCAATCAAACGTCCAGCATCAGCAGGAATGATGAGTTTTGCATTATTTTCATCCGACTTAATAAACAACATCCCTGACAATTGAATATTCAGAAGATAGAAATTTTTATGTTCGATCACATTCTGAAAAGTAATATCCACTCCCATTTCTTTTAATCTGTAAATCAGATCAAATTCGATAGCCGGTTTATTTTCATAGGCAACCTTGACATTATATGTAACCATGCTACCCGACCAGACGGAATGATAGGTGGTAACCGTCCTGTTTCTCATCACCGGAAGCGCTCCTTGCAGAAAAGTTATTCCTACGTTAGACGATCCCGGATTCCTGAGCGTCACCCAGTCGTTTGTTCGTATTTGATATTCGAGTATAGCAGGCCTTTCCTTATTCAAGGCAACTTTAAAATTTTCATTTTCAAGAATAAGACTTCCGGCAGATACGGATTGGCCATATGAAAAGATATCAGTGTAATTATTCAGGATAAACATGAATAATAATATCCTTAATAATTTATTTTTTGATTTCATTTTTTAACCTTAAAATTTGGTGATTTACTAATCTAGACATAGCTGATATCCTTTTTTGCTTTTACAGAAATGTTGTCCAGCAAAGTCAGATTCGCTTTTTCTTTTTCTTTCAACTGTATGAACGTTGAACAACCAGATTCGGCGCGTGATTCAGCTATCAGACCCTCAGAGATTTTATCCAGAAATATCGCAGGAATAGCACTGTCTTTCAACCCTTGACGGCCAGAGAATGACCGGATCTCAAAATCAATTACATTTTTTAGCACAAGTGCGCTTTTCCATGTGGGTTCCGTTTCGTCTTCAGCCCATTTTACCCGCAGATCATTTATTTTTAGACCATTGACGTTTTCGATAATCAAGGCATCCGATACCCTTTTATCGCTA
Organism: Tannerellaceae bacterium; assembly: GCA_031555505.1. GTDB lineage: Bacteria > Bacteroidota > Bacteroidia > Bacteroidales > Tannerellaceae > JAJDIA01. The sequence continues at coordinate 12,254 of JAVBUH010000011.1, forward strand.
GAGTCTTCGGGGTTCATGAATATCTGAACATTGTTCATTTTGATATTCTCAAGAGGCTGGTCCGGATGTCCTATTATGATACTTGTTCCGCGAACATACGATATGACGGTATCTATGATTATATTCTTAATTTTTCCCAGCTTGGAATCTTCCGAGCGTTTCTTCAATGCAAACTTACATAACTCGGCGCTGCCCCACCAATTCCAATGACGCCTGTTGGTTTCAATCGTAAGGTGACTGAAAATGACATCACTTACCGTTGCTCCGTCCAAAACGTCAATAGCAAATCCTTTATTTGAATTCCGTATGGTACAATTGGAAAAGATGACATGCTTTATATCGCCAAATGTTTCAGTACCAATTTTTAACGGCGCTGAAGAAGAACTGAGTACACAGTTGGTTACTACCACATTTTGCATGGGATTAACTTTACCGGTATCTCTTTTCAATGGTGTTTTTAATACAATACAATCATCGCCCGTAGTAATTACGGAATCAGAAATGGTAACATTACTGGTTGAACAGATGTCGATACCATCAGCATTTACCCCTTTCTCAAGATCGGAATAGATGTGAACTCCCCTTACGAAAACCCTGTTACAGTCATTAAGCCTGATATTCCAGAGCGGTGAATTGATCAGGGTGAAATCCTGAAGCAGAATATTAGTACAATCGTTGAAAATAAACATATTAGTCTGCATTCCCGTCCGGTAATACCTTCTCATGTCGATTCCCGCTTCCCTGGCAATTTTTATTTCCTCTGATATTCCTCCTTCTTCACCTCTCATTTCACTGAAAGTATATTGTGCCAAACCATCTAAAGTTCCTCTTCCGGTCACTGCTATGTTCTTAGCATTTTCGGCAAATATCATTGTCCGCGAATTTGGGATAAAGTCGTTCGTATTCTGACTTAAAAAGAAGGTGGCGCCTGCCTCAAGATGCAACGTAACGTTATTTTTTAATTGTATGGTTCCAACAGTGTAGTCTCCGGGCGGTACATATACTAATCCGCCACCTATATTCGTACAGGCATCAATTGCGTCCCGTACCGATAGGGTAGCCTTATCCTCCCTTTTTCCTGTTGCTCCAAAATCCATGACATTGAAAATGTTATTGCAACTCAAACTGTATTGCTGCTGAGATGGTATCGCACCAAGGCTACCGACTATCCCAGCCCCAAGAAGAGCTGCACCATTTCTAATCATTGAACGGAGATCCAAATCTACTTTATTCATTTGTTTTTGAAAGAATTGCGAGTAATGCCAATCAGGAGTTGATGGACGAATCCATTTCATCTCCTGATCAGCATTTGCATATTAGTAATTAGGATTCTGAAGTAAAGTACCGTTGGTACGTGTAATCTCGTTTAGCGGGATAGGCATTAACTCATGCTGGCCTTTCCGGAAATTGACTCCTTTTGGTGAATTCCATTTTGCAGCATATTGAAGCATCACATCTCCTATACGTTTTTGCCGTACCAGATCGACTCTCCTATGATACTCCATACCTAACTCTACCCGTCTTTCGTGCCAGATTTTTTCACGCAGTTCTCCTTGATTTGTGGTAGTAACCGGCGGAAGAAGTTCACCTAAATACGATAAATCATAATTCAGAAATACCCGCCTGGGATCTACGGCAGGAGTATTTCTTGCACGATCTCTTACCATATTGAGATAAGTGAGCGCTTCAGCAGATTTGCCATTTTCATTGAGCGCTTCAGCGTAGAGTAAAAGCAGATCAGCATATCGTAAATGACGGATATTAAACGGTTCATCTTGACTATTTACACGGTTTCTTTCATCCTCTCTAAGGTGAACCTTATAGTTATGATACGGAGTGAAAGAGGCAGAGTTATCTTCCGCTACAAGGTCGCCATTCGCATTTCTACGGTCGAATATATCTCCATCGAAGACTAACGTATAGATAATACGGGGATCACCAGGCTCAAACTCTTGCTTCAGGTCTTCCGTAGGATTATCAAATCCCCATCCGCCGCTGTTTCTGTTCATACAATGAACATTAAGAACTGTACCTTCCGTACTGTTAGCACCGCCGGAATTGGTTGCGAGATGTTGTATTTCAAATACAGATTCAATGCCATTTTCTCCGCTTTTCCGGAATATCGCGCCAAAATCGGGGAACAGTTCATATTCACCGGATTGAATTACGTGGCTTAAGGCATCTTCCGCTTCTTTGAATTTTTGTTGGAACATGTAGGCTTTGGCCAAATAACCATAAGCTGCACCAGACGTAACCCTTCCCATGTCCTTTGCTGCATATTCACTTTTTTTAGGGAGAGTGGTTGCTTCCAAAAAATCTTGCTCAACAAAAGCCCACACATCACTTGACGGAGTTCTTGCCATATTCAACTCATTAGGTTTTAGCGGTTTGTCAATCAATGGAACGTCTCCGAATGTTGTCAATAGAAAATAGTAATGGAACGCCCTGATAAATTTGGCTTCTTTGATTACTTGGGCGGTCAACTCCGGATTATCGGCACCTTTTTCCTGATTGAAAATAACAAGGTTGGACCAATAAATACCTCTATAACATTCTCTCCATAGGACATTACAACAGGAGTTACTGGTCGTCGGGCGAAATTCGCTTAGTTCCTGAGCCGAACGTCTGTCATTAATACTCGATCCTCCCTTTTCCGAATCGTCGGAAGCTAAATTTCCAAAATCGAACAATGAAATCTCAAAGTCATAACTTTGCATGGAGTGATAACATAGATTTAATGCTTCATTCAATTCTTTAGCATTCGAATAAAATTGATCGGATGTTCTGTCTCCGTAAGGGTCAACATCCAAAATACTTTGTGTACAGGATACTCCTGATAAAAAGAGTACAACAATAGTACTCTTTATAATAATATATTTTGTATTCATCTCTTATCAAGTTTAAAATTCAATTTCTATACCACCGGTAAATACACGAGTTTGCGGATAGATATCCGTATCTACCCCGACTGACATAGGATTCCTGTTTCCTATTTCCGGATCTCTTCCCGGATAATTGGTCAGTGTAAGTAAGTTTGTTCCGCTTACATAAAACCGGCATTTACCTAAACCTACCTTCGATAATATTTTTTTAGGAATACTGTATCCCACTTGCATATTCTTAATGCGCATGTAAGATCCATCATGTACAAACCAGGATGAATTCCGGAAATTATCATTGGTATCACGGGAAGTAAAACGCGCATAGCTATTACTTGTACCTTCACCTCTCCATGCATTTTTATATGCGTCAGCCAATATATTATAAGTTCCATTACCATTCGCTGTTTCCCATAGTCTCCTGTAATATATATCATTACCATATTGGCCCTGGGCTAACATGCTGAAATCTATGTTTTTATATTCCAATGAAATGTTTAGCCCAAAAGTAAAGTCCGGATATGGGTTGCCTATAAATGTCCTATCATTATCATTAATCACTCCGTCAGGGCCAGTTGGATTACCGTCTGCATCCCGAGCACCGGCTATATCCCTGAAGATAAAATCTCCGGGAAGCGCATTCTTCTGGATTTTGTTTCCATTATGTGAATAAGCATCAATTTGTGCTTGGTTCTGGAATACTCCATCCATGACATAGCCATAGAATTGCCCGAATGGTTTACCCACTTCCGATCGGCTATATGTTCCTGAAATAGGTTGATTGCCGGCAAGAGACGTGACAACGGTAGATACAGTAGATATATTGAAACCAATGGAATGTCTCAATGGGGTATCATACCGGTCATACGAAACGGCAAACTCGAAGCCTTTATTGCGAATAGAACCGGTATTAACCCATGGGTCATTGGGGTAACCAGACAATAGTGGTAACGGAACCTGCATGAGGAGATCTTTTGTGTTTTTTACATAATAGTCTAAAGTCATAGATAAATTATGCCATAACATTATATCTGCTCCGACGTTGGTCTGTGTCGTTGTTTCCCATTTGATATCCGGATTTCCGGTGGACGAAGGCCCATAGCCTTGATAAACAGTTTTAGGATCACCCAGTACATATCTCCTGGCATTTCCACCGCCAACTAATGTCAGATAAGCATTGTCGGCTATCTGTTGATTACCGGTAGCTCCCCAACCTGCCCGGAGCTTTGCGTCTGTAATAAAATCCAGATTAAGGCTTTTGAAAAATGCTTCTTCCGTTATTCGCCAACCGGCAGAAAAAGAAGGGAATGTCCCCCATCTGTTCGATTTGTGGAAACGGGAAGAACCATCCCGTCTTATACTGGTGGTTAAAAGGTATCTATCTGCATAGTTATAATTTACCCTTGCCAGATAAGACAGTAGCACCGATTCCTGAATTGAGCCTGCTGTTTGGTCATTTATGGTAGCAGCGCTTAATACCTGGTTTGTTTTTGCATTAGACGGAGTACCTTCTCTGAACGCTGTGATCCACGTGCCTTCTGTACGTTCTGCAGTCTGCCCTCCAACAAAATCAATCGCATGCAAGCCTATTTTCTGATTATACTTTATCAGATTATTCCAAATAATTGAATTCCCTTTGTTTATCTGTTCCCGTACTTGCGCGTTCGTACGATTATCAGATGGAGAATGATAATATCTTTTGATAAAGCCTTTTGTCTGTCCGTTACTGATATTTAACCCTAAATTAGTGGTAAAAGATAAGCCTTTGTAAATTTTAATATCAGCATATAGATTCCCCAGTAACAATAAGTTATCTTCCGTGAATGTTTGCCGTCTGACAAGGGAAAGCGGATTGGAAGCATACGTATTTATTGTAGAATTCATATACTTGTTAATCTCATAATCCGGATTTGAAGGATCTGCGTTCGGATTGTAAACAGGTGTCAACGGATCCAGGATATAGGCTGAATAAAGATATTGTCCTTGCCCTACATTGGTGTAAACACCATCTTTGATCGTTTTACTGACACCGATATTACTTCCAAACGTAATGGCTTTATTATACTTGTATTCCGTATTCAAGCGATATGAATAACGTTCATAACCGGTATTAAGTATAATCCCATCTTCTTTTCGATAACCCAGATTAGAAGAATAAGTCACTTTTCCTGATCCTCCCGAGATCCCCAGATCGTAATTTTGTGTCAGGGAATTATCCGTGAGCTCTTTCCACCAGTCAGTATCGGCTCCTAAGCTACGCATATATTCGAGAGTAGCCGGCAATTCGCCACCTCCGTTCCGGTATGCCTCTTTCACCATATCATAATATTGGTCGGCATTTGCCATCTCAGGTAGGTTATAGGGTGTTGTTAGCCCCCAGAATGTATTTATGGAAATAATCTGGTGATCACTTCGCCCTTTTTTTGTAGTAACAAGTACCACCCCATGAGCAGCGCGTGATCCGTAGATTGCCGATGATGAGGCATCCTTCAATACTTCGAGGGATTCGATCTCGTTAGGATTTACGACATTCAGATTAGGGACCGGGATACCATCAACAATGTAAAGAGGTTCTATATCCCTGAATGTGGAGATACCTCTGACCTGCACGGCAATGTTACCTCCAGGCTCAGAACCACCGACGTTGCTTATTGCTACACCGGCAACCCTGCCTTGCATTCTTCCCAGGATATTCCCTTGTGACATTTTTTTGATGTCATCTTGTGATATTCTGGATATGGCTCCGGTCAGATCTCTCTTTTTAATAGTCCCGTATCCTACTACAATTACTTCTTCCAATGATTGTGAATCTTCTTGTAAAATTATTCGCAAATTGGAACGGTTTCCTACAACTATTTGTTGTGTGATAAAACCTATATAAGAGATCTCTAATGTGGCATTTTCGGAGATAGAAAGCGAAAAACGCCCATCTATATCTGAAATAATTCCGTTTGTGGTTCCAAATTCAATTATGTTGGCACCGATGATGGATTCTCCTTTTTCATCAGTGACTGTGCCTGTGATTTGCTTTGTACTTTGTTGCGGAATAGAAGAGAGTAAATCAGGAGTCTTTTGCATCAGTATGATCTGACGATCAACAACCCGATATTGGATATTCGTATTCTCAAACAGATTATCCAGAACTTGTTCAATCGAATTTTTGTTGGCTTCTATGGAAACCTGTTTATCCAGATCCAGTTGCTTATCCAGAATCAGGAAAGAAAATTCGGTTTCATTTTCTATTTTATCCAGAACCTCTTCTATGGATCCGTTATTTAAAGAGAAAGACAAGGATACGGATTGTGAATAGGCGACTTCTGCACTAAGCTGGAAAATAGCAAAAAGCATTAGAAAAAAGCTTAATTTTATTATTCGACAGATTTTTAAGAAATAATATGGAGTATACACACCGAATGATTTCTGATTTTTCATAATTTTGTACTGAATTTAATTATTGCAAATACCTTTGGGACCGCTCCCAAAGGAGTTAAGTTCTCCTGACAAGAGTAAGCGCCAACTTGCTCTTGTCTTTTTTGTATCAGAATTAAGATTTAACCATAGGCTTTTTCATTTTAGTATTTAAGCATCAATTATCTTTTTTCAACCAGACATCTATTCGTTGTCTTACTAAAGTAGAGTCATTGTTCTGTACCGGAGTACGCAGCTTCCATTCGATAGGCGCCGCAATCTCCAGATAAGAGAATATCTGCAGGATCGTTTCATCCGTAAAAGTGACACGGGAAAGGTATTTTCCGGATTGATTATATTCGTCATGTAAAATTATATCCACATTATACCGTTTACTTAATTGCCTGAAAACATCATCCAACGGAGCATTTCGGAATATTATTTTCCCGTCTTTCCACGCCAGTTTTTCCAATAAAGAAACTTCTCTGATATCCAGTTGCGCAGACTCCTTGTTAAAAGAAACCAACTCTCCCGGCTTGAGTTCTGTCAGAAGACAGTTCGATTGGAATACCGCCACCTTTCCTTCCGCAAGAATTGTTTCTATTTTATTTTCTTCCGTATTTATATTAAACCGGGTTCCATAAGCCATTATTTTTACATCAGAACTTGTTGTAACGTAAAAAGGGTGTGTTTTATCAGATTCCACTTCAAAATAACCCTCACCTTCCAGTTCTACCTCACGTATAGAATTAGTAAAACGATTCGGATAACGCAGTTTAGAATTAGAATTCAGCCATACTTTCGATTTGTCAGGTAACTGAAAATAGGAAACAAGACCAGGAGCAGATATAATTTCTGTGTATATGATATCCTGCTGCTTATTAAAAGCAATGTAACCAAGTGTAAAAGTGGATATTATCAAAGGAAAGACAAGTATAGCTGCCACACGGGATAACATAGAGACAAGTTTCCTCTTTCGGTCTGTTTTCCGAACGCCTTTTCTTACCTTTTCATATCCGATAGGGATATTGTAAGCTTCCATTTCCCGAATCCTTTTTTCTATATCCACTGCATATTGAACCGCCTTTAATTCTTCATAAACACTATCCGATTCTGCAATTAACTTTTCCACCCGCTCTTTCTCTTCGGCAGTGGCAATGCCATTACTATATCGGAAAAACAGGACCTCTTTATCTATATTTAGCTCTTCTTTCATTCTCTTGAAAATTAACTCTTACAGTAATAAGACAAACAAAAAAGAAAATAGTGCCACAGATTTCCATTTTGTTCCAATCTATGTTATATTTGCAAATATGAGTCGTCAGTTACCTTTTTTTGACGCGGAGATTCTTCTATGGAACACAGCGGTTAATGATGATGAAAAAGCCTTTGAAAAGTTGTTCGGTCTTTTTTATCCCTCTCTTTCCATATATGCAAAAAGATATATAGAAGATCAGGCGGTACGGGAAGATATTGTACAGGATGTATTTGTAGCATTATGGGAAGGCCGAAAGAAATTACAGATTACCACTTCTATACGCAGTTATCTCATCTTTTCCGTTCGCAACCACTGTCTTAATTATTTACGTAAAGAAGGACTCAACCGCCACTATCAGGAATTTATTTCCAAAGAACAGCTCCTCTCCGCTGAAGAACAGGATGTTTACCTTTTATCCGAATTGCATGATCTTCTGGAAAGTGCACTGGCCAAACTCCCCGATACTTATCGTATCGTTTTTGAAATGCATAATATGGAAGGAAAAGATTATGCAGAAATAGCAGAGGCACTCAACATCTCTGTCCGTACGGTAAAAAGATACAAAAGTCAGGTGGTGGATATATTAAAAGACGAACTCAAAGATTATCTTCCGCTGATGTTGTTAGTCTATTCCAATATTGTAGGCTGACTCGTTTTTGCGTTTTACAGGGTAGATAATCCGGATCATGCCCACCCAAAATCCGGTGTTTTAATGGGTCACGCGATTTGCTTTGGGTGACAACGTAAACGCCGGTGAATATCAAGGCTGAGGCAAGGGCTTTTGTCCAGCCGAAGGAGCCGACTTCGAGGCATACGTTTTTTTGGGGGGGAGGAAGGTAGTGGTCATCATTTCGGACAGGTCGTGGTATGAGATGGAGATGAAGCAGATGGAGGCGTAGAGGAACATCCATTTCATGAGGGTGAAGACGTTGTAGCGGGAGATGAGGCTCTTGAAGATGGTGAGGTAACAGGCAAAGTTGATCTGAGCGGTGAGGCACATGAGGCCGCCCCAGATGCTTCCGCCACCTTCGGCGCCACCGTGGTTGCTACTTTTGCAACTAAAGTTACCACTTATATACGCCGGTGAGGAAAGGGCCGTGGTAGTTCCAATTGAAGTCGGCTTCGAGGTGTTTGCGGTTGAGGCCGACGCGGACGTCGAAGTCGGTGTAGCCGAGGTCGATCTGCCAGTGGCGGGAGAGTTTGTATTGGAGGGTGAGTTGGGCGTTGAGGATGCGGCCGTAGAAGTTTTTGTATGTGAGGTAAAAGTAGCTGAGTTCGGTGCTGAGTGCCCAGCAGTCGGCAAAGGCGTATGTACCCCAGAGACCGAAGTCGGGAAGCGGGGCGACGAAGTTGGCGTTGTCTTTGAAGGATTCATCGATGGTATTACCATGGAGGTTCAAACCGGTGTTGAATAACATGGCATGGAAACCGGCGAGGGCGCCTACTTCCCATTGGGGGTTGGAGAAGAAGGAATAGCCGTAGGAGATACGGAGGACGTTTGTGTTGAGGTGAGCTTTTACGGTTGAATTGAGCGGGTACTCGTGTTCGCCGAATTGGACGTCTTTCTTAAGGGTTGCAGTTGAAGCGCGGTAGAGGTTGTAGTAGGAAAAATCGAGGCGGTTGTGTTTTCCGAAGCGCAGGTTGAAGTTCAACATGCCGCTGAAGGTGTTGCGGTTCATGTCGAATACGTTTTCTAAGCTGTATGAAACGGGTTTCCGTCCGTTGATTCCCACACCAAGATTGGTGGTGCTGATGGCGGCAAAGAACCCCAAGCGGACGGAATAGCGGCTTACGGTCCAGGGTTTGCTGGCCAGTTGGCTGGTTTTCGGAGGGACGGAATCGTTTTCGGGTTCAAAGGATTCCGCTGATATGGGATACAGTGCCCCGAGTGTTATCAGGACAAAACAAAAGAATATCCGGGATATGAGCTGTTTGTAGTTTGGCATAAAAACAGGTACTTATTATAAGGCAAAGACTTCGCTTTACTATTGGAACACATTTTTTGATTGATTGTTTAGGCCGGAGGAGTATAGGGGGGGTATAGGCAACATATAGGCAACATATAGGCATATCGAAGGCAGGCCGAAAACAGGATTGGGAATCAATGAGTTAGAAACATTTAGGGTATCCAAAGGCTAAACAAGGTTGTACGAAGGTATATTAACTTTAGGACGAAAGGGTATAGAAGGGAGGACGAGATACCCCTTTTTGTGGGCTTTTTAACTTATTTTTAACATTCCAGGATATCAACCAGAGTCAACCGTCCCACCATTGCAAGCGACACCACCCGCCTTCAAAACTATTCTTTATACACATTTTTTTGGAGAAGTATATGAGACAAACTCGGAGTCGTTATGGTGGGGCTGTGTCAAAAGTTGTCCGGCACACAGATAACACAGCCTCATCCTTACTCTTCTCCGCCAATGATCATGCCGCTGCCGAGGCAGAGGAGGTGATCGGCGTCGTAGATGACGCCGTATTGGCCGGGGGCGATGCCTTGGATTTTCTGGTCGGATTCGATGCGGTAGAGGTCGCCGATGCGGCGGAGGAGGCCTGGGGTGAAATCGGGGGTATGACGGATCTTGAAGGTGATGGGTTTGGCGTCGGCGAATTCGCCCCAGGGATCTTGGGTGATGAAGTCGAAGCCCTGGAGGTTGACGGTGCGGCCGTATTGAGTGTCGGGGTCGTAACCGTTGGAGACGTAGACGATGTTGCGGCTGATGTCTTTCCTGATGACGAACCAAGGGCCACCGCTGAGGCCGAGTCCTTTACGCTGCCCGATGGTATGGAACCAATAGCCGTTGTGCTTGCCAAGCACTTTGCCCGTTTCGAGTTCGACAATCTTGCCGGGACGACGCCCGAGGTAGCGTTCGATGAAATCGTTGTAGTTGATCTTGCCGAGGAAGCATATACCCTGGCTGTCTTTGCGCATGGCGCTGGGGAGCTTTTGGGCTTCGGCTATGGCACGGACTTCGCACTTCATCAGGTGGCCGATCGGGAACATGAGCTTTTGGATCTGGAGGCGGGTGATCTGGGCGAGAAAGTCGGTTTGATCCTTCAGGGCATCCTTAGCTGTAGAGAGCCAGACCTTACCGTCTATCTCGGTGGTGGTGGCGTAGTGGCCGGTGGCGATCTTGTCGAAGTCGCGCCCCCAACGGTCTTCAAAGCAGCCGAACTTGATGAACTTGTTGCACATCATGTCGGGGTTAGGGGTGAGGCCGCGCTTGACAGAGTCGATGGTATAGCTGACCACTTTGTCCCAGTATTCTTCGTGCAGGGAAACGACCTCCATGCGGCAGCCGTAGCGGCGGGCGATGTAAGTAGTAATCTCGATATCTTCTTCGGCAGGACAGTCTATATAACCGTCTTTATCTTCCATGCCGATACGGATGTAAAAGATGGTTGGGTCGTAACCAGCCTCTTTGAGCTGGTGGACGACTACGGAGCTGTCGACTCCTCCGGATACTAACGCTGCTATTTCCATACGATCAAAATCTCTTTGCGGGGACAAAGGTACAAAATTGCGAGGGTTTCAGGCCAGGGAAGAGATTAATTCGTTATGTTTGCAGACGGAAACCATTGTTTCACCATCTTATAATCATTTACGTATGAAACGATTAATTGTATCTTGTATGACAGTATCGACATTGCTTGCGTGCTCCGGGGCGAAAGAGCCTGCGGAACAACCGACATTTGAATATACCGTGGAACGTTTTGCCGATTTACAGATCCTGCGCTATGAAGTACCGGGATTTGAAGCACTGACATTGAACCAGAAACAGTTGCTCTATCACCTGTCGGAAGCGGCGTTGATAGGGCGGGATATCCTGTTTGACCAGAACTGCCGGTATAACCTGGCGATCCGCCGGACGCTGGAAGCGATCCATCAGGATTACAAGGGCGACCGGAAGGACGATAACTTCGGTGCGCTTGAAGTGTACCTGAAACGGGTATGGTTTTCGAACGGGATCCACCATCATTACGGCGAAGAGAAGTTTGCGCCCGGATTCAGCCGGAGTTTCTTTGAGGCAAGTGTGCGCCAGGTAGGCGCAAACAAGTTGCCGGTACGCGAAGGACAGACCGTAGACGACCTGCTGGCCGAGTTGACACCCGTGCTCTTTGACCCGGCCGTATTGGCGAAACGGACGGTACAAGGAGGCGTAGAAGATATTATCAAAGCCTCAGCCAATAACTATTATGGAGAAGGAGTGTCTGAGCAGGAAGTAGAAGATTATTACGCATCGATCAAGATAAAAAACGACAGCACGCCGATCTCCTACGGGCTGAACAGCCGGTTGGTAAAAGAGAACGGCAAGTTGGTCGAGAAGACATGGAAAGTTGGCGGGCTGTATACACAAGCCATCGAACCTATAGTCGCCGAACTGGAAAAGGCGGCTACTTTTGCAGAGAATGAGAAGCAGAAAGCCATCATCGATAAGCTGATCGAATATTACCGAACAGGGGATTTGAAGACGTTTGATGCGTATGCCATCCTCTGGGTACAGGATACGGACTCAGATGTGGACTTCGTAAACGGTTTCACCGAAACCTATGGCGACCCCCTGGGGATGAAGGCGAGTTGGGAATCGACAGTAAATTTCATCAATAAGGAAGCGACCGAGCGGACCAAGGTGATCAGCAGTAATGCGCAGTGGTTTGAAGACCATTCGCCGGTAGACAGCCGTTTCAAAAAGAAAGAAGTGAAAGGCGTATCGGCCAAGGTGATCACCGTAGCTATGTTGGGAGGCGACTGCTATCCGGCCACGCCGATCGGCATCAACCTGCCGAACTCAAACTGGATACGGGCGGAATATGGTTCGAAATCCGTAACGATTGAAAATATTACCGAAGCCTACGATAAGGCATCACAAGGAAGCGGCATGAGTGAGGAGTTTATGTGGAGTGATCTCGAACGGGAAAATGCGAAGCAATACGGTTTCCTGACAGGGAATATGCATACAGACCTGCACGAGTGCCTGGGACACGGGTCGGGCATCCTGCTGCCCGGGGTTGATCCGGATGGACTGAAATCATATAGTTCGACATTGGAAGAAGCCCGTGCAGACTTATTCGGGCTCTACTACATTGCCGATCCGAAGCTGGTGGATCTGGGTTTGCTGCCGGATAGGGAGGCCTACAAAGCTGAATATTACAACTTCATGATGAACGGCTTGATGACGCAGTTGGTGCGCATCGAACTGGGTAAGAATATTGAGGAGGCACACATGCAGAACCGCCAACTGATTGCCAAATGGGTATACGAGAAAGGAAAGGCGGAGCATGTGGTAGAATTGAAGAAGCGTGACGAAAAGACGTATGTGGTGATCAACGACTACGGAAAGCTACGTGGCTTGTTCGGTCAGTTGCTGGGCGAGGTTCAACGGATCAAGAGCGAAGGCGATTTGGCTGCCGGAAAGAAGCTGGTGGAGGATTATGCAGTGAAGGTAGATCAAGACCTGCACGCGGAAGTGCTGGCCCGTTATGCGGCACTGGATCTGTCGCCGTACAAAGGATTTGTGAATCCGGTGATGAAAGAGGTGAAGGATGCCCAGGGTGTGGTGACCGATATCGTGCTGGATTATACGGAAGGATATACGGAGCAGATGGAGCGGTATAGCCGGGATTATTCGTTTTTGCCGACGTATAACTAAGCTATAATCGATGCAGGATACTTCAATGCAGGAATTAGTGAGACAGATTCGTGTGCGGTTGAGGCTGGCCATGAATGGGGTGGCATCTGCAAGTATGCGGGAGAAGGGATTGCACTATAAATTGAATTTCGGCGTTTCAATCCCGAAATTGAAGGAGATGGCCCAGGACTTACCGCATGAGGGCGAGCTGGCTGAGGCGTTGTGGCGGCAGGATGTGCGGGAGATGAAAATACTGGCCCCAATGTTGCAGCCCGTGGATGAGTTTACGCCCGAACAGGCCGAACAGTGGGCGGTAGAAGCGCCGAACCAGGAGATCAGGGAGTTGTATGCGATGCATTTATTGCAGCATCTCCCTTATGCGGGAGAGTTGGCGGCTGGATGGATCGGACGGGAAGAAACGTCGTATGCCATCTTAGGCTATCTGGTGTATGCACGGCTTTTCAGGAAAGCAGCCATGCTGCAGGGAGAAGCAGGGGAAACGTTCCTCCGGCGAGCGCGACAGGCGCTGGATACCGAAGAGGCAGTTACACAACAGACAGAACAGGTGCTGGATGCTGAAGAGACGGTTACACAACAGGCCGAAGAAGCGCCGGGAGGGAAAAAGGCGGAGGTTCAGCGGGCCGCAATGCTGGCATTGAAGCAATACGGCCGACAGTCGGCCGACCAGGCAATGCTGGTTCTGGATTGCCTGGCAGGCTTCCGGCACTCAGGTATCCCGGAAAAAGAGATGTGGTATGAGGAATTACAATTCGAATTTGAATATTACGGATAATTATCAGGTGTTTGAAATAAATACGCTATCTTTGTCCATCGCGTGAGCGACCAGTGAACATGGAGGAGAAACTACATAATGACATGCGGGAAACCTTTACTGCGTATCTGAACAGTAAAAACCTGCGAAAAACAGAGGAAAGGCAGCGTATATTTGAACATGTATGCGATTTCCCCGGTCATTTTGATATAGACATGCTGCACGAAAAGCTAAAGGAAGAAAAATTCCATGTCAGTAAAGCCACTGTATATAATACATTAGAAGTTATTGTAGATGCAGGTTTGCTGATACCCCACCAGATATCGACGCGCGCTGTACAGTACGAATTGAAACACCTGTCAGATACGCACCAGCACCTGATATGCACCAAATGCGGAACCATCCGCGAAATCCGGACACAATCATTGAAAGCAGATTTGAAAAAGCTGAAGATCTCACGATTTACAGCCGAATTCTACTGTCTGTATGTGTATGGAGTTTGCAGTAAGTGCACCTATAAGATGCGGATGATGAAGACAAAAAAATAAACTATTAACATACATATCACAAAGATGAAAGTAGATGTTTTATTAGGATTGCAGTGGGGAGACGAAGGCAAAGGGAAAGTGGTGGATGTACTTACGCCCAACTATGATGTGGTTGCCCGTTTCCAAGGAGGTCCGAATGCCGGACACACATTGGAATTCAATGGAGGTAAATATATTCTTCGCTCCATCCCGTCGGGAATCTTCCAGGGCGATAAGGTGAATGTGATCGGAAACGGGGTGGTACTGGATCCGCTGTTGTTCAAACAGGAGGCAGAAGGGCTGGCCGCCAGCGGTCACGACCTGACGAAGAAGTTGTGGATATCGAAGAAAGCCCACCTGATCCTGCCGACGCACCGGATGCTGGATGCGGCATACGAGGCCGCCAAAGGAGCCGGTAAGATCGGCACAACAGGCAAAGGCATCGGGCCAACATATACAGACAAGGTGGGTCGCAACGGCGTTCGCGTGGGCGATCTGCTGGGCGATTTCGATACCGTTTATCGTCAGGCGAAGGCCCGGCATGAGGATATATTGAAGTCGCTGCATTACGAGTATGATATCCGGGAGTTGGAGATCCAGTGGTTTGAAGGCATTGAATACCTGAAGCAGTTCAAGCTGGTTGACAGCGAGCACGCCGTCAATACGATGCTGAAAGAAGGCAAATCCATCCTGGCCGAGGGGGCACAGGGCACGATGCTGGATATTGACTTCGGGTCGTACCCGTTTGTAACATCCTCGAATACGATCTGTGCCGGTTGCTGCACCGGATTGGGCGTAGCTCCACGTAATATCGGCGAGGTATACGGCATTTTCAAAGCCTATTGCACCCGTGTAGGAAGCGGGCCGTTCCCCACGGAATTGCAGGATGAGACAGGCGACAAGATGTGCGAGATCGGTCATGAGTTCGGTTCCGTGACGGGACGGAGACGCCGTTGCGGCTGGATCGACCTGGTAGCGCTCAAATACGCCATCATGCTGAACGGAGTAACAAAGCTGATCATGATGAAAAGCGACGTGCTGGATAGTTTTGAAACAATCAAGGCGTGTATCGGTTATAATGTGAAAGGGAAAGAGACCGCCGAATTCCCGTATGAAGTAAACGATGATATCCTGCCGGTATATGTGGAACTGCCCGGTTGGCAGACCGATATGACGAAGATGAAGAGCGAGGATGAGTTTCCGGAAGAGTTTAATGCGTACCTGAGTTTCCTGGAAGACGAACTGGAGGTGCCGATCAAGATCGTATCGGTGGGACCAGACCGGGAGCAGACGATTGTTCGGTATGCAGAAGATTAAAACACATTGGAAATAGATACAAAATGGCAGAAGACCACCCTCCAAGGAGATGATCGTCTGCCATTTTTGGTTTTGGCAGGCTTTTTGACGGAGCATTTATGTAATCATTAAAATTGAATTAATATGGCTACTTATTGGATTATATTTATTGGTTTTGCATTATTGAGTTGGTTGGTATCGGCTAACCTGAAGAGAAAATTTGAAAAATATTCGAAAGTGCCGATGTCAAACGGCATGACAGGAAGAGATATCGCGGAAAAGATGCTGCGCGACAACGGCATCTACGATGTGACGATTACCTCCACACCCGGACATCTGACCGACCATTATAACCCTACGAACAAGACTGTGAACCTGAGCGATTCGGTTTACCATAGCAACAGCATTGCAGCAGCAGCTGTGGCGGCTCACGAGTGTGGGCATGCGGTGCAGCATGCAACGGCGTATGGTCCGCTGAAGATGCGGTCGGCACTGGTGCCGGTGGTAAGCTTCTCGTCCAATATTATGACGTGGGTCTTGCTGGGAGGAATGCTGCTGATCAATACATTCCCGCAGTTGTTGCTGTTTGGGATAATCCTGTTCGCATCGACTACGCTGTTTAGTTTCATTACCCTGCCGGTAGAGATCAATGCGAGCCAACGGGCGTTGGCCTGGTTAAACCGGTCGGGCATCACCAACGGACAGCAGCATGACCAGGCACAGGATGCGTTGAAGTCGGCAGCATATACGTATGTGGTGGCTGCTTTGGGTTCGCTGGCGACATTGCTTTACTACATCATGATCTTCATGGGTAGAAGGGATTAAGCTATTTAAATGTACGTTTTGTAACTTTCAGATGATATGAAAAAACCGTTCTTATGCTTGTTAACAGGGATACTGCTGACGACAGGGGTATCCACAGGAAAGGCCCAGACTGGACCCGACCGGATTAAAGGGACTGTGATCGATTCGGGGTTTGTCTATCTGAATGAACCCTACCCTTCCTGCCATGCGAGTACGCTGACAGATACAGGAGAGGGAATATTGGCAGCCTGGTTTGGCGGGACGTATGAAAAGCATCCCGATGTATGTGTATATGCCGCCTTCTATCGTAACGGACAATGGGAGAAGCCATTCCAAGTGGCCGATGGCGTGGAAGACAAGCTGATCAGGAATCCGTGTTACAATCCGGTATTGTACAAGCGTGAGAATGGGGATATCATTCTGTATTATAAGATAGGGCCGAGTCCGACGAAGTGGTTTGGGGTTTATAAGATCTCGACCGATAACGGGCAGACATGGTCTGATGAGCGGCGGATTCCGGATAATTTACTGGGACCGATCAAGAACAAGCCCGTAAAGGCGCCCGACGGAGGTATCCTCTACCCTACCAGCGTGGAAGATGATCTGGGCTGGCGGATATATATGGAACATTCCAAGCAAGATTTGACAGACTGGAAGAAGATTGCGATCGACAATAATGGGTTTAATGCAATCCAGCCGGCGGTACTGCTTTACCCGGACGGGCGGTTGCAGTTGTTGTGCCGCAGCCGGGAGAAGCGCGTGGTGGAATCGTGGTCGTCAGACGGCGGAAAGAGTTGGAGCAAAGTGGAGGCAACTACGCTGCCGAACAACAACTCGGGGCTGGATGCAGTGACGCTGTCTGACAGAAAGACGCAACTGCTTGTTTACAACCCGATTGAGAAGGGGCGGAATAAGTTGGCGCTGGCGGCTTCATTCGACGGGAAACAGTGGAGGGACCTGTTGATTCTGGAGGATAAACCCGCAGGAGAGTTCAGTTATCCGGCAATTATCGAAGGAAACGACGGAAAAATATACATTACCTACACGTACAACCGCCAATTGGTAAAATACGTAATTGTGGATATCCAACGGTAGTACGGTCAAAAATACTACCTTTGCGTCCGAAGAAAAAAATAAGACAGCATGCAAAAGCCTTCCATACCTAAAGGAACACGTGACTTCTCGCCTGTAGAAATGGCGAAGCGAAATTATATTTTCAATACCATCCGTGAGGTGTTTCACCTGTATGGATTCCAGCAGATAGAGACGCCGGCCATGGAAAACCTCTCCACCCTGATGGGGAAATATGGGGAAGAAGGCGACAAACTACTTTTCAAGATATTAAACTCCGGGGATTATTTCAGCGATGTCTCCGATGCGGAATTGACGGAGCGGAACACCACGAGGCTGGCCGCCCGGATCTGCGAGAAAGGGTTGCGATACGACCTGACGGTGCCGTTTGCCCGCTTCGTGGTGCAGCACCGGAATGAGATCACGTTTCCGTTCAAGCGCTATCAGATACAGCCGGTATGGCGGGCCGACCGTCCGCAGAAGGGACGTTACCGGGAGTTCTTCCAGTGCGATGCGGATGTGGTAGGGTCGGATTCGTTGATGAATGAAGTAGAACTGGTTCAGATTATGGACGAGGTGTTCCACCGGTTCGGAATCCGGGTATGTATTAAGATAAATAATCGTAAGATACTGTCGGGCATTGCCGCGGTGATCGGCGAAGCAGATAAGATCGTAGATATAACAGTCGCGATCGACAAACTGGATAAGATCGGGCTGGATGGCGTAAACAACGAATTACGCAGTAAAGAGCTATCAGAAAAGGCGATCGAGCAGTTGCAACCGATTATCCTGCTGAAGGGATCGAACGAAGCGAAGCTGGAAGACCTGCGACAGGTCCTGGCCGGATCGGCGATCGGGCTGAAGGGCGTTGAAGAGGCAGCCTACGTGCTGGAACGGATCAAGCTGACGCCGATCAAGGCCGAACTGGAGCTGGATCTGACTCTGGCAAGGGGACTGAATTACTATACAGGAGCCATCTTTGAAGTGAAGGCGCTGGATGTACAGATCGGCAGCATTACCGGTGGCGGGCGCTATGACAACCTGACCGGCGTGTTTGGCATGGAAGGGGTATCAGGCGTTGGGTTCTCGTTTGGAGCAGATCGTATATTCGATGTACTGAATCAGTTGGAGCTGTACCCGGCGGATTCGCTGCTGACGACGCAGTTGCTGTTTGTCAACTTCGGCGAGCGGGAAGAAGCCTGGATGCTGCCCGTTATTTCCAACGTTCGCGCAGCAGGTATCCGCACGGAGCTATTCCCGGAAGCGGCGAAGATGAAAAAGCAGATGAGCTATGCCGACGCCAAGCAGATCCCGTTTGTGGCGATCGTAGGCGAGTCGGAGATGGAACAGGGCAAGATCACCCTCAAAAGCATGGAAAGCGGAGAGCAGACGCTGGTGACGGTAGAAGAGCTGATCAACCGCCTCCAATCTGACAAATAAATCACAACTTGTCAGCACGACCGACATCCTGTCAGTCATCCTAAACTAAAACAACGTTTGGCATACTATTCGTTATGCCTCTTATGCAAACCACGATTTGCAGTTGATTTGCAGTTGAATCAGACACAATTAAATAATAGTATTAACAAATAAAAATACCGAAGTATGAACATTAAACCATTAGCAGACAGAGTGCTGATCAAGCCGGCTGCCGCAGAAGAGAAAACAGTAAGTGGAATCATCATCCCGGATTCAGCAAAGGAAAAACCGCTGAAAGGTGAAGTTGTTGCCGCAGGCAAGGGAACCAAAGACGAAGACATGGTGGTAAAGGCAGGCGATAGTGTATTATATGGCAAGTATGCCGGTACGGAAATCGAATGGGAAGGAGAAAAGTACCTGATCATGCGTCAGTCCGATATTTTAGCTATTATCTAATCAGTCACAAAATTCAAAATCATAGACAGTTATGGCAAAAGAAATCAAATTCAACATGGAAGCCCGCGACCTGCTGAAAAAAGGCGTGGACCAATTGGCGGATGCAGTAAAGATCACCCTCGGCCCGAAAGGACGTAACGTGATTATCGAAAAGAAATTCGGCGCACCCCACATCACGAAAGACGGTGTAACGGTAGCCAAAGAAATCGAACTGACCAACCCGTACGAAAACATGGGCGCCCAGTTGGTGAAGGAAGTAGCATCCAAAACCAACGACAATGCCGGCGACGGTACGACTACAGCTACCATCCTGGCTCAATCTATCATCAGCGTAGGTTTGAAGAACGTAACAGCCGGTGCCAATCCAATGGACCTGAAGCGTGGGATCGACAAGGCAGTTGCCAAAGTAGTAGAACACCTGGCTTCACAGGCTGAAGAAGTGGGCAACGACCTGAAGAAGATCGAGAACGTAGCGAAGATATCTGCCAATGGCGACGAAAGCATTGGTAAGCTGATTGCTGAAGCGATGCAGAAGGTGAAAACAGAAGGTGTTATCACGGTAGAAGAGGCTAAAGGTACGGAAACTACGGTTGATGTGGTAGAAGGTATGCAGTTTGACCGTGGTTATATCTCGGCTTACTTCGTGACCGATACGGAAAAGATGGAAGCTCAGCTGGAGAATCCGTTTATCCTGATCTACGACAAGAAGATCTCCGTATTGAAAGAACTTCTTCCGATCCTGGAACAGACGATCCAGACAGGCCGTCCGCTGTTGATCATCGCAGAAGATATCGACAGCGAAGCGTTGGCTACACTGGTTGTAAACCGTCTGCGTGGCAACCTGAAGATCTGTGCCGTAAAGGCTCCGGGCTTCGGCGACCGTCGCAAGGCCATGCTGGAAGACATCGCTATCCTGACAGGTGGTACGGTTATCTCTGAAGAGACCGGCATGAAGCTGGAAGGCGCCACGATGGATATGCTGGGAACGGCTGAAAAGGTGGTTGTAAACAAAGACAATACAACGATCGTAGACGGCGCCGGTAACAAAGAAGGCATCC
The DNA here is from genome assembly GCA_031555505.1 of Tannerellaceae bacterium. GTDB lineage: Bacteria > Bacteroidota > Bacteroidia > Bacteroidales > Tannerellaceae > JAJDIA01. The sequence continues at coordinate 32,832 of JAVBUH010000011.1, forward strand.
AGGCACGCATCAGCCAGATCAAGGCACAGATGGAAACTACAACATCAGACTACGACAAAGAAAAGCTGCAGGAACGTCTGGCCAAGATGGCCGGTGGTGTAGCCGTACTGTATGTAGGCGCTCCGTCGGAAGTAGAAATGAAGGAAAAGAAAGACCGCGTAGACGACGCCCTGAGCGCCACACGTGCGGCTATCGAAGAAGGCACTGTTCCGGGCGGTGGTGTGGCATATATCCGCGCTATCGAAGCACTGGAAGACCTGAAAGGCGAAACAGAAGACGAAACGACCGGTATCGAGATCATCAAACGCGCCATCGAAGAGCCATTGCGTCAGATCGTAGTTAACGCCGGTAAGGAAGGCGCCGTAGTAGCGCAGAAGGTGAAAGAAGGCAAAGGCGACTACGGCTACAATGCCCGTACGGATGTGTACGAAAACCTCTGTACTACCGGAGTGATCGACCCGGCTAAGGTAACACGCGTTGCGTTGGAGAATGCCGCATCTATCGCCGGTATGTTCCTGACAACGGAGTGTGTGATCGCCGAAAAGAAAGAAGATACCCCCCCGATGCCGATGAGCCCGGCAGGTATGGGTGGCGGAATGGGTGGCATGATGTAATCAGCACCCCGCATAACCCAAAAAAGGTGTCTCGGATGAGGCACCTTTTTTTGTGGGGTATCGCGGGCATATTACGTAAACAGGCTTTTGAGAGCAGACGGATTACGTAAGTATGCGGATCGTTTATTTCAGATCAAAGGCAGCTTTGATATTGTCTACATAATCGAGTTTTTCCCAGGTGAAGAGTTCGACGTCGCACTGTACCGGTTTGTCGATATAGCGGGAGGCGAAGGTCTTCGTCACTGTTTGCGGCTGGCGGCCCATGTGCCCGTAGGAGGCAGATTCGAAATAGATCGGGTTGCGCAGTTTCAGGCGGTCTTCAATGGCTTTGGGGCGCATATCGAAGAGTTCCCATATTCTGGCAGCGATCTCACCATCGTGCAGCGCCACTTTGGAGCGTCCGAAAGTGTTGACGAAGATATTCATGGGCTTGGCTACGCCGATGGCGTAGGATACCTGTACCAGCATTTCATCGGCTACACCGGCAGCCACCATATTCTTGGCGATGTGGCGGGCGGCATAAGCGGCCGAGCGGTCCACTTTGGAAGGGTCTTTGCCGGAGAAAGCGCCCCCCCCATGCGCTCCCTTGCCACCGTAGGTATCCACGATGATCTTACGGCCTGTGAGGCCGGTATCCCCGTGAGGGCCACCGATCACAAACTTGCCGGTAGGGTTTACATGGTAGATGATCTCATCGGTAAACAATGCCTGGACATACCCCGGGTATTGGGCTTTGACGCGTGGGATCAGGATGTTCTTCACATCTTTGGTGATCCGTTTCTGCATGGCGGCGTCTGCTTCTTCCTGCGTGATGCCGGAGGCGAGGATAAACTCGTCGTGCTGGGTAGAGAGGACGATGGTATCGATGCGGAGCGGAGTGCCATTGTCGTCGTATTCGATCGTCACCTGGCTTTTGGCATCGGGACGCAGGTAGGGCATCAGTGCCAATTCATGCTTGCGGATCACGGCCAGTTCCTGCAGCAGGCTGTGCGACAGATCCAGGGCGAGCGGCATGTAGTTCCCGGTCTCGTTGGTAGCATAGCCGAACATCATACCCTGGTCGCCGGCACCCTGGTCGTAGGATTCCTTGCGTTCCACACCGCGGTTGATGTCGGCGCTCTGTTCGTGGATGGCCGAGAAGACGCCGCACGATTTGGCTTCGAACTGATATTCGCTTTTCGTATAACCGATCCGTTCGATCACACTACGCGCCACTTCCTGCACATCAACGTAAGCATTTGATTTCACTTCTCCAGCCAGCACAACCTGTCCGGTTGTCACCAACGTTTCGCAAGCAACTTTCGAGCTCGGGTCGTAGGCCAGAAACTCATCAAGCAAAGCATCCGATATCTGATCGGCTACTTTATCGGGGTGCCCTTCAGACACCGATTCGGAGGTAAATAAGTAACTCATTTCCTTGTAAGAATTAAAATATGGGAGGATGGAGGGAAGGAAATGTGTGCAGAAGCAATCGGCAGGATTGTTTTTAGCATTTTTTTCTGTGGTTGCAAGCATACAAATCTATCCACATCCCGAAATAATGGGACAAAGGTACGGAATATTTTATTGTAACCGATCACTTTGGGGATTATTAACATCGCAAAGGGGGGGGCAGTGAAAGACAAAGTCTAAGCTGAAGAGAGGGAAGAATATTCCCTACTTCTTATTTTGACTTCAAAATATCTATACATAGCTCCACAATTTTACGGGTCGATCCGACAACGGCAACGAATCAGATTACTCAATAAAGAAGGTGACGGAGAGGGTGTTACCTTCGTTGTCGACCACAGTCATGGAGTGCTTGCCTGCAGAAGGGGTGACGGATACTTTGTGGAAGTCGCGGGTAAGGGCGAGGTACGTATCATCGAGGTGCCAGTAGAGGGTGGCATCGGGATCGGAGTGAACGAGTTCGAAGGTCACCTCCCCTGCCCGTCCGTCGAGCTGGCGGGGCACACGGATGCGGGCATTCATCTGGGGATAGATGAACTGCATCGGCTGGCGGTTGTCTTCGCCGCAACCGGATTTGAAAGGCGGAAGCTGCCGGTATCCGGGGTGATGCTGTTTGTAGTACCATTCCCAGGCGGGAGGAAGCGTGAACCAGTTGCGTTGCACCGTAGCTTCGGCGCCGACACAGCTTTCGTAGACACGGCGGCTCTCGTCTGCCGTCAGATGAACGGGATGATGATAGGGGCAGGTGGTTGTCTTCCCTCCTGCCGGCAGGATAACCACGGTATCCACATCCTCGCAGAAACGGCCTTTGAGATGGCCAGACAGACGGCAGACTTCAGCCTCGGTGAAATCGGCCGTCGGCCGGTCGAACCAACGCGACTGGGGCAGCATATTGAAGATATCGAACAACACAGGCCCCGCCGTACGGGCACCCACCAAACCAGGTTTTCCTTCACCGGAGGCATTCCCCACCCAGACACCCACCACATAGCGGGGGGTCACACCAACCGCCCAGGCATCGCGGAAACCATAGCTCGTTCCCGTCTTCCAGGCAATGGTTTGCATGGAAGGGATCACACGCCAGTCTATCTCTTCAGGGCGATTCACTTCTTTGATGGCATCAAATACCTGCCACACGGCGGCGGGCTGGAATACACGGGTAGCAGGTTGTTTACCTATTCCTTCCTCCTGGACGGTCAGCAGGGAGAGAGGCCTGTTAGCGGCTCCCAGCAACGAACGCGCCATATCGCTATACGCTGCCGATACGTCCCAGAGGGTAGCCTCTGCCCCACCCAGTATCAGTGACAGGCCGTAATGGGAGGAGGGTTTGGTGAGGGTACTCAGCCCAGCCTGTTTCAGCAGATCGTAGAATTTGGGTACGCCATACTGGCGCAGCATATACACGGAGGGAACGTTGAGCGACCGGGCAATCACTTCCGAAGCCGGCACAGCGCCTTCGAATTGCAGGTTGAAGTTCTGCGGTGCAAAGCCGTTGATGTTGACCGGGATATCCGGTTGCAGCGTATGCGGCAACAACTCTCCCCCTTGCAGCATCGCCCCGTAGAGGAAAGGTTTCAGGATACTGCCCGTGCTACGCGGCGCCCGGATCACATCCACCTGGTTGCCCGACGAGGTATCGCCAAAGCGCACATTGCCACAATACGCCAACACCTGGTTGGTTGCCACATCGATCACGATAGCAGCCATGTTGCGGATATCGCTACGGCGGAATTCGTCGTTCCATCGTTCAAGCAATTGCTCCGTCTGCTGCTGGATACCTTTATCTACGGTAGAAAGATATTGCTTTCCTTTTCCCTGTTGGTAGAGCCATGCCACAAGGTGAGGGGCTGTTTGAGGCAAGGGTTGCGGTTTGTCAGGCAAGGGTTCGTCCAACGCCAACTCATAGGCGGCATCGCTGAGGGTACCGTCGGCATGCAGGCGGGCCAGGAGGCGATTTCGTTTCTGCATCAACCGGTCACGGCTTTTAGACAGGTGGATCATAGCCGGGGCGTTGGGTAATACGGCCAGTGTAGCGGCTTCGGCCCACGAGAGTTGGTCGGCCGGATGGCCGAAATAACGCCAGGCGGCGGCATCCAGTCCCACCACGTTTCCTCCGAACGGGGCATGCGAGGCATAGAGTGCCAATATTTTTTCTTTGGAATAGCGGAATTCAAGGCGGGTAGCCCAGACCATCTCGATCAGTTTTTCAGCGAATGTACGCTGACGGTTGCGCGCCAGGCGGATGGTTTGCATCGTGAGCGTACTGCCGCCGCTCACGATCCGGCCAGCCTTAACATTCTGCACCACAGCCCGTCCGGTTGCCAGCGGATTCACGCCCCAATGCCAACGGAAAAACCGGTCTTCAAAGGCCAGCAGGCAGGCTTCCATCTTATCGGGTACAGTGTCACGCGGCGGGAAACGCCATTGCCCGTCTTCGGCAATGCGGGCGCCGAGCAGATCGCCGTGCCGGTCGGCCACAACCGTGGCATACGGCACGGTAAACAGACGACCAGGCAGGCAGAAGGTGTACCAAACCAGCAGCAGGGCGATTACACAAACAACTGCCTTCCACGTTGTAGATAAACGATTATCGGAAGAGCTATCCCGGCTCCCCGCCTTGAAAGGCGGGGGGGACCATCGCTTGCGATGGTGGGGCGGTTGAATCTTATTTATTCCTTGTATCTCCACTTAAATGCCACACAATTACCTTTCCACCGTCACACGGCCTGCGCGGGTACGTGCCTGCGCCTGGGTGTCGTACATAGCTTCACACTGGATAGCGGGAAGGACGAATGAGCCGGCGTAGGCGGCCTGCAGGCGGACGGTGAATGTCTTCGACTGGCTGCGGCCGAGATCGAAATAAGTCAGCACACGGTCGTCGCGAATATCCCGGTAGGTGTAGTCGCCGGCACGCTTCACTTCTTCCGTACCTTCGGGGGCAATCATTCGTTCGTTGTAGATTTCCCAGCCGGAGGGGACGATGTGGGTGAGGGCTATATCTTTATAGTCGGTCGTGCCGCTGATGTTGGCAACCGTTACCCTGGCCACTATATCCGTACCCTGTTTCAGGGAAGAGATATCGAGCATACGGCCGTTCAGGTCTTCATACTGCACTTGGAGGCGCAGGTTGTTGGCTATTACGGGTAAGGTATCATTCACCAGTTGCGTGCGGGTAATGAGGTCTACGTAGAGGGCGCCACTGCCTTTGTTGGCCACGGTGGCTGTTCCCTGCTGCGGCGATGTAGGTATATCGGCCAGGTAGACGGCTTTGGCCGTTTTCACGTCTTCCGCCTTCAGGCTGCCCGCCTTCCATACCATGTCGATCGAACCGGAGAGTATTTCAGCCAAACGTCCCATTGCCATCAGGGAGAAGGCGGTAGACTGGGTGCTGAAATAGTATTCTTCAGACAGGTTCTTCGACACCTTCTGTGCCAGGGTAAAAGCTTCGCGCTCCTTACCGAGCAACACCAGTGTTTCGAGAACCATAGCCTCGTCGCGATGGTTCGAACCATACACATCGTTGTTAGACGCATACGGATCAACCATGGTCTGCGCATTGAACACCAGTTCGTTGGCCGGATTCATCTTCCCGTTCACCGCATACGCAGCTGCCAGCCGCCACCGGGCCTGAAGAGAAAGGTCTTTCATTTCCTTCATCCGGTTCATGGCGCCCATTTCGGGAGCATTGGCCAACGCCAGGGTATAAAGGCGGTAGGCCTGTTGGAGATCAGACTGCCAGTAGTACCATGAGGATTCCCTGTTTACAGGCGTCCAGTTCTGTGCTGCCCGCTTCTGGAAAGCTTTCCATTTATTCAATACGTTCTGATTCACTTCATATCCCTTCTCCTGTGCCAGCACGAGGAAATTCCCGACATACGACGTGATCCACTCGTCGGCGCTGGCATTGCCCGGCCAGTAAACAAAGCCGCCATTGGGAAGCTGGCGCCCGTAGAGGTTGTTGATCGCTTCACGTACATTTTTCTTCACCGTTCCGGCCTCCGTTGCATCCATGTCCTTGAACTGGGAAACGAACAAGAGCGGAAGTGCACACGAGGTGATCTGTTCGGAACAATAATGTTGGTAGTTGTACAGGTAATCCAACCGGCGGCTGATATCTACCGACGGGATGCGGGATACTTCCAGCCGCACCCAGCTATCAGCCAGATTGCCACTGATGTGATAAGGCAACTCAACCGATTCGCCCGAACCAAGAAGTTTAGCGGTATGTTGGGTAAGAACAGGATTGGGATTCCGGACATCGATCTCGATCGTTTCCTTCGTCGTCTGTCCCCCACCCGACGCTGTGATGCGCACGGTTGCTTTACCGGTCTGCATACCGGCTTTCATGCGGAAGAATACCAACTGATCGCCCGCCTTGGCAAAGTGAACGGATTGGGTAACGCCTCCGGTTAGCGCCAGGTTGGCCGACGACTCAACGGATACCGTGACATCCTTCACCGATTCTTCCATCGCAAACACGTTGACAGGCAACAGCATCTCTTCACCCACACTGACCACACGCGGCAGGGTGGACAGAATCATCAACGGGCTGCGTACCGGCGTGGTCTTTTCAGTCCATCCGTAAGCGCCGTCCTGGCCGGCTATCACCATCGTGCGTACCGAACCCACATACATAGGCAACGTGATCCGATGCGAATCGCTCTTTCCCTTATCCAGTATAAACGGGCCGAGGAACTTCACTACCGGACGGAAACGGTTGGCTTTTGCATCCTGACCTTTCAGCATTTCGTCGCCACCGACACTGAACAGCGAACTATATCGGCCGGAATAAGCGCCTACCACCTGGTCGAACATATCCCAGGTACGGATACCCAGCAGTTCACGCGCATAGAACTCGCTCCACGGATCGGGCGTCTTGAAGTTAGTCAGATCCAGCAGCCCATCGTCTACAATAGCCAGGGTATAGGTCATCGGTTTGCCTTTCCGTTCGCTTACCGAAACGGTAAATTCGGTTTCGGGACGCAACACGTCGGGCATTTTGATCTGCGGTTCCAGCACGGATTCTTTGTTGGTTACAAAGACGGGCACCACACCATACATACGGATCGGCAGGTCGTTCACCGTCTGTGCATGCGGTTGCAACAGGGTGACATGCACATAAATATTGGGCGCCATGTCGGCCGTCACCGTAAATTGATACTTGGCATCCTTGCCTTCTTTTACTTCTACCCAATCACGCTTCAGCACCGAAGAGCCGTTTTCCAACGCCACCAGTGCATGCCCGTCCGCAGCCGCGGGGATCATGACGGTCACCGTCTCACCTGCTTCGTACGATTCCTTGTCCACCGAGAACGAAAGCATGGTAATACCCGAAGGATCCTTCTTTTCGGAACGTCCACGCCAGTCGGGCCAGTCAATATAAACGGTACCGCCGGATGCGTGTCCGCTGTCTTTATCTTTTACATACACCAGGTAACGGCCCCAGTTGGGATAGTCTACCCTGAACTTGAATTGCGCTTTGCCGTTCACTGTAGACAGGAGGCCTGTCGCTTCGGGGGTAATGGAGGTATTATTAATGTAGGATTCAAACGAATCGTCACGGTTTTCCCACCACCAGCTCCAGTTCACGCGGTAGATCTTATACTCCAGGTTGGAGCGGTTTACGGGTTTGCCTTCGGCATTGACAGTCACCACGTCGAACGTATGGTCTGTATCTGTTTCGATGTATTTCCCCTTCGGCTGGTTCAGGTTCACCCCTACATAGGCAGCGAAGGGAGAGAAAGGCACGGAGGAAGTCTGGATACTGGCATCGCCACCCGGTTCGAATACCTGCGTGGTGATATTTGCCTGCAACAATCCCGGTGCATTCCTGGCAGCCGGCACCTTTAATGTGAAGGACGCATTCCCCTGTTGGTTGAGCCGGCCTTCAAACACATCTTCACGTGCCGACGCATATTCGGTAGCCGGATTGGTAAAGAGGTATTGGGCATAGGCCGGGAACTGGGTGTTTACCTTAGCCAGCGTCATCTCTACCTTTACTTTCAGGTCGGAAGCCGTAGCGCCAGTCAGCCAGGCCGATGATACCGATGCCTGTACATTGCCTTTGGCTGCATCAATAAAAGCGCCCGGCAACTGGAGATTGATCTTCAACCGGTTGGGCTTGATCGCTTCGATACGGAACGCTTTATGGAAGGCGGTACCGCCTACTTTGATATAACCGTTCCACAGCCCGGTAGGATCGTCGGCCTTCGTAGGCACCGAGAAGGTATAGAAACCATGCGTACCTTTGGAGGAGATGAGTTTGCTATAGAACTGGCCGCGTGGGTTGTAGAGCTCAAACGATACCGGATGGCGGTCAGGGATACGCTTGTCCTGATCTTCGAGGATAAACGATACATGCAGCGTATCACCCGGACGCCACACGCCCCGTTCGCCATAGATAAAGCCTTTCAGTCCTTTTTGTATTTCCTTGCCGCTCACATCAAAACGGCTCACCGATAATTCTTCGCCATCCTGTACTTTCAGGTAGGTCTTTTGCTTGCCCAGGGCAGCCACCACGATAAAGGGCTTGCCTTTGGCTTTGATCTCCGCCATTCCGTTGGCATCGGTACGGGCAGTACCTACGGGTTGGAGTTGGAAGTTATAGGCTGTGACATCCACGGAAGGAAGCGGATCGGTAGACAGGATATCGGTCACCGTCACCCAGAGGGTATTGGTTGCATTTTGTTTGGCAATGAGCCCTATATTGGTAGCCAGCACAATACATGAAGCGAACTTATCCCCCGTCATATAATAAGAAGGATGGCAGGGATTAGCTGTTTCCGACCAATTGAAAACGTCCCAGTCTACGTTGGCATAATAGCTGTTATAATAGGTATTGGGAATGTCCCAGGCTGCATTATCTGCTTCGGTCATATCGCCCGCCGCTACGCTGGTGAGCGCTTCGGCCGTTTCGGCAAAGCGTTTTCGCTCCTGTCCGTCGCCGCAGGAATAGGCCGAGTAATCTTGCCGGAAACCGATCTCTACCCGGTACAAGGCGCCCGGTTCCTGTTGGATCAGGCCGGACAAGTCGATGGAATAATCCTCCCAGGCATCCGTACGCTTGGCCGGATCGGTATCGAGACGGAACATTTTCTTATATACCAAACGGCCTGAACGACGTAGTTCGTTAGACGACGAGAAGCTATTGTCTTGCATAAACATCAGCACATTACCCTCGAAGATACGTACCACACTGATGTCTACCGCATAGAGCCCTACGGCCTGGAAAGGAATGATAAGGTTCTTCGAATCCGGCAGGATCGTTCCCTTGGATAGGATCTTTACTTGTGGATTGGGTGATTGGCCGCTGAATGAAACCGAGGCAGAGTCTTTCAACACAGCGTCGCGGCTGCTACGGATACCTTCGTTGACCGTCACCACAATAGACGAAAGGCTTGTCTCTTCAAAAAAGACATTCACCTTATTGTCACTCACCTGAAAGATATATGAAGAAATACCGCCGAGCGTAATCAGCCCTTTCAGGTCCTGCTCGTCGGATATCGGTTCGGAGAAGGCCAGTTGGATGCCGTTCTCCGGACGGGTAATACGTTTGCCGGAGATGAATTTGAAAACACCTTTGGCCGGGATCACCGCCTTGGCTTCGGCCGTTTGATTCATATCGCCTCTCTTGCCGTCTATCGCCAGGGTCACATCGATATCTTCCGCGCCCCGCCGGATACCGGCGATCGTAAATGGATACACACTGCTGTTATCGGATGCATCGATCACTACAGACAGCTGTTGTTTGTCGCTGCTACGTACGGAAAGCATTTGTTCCACCGTAGCTTTGTCTACGATATCGCTCAGACGTATCTCACCCTTCAGCGTTGCTTCGTCTGGCTGTTGAGGCGTGATATCCACGGCATCCAGCTCCACGCTGAAGTTACGTGCCATCACACGGAACGAAAATTCGAACTTCTTCAGTCCATCGGGCACTTCCACAAAATCGCCCAGTTGGAAAGTGGCGTGATAGTATTCGCCTTGCTTCAGTGCGCCGGGTTCAGGCACAAATTCCAGTGTCTTATTGTCGGCCCAGTAGACTTTTCCTTTGAGAGCAGGTGAAAACCTGAAAGGATGGCCTTTCACTTCGGCATTCAGGTCTACTACCGGCATTTCCTGCGCCAGTTCCACCCGGATGGAAGAGGCCTGCGAAATAACTCCTCCGGTATACGCCGCCACGTAAGGAATGAAAGTAGCGGGAGGCACTATGTCTTTTGATGTCTGTTTACAGGCGGAAAGTCCCCATAAAAGCAATAAGAGGGTAATTAAGGTGGTGCGAAAGGATAATCGGTCCATAGCGTTGTATCTTTGATGTTCTTATTCTTTAACAACAGTTTTCGATGAACAAACGTACATAGAAATCCGGAGAATTAACTATGAGGTGACGGATTTCTTGCTGTACCCGTATACGAAATGATATTATCATTATCTTTATCCGCGAAATACAACCACTGAACATTCGGTTTGCAGGCGTTGTTGTATGTAATATAACGACAAATAAATGCATGAGCCTATCATTCAAGCCGATCACCCTGAAAGATAAGGGGTTGGTCACATCCTACACACTGCCCGGCGACTACCGGAACTGCGATTTTTCATTTGCCAATATGTGTAGTTGGCGCTTTCTGTACGACACGGAATATGCCATAGCCGATGGCTTCCTCTTCATCCGTTTTTATGTAAACGATAAAGAACGGGTAGCTTATATGATGCCTGTGGGACAAGGCGACCTGCGGAAGGCGATCAGCCTGGTGGAGGAAGATGCCAAAGCGCATCATACATCCTTCCTGTTGCTTGGTATTACTCCCGATTCACAACTCGAACTGGAACGGGCGATGCCCGGTGGATTTGTATACCGCTCCCAGCGTGATTACTTTGATTACGTGTATCTGCGTGAAGACCTGGTAAACCTGCGGGGTAAAAAATACCAATCCAAACGCAATCATATCAATAACTTCAAAAAACGGTTTGCCTACCGCTATATGCCCATCACCCCCGAACTGGTGCCCGAATGCCTGGCACTGGAGCGGAAATGGTATAAGGAAAACCGGACGGAGGAAGATCAGGAAGAACTGAGCAACGAACGCCGTTCCATTGCCTACGCCCTCTCCCATTTCGACGAGTTGGCACTGACCGGAGGCGCCATCTGCGTGGAGGGGCAGATCGTCGCTTTTTCCTTCGGATGCCCGATCAACCACAATACCTTCGGTGTGCATATTGAGAAAGCAGATACCTCATACGATGGTGCATATTCCATCATCAATCAGGAATTTGTCTCTCATCTGCCCGAAGAGTATACCTATATCAACCGGGAGGAAGACCTCGGCATACCGGGTCTGCGGCAGGCCAAACTTTCTTATCATCCGGTAGAATTACTGGAAAAATACACTGTACACAAAACATATACGCATCACCCCGACAGCCATGAACCGCAAAGAGCAAATCAAGACGCTGTGGCAGACTTGCTTTGACGATACGGAAGCATCCCTCACCTACTTTTTCAACCAGGTATATACCGATGAGCATGCGATCTCGGTTGAAAGAGATGGAAAGATCGTGTCAGTGCTGCACATGCTTCCCTACCGGATGCAATGGTGTGGACAGGAGATACCGGTGTCGTACATCTACGCAGCCTGTACCGCTCCCGAAGAACGGGGGAAAGGGTATATGCAGGAGGTACTGCAAAAAGCGTTCGGCACCATGCACGGACGGGGTATCCTCTTCACCTTGCTGGAACCGGCTGATCCGGGGTTATACGAGTACTACCGGGGACATGGCTATACAGAGGTGTTCGATACATCGAAAGAGACCTGGAGAGTGGACCAACTAACGGTAATCGATCCGGCATTCACCTGCTTACCGGTTGATGCGCACGCAGCCGGAGCCTGGTATCCGTTTTTCGACCGGATGATGCGCATGCGGCCGGTCTGTATATTGCAAACAGCAGCCAACTTCCGTACATTGATCGGTGAAACCCGGATCAATGAGGGTATGGTATTGGGCGTGCGCGATGCACAGGGAGAGCCGGCAGGACTTGCCTTCACATCCATAGATGAAACAAACGCCGTATACATCCGCGATATCCTGTCTAACTCGGATGCCGCCCGTCATACACTGCTACGGGAAGCCATGCGACACCATGGTCTGCCGTCTATCCAATGCCTTACTCCTCCCCAACTACCCGATTGCTACCGCATGGGGATGGGACGAGTGATCAACCGGGAGGCAATGATCCGGATCTACGCAGCCTACCATTCGCTGAAGATAGCCGATATCCGGCGTATGGAACAAATGGATATTCCCACACTCACCGCCTTCCTGATGGATTATCCACACAGGCAAGCTTCCATGAGCCTGATGCCGGATTGAGGCCTGCGCCTCACCTGGACGAGGCGCAGGCCTCAGGCAGGGTGAGGCGCAGGCCTCAGGAAGGGTAAGGCGCAGGCCTCGTTTGAGCAAGGCCTGCATCTGATCATTTCATCGGTAGGAACAGCGCTAAAACCCACCTTGTAGTGAACACATCCATCTGTTATATCTTCTTATACGAGAATTGCCTTCACCCTGTCACTTTCTGCAGGTGGTCAATGAGTTACAGTGACAGCACATCTGCTTTTTGAAGCTTCCTTTCACCCTAACCAACTGACTGACTGAAGAAAGTGACAGGTGAAAGCAGATTTCTTCAAAAGAATCGTATGAGATATAATTAGACAGTGTTAATCATCAAATAGGGTTGGTTTTCCTTTATAAAAAAACTTTTTTATATCCGGGGGTGTGTAAAT
>JAVBUH010000059.1:0-17519 GCA_031555505.1 Tannerellaceae bacterium
ACAAATCTAACACATCTCCAATAGAAGTCTAACAAAAGTGCAGATACAACCATAAAAAAATGAAAGCCGCCAAGGATACTCTAATTGGAGCTCTCCTTGGCGGTTAATTTTAAAGGCACCTGTACTTTATCGGAGGCTTACATTACTGTTGCTGTCATGTCTGTAAATAGTTTTTGTATCTTTGTGTGCAGACAAGCCGCCATCTTGCCGCCCTCTTCCACTGGAGGCGTTCCAGTGTTTTAAAGACATTGCAAGTTTACAACATTACAAACACGGCATCGCACGGCAAAAACACGGCAAATGCACAAATAAAAAGCGCCAATATTGCTATATATCAGCGCTTTATTGTTTTCATGAAAAATATTTTCACGGCAAAACACGGCACTTATTTCAAAAACTCCTTTTTGAGTGCTTCATATTCTGCAAATCCTGTGTTTTTTTGCAGATTTCTGATTGTCGTATATAGTTTTTTCGTCACTTCTTTTCCCCAATCATTGCCTAAAATATCAGCCAGAATAACTACGGTCCCTCCCACTCGTTGTTTTATCCTACTCGTATTATAAAGCGTCGTAAAATTGGCATCACTTACCATATTAAGAAAATCAGCCTGCGTCGTTCCCTCAAAAATGTTCTTATATCCCTCTTTGCTATTATCGAGATTGCACCAAAACTGATATACCTTCAAAACCTTGGCTTCAAGATCTTTTGTTAGTTCCAGTCTGTATTGCTGCGGAGTATTATTGATGCCATATCCTACCTGTGCAGGAAATTGTTCCTGCTGTATTTCGTCCTTTACTTGAGGTTTATGGAGCAAGTGAAATTCCTTATGTCTATCATAACTCCCAAATTTAGGATCATAATCGCTATTCTCTCTAAGATAAACGAATAGGTCAATACCATAAACGTCGAAAGCATCCAATATATAATCTACAATCTCATCTATATCTGATTTAATAAACCTAGTGATGTATCCTTTTTCTTCCAATTCGTTCATGTCTGTATATACACAATACAAGTAAGAGTCTAAGTGTCTAGCATATCTTTTTGCAAAAATACGTCGACTCTCATCTGTTAGTGGCAAAAGCACATTTATCAAATGGTCTGTGATTGCGTACTTAGTATCAATAAGAATACCATTAACTACCTTGCCTTGTATTAAAGCTTCAGAGCTAGTAAACTCTTTAATCTTACTGATAAGCTTACTTTTAGATTCTGGTGTGTTTAGTTTTTCATTTACAAATTCTTCATTTTCCCGAGCGTCCTTTAATAGTCGTGCTATGCATTTATCATAGTTTTTATAAAAATAGACTCCACCATCTATAAACCTCTGCAAAAACATTGTTGCAAATCTATTTTTCAAGGTACGTTTTCTTGATTCGTAGGAACGTGCCAATTCTATGTTCGCCTTTATTTCGTCATACACTTTTTCCAAATGTTCCATATCTCTTTGGGTTAAATTGTTTACTACTCCATCATTTTCACCAGTTCATTCTTCATATCCCGGTCAATATCCCGGTAGCGTGCGAAAGCCCGGCTACCCTCCTTATGCCCAGAGAGAGAACCTACAAGATTAGGATCTTTCACTTGCTTATAGAGATTACCCACAAATGTACGTCGTGCCATGTGTGACGATGCAACATCGTGTATGGGCAACTGCTCCTCATCTCCCGTCTTTGGGTTGATTACCGTCACCACACGATCTATTTTGCAGGCTTTGAACACATCTTTGATGGCATAGTTATAGTTTTGACTTGAGATAAACGGAAATAACCGTCCCTCCTCATCAACACCCTTGTACTTGGTGACAAGTGTTTTTGCTCTCTCATTCAACGGCACCTCTACAACTAGCGGCCTGCCGTCTTTTGTCTTGTGCGGTATGTATTGTATGGCACCGTTGATGACGTTTGACGGTTTCAACCGCATAAGATCGGATACCCGGCAACCGATCAGACATTGAAATATGAAGATATCCCGTTGTACTTCCAGATGAGGCGTACCCGATAGGTCATGGTCTGCGATCTGGTTTCGTTCATCGAGGGTAATATACACAGGTCTGCCGTACTTCTCTGTTGTGTTCCCGTCATATTTGACAAACGGGCGGTTAGTGGTTATTCCTTGGTCATTGCACCAGTTAAAGAATGCTCGTAACTTATGGAACAATGCACAAATCGTATTATGCCCTCTCGGTTGTGGTTTATTGGTCTTTCGATTGCTGCCAGTTGTGGCCGGGAAGCATTTGTACATATCCTTGTATTCTTCATACAGAGTATGTTCGTTGCGAAGGAAGCTTTCAAAGTCTTCAATCGTTTCGGCTGTGATCGTTTCAAGGTCAAGTAAGAATATCCGCTTCTCATGGAGACCGACAAACATTTCATACCGTTGGAGCGCCCGTTTCAGTACAAGGAAGTTCTTTTCCCGGACATCGGATAACTTGCGCTTTTGCAGAAAAGTGTCAAATGTACCAAAGAAAGATACCTTTGCGTCTTCCGGCGATACACTGTATTTATCCGGGAAGTGATACCGATCTATCACCTCATCAAGCCATTGTTTAGCGATTGCTTCTTTATCTGCCTGAAGAAAAAGTTCAAGAATTCGGTTCTTTAGGTTATCGAGGTGCTTTTGTGCTATGGTTAGTTCTTCCTGTTCCGGGGTTTTAAGGCGTGGAATGATCAGACATTTGTCTTTCTCATTCCAGCGTATCTGAGGAACATACACCCCACTCTTTGAACGGAGCGCCAACCCATTCCCATAGGTAAAACGGATGAGAATTTCGCTTTTCTTTAGTTCTTTATCGACTTTCGTCGATAGGCTGTAACTTACGGTTGCCATGATGTCGGATTTTAATGCCTAACAAAGGTACAAAATCCGAATGACAATAATGACAAAAATATCTGTTTTTGTCATTCTAATTGCAAACTAATGACAATTCTTGAAATACGATGCAAAACAGCAAAATACGCACACTGTTGAATATATGGCATTTAGTATCATTTTTAGATGTCATCTGCTTGCATCAATTTGCATACAAATACTCCCGCTTCGAGTACTCTGCAAACTCCTTGTAAATCAATGATTTATGAGGGGTTTCTTTTTTGTGGCACCTCTTCATTTTCTCACTCAATCAGTACAATAGGGATGATGGCTGAAAAGCAACAGTTTAATCCTGATTCCTACCGGATGTAGGCTTCACTCCGGCCGGGATGCGCATCTGTAGTCAGCGAGGCCTGCGCCTCACCCCTCCTGAGGCCTGCGCCTCACCTACCTTGAGGCCTGCGCCTCGATCAGTTGAGGCCTGCGCCTCGCGGAAGCTACTCGTAGGTGTAGGTTTACCCGGTCGGGGAACCCACATTCACTCATCATCGTCTCCCGAAAAAAAGATCATTATGTTCCAAAACGAACATTATGACGATCGTTTTGGATCGTTATGATCTTTTTTGTGGCGATTGCGGGATTGGATCATCCTCCATATCGAAGGGTTAAGATCTTCCAATCGAAGTAAACTTAAAACGATTTCCTCTCCACAAGTTTCCAGGTTGATCCATAAAAAGCCCGGAAACCTTTCGATTCCTGGACTTCCCTCCTGTAATTCAAATACAGTGTTCTCAAATCCTCCCTTACTTCCTTGTACGTCAACACACATAAAACCTATATTAAATGTATCCTTATTTGCTGTTTGTCAAATAATTAAATATAGCAGGAGAGACAAAAAGCTATATCCCGCTTTTCCTGTGTATCAGTAAACATATTATTACATATTTTTAGACACAAGACGCCAGTATGAAAAAATACTTTATGCACATGACAGAAAGATTACTTAAATGAGAATTTAAGTAGTAGATGCATTTAATCGTTGCAAACAAAAGCGCAGATAATAGTTTATTAGGGGGTAATAAATCTGTTATCTGCGCTATTTCACTATCTATCCGAAAACAACAGATCACTTATACTTGCTGTCTTATTGACTTTGGACACTGAACAAAGGCCTCTACCTCATAGCAGATTGACAAAGTATGAGGCTGAAAAGATTATCATAAAAAGAATATGTACTTGGAAAAGAAATCCTCCAAGGCGGCTCATCAAAAAGGAGGCTTATCAAAAGACACATTTTGCAATAAGCAAGGAGATGCCTTAGCAAGGAGATGCCTTAGCAAGATTGGACAACAAATGAAGCGAACGTTTGTGAGTGCCCTCCCTCTTCCCGAAGGTATTCTTTGGCCTTGGTTAAATTCGGGAAAAGAGAGGGCAGGAGTAAAACGAAAAACTATTGAACCTCACAAACAACACCCGCATCACGCGGGTACAACCAAAACAAAAAATTATATCAATAATCTAATACATTTGTTATGCAAATGAAGCGCTAATAGACAATCCATGCAATAACCGATATGGGCCATATAGGTTTTTCGAAAGAAGCAGGCTCATAAAATACTGATAGACAGAACATAAAAAAACAACCATATAAGCGCCATATAGCTTTTCTTACTAATTTAGAATACAGGAAACGAATAAAAAACAGGTTACTTCATATTCTCATTAAAGAAATCAGACAAATTTCCGAACGTTTCCACACCTATCTTCTTCCGGATAGACGAACGCTTCATCTGGACTGTGTTAACGCTCAACTTCATTACAAGCGCAATCTCCGAACTCGAGAACCGGGTATATGACAGGCAACAAATCTTAAATTCCGACTCATCCAGTTGTGGAAAACGATCACGCAAGCGATCGAAGAAACCATCATGCAATTGATTCATGGTCTCGTATAGCAAGTCCCAGTTAAGCGTTTCCTGCCCATACACAATTTCATTGATCACTTTGAGCAGGTGATGGTCATGCTTATTGCTTTCTTTCGAAATATAAATCTCCAATGATGCAGCTTTGCGGAGGATATTGAAATGGCGTAACAATGTAGCCCGGAATGTATCTTCTTTTTCATCGAAACTACGGGCCAACTGCTGTAACTCCTGAATAGTGTGTTGCGCTTTTAATGCCCGTTGTTTATTGAGGCAACTTCGCCGGTAAAAAAGGAATAGCAGCATCCCAATCATACAGACCGCCCCAATAGCATAGAGCAGAAGCCAGACACGATGTGTGTGCAGCCGTTCGTTTTCTACCTCCAGCGCATGGCTGCGCGTACTTCCGGCAAGCAGGAAATAGTCGGACGACTTTGAAAAGTGCTCCAACGATTCTTCTTTCCGGTCAGGTTTTTCGGCCAGGATAGCACCGATATTGAATTGGATGATTCCTTTCAAGCGATTGTCATTGATCGATTCAGCAAGTTGCTCAGCCGACAAGAGATAAGAGAGCGCCTTGTCGTATTTCTGTTCTTTTTGCAAGATACGACCACAATAAAACGAAGTCCATGAAGCATGGTCTGCGTCACCATGCGCAACAAAATAATCATTTGCAGCAAAGATTGCCGTATCTGCAGAGATATCCATATCGCACTTGGCTTTGGCACGGATTTGGAGCAGTACGTAAGCATAATAAGCTTCTTCAGGAAGCTTTTCAGCATGTGTAATAGCCTGCAGGCAAGTATAAACACTATCGGGTGTTTCATCCAGTAAGGTGGAGAGGCTATCCATTTCAGACAACGACAAAGATCTGCTGTCGTTGCATGAAAAAAGAAGCATGAGCCCGCCAATCATCATCAGGGTAAGCTGTTTTAACATAGTTTTTAAAGAACCGGCCGGCCTCAGTTAGTTTTTCATGTATACGTTCATTTATTTTCGGCAAACAAAAATACCTCTTTTTTCTGGCTTGCGTACACTACTCTTCCCCTTTTTTTTCTGTTTTTTTCTCCATTATTTGCACAAATAAAAGAAATAGCTACCTTTGTGCCCGTGATCGTTCACAAATTGCGAAAGTAGCTCAGTTGGTAGAGCATAACCTTGCCAAGGTTAGGGTCGCGGGTTCGAGTCCCGTCTTTCGCTCCAAGAAATAAAAGCCCTGATATCCGGTCGGTATCAGGGCTTTTTTGTATTTTATTTCCCGGATCAACCCAGGAGGTTACAGCGGCAACGTATACGTGAAGCCGCCAAGCAGGCAGAAGCCCGGTTGTGGTATATTACCCAAATCGTAATAATCAGTATCTAAGAGATTATTCACTTCCATATACACAGTGAGCGCCTTGTGCTGCCAGTTAAGTTTCAGGTCAACCATGGCATAAGGTGCGTATGGCTCCTGTCGAGCCGGCTTTCCATGCTCATACAGGGTAAAGCTACCGGCGCGATCCTGCCAGCGTACCTGCCAGGCTGCGGTGACAGGGCCGAACACCCGGTGATTGACCTGGGCTGTAAACTTATGACGGAGGTATTCGAGCACATACTTGGAGATCCAGTCGTTGCTATTCTTATCCTGATGGATATAGGCATAGCCCAGTGTAATGCGTTCGATCAAAAAACGTTCGCCAAGCCATTCGCGAGGCAATAGGCTGAGGCCGGTCTCCAACCCAAGATTGTTTACTTTGGTAAGGTTACGGCTTTCCCATATATCGTCAGGATTCTTTTTCATCCAGTCTATCATATTCGTACCCTTATGATAGAAACCGGCCAGGTATGTCCGAAGAAAGTACGTGGCGTATTTGACACCTATCTCAAAGGATTCGCTTTCTTCCGGCTGGAGGTTTACGTTTCCTTTGATTACCGGACTCTCATAGAACAAGTCTGTAAATGTAGGCATACGAAGCGCCCGGTTCCAGCTGCCATACAGCCGTACATCGTCGGCAATCCGGTAGGATGCATCCACACCGGGATAAAAGTGCATGCCGTCATTACGTGTGGAAATATAGTTGGCCAGTACACCCACCGACAGGGTGAAACGCGCCAACAGCAGGTTGTGTTCAAGGAAGTAGGAGCTGTTAGTACGGTTGTAACTCTTCAGGTATTGCGCCCCGTGTTCAAAGGGGACATTCATCGGTTCAGGCATCGGCAAGCCAAGCACATTGCTCCGGACACCTTCGTTACGAATCTCCACACCCGCCGTTGTCCGTCCGAGTGCCCAGTCAGTCACGGCATTGAGGTTGGCACCATACACTTCCGTCTCGTGGTAATTGTGACCAGTGTAGGTGGCGGGAGGATCAGAACGGTAGAGTTCATACCGGTCGAAGTGGCGTGTCCAGTAGACTTTCGGGACCAGTCGTACCTTACCGTTCGTTTCGCCGCCAGCCGAGAGGAAGAAACGGCGCGTATGGTCATACTGATTAGGATGGGCAGCCGAATAGAAACTGTTGGCGCCATAACCTTTATCAGTATACCCAGCCTGAAAACGGAAATTACCCGACGATGTAAGCACCTGCGATTGCCAAAAGAGGTTCAGTTGCCGGTAATCCGTATTCGGCCGGTATCCCCCCGACGAAGCATACCCGGCCGACAATCGCTGGTTAAAGCGTGCCGATGCCAGATCAAGCCCGCCCTCCACCTTCCAGGTTTCGTGCATGCCCGCATAATTGTCGGTATTGATACTATTTGATTGGCTGGTACGGGTCACGATATTGATTGCTCCGGCAAAGGCGCTGGCCCCAAAGATACGCGAAGAAGGGCCGGAGATGATTTCAATACGTTCGATGTCGGAGAGATTGACGGGCAGGTCAAAACTGTAATGCCCTATTTGCGGATTAGTAAGGTTGATGCCGTTGAGCAGTACGGCGATCTGGTCGAATGTGCCTCCGCGGATGGATATATCGGATTGGGTCCCCCCCGCTCCTCGCTGCCGTACATCCACACCGGCGGCGTATTCTAAAAGATCCTGGATACTGGCGGCAGGCGACGCCGCAATCTCGGGAGCCGTGATAACGGTCACGATCCGTGCTGCCTGATTGAGGGCGATCGGCGCACGCGAAGCGGTGACCTCCAATTCCTCCAGCTCAACCGGCGTTTGATCGGATACGGTATCGCGGCGCATCTGCTCCTGCCCCTGCGCTGTATCCGGCAAGGCAAAGCATAGCATACCGGCCGTTACCACACCGATGTTTACTACACTGTGTAGGCTACGGAACACCGCATACCCTTTCCGCATAAAGCGGCGGAAACGGATGGCGCCCGGCCGGCACGTTTTCTTTTTTTTCATTGAATCTGATTTAGATTATTAATAAATAGGCAGTTTCCCCAAAGGGGAGGTTTGCTTTAGTAATCCTTATACAGTAAATACTTCTTCCGCATCGCCTTATAGGCATCGAGGTCTTTCTTCCAACTAGCACGGATCTCGTCTTCTGTCATGCCGCGGATAATCTGCAGGCGGGTTTCTTTAGAGCCGGTCAGCGTATCGAACCAGGCAGGGCGAGAGAAGAAAAAGGCCTGGTCCTTCCCGGCTTTCTCATAGAATTCAAGGAAGAAGCGCAGTGTGAAGCCACCTTCAAACGGATATTCGCGGAGATCTACGCCATAGCATTCTTTGTTCTTTTGCAACGGATTGGTATCAAAACCAGGCAGGGAAACAGGTGTAAAGCGGAAGTTACCGAACTTCGGATCGGGATAGCCAACCACCTGGAAGGGGAAATAAGTACCCCGCCCAATACTTGCGTTCGTTGCTTCGAAAAGGCAAAGCGATGGATACAGGCGGATCGACTGGTCATTGGGCAGGTTGGGCGACGGCTTGACAGGCAGCCAGTATGGATCGCCATGCTTCCAGTTCTCCATCGTAACTACCTGCAGACGGCAGGTATCTGGTGAAGACTTGAGCCACCCTTCGCCGTTGATCATCCGAGCCAGTTCGCCCACCGTCAGTCCGTGCAATACAGGGATGTGATGCATACCCACGAAGGATTCAAAACCAGCGCGCATCATTGGCCCATCTACAAAATCATTCGGATTCGGACGGTCCAGCACGATACAGTCCTTCCCGTTTTCCGCACAAGCCTCCATCACGTAGTGCATGGTGCTGATATAGGTATAAAAACGGGCGCCTACATCCTGGATATCGAAGATCACCACATCCACATCGGCCAGCATATCCGCCGAAGGTTTGCGGGATTTTCCATAGATGGAGACGATGGGGATACCTGTTCGCGGGTCTTTGCTATCCTTTACCAGTTCACCGGCATCGGCCGTACCCCGGAAACCATGCTCCGGCGCCAGGATCTTGCATACATTCACCCGCTTTTCTACCAGCGCATCCAGCAGGTGGATGTTACGGTCTTCAAGGATAGAAGTCTGGTTTACCACCAGAGCCACCCGTTTTCCTTCGGTGAGCCGGGTGATCACATCTACCCGTTCAGCCCCGAGCCGGAGCCTTGCCTGTTGGGAAAAGGCAAGCGGTGCCCCAGCCATCAGTAACAAGAGTATCGATACTATGTATAATCCCTTGTGTCGTATCATGCGCTATTCTACTTTATTTTCTTGCAAATCGGCATGCATGGCTGCGGCGGCTTTGCGCCCGTCGCCCATGGCCAGGATCACGGTAGCGCCACCGCGCACGATATCGCCACCGGCATATACATCGGGAAGATCCGACCGCATCGTCTCCTGATTAACGATGATCGTCCCCCACTTGCTCACAGCTAATCCCCTGAAGGCGCTTGGCACAAGCGGGTTCGGAGAAACACCCACGCTTACGATCACGCCATCCACGTCGATCGTCTCGATCGCACCTTCAACAGCTACAGGACGACGCCGGCCGGATGCATCCGGTTCGCCCAGTTCCATCCGCTGCAAGCGCATCTGGCGTACACGGCCGTTCTCATCTCCAATGTATTCGATCGGATTGTGCAGCGTCATAAACTCTACGCCTTCTTCCTTGGCATGTTTCACTTCTTCGATACGCGCCGGCATCTCTTCTTCACTGCGACGATACACGATCATCGCACGTTCAGCCCCCAGGCGGCGGGCGGTACGGACAGAGTCCATCGCCGTATTACCACCGCCGATCACCGCAATCCTGTCACCCATCCAAACCGGGGTATCGCTTTCGGGATTGGCCGCATCCATCAGGTTGACACGGGTGAGGTATTCGTTAGACGACATAACGCCCACCAGGTTCTCACCCGGAATATTCATAAAATTGGGCAGACCTGCACCACTGGCTACAAAGATACCTTTGAAACCATCCGTATGCAAATCTTCGTAACTGATCGTCTTACCCACAATACAGTTGGAGATGAACTTGACGCCCATCTTGCGCAGACTGTCTATCTCAACGTCTACAATCTTGTTGGGAAGACGGAATTCGGGGATACCATATTTCAATACACCACCGATTTCATGCAGCGCCTCAAACACCGTCACATCGTAGCCAAACTTCGCCATATCACCGGCAAAGGCCAGACCGGCGGGGCCGGAGCCAACTACGGCTATCTTCACACCGTTCGGCGCAGCCACTTCGGGCACAGAGATTTGTCCGCTCTCCCGTTCAAAGTCAGCAGCAAATCGTTCCAGGTAACCGATAGCCACCGGTTCCTTCTTCATCTTGAGGTGGATACATTCACACTCGCACTGTTTCTCCTGCGGACATACACGCCCGCAGACAGCAGGCAGAGCGCTTGTTTCCTTCAGCACCTTGGCGGCGATGAGGAATTCGCCCACTTCGATATGTTTGATAAAACTGGGGATATTGATGCTTACCGGACAGCCGTTCATACACGTCGGATTCAGACAGTCGAGGCAACGTTTGGCTTCCTGCATGGCTTGTTCAGGTGTGAGGCCAAGGTTCACTTCTTCGTTGCGCACACGGCTGCGGTATACCGCATCTAATTCGTTCATGTGCACACGGGGAATATCCGTGCGTTCTTTATTCTTCATGCTTTTGCGCAGTTCTTCCCGCCAGGGTTCGGAACGGCGTGCGGCGATCAGTTCGCTTGTTGTCAATGTTGTTTCCATCATCAGGGTAATTACTTCTTTACATCTTTATAAGCACCGAGGCGCATGATCATCTCGTCGAAATCCACTTCGTGGGCGTCAAATTCCGGGCCGTCCACACACACAAACTTCGTCTTTCCACCCACCGTCACCCGGCAGGCACCACACATACCGGTGCCGTCTACCATGATGGTATTCAGCGAGGCAACGGTCGGCACATTATATTTCCTTGTAAGGGCGGAAACAAACTTCATCATAATGGCCGGGCCGATGGTTACGCACATATCCACCTTTTCGCGGTTGATCACACTTTCCACACCATTCGTTACCAAGCCTTTGGTACCGTATGAACCGTCGTCGGTCATGACAATCACTTCATCAGAGTTGGCACGCATCTGATCTTCCAGGATCACCAGGTCTTTCGAGCGGGCGGCCAGTACTACGATCACACGGTTGCCCGCTTTATGGAACGCTTCCACGATAGGCATTAACGGAGCCACACCCACGCCACCGCCGGCGCAAACCACGGTACCAACCTTTTCGACATGGGTTGCTTGTCCCAAGGGCCCTACAAGGTCAGTGATATAATCGCCTTCGTTGAGCGCGCAAATCTTTTTAGACGACGAGCCGATAGCCTGTATCACTAAGGTTATGGTACCTTTCGAGGTATCCGATCCGGCAATGGTCAACGGTATACGCTCGCCTTTTTCGCCTACCTTCACGATTACGAAGTGGCCCGCCTTGCGGGAACGCGCAATCAGAGGCGCTTCTACTTCCAGCTTGATTACATTGACCGAGAAGGATTCTTTACTTACAATCTTGTTCATTACTTTCTAATTGCTATAATAGATAGTGTTTCCCCTTATCTGGTTACAAAAGTACATTATAAAACGGAGTACCCTTGCTTTTTGCAGAAGAAAAAAGCGTTTATTCAAACAATCCTTCATCCCGGACCAGCATCAGGATAGCCGAGTGGGGAACGATCAGATACGTTTCGTCGTTGAACTTAATCTCGTAGGCTGCATTTTGCAAGTACACTGCCAGGTCGCCTTCGCGGGATTGCAGAGGCAGGTAATGTACTTCATCGTCTTTCTTCTTCCATACCTCGTGCTCTTCCACCTGTGAAGGGAGCGGATAACCGGGACCTGTCTTCACAATATAGCCCGACTGTATATGCTCGCCCTGCTGTACGGAAGGAGGCAGGTACAGGCCCGACTTGGTTTGGCTTTGTGGATTTTTCGGTTTGATCAGAACCTTATCGCCTATCATCAGAAATTTATCGATGTCTTTTTGATCAATAGATAACTGCATATCGCTGACTGAATTAATTTTGCACACAAAGATAGCAATTAGCATCTGAACAGGGGACAAAACAACCACCAATCATCCACAAAAAAAAGAGAGGCAGACCTAAAGTCCGCCTCTCCCGTTTCTTATCAAAAGCAGGGTTAAAGCGCCCGTGCCTTGTACACGTTAGATTCCGAAGTCGGATACAGTGATCCGGTGAACGAAATAATATTACCACTATAGTCGGGTGATACCGTGGCTGTACAATCGTTTGTGCCGTTTGTCATCCTGAAAAAGACGGTGGCTGATATCCCAATACCCATTACGTGCATACTCCAGGAAACATTCCCTTTCTTGTCTACCGTTTTCTTCACATCAGAGGCTTTACCTTCCACCGTGATGCCGCCGATACCGTTCGGGCCGATAGCCGGGCCGTTCAGCGCCAGCTGGATCGTAGCGTTATCTCCATCCATGGAAACAAAGTTGGTAGTCTGGTTTACATACTGGAAATTCCCCCGTTTGAAGTCTACCCGCTCGGCTTCGAGCACAAATGTCTTATTATCCAGAGCAGCCACAGCCTGGTTATACAGTACCTGCTCCATTTCAGCGTTGGCCGCTTCTTTCTGTGCCTTGGCGGCTTTTTCTTCCGGAGTCATAGCCGATCCACAGGATGCTAACAGCAGGATCAGTGCAAAAAACAACATATTCTTCATATCATTCATATTATAAGTGACAAACTAAATTTACTTTATATCCTCATCTACTAATGATACAAATTATCTAAAAGAATGTTCACCTCATATAGGTCCTTTTGATGTTTTTAACATATACGGCTAATAATAGCAAACCGGTTACTACTGCAATAAAATCAAAAAAAGGATATGCCCGCATTTGTTCCAGTATATAAATGAAGTCTGTCGAGCAATGTTTCCACACTATCAACCGTTTCGGACAGGCCGGAAGGAAAACGAATCTCGATCCGGCGAGGTGAATGGCAATACATATTCACTTGCCCTTCCTGTACTGCCGACGGCTTGTATCCCCTCCGGATCAGGGCGTTGCCCACCCAGTAGGAGGTCAGGAAGTCGCCTTCAACACCCACCGGATCAGTGGGTCCAATACGGTTTAGCTTGCCGGTGGAACGATCAAACACCAGCCCTTCCTTGCCAAAGAACCGCTCAAAGACCCCGTCCATGATCAGGTCTTCGGGCGTGCCCCATACCATCGGGCTCCCTTTTTCGAGCAGCCACAGACGGTCGCCCATCTGGATGGCCAGGTCGAGGTCGTGAGTAGAAAGCAGAATGGCTTTACCCTGCTCTACGGCCAGTCGGCGGAGTAATACCATGGTTTCGATGCGGCTGGTGATATCGAGAAAAGCGGTCGGTTCGTCCAACAGGATGATGGGGCATTCCTGCGCCAACGTCTTGGCAATCATTGCCTTCTGCCGCTCGCCGTCGCTCAGTTCAGACACGAAGTGGCGGGCTTTATGGGCAATACCGGCGGCTTCGAGGGATTGCCCGATCACTTGCCGGTCGGCCGGTTTCAACTGACCGAAGAAACCGGTATATGGATGACGCCCGAGGGAAACCAGGTCGTATACAGTGATCCCGCCGGCATTGGTTTTCTCAGTGAGTACGACACCCACAGTCAACGAGAAATCGTGCCGCGAATACGCATCGAGTGGCTTGCCCATCAGACTGATCTCGCCAGCCAGCGATGCCTGGAAACTGCCAAGTGTACGAAGCAGCGTAGACTTACCGGCGCCGTTCAGTCCCAGCAGGCAGGTCACCTCGCCGGGAAAAAGACGGAGATTCAACCCGTCGTGCAACACCCGCCAGTGCCCCCGCTTCAGGAGATAACCGATAGACAGTTCACTCGTTTCTATCACAGGTGTACGCATCATCGGCTCAATCAAAATAATGGATATTCTTACGGTTCACAATCACATAGATGATCACCGGAGCACCCAGCATCGGCGTCACGGCATTGAGCGGCAATACGATATTCGTACCCGGCACCACCATCAGTATGTTACACAGCAATGCCACGCAGGCACCGGCCAGCATCGTCACCGGCACCAGCATCTTATGGTTAGAACTGCCCAACAGCAACCGCGCCATGTGTGGCACGGCCAGTCCGATAAAGGAGATAGGCCCGCAGAAAGCCGTAGTCACCGCCGTAAGCAATCCGGCACAGATCAGGATCAGTATACGTGTCTGGCGGATCTTCACGCCCAGGTTGGCCGCATACAACTCGCCCAGCAACAGCGCGTTCAATGGCTTGATCAGCACCAGGGCAAAGAACAACCCCACTCCCGAGCACATCGTAAAGAAAGGAAGCTGTGCCGTAGATACACCGGAGAAATTCCCCAATCCCCACATCACAAACGTATGCACCTTATCGGCAGACGCATAATAATTCAGGATAGAGATAACAGAGGATGCCAGATATCCGATCATAATCCCGATAATCAGCAGCATCACATTGTTCCGCACTTTGGAAGAGAAATAAATAATCACACCCAGCACCATACTGGCTCCGCCGAATGCCGCCAGGATAATGGCCAGGTATCCGCCTACCGACCAGCCGGAGACTGCCTGCAGCACCCCGCCCATATACAGCATCACCAACGCCACGCCCAGGTTAGCCCCATCACTGATACCCAGAATAGAAGGGCCGGCCAGCGGATTGCGGAACAACGTCTGCAGCAGCAGCCCGCTGATTGCCAGCGAAGCCCCGGCCAGCAACGCCGTCACGGCCTGCGGCAACCGTGCCTGTAACAGAATATGTGTCCACACCTCGCGCTCAGAGCCTTTACCCAACAGGATACTGATTACCTGATCAAACGGAACGGAAACGGAGCCATACCCCAGGCTGCCCATAAAAAGGAGCGCCACAAGGCATACCAACGCCGGATAAAAAAGCCATCCCTGTTTGTTCATGGATGCAAAGGTAAACCTTTTTTTCCACGCGTCCCCTACAAAAGAGGCGTTATCAAACGGTCTCCTTCGGCGTGGTAAAGCGGTCGTAGAGGAAGAGGGAGAAAGCGGCAGCCAGCCCGATAGCAAAGATCACCATCCACAGGCGAGAGGGTTCGTAGGTGTCCCACAGCAGGCTAGTCAGTTCCTGGGGCGTAAGGCTCAACTGCCGGGCTACCTCCTCGAAGTAGGCATTGGTAGACAGTCCATCGGAAACGGTCAATCCCTTTTCGGCCGCAAATCGTTCGGTGAGCGTCACCTTGTCCGACAGGGTCTGATACACACCCCCTGAAATATAACCGGCAAAGAACGAGCCGAGAAATACGGGGATGAAGGAGTATCCCATATACAACGCTTTTTTATCAGCCGGCGCCATCCGCCCGATATACTCATTGATCTTCGGGGGACCTGCCATCTCGCCCAGCGAGAAGACCAAAAGGGCAACCAGCGTGAACAATACATTTTGTGAAACCAATGTCAACGCCATACCCAGCGAACACACCAGAAAGCCCGACATCATTGACCGGAGTGGCTTCATCTTCATCACCATACCGGATACTGCAAGCTGGAACAGCATGATGTAGCAGGCGTCCATATTGGTGATGAACTCGGCATCCAGCACACCCGGCGAAGGGCTGTAGTTGGCCGTTATAAATGGTACATGGAGATCAAAAAAGCGATACAATACCCCCGTATCCACCCACTGTGCAATAAACACCGGCAGGGTATAGAACAATTGGTAATACATCGTCCAGAAGCCGGCTATGATCAGCAGGAACACCAGGAATTTCCAATCTTTCAGGATACCCGCCATATTCGTAAAGATACCACCGAACGTCTTCCAGATACTTTCTGCCTGTGCATGCTCGTCCCGTCCGGGTTCCTTGTAGAATAACAGCAGGACAAAGTTCAGCGCAATGATCCCCGCCGAGATATAAAAGATCAGCTGTGAGGAGCTTTTGAACAACAAAGTGACCAGCGGGCCGAAGAAAGCACCCACGTTCACCATCATATAAAAGATACCGAAACCGATAGATGCCGTCTGGTCGGTAGTCGTCTTTGCCACCGTTGCCTGGATGATCGGTTTAAACAGCGCCGCACCCAATGCAAGGTAGAGGTACATCAGAAAGACACCGGTAAACGTAGTGAACAACGGAAACAGCACGAAAGCCGAGATATATACCGCAAACGCCAGCATCAGCACGCGTTTATAACCATAATGGTCGGCAATGGCACCCGTCAGTACCGGCAGAAAGTAAAGAATTCCTGTCCCAACGCCCATAATAATCCCTTTCTGTGCCTGCGTAAACTCCAGTCCGCCCAGGTCGGACGAGCCGGTGAGATAGTTGGCAAACAACATAAAGAATCCATACCAGGCCCAGCGCTCGAACAACTCGATCGCATTACCTACCCAGAACGTACGCGGAAACTGACGGAACACATTAGCCATTACAGTATTATTTTACAGTCTTTTTTCTTTCTGACCGGTAAATATACATTTTCTCACCGCAATGCAAGCCATCGCCGCACAAATTTGCTCCGATTTGATTTCTATGTTCAATTCCAAACAAATCGTACATTATTTTTAGCTTGCCATGAAAGCGTACATCTTCAAGTCTGCCCCGATTGGAAAGCGTTGACCCTTAAATCTGTTCCGGCTGTCAATTTGTAACTATTTGATAAAAAGGATGTTGCAAATCCGTCAATCGCCACAAAAAAGATCATAACGATCCAAAACGATCTCCATAACGTTCGTTTAGGAATATCATAATCTTCGTTTCGGTACAGTATGATCTTTTTTTCGGGAGACGATGGTGATTTGGAAGGCCAATCCGGCTGATTGAAAACCGGACATTCCACCGACAGTATCTACACGCACGCCTCATCTGATTGAGGCCTGCGCCTCACCTGGTCGAGGCGCAGGCCTTAGGGGGAGTGAGGCGCAGGCCTTGCAAAGGTGAGGCGCAGGCCTTGTTTGAGCAAGTCCGGAATCTGGTCATTTCATCGGCAGGAACAGTGCTAAAACCTACCTTGCAGTGAGTATCCATCCGCTAAAACATCATACACGAAAATTGCTTTCACCCTGTCACTTTCTGCAGGTGGTCAATGAGTTACAGTGAAAGGAGAGGCTGTTTTTCTGTCCTGCTGTCACGCTCCTATCACACCTTTTTCCAAAAACTGTCACTAAAATCAGGACGATATATCCCGGTATGCAGTGACAGCACAAGTGACAGCAAAACCGCTTTTTGAAGCTTCCTTTCACCCTAAGTGCCTGACTGACTGCAGAAAGTGACAGGGTGAAAGCAGATTTCCCCAATAAAACCGTATGATGAATAATTTGGCAGTTAATCATCATATTGTGTTGGTTTTCCTTTATAAAAAAACTTTTTTATATCCGGGGGTGTGTAAATCAACGTATTTTCATGTGGGTTTGAATATAGCTTGAAGACTATCTTGTAAATAG
>JAVBUH010000044.1:0-33529 GCA_031555505.1 Tannerellaceae bacterium
TCTGTCCGGGGGCTTGGCTTCGCCTGTACCCCCGGCTACGTACAGGATGCCCGTGACCGGGCATTCACACAAGCTATGGTATCACCCTGATATGTTCATTTCATGGGTTAGGATGCTTCACTTTTTGCGGAATATGAAACACACGCGCATTCAAACAATCGGGGTGCAAATGCGGAGAGTGGGTGTTTTTTTGTACTTTTGCGTCAGATAATATTGTCGGATTAAATATTGGATGTATGAACATGAAACGTATCTTTTTGCTTGTGACGGTTTTAGCTACCCTTTCCGGGTGTAGTGTAATGAAAGATCTGGGCGGAGCCTATAACATGACGCAATGTAAGTACGATTACAAATCCATTACTAACTTGTCGTTGGCCGGGACTGACCTTTCAAAAGGGATCACACTTGCCGCCGCGCCTAAGCTGCTGGCGTTGTTTAGCGGCACGGCAAGCAATGTGCCGATGAATTTCACACTGAATCTGAATGTGAACAACCCCAACCAGACAGCCGCCGCCTTGCAAGGCCTGCAATATATCCTGAGCATCGACAATGTGCAGTTTACCACCGGTTCCGTGACACAGGCATTGAACATTCCGTCGGGAGGCACACAGGTATTACCGCTGAGCATTGGGTTCGACCTGGCTACACTGCTGAAAGGCGATACGAAAGATGCCGTAGCCGCAATTGCCAAGAATTTCATTGGCATCGGCGACAAGCCATCCAGCGTCACCCTGCAACTCAAACCCACCTTTGCCGTGGGCGGATATCCGGTGACTTCACCGGTATATATCCCGGTAAACTTCTCCTTCGGCGGAGCAAAATAATTAAATAATCCCGGCTAATCAGGGACGTACAAAAGTACACAACCTCGCTTCCGGTTTTCGCTTGTTAACTTAATCTATATCCATCATGCGTACATGTATTATCTGTACACTTTGTGTATTTTTTTCTCTTTCAGCATCCGGACAAAGCCAATACAAGCCCGATGCCCGGCTGTCCAGGCAACTGGAAGAAAGCCGTAACCTCCGTTTCACGTTCAAAGCCGATCCGGCCGATGCCGCCCTCACCCGGTGGTACGAAAAAGAGGTGATCACCTCACGGGTATTGCCACTGGCAGAAGATTTTGAATCCCTTCGCCACAAAGGCCCCGGCACCATGCAGGTAGACCGTTCGATGACCGTTTCCGGCAAAGGAAGCGTGCGCCTCGACACCCCAGTGTCGCTGGGTGTGAAGAATCCCACGAACCGCAACTACGGGATGCCGGAGATTATCCGCCCGCTCGACAATGAAGACTTGCGAGACTACAACCGCTTCTCGGTATGGGTATACGTAGATGCACCGGGTATCTATCTCACCTTTGCCGGTTTTACCCTCTACAACGAAGGTGTACAGGTAATGCCCACCCCGGGGCGCTTTGAAGGACAGCACTTCGAGACCGTCTATCCGAACAAATGGCAACGGATCGTGTGGGAAATCCCCGACCTGTACCGCGACAAAGTGACCGGCTTCTCGGTCAACATCATGATGACAGGCGCTCCCGCCGGCGCCAGCGAACGGATGACGATGTATGTAGACGATATGCGCATCGAAAAGGTAACAGCCGAAAACACACGCGGCTTCAACCTCCGCAAAAACGCCATCGCCTACAGTCATAGCGGTTATAAACCAGGCGCCTGCAAACAAGCCTTGGTGCAAAACGTAAAAGACACCTCCTTCAAACTCCACCACGAAACCACCGGCGCCGTAGCCTACGAAAGCAAAGGCAAGGTGATGAAGGACGGCTTTGTATTGCTGGACTTCAGCAACTTTGAACAACGCGGGCAATATACGATTTCTGTGGACAATATCACCTCCAAGCCCTTCGCCATCGGCGACGATGCCTACCTGGCTACCGCCTGGCGCACGCTCAACTTCTTCTACGCCGAACGTTGTGGTTACGACCAGCCGGGCATCCATCAGGAATGTCACCAGGATGTGTACTGCGTACATCCCGACGGACGTACCATCAGCGTAGCCGGAGGCTGGCACGATGCGGCCGACATGACACAGGGTATCGGCAACACCGCCGATGGAGGTATCGCCATGCTGAAAATGGCCGCCGCCGTGAAAGGCAAAGACCAGGTATTGTATGAACGCCTGCTGGAAGAAGCCCGCTGGGGGCTGAACTGGGTGATGCGTACACGCTTCGGCGACGGTTACCGGCAGGGTGGGCTGATCATCGGCATCTGGACCAGGAACATCCGCGGCGATAAAGACGATATGCAGGCTACGGCCCGCAACTCGGCCAGCGACAACCTGGTTGGCGCCACCTACTGCGCGCTGGCAGCTCCGTTCTATGAAGAGTCTGATCCCGTATTCGCCCGCTGGTGCCGCAACTGCGCCATAGAAGATTTCGGATATGCGATGGACATGATCGATACGAATGCACGCGCCAACGACGGCGCCGAACTGTCGGCCCTGGCGATGAACGCCGCCATGCACCTCTATCGCCTCACCGGCAAACAGACCTATATCGACCAGGCCGCCCGTTTTGCACGCACGGTGATGAGCTGCCAGCAACTGGAACGTCGCAAAGACTGGTCGATGCCGCTCCGTGGCTTCTTCTACGAGACCACGGAAAAGAAACGTATCCTGGCCTATTTCCACCAGAGCAAAGAACACCTCCCCATCCAGGGGTTGGCTATGCTCCTCACAGACGCGCCTGGCCACCAGGATGCCGCCCGGTGGAGAGCCTCCTGCCAGGCGTATGCCGACTACCTGCACGATATATCCCGGGTGATGGATCCATACGGCATCCTACCCAGCGCTGTATACGAAGTAAACAACACCGACTATTCCAGCCTCTATCACGAAGGCGACCAGGTAGGCCTTCCTACCCTGGAAGAATACAATGCACAGGTAAAGAACGGCATCCAACTGTCTAAGACACACTACCTGCGCCGTTTTCCCGTGGCATACCAGTTCCGGGGTTTCCATGCCGTACACATGGGTAAGGCCAAAGCCGGTTTCATCCTGTCGCGCCTGTTGAACGATCCGGAATTGAAACACATCGCCACCCGTCAACTGGAATACATCATCGGCTTCAACCCGTATGCCATCAGTACTATCTATGGCGACGGCTACGACTATCATCCGCTCTACGGCGCATACGCCGGTGATGTGGTAGGAGCCGTGCCCGTTGGCATCGAGACGTTCGAAAACGACGACGAGCCCTATTTCCCCACACAGAACAACTGTACCTACAAGGAAATATGGACGCATACCACCGCCTGCGTACTTTGGTTGGCAGCCGAACTGTTTAACGACTAAGCTTTTGACAATTTGTCAGCATTTGCCCTTTCAGCCGATATATTAACACTAAATATCGTAAAAAGGAGGCCTCGTGCAGAAGATATCATTATCTTTGTGCGTAGATTAGCATTATATTCTAATAGAAGATCTTATAATACAATTAATTATGGCGAAAATAAAAGGAGCTGTTGTTGTCAACACAGAGCGGTGCAAAGGATGCAACCTGTGTGTGGTGTCCTGCCCTTCGGATGTATTGGAATTACATCCCCGTGAGGTCAACAACAGAGGTTATCATTATGTGTATATGAAAAATCCGGAGGCGTGCATCGGCTGCGCCAGTTGCGGATTGGTATGTCCCGACGGTTGTTTAACCATCTATAAAGTTAAAATCTAAACGTATGTCTGAAGAAATAAAGTTAATGAAAGGTAACGAAGCCATTGCCCATGCCGCGATCCGCTATGGGACGGATGGATACTTTGGTTACCCCATCACGCCACAATCCGAGATACTGGAAACACTGATGGCCGAAATGCCCTGGGAAACGACCGGCATGGTGGTATTGCAGGCCGAGAGCGAAGTGGCCGCTATCAATATGGTATATGGTGGCGCCGGAACGGGTAAAAAAGTAATGACCTCATCTTCCAGTCCGGGCGTGAGCCTGAAACAGGAAGGGATATCCTATATTGCAGGCGCCGAGTTGCCCTGCCTGATTGTGAACATTATGCGTGGCGGCCCCGGTCTGGGAACTATCCAGCCAAGCCAGGCCGACTACTTCCAGACTGTGAAAGGCGGCGGACATGGCGACTACCGCCTGATCACACTCGCCCCGTCGTCCGTACAGGAAATGTGTGACTTCGTGGGACTGGGTTTCGACCTCGCCTTCAACTATTCCAACCCTGCCATTATCCTGGCCGACGGTATCATCGGACAGATGATGGAAAAAGTGGTGCTCCCTCCTTTCCAGCCCCGTAAAACGGAAGAGCAGATTGAGAAAGACTCACCCTGGGCAGCCTGCGGCAAAAAGGAAGGGCGGAAACCCAACGTGATCACTTCGCTGGAGCTGGATTCGGCTACGATGGAAGAAAACAACCTCCGTTTCCAGGCTAAATACAAAAAGATAGAAGCCAACGAAGTACGGTATGAAGAGTTCCGTTGCGATGATGCCGAATACCTGTTGGTAGCCTTCGGCTCATCAGCCCGTATCTGCCAGAAAGTGGTAGAGTTGGCGCGTGAAGAAGGAATCAAACTGGGACTGCTCAGACCGATCACCCTGTGGCCGTTCCCCTCGAAGGTATTGAACGAATATGCCGACAAGGTAAAAGGCATGCTGTCGGTCGAACTGAACGCCGGCCAGATGGTGGAAGATGTCCGCCTGGCTGTCAACGGGAAAGTGAAGGTAGAACACTTTGGCCGCCTGGGCGGTATCGTATTCACGCCGGACGAAATACTCAACGCTTTAAAGCAATTAATCATTAATCGTTAATCCTTACATGTATCTGTTATGAAACGCGGAAGCAGAGTGGACGAAGTATTCACATTGATCTTTATGTTACTGGCCGTGGGCGCTGTAGTATGCTACTTTGCCGTAAGCGACCGGATGGTATTCTACATCCTTGGCGGGGCAGCCGTTTTGCTGCGCATACTTCAATACGCGCTGCGCTTCTTCTAGACAGGAAAAGGAAAGACAGGTCTGTTGTCAACGACTAAAAGAAAGAAAGTATGGAACTGAACGAAATAGTAAAACCGGAAAACCTGGTTTACCAGAAACCACGGTTGATGAATAATACCCCGATGCACTACTGCCCGGGATGCAGCCATGGCGTGATCCATAAACTGATCGCCGAGGTGGTGGAAGAGATGGGTATGGAACACAAAACAATCGGTGTATCGCCGGTGGGTTGTGCCGTATTCGCCTACAATTATATTGATGTGGATTGGATCGAAGCTGCCCACGGAAGAGCGCCAGCCATTGCAACGGCAGCCAAACGGTTGAATCCTGACCGGATGGTATTTACCTACCAGGGCGACGGCGACCTGGCCGCTATCGGTACGGCAGAAACCATCCATGCCGCCAACCGGGGCGAGAATATCGTTATCGTCTTTGTCAACAACGCCATCTACGGGATGACGGGCGGACAAATGGCACCCACCACCCTGGAAGGGATGCCAACCTCCACTACCCCCTACGGACGCAGCATCGCCCTGAACGGCCACCCGCTCAAGATTGGCGAACTGCTGGCTCAGTTGGAAGGCACCTGCCTGGTAACGCGCCAAAGCGTACACACACAGGCCGCGGTAAAGAAAGCCAAGAAAATGCTCCGCAAAGCATTTGAGAACTCGATGGCCGGCAGAGGCACGTCGGTGGTTGAATTTGTATCTACCTGCTCGTCGGGCTGGAAAACCACACCGGAAAAGGCCAATCAATGGATGGTAGAGAATATGTTCCCGTTCTATCCACTGGGCGACTTAAAAAACAAAGAAACAGAAACCGTATGAAACAGGAAATTATTATAGCAGGCTTTGGCGGCCAGGGTGTATTGTCGATGGGAAAGATCCTGGCCTATTCCGGATTGATGGAAGGTAAAGAAGTGAGCTGGATGCCGTCTTACGGACCGGAACAACGCGGAGGTACAGCCAACGTGACCGTGATCCTGAGCGACGATCCGGTCAGTTCGCCGATCCTGAACGAATTTGATATCGCGATCATCCTGAACCAACCCTCGATGGATAAGTTCGAAGGCAAAGTTAAAAAAGGCGGTATCCTTATATACGACGGCTATGGTATCCATGCGCCGGTGAAACGGACGGACATCAGCGTTTACCGGGTAGATGCCATGGATGCCGCTACGGAGATGAAAAACGAAAAAGCTTTCAATATGCTGATATTGGGTGGATTATTGAAGGTAGTCCCGATGGTGCGGCTGGAAAATGTACTGTTAGGCCTGAAGAAATCGTTGCCTGAACGCCACCACAAGTTGATCCCGATGAACGAGGAAGCTATCCGCAAAGGCATGGAACTTATACGGCAGGTGTAAACTACTAAAAACAGATAAAGAAAAGGGTGTTTCTTTCGCAGAAACGCCCTTTTCTTATATCTTTGCATCCCATGAAGCATTGCTTATATATATTCATCCTGCTCACCGGGATTGCGGCGGCAACTGTGGCACAAGACAGGAGCAGCCAGTCTTCCGGACGGGGTGGTTTTTCCTTATCCAATTTGTCGGCCGCACAGCGCGACAGCCTCATCGCTGCCGATACGGCAAAGATGGCAGCCCTGCATCTGAAGGCGTACAACCTGACCCATCTGATCGGCGATCCGTACCTGGCACCGATGGATACGGCACGGCTCAACTTTGCCAACAGCACACTGGTGGAAGGGAAGTCGCTGGGCGTAGGTTTTCTGGCCAACCAGGGATCGGCTGCGCAGACACGTATGTTTACCGAACGAAAGGAAGCTCGTGACTTCATGTTTGCCGATCCATTTGATTATTGGATCATCACCCCCGAAAATGCCAAATTTTACGACACCAAGGTTCCCTATACCAACATCATGTATCTGACTGACTTTGCCAGCCAGAACAAAACCGACCAGTTGAAAGGGGTACTGACCACCAACTTCGGCAAAAAGGTGAACATCGGCGCAGAAGCGGATTATATCTATGCCCGTGGATTCTATAACTCCAACGGGAACAAACTGCTCACCTACCGTCTCTTCGGCAATTACCTGTCCGACCACTACGAGTTGCGGGCGTATGCCAGCAATTTCAACTTTGTGTATCATGAAAACGGCGGGCTCACCAACGACCGGTATATCACGAATCCCGACGATCCGGAATTCACAGCCGGTAAACGTCCGGCCGACAGCCGTTCGTATCCGGTACGGTATACCAATTACTTCAACCGTGTGCGTGGTAAAACGTATTTTCTGACGCACCGTTACAACCTTGGCTTTTATCATACCCTGGATGAAACAGACGAAGAAGGGAATGCGAAAAAGCGTTTTATCCCCGTATCCAGCATCATCCATACATTGAATTATGAAGACAACCGCCGGCATGCGTATGCCGACTTACGCAGTACAGCCGCGATAGATACCTGTTATGCCTATCGTTACCGTCCGGATACGATCCCGCTGAACGATCGCGCTTCGTACTGGAAACTGTCTAACACCCTGGCATTGTCTATCCGGGAAGGATTCAAGGACTGGGCTAAATTCGGACTGACAGCATTCGTCAATTTTGAAAAGCGCCAGTTCACACTGCCGGTTTATTGGGGTGAAGAAGGTAAACGCGATCGATACGATGAAGCGGAGAAGCCCACCATAGACAATCCGATGCCTCCCCAACCCGATTACGATGCCATGCACCGGTATGATGAATTTTCCACCTATATCGGCGCCAACATCTATAAAAGACAGGGAAGTGTCCTGACCTATAATGCCCAGGGAGAACTGGCCGTTGTGGGCGACGATATCGGCGAATTCCGCCTGGCGGGCGATATTCAAACCCGTTTCCGTTTATTTAAGAAAGACGCCACTATTAAAGCCGAAGGATATATCAACAACGTGCGGCCATCGTTCTTCATGCGTCACAATGCCTCCCGCTATTACGAATGGGACAACGAAAACCTGAAGAACGAACGCCGTCTCTATGCCGGTGGAACCATCGACCTGGCTTCTACCCGCACACGCATCTCGGCCGGGGTAAACAACATACAGAATTATGTCTATTTCAACAGCACGGGCATGCCGCAACAGGATGGAGACAATATCCAGGTCATCACCCTGCGTTTCAAACAAGATTTCCGTATCCGTGCCTTCGGATGGGAAAATGAAGTGGCTTATCAGTTGAGCGGCAAGAAAAGCGTGCTTCCCCTGCCTGAAATCACGGCCTACAGTAACCTGTATTTTGACTTCAAACTGGCCAAAGTGCTGAGCGTTCAACTGGGTGCCGACGTGCATTACTTCACAGCATACTATGCACCCTATTACGAACCGGCTACGCTGCAGTTCCAGACACAGGACCCGGCTAATGGCGTAAAAGTGGGTAATTTCCCGCTGATCAACGCCTACGTCAACTTCCACCTGAAACAAGCCCGTTTCTTTGTGACAGCCTATAATATCGGTACACAATTCGTGTCGCCGAATTATTTCTCCCTGCCCCACTACCCGCTTGATCCGATGGTGATCAAAGCCGGTATTGCCGTTACATTCAATAACTAATCCTATGCGATCCAAAAAGCTGTTGGCGCTTTATTGCTTCCTGCTGACCATTGCAGTGACAACCATGGCAATGCTATGGGGATTACGAAAACCGTCCCCAAGGGATTATCCGGAAATAGCCAACGAAGGGGTGTTGCGGCTGATAACGGACTACAACCAATCAGGCTATTATATCACAGGCGACACCATTGCCGGTTTTCAATATGAACTGGCACAGGCGATTGCCGAACTGTCGGGCCTCGATGTGCAGATCAGCCTGGAGATGAGCCTGCCCAACAGTTTCGATGCATTGAATACACAAGCGTGCGATGTGGTGGCCCGCAATATCCCGGTAACGACGGAAGCCAAGGCAACCTATCTGTTCACCGAGCCTCTCATACTGAACAAGCAGGTACTGGTGCAACGAACAGCCAAAGCAAACGAAAAGATACCGCCGATCCGCAACCAACTCGATCTGGCAAAGAAAACGCTCTATATCCCGAAAGACTCTCCCGCCCTGCTCCGCCTGCAAAACCTGGCCAAAGAAATAGGCGATACCATCCATGTACAGGAAGATTCCCTCTATGCCGCCGAACAACTGATCATCATGGTAGCCAAAGGAGATATAGACTATGCGGTATGCGATCAGTTAATCGCTTCTTCCCTGCAGAAACAATACCCGGAGATCGATATAGCCACCGATATCAGTTTCACACAACTGGAATCATGGGTGGTGCGGAAAGAGGCGCCGATCCTGCTCGACAGCCTCAACAGTTGGTTTCGGCAAATCCGTGAGAATGGGCTGTTTGACAAGATATACAAAAAATATTATTAAAAAAGTCCCGTTTTATTTGCACTTTGTCAGACAATACCTATATTTGCTGGCAGAATAACAGAGAAGAGTAATGAGAACAATGTTGGTAAATGCATATTGGTGGCGCTCCCTGCAACTCAAAAGGTCGTAAGGAACGAAGGCTATATGTATATATCATAACATGATAAGGAAGATATAAGAGGTCTGTCGCACTTGCGGCAGGCCTCTTTTTCTTTGGCCCCTTTTAGAAATCAACAAACAAGTAAATAGATGCAAACGATGAACAAGTATCAGGTAAATGAAGATGGATATTACGGTGAGTTTGGCGGGGCCTATATCCCGGAGATCCTCCACCAATGTGTAACCAACTTACAGCAAACGTATAAAGGCGTACTGGAAAGCGAAGCCTTCCAAACAACCTTTCGCAACCTGCTCCGTGACTATGTAGGACGCCCTTCCCCGCTTTACTATGCCTGTCGGCTGAGTGAGAAGTATAGTTGCCGTATCTACCTGAAGCGGGAAGACCTCAACCACACCGGTTCGCACAAGATCAACAACACCATCGGCCAGATACTGATGGCCCGGCAGATGGGCAAGCAGCGGATCATTGCCGAAACAGGCGCCGGACAACATGGCGTGGCCACTGCTACCGTCTGCGCATTGATGCACATGGAATGCATTGTTTACATGGGCAAGACCGATGTAGAACGGCAGTACGTAAATGTACAGAAGATGAAGATGCTCGGAGCCACCGTTGTTCCTGTCACCTCGGGTAATATGACACTGAAAGACGCCACCAACGAAGCCATCCGGGACTGGTGCTGCCATCCTTCCGATACCTATTACATCATTGGATCTACCGTAGGACCGCATCCATACCCCGATCTGGTAGGCCGCCTGCAATCTATCATCAGCGAAGAGATCAAAGGACAGTTGATGGAAAAAGAAGGCCGGTCCTGTCCCGACTACCTGATCGCTTGTGTAGGTGGCGGCAGCAACGCCGCCGGTACCATTTACCACTACCTGGATGAAGAAAAGGTACAGATCGTCCTGGCCGAAGCCGGAGGGAAAGGAATTGACACAGGCATGAGCGCCGCCACCATCCAACTGGGTAAGACCGGTGTCATCCATGGCGCCCGTACACTGGTGATGCAGAACGAAGACGGACAGATTGAAGAGCCATATTCCCTATCCGCCGGCCTGGACTATCCCGGTATCGGTCCGATCCACGCCAACCTCTCTCAAACCCATCGTGCAACGGTGCTGGCCATTAACGACGATGAGGCGCTCGACGCCGCTTTCGAACTCACCCGGTTGGAAGGTATCATCCCGGCACTGGAAAGCGCCCATGCACTGGGAGCGCTGCGTAAGCTACGTTTTCAGCCGGACGATGTGGTGGTCCTGACCGTTTCCGGCCGCGGCGACAAAGACCTGGACACCTATATCAACGGACTTCAACTCGATAATCAACAATAAAATGAAATCCTATCCATACACCACGCTCAGTAAACAGGTAATGGGCGACCTGCACACACCCGTGAGCATCTATCTCAAGGTACGCGACCTGTATCCCGAATCCGCCCTACTGGAAAGCTCAGACTTCCACGGGAATGAGAACAGCCTCTCCTACATCGCCCTCTGCCCGCTGGCACACATCGGCATCAACAACGGAGCCTGCACAGCAGCCTTCCCGGATGGAGAGCAGGAAGTTGCACCACTGACAGATACGTTCCGGGTATCCGAAGCGTTGAATCAGTTCCTGCAACGTTTCACCATCACCGGCGCCGACCGGAACGTATGTGGCCTCTTCGGTTATACCGCCTTTGATGCCGTACGCTATTTCGAGCACATCCCCGTGATGGAAACACATCATGCAGAGAACGATGCTCCGGATATGTACTACGTCCTCTATAAATACATCCTTGTATTCAATCACTTCACCAATGAACTCACGCTTGTAGAGTTGCTCCATCCCGGCGAGGTAGGGCACTTGCAGGAGATTGAAACACTGCTCAACAACAAAAACTTCGCCTCCTACAACTTCCAGACCGTGGGACAGGAAACCTCTCCCATTACGGGCGACGTATACAAAGCGATGGTCCGCCAGGGCATCCGCCATTGCCTCCGGGGCGATGTGTTCCAGATCGTCCTGAGCCGACGGTTCGAACAGGCTTTCAAAGGCGACGACTTCAAAGTCTATCGCGCCCTGCGGAGCATCAACCCCTCGCCCTACCTCTTTTACTTTGACTTCGGTGGCTTCCGCATCTTCGGTTCTTCTCCAGAGACACACTGTAAGGTGGCAGGCCGGCACGCCAGCATCGACCCCATCGCCGGAACCGCCTTCCGCACCGGCAGCACCGCGCTGGACAAACAACGTACCGAAGCCCTCCTGGCCGACCCGAAAGAAAACGCCGAACACGTGATGCTGGTTGACCTGGCACGCAACGACCTCAGCCGCAACGCCCACAACGTGCAGGTAGATTTCTACAAAGAAGTACAGTACTACAGCCACGTGATTCACCTTGTATCCCGTGTCGGCGGTAAGATCAATCCCGATAGTAACCCGGTACAGACCTACATCGATACCTTCCCCGCCGGCACCCTCAGCGGAGCGCCGAAAGTACGCGCCATGCAACTCATCACCGAGATAGAGAAACACAACCGCGGCGCCTACGGCGGATGTATCGGCTTCATCGGTCTGAATGGCGACCTTAACCAGGCCATCACCATCCGCTCCTTCGTGAGCCGTGGCAACGTACTCTACTACCAGGCCGGCGCCGGCATCGTTGCCCAAAGCAACGACGAACGTGAACTGCTGGAAGTAAACAACAAGCTGGGCGCCTTGAAAAAGGCGATCATGCTGGCAGAGAAATTAGTCAATTAAACATAAACAAAATGAATATCCTTTTAGTAGACAATTACGACTCCTTTACCTACAATCTCCTTCACATCCTCAAAGAGTTGGGAACCCAGGTAGAAGTACACCGTAACGACCAGATAACCCTCTCCGAGGTGGGCCGTTTTGATAAGATCCTCCTCTCTCCCGGCCCCGGTATCCCCGAAGAAGCCGGTATCCTGTTGCCCCTCATTCGGGAATACGCCCCTACAAAAAGCATCCTCGGTGTCTGTCTGGGTGAGCAAGCCATCGGTGAAGCCTTTGGCGCCACGCTGGAAAACCTCACCAACGTACACCACGGCGTATGCTCCGATATCCGGGTCACTGACCGGGACGAACCCTTGTTCAACGGCCTCTTCCCTGGTTTCCGTGCCGGCCGTTACCATTCCTGGGTAGTCTCGCGGGAAAATTTTCCGGATTGCCTGGCCATCACCGCCGAGGATACAATTGACCGGCAGATCATGGCCTTGCGCCACCGCACCTACGATGTGCGCGGCATCCAGTTCCACCCCGAATCAATCCTCACGTCCAATGGCAAAGCGATTATCGCCAACTGGCTAAACAACTAACCATCAATGCTCAATTGTAACATATCAATGAGTTGAAAGTATGAAACACATCCTATACAAACTATTCGATCATCAGTATCTGGGCCGTGAGGAAGCCCGCAACATCCTCCGCCTGATGGCCGAAGGGCAATTCAACGACGCCCAGATCGCCAGTCTGATCACTGTCTTTCTGATGCGCAGTATTTCGGTGGAAGAGCTGGTCGGCTTCCGCGAAGCGTTGCTCGAGATGCGGGTGCCGGTAGACCTGTCGGCCTATAAGCCCATCGATATCGTGGGAACAGGCGGAGACGGCAAGAACACGTTCAACATCAGTACAGCCGCCTGCTTTGTAGTAGCCGGCGCCGGATATCATGTGGTGAAACACGGCAATTATGGCGCTACTTCGGTAAGCGGCGCCAGTAATGTAATGGAACAACACGGCGTGCGATTTACGCAGGATATCGATCTGCTGCGCAGCTCCATGGATCAATGCCGAATAGCGTACCTGCACGCCCCGCTTTTCAATCCGGCGCTGAAAGTAGTAGCTCCGGTACGTAAGAACCTTGGTGTACGCAGCTTCTTCAATATGCTCGGACCGTTAGTAAATCCTGCGCTCCCGGCCTATCAGCTACTCGGCGTATACAGCCTTCCACTACTGCGCCTCTACAGCTATACCTATCAGGAAAGCGGAACACGCTTTGCCGTGGTGCACAGTCTCGACGGATACGACGAGATATCGCTCACCACCGATTTCAAGGTTGCCATGCCCGAGAAGGAAAAACTGTATACACCCGAAATGCTTGGCTTCACCCGCTGTACCGAAAGCGATCTCGACGGAGGCACAACACCCGAAGCCGCCTCACGTATCTTCGACGCCGTGTTGCATCACACCGCCACCCCGGCTCAGCTAAACTGCGTCATCGCCAATGCAGCCTTCGCCATCCAGGTGATCTGCCCTGACAAAAGCATGGACGACTGCCTGGCCAAAGCCCGCGAATCCCTCGTAAGCGGTAGCGCCCTCGATACCTTCACCCGCTTCCTCAACATAAATCGTTAAGCCGTATGAATGACATTTTGAAAGATATCATCGCCAGTAAACGGCTTGAAGTAGAGCGACACAAACAGGCCATAAGCCTCCATCTGCTGCTGGCCATGGGAGGCGAACGGCTGGAACGCAAGACCCGCTCGATGCGTACAGCCCTGACCGCTTCGCCCACCGGCATCATCGCCGAGTTCAAACGAAAAAGCCCCTCGAAAGGATGGTTGTTTCCAAAGGCGGAAGTAACCAATGTAGTTCCCGCTTACGAACAGGCCGGTGCAGCTGCCTGTTCGATCCTCACCGACGGACCTTTCTTCGGCGGTTCGCTGAGCGACCTGCAAAAAGCACGTAAGGTGGTTAATCTCCCGTTGCTTCGAAAAGATTTTATCATCGACCCCTACCAACTCTTTCAGGCACGGGTGATGGGGGCCGATGCCGTGCTACTGATTGCCGCCTGCCTTACGCCCGGTCAATGCCTCGAACTGGCCGAAACAGCACATCAGTTACAACTCGAAGTCGTACTGGAGATCCATCATGAAAGCGAACTCGGGCACCTGAACTCCTGTGTAGATATGCTTGGTGTCAATAACCGCAATCTCGGTACGTTCCACACCGATGTGAGCAACTCATTCCGGCTGATCAAACACATGCAGGCAACCTGTTCTGGCTCTGCTCGCCTGTTTGTAGCCGAGAGCGGTATTTCCGATCCGGCCA
The DNA here is from genome assembly GCA_031555505.1 of Tannerellaceae bacterium. Lineage (GTDB taxonomy): Bacteria > Bacteroidota > Bacteroidia > Bacteroidales > Tannerellaceae > JAJDIA01. The sequence continues at coordinate 14,504 of JAVBUH010000044.1, forward strand.
CCGTATCTGAACTACGTAAAGCCGGTTTCAGGGGATTCCTGATCGGAGAAACATTTATGAAGACCGGTAATCCCGGCGATACATTGTCTGATTTTGAAATCCAAATCGTATGATCATCAAAGTATGCGGTATGCGTGAACCGGATAATATCACGCAACTCGCCACGCTGCAGCCCGATTGGATGGGGCTGATCTTCTATCCCTCATCGCCACGGTATGCAGGCAACCTGCCGGCAGCAGCGGTCAGGGAGATTCCTTGCCGGAAAGTCGGCGTCTTTGTCAACGCCACCACCGAAGAAATACTGGAAAAAGTAAACACCTACCGGCTGGACTTTGTGCAGCTACATGGAGAAGAGACGCCGGACGATTGCTATGCAATCCAAAAAAGAGGCATTGCCGTGATCAAGGCTTTTCCCGTTTCTTCGGCCGAAGACCTGTCTGCAACCACACCGTATGAAGGGCGTGCAGACTATTTCCTGTTCGATACCCGCTCGGCAGGCTACGGCGGATCAGGCCGTTCATTCGACTGGTCGCTCCTCTCCCGCTATACCAGCCAGACACCTTTCCTCCTCAGTGGGGGTATCCATCCGGGCTGCCTCGGCTGCCTCCGGCAGTTCAGCCATCCCCATTGGGCCGGTATCGATCTCAACAGCGGCTTTGAAACTGCTCCGGGACAGAAAGACATCCCCTCACTCCGTTCATTTATGCATGCACTCCGTCACACATTCATTCACACATTTAAAACAACAACAGCCATGAACCGCATTCAAAAAGTATTCGAAACAAAGAAAAACGATATCCTCTCCGTTTACTTCACCGCCGGTTTTCCCCGGCTGGACGACACACTACCCATCCTCCGCGCTTTGCAGGCAAAAGGAATAGATATGGTAGAGATTGGTATCCCCTTCTCCGACCCGATGGCCGACGGCCCGGTGATCCAGGCGTCTTCTGCCCAAGCGTTGCACAATGGGATGAGCCTCCACCTTTTAATTGAACAACTGGCCGATGTACGAAAGGAGATATCCATTCCGCTGATCTTTATGGGTTATCTGAACCCGATCATGCAATATGGTTTTGAACGTTTCTGCCAGGACTGCGTTACTACCGGCATCGACGGTGTGATCATCCCCGACCTTCCTTTTGCCGACTACCTGGCCAATTACAAACCGGTAGCCGATCGCTACGGCCTCTGCGTCATTATGCTTGTCTCGCCCGAAACCTCCGACGAACGTATCCGGCAAATCGACCGTTATACCCAGGGCTTTATTTACGTCGTCTCCAGTGCCTCCACCACCGGCGCCCAGTCGGCTTTTGACGAAGAACGGCAGGCTTATTTCCGCCGTATCCAGTCCATGCAACTGCAAAACCCGCACCTCATCGGCTTCGGAATCAGCAACAAGGCCACCTTCCAAACTGCCACAACGTATGCCCCCGGCGCAATCATCGGCAGCCGATTCATCCAACTGCTCCAAGGTGAACCTACCGTAGAGCAAGCGGTGGAGAAATTATGCCAGGAAGTGAGATAGGCCGCATCACCCAAATAGGGACTTATCAACCCGCCTGCCTTACTTTTTATGTGGCGGCGGCAGTGGGACACCGATCTTGATAAATTTGTCGCATACAGCTTTGGGATGCATATTCGTTGGTTTATCCGTTATTCCCGGAGTCTGTTCCTCACGCTCTGCTTTATTCCGTGCATTCTCCAGACTGTAATTGAGCAGCGATTCTTTTTCCTTCCGGATAAGGGAACTGCTCAGCACATCCGAACAAAGGAAATTCTCCTGCGGAGTAAGCTTCGGCAGCAGGTTCTGTTCCAGTAATCCGCGATAAGCCCCAATGTATTCGCACCACACAGCATTGTCGCGTATAAAGATACGGTATGAGTAGTTCGACCAGGCGGTAGTGATATGGATCTCGCTCTCCCAAATATCTACAGACGCTTCTGAGTCGTAATAAATATCCCTGAGCACGACACGACGCAAGACGTTCGTCATGTCTTTCTCAATCGTTTGCCACTTGTCGGAATGTAAGATTTCTTCTACAATATCCGACCATTTTTCCTTGATCTCGAATTGTATTCTCATATCATATTGCCTGCCGGTCAGGACTTCTCTAAGGTCCCTGGTTCTATATCATTACTAAACTATTGCCTTTTGCCAAATATACAAAAAATATCCATTCATTGTTGCGCTCATTCACATCTTATTTATCTTTGTAGGCTAATTTCACCGAAATGAAACAAAGAGACGAATTAATCCTTATCAACATCAATGGAGCCGACCGTCCCGGAGTTACTGCTGCCTTAACGGAAATACTGGCGCGGAACAATGCTGTAATTCTCGATATCGGGCAGGCCGACATTCATAACCACCTGTCACTGGGCATTTTATTTCAATGCACCGATACTAATTCTGGTGATTTGCTGAAAGAATTATTATTCAAAAGTTATGATCTCGACGTAAATATCCGCTTTACACCCATTTCGGAAGAAGCGTATACCAATTGGGTAGGCATGCAGGGTAAAAACCGGTATATCATCACATTGGTAGGCCGGAAACTAACAGCCAAACAAATTGCTGGTGTATCACGCATCGTGGCTGAACAAGGAATGAATATAGACGATATCAAACGCCTTACCGGACGAATCCCGTTGGATGAGAATGAACGGACACCGAAGGCCAGTGTGGAATTCTCCGTACGCGGTACACCCAAAAGTCCGGAACAGATGAAAGCGGCTTTTATGCAACTGTCCGGTGAACTCGAATTCGATATCTCTTTCCAGGAAGAAAGTATGTTCCGCCGGATGCGCCGCCTGATCTGTTTTGATATGGATTCCACATTGATTGAGACCGAAGTGATTGACGAACTGGCCGAACGCGCCGGCGTGGGCGAACAGGTGAGAGCCATTACCGAAGCCGCCATGCGGGGTGAGATCGATTTCAGTGAAAGTTTCCGCCAGCGGTGTGCACTGTTGAAAGGGCTGGATATGTCAGTGATGCAGGAAATTGCCGAAAACCTCCCCATCACCGAAGGAATGGAACGGCTGATGAAGATACTGAAGAAGATCGGATTCAAGATTGCCATCCTCTCCGGGGGATTCACCTATTTTGGGAACTACCTGAAACAGAAATACCATATCGACTACGTATACGCCAACGAATTGGAGATCGCAGACGGTAAACTCACCGGTCGGCATGTGGGCGACATTGTAGACGGCAAACGCAAGGCCGAACTACTGCGCCTGATCGCTCAGGTGGAGAACGTAGACATCCGCCAGACCGTAGCTGTGGGTGATGGAGCCAACGACCTGCCGATGATCAGTATCGCCGGCCTCGGTATCGCTTTCCATGCCAAACCGAAAGTGAAGGAAACAGCCAAGCAGTCTATCTCCACCATCGGATTGGATGGTATTCTCTATTTCCTCGGATACAAAGACTCGTATCTGGACGAAAGCATGTAACACGCACTAATATATAGAATGTATGATCAGACATATCGTAATGTTCAAACTCACAGCATTTGCAACTCCGGCCGACAAGCTGTCGAAAATGCAGGAGATCAAAGTTGCCCTGGAATCGCTGAAAGACAAAATAGACCTGTTAAGAGCCATCCATGTGGACTTTAACTGCAACCCGGAAGAAACTTGGGATCTGATACTTACCACCGAGCTCGACAGCATGGACGATGTGCGCACATACGCCGCCCATCCCGAGCACGTGGCCGTATCCAAAAGTATCATCGCTCCGGTCAAAGCCGACCGTGCCTGTGTTGACTACGAGGTATACGAATGAAGGATTTCGATATCAACGAACGGGTCGAGCAGGCCATGCATTATTTTGAATCAGGATATAACTGTGCCCAGTCGGTATTTCTTACCTACCACGATCTCTTCGAACTGGATGAGGAAACGGCAAAAAACCTATCGGTTTCTTTCGGAGGCGGCATGGGGAGGATGCGGGAAATATGTGGTTCGGTAAGCGCCATGTCTATACTGGCCGGGTTCCGCTATCCGGTTCCCGACCCTTCGGACAGGGATGCACGCACCCTAAACTATACGATCGTACAAAAGATGGCGGAGTTATTTCGCGCATCGAATGGAGCGATCATTTGCCGCACCCTGCTTCAACAGATCAAAACGGATTCATTCCCGGTGCCTTCTCTACGCACAGCCGCATACTATGCCAAGCGTCCGTGCGGTCGCTTCGTAGCCGATGCGGCATCCATTGCCGGACGTATGATCAAAGGAGAACTGGAGGAATTACTTTAAGCCAGTAATTTGATCTGTGTGACATATCCCAGTTGACGTATCTCGGAAAACAATACACTGTAGGAAGATTTGGATTTGACGTTCACTTTGTAGGTAATGACGGATCGGTTTTTCTCATAGTCATTCTCATACGAGAAACTGATGATATAAACATATTTTTCTTCCAGAATTGTACGGATACGTTTGAGCTCCGGGGCGGAAGTGGAACAGGAAATCATCAGGATTTTATTCACCCCGTCGAGATACATACGCCGTTCGAGCCGTTCCATGGTGAGCAATACCAGCATCGTGGCGCCTGCAGTTACACAGGCCGCCATATACATACCCGCCCCTGCGGCCAATCCAATTACAGCAGCTATCCAGATACAGGCGGCTGTGGTAAGCCCCTGGATACTCCCTTTACTATGAATAATCGCACCGGCTCCAAGAAAACCGATACCCGTCAGTACCTGAGCTGCGATACGTCCCGGATCGCCATTCAGAAAATTGGGATAGGTCTGCGGAATCCAGATCGATATCAGCATCGCCGCGGTAGATCCCATACAGATCAGGGCAAAAGTACGCAATCCGGCATCACGCCGCCGCATCTGGCGTTCAACGCCGATCAGCGCTCCCAACAGAAAACTGATGGCCAACCGGACAATGACCGTATACGGCGTTATAATCGTACTCTCCAGAATAAGTTTTAATTCTTCCAGCATATTATGGTATTTACAAAGAAATGAGAAAGACAAATATATGAATTATTTGATATATATTTGACGCCGTTTAACAATCTAAAAAAGGAAAAAACATGAAAGTAATCACATACAACGTAAATGGGCTTCGCGCCGCTATCGGTAAAGGATTTCCGACTTGGCTGTCCACCGAGAATCCGGATGTAATCTGCCTACAGGAAACAAAGTTACAATGCGAGCAGTTCCCTGCCGGACTGTTTGAAGAGTTGGGATATACACCCTACCTGTTGTGTGCCGTAAAAAAGGGATACAGCGGCGTAGCCATACTGACCAAACAGACACCCGACCATGTAGAATACGGTATGGGCATTGAAAAATACGATAAGGAAGGACGCTTTATCCGGGCCGATTACGGCGACACATCCATCGTAAGCGTATACCATCCTTCGGGCACCAGTGGCGACGAACGGCAAAGTTTCAAGATGGAATGGTTGGAAGCCTTTCAGGACTATGTGACAGGATTGCAGCAAACGCGCAACAAGCTGGTGCTCTGCGGCGACTATAATATCTGCCACGAACCCATAGACATTCATGACCCGATCCGCAATGCCTCCAATAGCGGTTTCCTGCCCGAAGAGCGCGAATGGATGACGCGTTTCCTGAATGCCGGCTATATCGACACCTATCGTATGCTGAATCCCGGCAAAAAAGAATATACCTGGTGGAGTTACCGCTTCAACGCCCGTGCCAACAACAAGGGCTGGCGTATCGACTACTGTATGGTAAGCGAACCGATGCAATCTCAGATCGAAAAAGCATACGTGTTGAATGATGTGCATCATTCAGACCACTGTCCGGCCGTAGTAGAGTTTGCCCTTTAACAATATACAAAACGGGATGGCTTCACAGCCACCCCGTTCTTGTTAAATAAAAAAGCTAAGTCTTATTACAATATAAAGGTTTGAAATAGTTTATCATCCACGGCTTCATCATACCCTTTCAGCGTGATACCCATCACCCGGAACAAAGCCTTTGCCCATCCATCCACAACAGGGATGTACACAATATTCACCTTTTCGGCGAGGGCCCAATAGAATAGAGAACTCATCTCACTGGCAACGGTTTCATTCTCCACTCCGATCACTTTCTCTTGCTCAACATTGAAAACAACAACGTGGCTCATCGCCCTGTCTGTTTCTTCCTGTTTCTTTTGCCTTAATAATAGTGCTATCCTCATCACCATTCCGTTTTAGTTTGCATCTCAAATATGATCATAAAAAAGCACATACGAAAGGGCTATTTCACCACTTAACTGTGCCGAAATGCAACTAAAAACGTAAAGAAATCAAAAAAGCATCAAAGCCCCACCGGCGAAATAACCATATATTGCTTAATATTAACAAAGATTCAGTATATGAGCCTTTTAACAGACAGTCATCTACCGTTTTTAATAAATAGTATCATTTACGGTATAACAATATCAGCTCTTTCCATCAAACAGGAACGACCAGTCTTCGCGTGGTTCAGGCATGTAAGTCCGGATGCCCAGACTTTCGGCCCCTTTACAATTCACGGATGCATCGTCTATCAGCAAGGTTTCTTCGGGAAGAAGGCCAGCGTCATTCAGTACGTGTGTAAAGATTGGGGTATCGGGTTTAAGCAGGTGCAATTCATAAGAAAGGTAGATTTTATCAAAAAAATCTTTCAGTCGGTAGTGTTTAGACGTAAAGAGATGCTGCACGGAATATTCCCAGTGGATCACGTTGGTATTGCTTAGGAGAAAGGTTCGGTATCGATCGTGCAACCTATACAACAGATCAAGCTTGTTTTCGGGGATATCGGCCAGCATGGCAATCCAGGCATCGTCTATCTGCTGATCGGTAACCGGCTGTGGGGCCAATTGGCGGATGGTGGTATGAAATACATCCGGAGTGATCGTTCCCAGTTCCAGTTGCATAAACATATCCTTGTGAGAATAGTTGTTTACCAGGCTTTCATGTACATCCACTCCCAAAGCGGCAAAAGCTTCGATACACCGGTTACGGGTAAGATTCACAATCACCCCCCCAAAGTCGATGACCAGGTTTTTAATTCCATCTAATGAAACCTGTTTAACGTCTTGCTCCATACTTTTTCATCTGTGGTGCAAATGTAGGCATTTTTTTAAGTATCTTCGCTTCCGCAAAAAATTAGTCCTCACGGCAAGCGAAATGAGTTCGGGCATGACGCAAAATATCCTCGCGCTTTATGTATTGAAATTCTCCAAATGGTTTAGTCTGGTGATGCCAATCATCGTGCTCTTCTATGGAGAGCATGGCCTGGGCCTTCAAGACGTTTTTATCCTCAAAAGTGTGTATTCGATAACGGCTGTTGTACTGGAGATACCTTCCGGTTACCTGGCGGATACCTGGGGTAGGAAGAAGTGTATCCTGACAGGCAGCGTGTTGTTCTTCGGCGGTTATCTGTGCTATTCGATGACATCTTCGTTTGGGGTCTTTCTGATTGCCGAAGTATTGCTGGGAATCGGGCAGACACTGGTGAACGGAGCCGATTCAGCCCTGCTGTATGATACCACCGCCCATTTCCGCAAGCAGCAGTACTACCTCCGCTACGAAGGACGGATCACCATGCTGGGTAATTTTTCCGAAGCCATTGCCGGAATATTCGGCGGATTACTGGCAGCCTACTCCCTTCGCTTTCCTTTCTACGCACAGGCAGCAATTGCATTCACGGGCATACCGGCCGCACTGGTTCTCCGTGAATTCAGTCAGCATAAAGAGGTATTGAACCCGGCACGGGAAATACAGCGTATCATCCGGTATTCATTGGTGACCAACAAAGCGCTCTGTTATTCTATTTTCTTTTCGGGAATCATCGGAGCGTCCACACTCACGATGGCCTGGTTTGTACAACCGGTGCTTATGCAACTGGGTACACCTACTTCGTACTATGGGATTATCTGGACGGTGCTGAATCTTACGGTCGGGTTGGCCGCCCTCTGGTCGGATCGTTTGGAGAAACGGATCGGGATGAATAAGATGTATACCCTAATCCTGCTGTTTATCATTGGAGGATATGTGTTGCTGGCGTTTAATATTACCCATATCGGGCTGTCGATCCTCTTGGTGTTCTATGTCGTCAGAGGTTTGGCTACTCCCATCCTGAAAGGATACATCAACCAGATGACTTTCTCCGAAATGCGGGCTACGGTGCTATCTATCCGTAATTTCGTGATCCGGCTGTTGTTTGCCGCCGCTGCTCCGTTTATAGGCTGGTTGAACGATTATTATTCCCTGCAGACAGCTTTATTCGTGTCTGCAGGGATATTCTGTATTCCGGGTATCCTGTTCCTGGTATTACAGATACGGAATAGCGATCAATAAAGCGGATCGCCATCCACCGGATGAGCCGGATCGTACACCGCCACGCCTACTTTCGAATCGGCGCAACCATAATACAGGAACCATTTGCCATTGAACAACGTCATGCCTTCGATAAATACGGTACCATCCACATATTGTCCGCTCTTTTCAAAGTCTTCCATCGGACGGAAGAAAGGCATATTCAGGCGGCCGATCAGTTCATACGGTTTATCCAGACTGAACAAGGCTTGTCCGGCGCTGTACGTACCGGCGGTAAAACGGGTATCGCGACCGTCTTTCTCCCGGTTCTTACCATTATATAATAAGAGGATACCATTGTCTGTCATGATCGCCGGCGGACCACATTCGGTAAGCGCACTGTCAAAGTAGCCGGCACGGGGATACATCAGGCCGCGGATATGGTTATCGTTACGATCCAACACAGGAGTCCAGTGAATCAGGTCGTCCGACGTTGCAGCGGCGACCATGTGCTCGCCCCAATACATCAGATAGGTACCGTTCACTTTAGCGATCACCTGTTTACCATCCACCACCCTGGTAACGATCGAGCCTGATTTGCAGGCCATATCCTTGAAGCGTCCGTCGTATGCATCGGCAAAGGCCGGTCCGAACTTCTCCCACGTGAGCAGGTCTTTGGAATGGGCTACCGACAAGCGGGGTACATCCCGGTTCCAGGAAGTATAGAGCATCACATAAGTACCATCCTCCGTCACAGCCACACGCGGATCTTCGCACCCGCCTTCCCATTCAAATTCCTTCGCATTGTCTTCGGCGGGATACATCACCGGCGTCTTCATACGGTTCATAGACACACCGTCTACACTCTCGGCCAAGCCGATACGCGACGTACGCATCCCGATACCTATAGCCGAATTATCTTCCGCCCGGTACAACACATAGATCTTTCCCTCCTTCACAACAGCCGCCGGATTGAAGGTATCGCTTTCCTCCCATCCCACCGGTTGCTTACGCATCGGGCAATCGAAACGGCTGGTCGTATCCGGGCTGATCACCGGATTCACACCCGCCGGACGCACAAAGCCACCCATTGCCCAGGAAGGCAAAGGGTTGGCGGCCGGATCCTTATCGGCAGCCTGCTCCGCTTTCTTTCCTCCACAGGAAGAGAGAAGCACGGCAAACGAAATCAGTAACAGTGTATTTGTCTTCATAACTTTCTGTACATAAAACAAGCCCCGCCTTATTTAACCACTTTATCAATCGCTTCCTTGACGATCTGTTCCATAATCTTATAGGCCGTAATATTAGGGTGTACACCGTCGTGTGCATACTTTTCGGGTAAGCCGCCACGTTCATCCACCAGTGCTGAGTAATAATCCACATATACCAGTCCGTTCTTGTCAGCATATTCTTTCAACCAGCCGTTAAGCTGTTTGATCTTTCCGACCGGTTCCATGCCGGGACGCCAGGGATACTCATACACCGGAAGAATGGAGCATAGGATGCACTTGATATTGTTTGCCTTCGCCAGTTCGGCCATGGATACAATATTCCCAAAAATATTTTCCTGCGAGATATAGCCGATGTTCTGCGCGATATCATTGGTACCGGCCAGAATCACAACGGCCTGCGGTCGGAGATTAATCACATCGGCCCGGAAGCGCACCAGCATTTCGGCTGTGGTCTGGCCGCCGATACCACGGTCGATATAATTGTTCTGCTGGAAGAAAAGCGAATCGGCCGGCCACCAGCCGTCGGTAATGGAGTTGCCCATAAAAACAACTTTTGATGGAATGGTTACCGACTTATTGGCTTCTTCATAACGGCCAAACCGCGCCCAGTCTTTTTGCTGGGCAAAACTAAAGGTTACTGCCAGCAGGCATACAAAGGAGAGAATACATTTTCTTTTCATGTTCACATTATTAGTTGATTTAAGTCTATATGCAACAAAAATATCTGTTTTCCGTCAAAGCATAAAGCGATTCGGCAAATAATACATTCGAAAGAAAAAATACAGGCAACTAATAAATTGAATCCAATCATCCCGTTCTACCTATAAAAGCGTAAGCAAAACCAAGGCACAGAACACCAAATTGAAAGAACAAACTTATTAACATAAGCAAATAGATCGCCTTTATCACATTTTCAGATCATTTTGTATAGTTTTGCAGCCGAAAGAATTACTTTTTGCAATGGTATATATCTCACAAGGCAACATAATAATACAACAACAGTTCAGATGGCAAATTTAAGATTCAAAGCAGTAGAAGAAGCTTCCAGGCGGAAAGCAATTGAAGTGCCCGTTCCGGCAGAAAAAACATCCAAATACTTCGGCAAATACGTCTTCGACAGGAAGAATATGCGCAAGTATCTATCCAAAGAAACCCTGAAGCTGGTATTGAATGCCATTGACAAAGGCGAACCGCTGGACCGGGAAGTAGCCAACCACGTAGCTGCAGGTATGCGTATGTGGGCTATGGAAATGGGAGCTACGCACTATACACACTGGTTCCATCCGTTGACAGACGGGACAGCGGAGAAACACGATGCTTTCGTATCCTTCGACGGCAGCGGCGGGATGATTGAAGAATTTTCCGGTAAGCTGCTGGCGCAACAGGAGCCCGATGCATCCAGTTTCCCAAGCGGGGGTATCCGCAACACGTTCGAAGCCCGAGGATATACAGCCTGGGATCCTTCCTCTCCCGCCTTTATCATTCAGGATACACTGTGTATCCCTACCATCTTTATTTCTTACACGGGAGAAGCATTGGATTATAAGACACCGTTGTTGAAATCCATCGCTGCCGTTGACCAGGCAGCTACAGAGGTATGCCATTATTTTGATAAGAATGTAAAAAAGGTATTCTCTTACCTGGGCTGGGAACAGGAATACTTCCTGGTAGACGATGCGCTCTATGCCGCCCGTCCCGACCTGGTTTTGACCGAACGCACACTGATGGGACACGACAGCGCCAAGAACCAGCAGTTGGAAGACCATTACTTCGGTTCCATTCCCACCCGCGTGCTGGCTTTTATGCGCGACCTCGAATACGAATGCTTTAAACTGAGCATCCCCGTCAAGACCCGTCATAACGAAGTGGCGCCCAACCAGTTTGAATTGGCCCCCATCTTTGAAGAATGCAACCTGGCAGTGGATCACAACCTGCTGTTGATGTCAGTGATGAAAACAGTGGCCCGCCGCCATAACTTCCGTGTCTTACTGCACGAAAAACCGTTTAAAGGAATCAATGGTTCAGGCAAGCACAACAACTGGTCGTTGGGAACGGATACAGGGATCAACCTGTTGGGTCCGGGCAAAAACGCGAAGGAGAACCTCCAGTTCATCACCTTCGTATCCAACGTGCTGATGGCTGTATATAAGAACAACTCCCTGCTCAAGGCCTGCATCTCATCGGCCACCAACGCCCATCGCCTGGGCGCCAACGAAGCGCCGCCGGCCATCATCTCCGTCTTTATGGGCAGCCAGATATCGACCCTGCTGGACGAATTGGCCGACAGTGAAGACCTCAAAGACATCGAAGTGCGTGAAAAGACGGGCACCCGTCTCACGCTCAACCACATCCCGGAGATCATGGTAGACAATACCGACCGCAACCGCACCTCACCCTTTGCTTTCACCGGCAACCGGTTTGAGTTCCGCGCCGTAGGTTCATCGGCCAACTGCGCCGCAGCGATGCTGGCCCTCAACACAGCCGTAGCCGAACAGTTGAAAAAATTCAAAGCCGAAGTAGATTCGCTGATCGCTGAAGGCATGCCATCGAAAGAAGCCATCTTCACCGTAGTGCGCCGGAATATCCGCGACTCCAAAGCCATCCGTTTCGACGGCAACGGCTACAGCGACGAATGGAAAACGGAAGCCTCCCTCCGCGGATTGGATTGTGAGACCCGTGTACCGGTCATCCTGGATGCTTACCTCAAGCCACAATCCGTATCCCTGTTTGCAGGCACAGGCGTGATGAGCGAACGCGAACTACATGCCCGCAACGAAGTAAAATGGGAACAGTACACCAAGAAAATACAGATCGAAGCACGCGTGTTGGGCGACCTGGCGATGAACCACATCATCCCCGTAGCCACCCGGTATCAAGGCCTGCTGCTTGACAACGTAGCCAAGATATTCGCCCTCTATCCGAAAGAAAAAGCAGAGAAGATAGCAGCCCAGGATATGGCTATCATTGAAGACATTGCTGCTCGGTTAAATATAATCAAGACAAAAACCGACGAGATGGTGGAAGCCCGCAAAGTAGCCAATAAAATAGACAGCGAACGCGAAAAGGCGTTGGCCTACTGCGAACATATCGCTCCCTATTTCGACGAGATCCGCTACCACATCGACAAACTGGAGCTGACCGTAGACAACGAGATGTGGACACTCCCGAAATACCGCGAACTACTCTTCATCAGATAACAGCACAACGATGAATCAACAACACCCGCTCAACCTATACCACCCCGATTACGAACACGACGCCTGCGGTGTAGGCCTCCTGGTAGACCTGCATGGGCGTAAATCCCACGATATTGTGGAAGAAGGGTTACAGGTACTCGAACACATGCTCCACCGCGGAGCCGAGAGCGCCGACAACAAAACCGGCGACGGCGCCGGCATCACCCTGCAAATCCCCCACGAATTTATCCTCCTGCAAGGTATTCCCGTACCCGAAAAAGGAAAATACGGAACAGGGCTCGTCTTCCTGCCCCAGGCAGCGGAAGAGGCTGCCCAATGTATGGACGTGATCCAACAGGCGTTGGAGACAGAAGGCCTGCAACTACTGGCCATACGTGACGTACCGGTAAACAGCGGCATCCTGGGCGAGATATCCCGGCAAAACGAACCGTCCATCCGCCAGTTGTTCGTAGTCAGAGAAGAAGCGACCGACACCTTGGAACAAAAGCTATACATCGCCCGCCGTAAAGCCGAGAAAGCGCTGCAGCAATCAGCACCCGACAGCTACATAGTGAGTCTCTCCACCCAACGTATCACCTACAAAGGGATGCTCACCTCTACCCAGTTGCGCTATTATTTCACCGACCTCACCAACCCCTACTTCACCAGCGGGCTGGCGCTTGTCCATTCCCGCTTCAGCACCAACACCTTCCCTTCCTGGAAACTGGCGCAACCCTTCCGGCTGTTGGGGCATAACGGCGAGATCAACACCATCCGCGGCAACCGCTACTGGATGGAGGCGCGTGAAAGTATCCTCGAACCGGAGGGACTGGGCGATCCGGCCGCTATTTTCCCCACCATCCAACCCGGCATGAGCGACAGCGCGTCACTGGACAACGTACTCGAATTCCTCGTCATGTCCGGCAAGTCGCTCCCCCACGCGCTGGCTATGCTCGTACCTGAGAGTTGGAACGGTAAGAACCCCCTCTCACCGCAGCTGAAAGCCTTTTATGAATACCACAGTATCCTGATGGAACCGTGGGACGGACCGGCCACACTCCTGTTCACCGACGGACGGTATGCCGGCGGAATGCTCGACCGCAACGGGTTGCGCCCGGCCCGTTACCTGATCACCCGCAACGACCGTATGCTGCTCGCATCCGCAGTGGGCGTATTACCCATAGACCCTTCGGAGATCAAAGAAAAAGGACGCCTCCAACCCGGTAAGATCATGATGGTAGACACACAGGAAGGCAAGATATGGTATGACCACGAGCTCAAAGCATCACTGGCCGGCGCACATCCGTATGAAGAATGGTTGCAGAAAAACCGGATCAACCTTTCCACCATCGTCACCGGCCGCAGTGTTTCACACACCGTATCCGACTACCGCCAACGCCTAAAAGCATTCGGATACACCAAAGAAGATATAGAAAAACTAATTCTCCCGATGGCGATCGAGGGGAAAGAACCTGTAGGCTCTATGGGGAATGATATACCATTAGCCATCCTTTCGCAACGTCCCCAGCGCCTGTTTGGTTACTTCCGTCAATTATTCGCACAGGTTACCAACCCCCCTATCGATCCCATCCGGGAAGAATTAGTGATGTCACTTTCGCTTTATATCGGCCGGCAGGACGCCAACCTGCTCGAGCCTTCGCCCGAACTGTGCAAGATGGTAAAACTCCCCGGCCCGGTGATCCATAATGCCGATCTGGATATCCTTCGCCATCTTGCATACAAAGGATTCCGGCATATCACCATACCTATATTATTTAATGTATGCGAAGCAAGCGGCCCTTCATTGGCCGAAGCGCTGGCCTCCATCTGCCGGCAAGCCGGGCAGGCGGTAGACGAAGGATACAACTACATCATCCTGAGCGACCGCGGCATGGACGCCCGCCAGGCGCCTATCCCCTCCCTGCTGGCCGTATCCGCCGTGCACCATTACCTGATAGAGAAACGCAAACGCATGCAGATAGCCATCATCGCCGAAACAGCCGAAGCGCGTGAAGTGATGCACTTTGCCCTGTTGTTCGGTTTCGGAGCCACGGCCGTCAATCCGTATATGGCCTTTGCCATCCTCGACCACAAGGTTAAATCGCACGAGATACAACTCGACTACCATACGGCAGAGAAGCACTACATCAAGTCTATCAACAAAGGCCTGCTCAAGATACTCTCCAAAATGGGCATCTCCACCCTACGCAGTTACCGCGGCGCACAGATATTCGAGTCCATCGGCATCAGCCAAGACGTACTCGACAGCTATTTCCGCGGCATGACCTCCCGCATCGGTGGCATCACGCTCGACGATATCGCCCGGGACGCATCAGCGGCACACGCCCGCGCTTTCGATCCGGCCGAAGTGTCCGACTTCTTTCCCGAAACAGCCGGCAACTACGCCTACCGGAAAGACGGCGAGTACCACGCCTGGAATCCCGAAACCATTGCCCTGTTGCAACTGGCTACCCGTCTGGGCGACTATGGCAAGTTCAAAGCCTATACCCGGCTGGTAGACGAAAAGCAAGATCCCGTATTCCTGCGCGACCTGCTTACCTACAAACGCAACCCGATCGATATCGCCGAAGTAGAACCGGTTGAACAGATCACCCGCCGCTTCGTGACCGGCGCCATGTCGTTCGGCTCCATCAGCAAAGAAGCCCACGAAGCTATCGCCATCGCACTCAACACCCTGCACGGTAAGAGTAATACGGGCGAAGGCGGTGAAGACCCTGCCCGTTTCCGGACAGGCGATGACGGACTGAACCGCCGGAGCGCCATCAAACAGATCGCTTCGGGACGTTTCGGCGTAACAGCCGAATACCTGGTCAATGCCGACGAACTGCAAATCAAAATAGCCCAGGGAGCCAAGCCCGGCGAAGGCGGCCAGCTTCCCGGCTTCAAAGTAGACAAGATCATCGCCCGCACGCGCCATTCCATTCCGGGCATTACATTGATATCTCCTCCGCCCCATCACGATATCTATTCTATCGAAGACCTGGCCCAACTCATCTTCGACCTGAAGAATAGCAACCCCGAAGCCCGGATCAGCGTCAAGCTGGTAGCCGAAAGCGGCGTGGGAACGATCGCTGCCGGAGTAGCCAAAGCCAAAGCCGACGCGATCGTGATCAGCGGATCGGAAGGAGGTACGGGAGCCAGCCCGCTCAGTTCGGTCAAACATGCCGGTACCCCCTGGGAGATCGGGCTGGCAGAGACGCAGCAGACACTGGTGATGAACAACCTGCGCGGTTTCGTGCGCTTGCAGACCGACGGACAACTGAAAACCGGCCGGGACATCGTCCTCGCCACCCTGCTCGGCGCCGAAGAGTTCGGTTTTGCCACCAGCGCCCTCATCGTGCTGGGCTGCGTGATGATGCGCAAATGCCACCTCAACACCTGCCCTGTCGGCGTAGCCACGCAGGATGAGAAACTGCGGGCGCGCTTCACTGGCAAGCACGAATACGTGATCAACTTCCTCACCTTCCTGGCAGAAGAAGTGCGCGAACACCTGGCACAGATGGGATTCCGCAGCCTCGACGAGATTGTGGGACGGAGCGACCTGCTTGAAAGCCGGACTTTCCCGGCACACAGCAAGGCAGGCAAAATAGCGCTGGACCGCCTGCTATATTTTGACGGGAACGGGGCTGATATCCGTTCTGCCCGGCGGCAAGAGCACAAGATAGACAAGGTGCTCGACCGTGAACTGATCCGCCAGTCGCAACCGGCCCTCGAAAAACAATTACCGGTAGAAATAGCCAAGACCATCGCCAATACCGACCGGGCCGTAGGAGCCATGCTCTCGGGACAGGTAGCCCGGCGATATGGCAATGATGGCCTGCCTGCCGACAGTATCCGGGTGCAGTTTAAAGGATCGGCCGGACAAAGTTTCGGCGCCTTCCTCGCCGCCGGCGTTTCTTTCCGCCTTGAAGGCGAAGCGAACGACTACCTGGGCAAAGGCCTGTCCGGAGGCAAGATCGTTGTAGTGCCGCCTGCCGCTTCCACCTTCGCCCCCGAAGCGAACACGATCGCCGGCAATACGCTGCTCTACGGGGCAACATGGGGCGAGGTATATATCAACGGCCGTGTAGGCGAACGCTTCTGTGTACGCAACAGTGGCGCCACTGCCGTAGTAGAAGGTGCCGGCGATCATTGCTGCGAATACATGACCGGCGGACGGACCGTACTGCTCGGCTCCGTAGGAAAGAACTTTGCCGCCGGTATGAGTGGCGGGCTGGCCTACGTACTCGATATGGAAGGCGATTTCGACTATTACTGCAACATGGAAATGGTAGCGCTCTCGCTCGTAGACAATAAGGCAGACAGCAACGAACTGCACCGCCTCATCTCCGCCCACTTCCGTTATACGCAAAGCCCGCTGGCCGCACGGATACTGGCCGACTGGGAACACTACCTGCCTCACTTCATCCTCGTCACTCCCTTCGAATACAAGAAAGTGTTGCAAGAGGAGAAAATGGAAGCCCTCAAACAAAAATTAGCACAAGTAGAATCGGATTACTAAATAGATATGGGAAACGCAAAAGCATTTCTGACAATCAACCGGAAAGAAGCCGGTTACCGGCCTGTGATGGAACGGATCACCGACTTTGGCGAAGTAGAACAGACACTCAATGGCGAAGACCGCATGCTGCAGGCATCGCGCTGCATGGATTGCGGGGTACCGTTCTGCCACTGGTCGTGCCCCCTTGGCAACGTGATGCCCGAATGGCAGGATGCCCTCTGCAAAGGCAACTGGCAGGAAGCCTATACCATCCTGTCGCAAACCAATAACTTTCCCGAATTTACCGGACGGGTCTGCCCCGCCCCCTGCGAGAAGAGTTGCGTATTGATGCTGAGTGAACAGCCTGTGACCATCCGGGAGAACGAAGCCTCCGTGGCCGAATATGCCTTTCAGGAAGGCTATATACGCGCCAATCCGCCCCAAACACGCACGGGCAGGAAAGTAGCCGTGATAGGCTCAGGGCCTGCCGGACTGGCTGCCGCCGATATGCTGAACCGGAAAGGACATACGGTAGTGGTATTCGAAAAAAACGAACAACCCGGCGGACTGTTGCGTTACGGCATCCCCGACTTCAAACTGAACAAAGCTGTGGTTGACCGCCGCCTGCGCCTCCTCCGCGAAGAAGGCATCGTCTTTATCTGCAACAAGGAAATAGGAAAAGACATCCTGCCCGAACAATTGCTGTGGGACTACGATGCCGTTTGCCTCGCCATCGGCGCCGGACAACCGCGCGACCTGGCTGTGGAAGGCCGCAAACTAAAGGGTATCCATTTCGCCCTTGAGCTGTTGCAACAGCAAAACCGGATCGTGGCAGGCGCTACCCTTCCGGCAAGCGGGAAGCTCTCGGCCAGAGGGAAGCAGGTAGTAGTCATTGGCGGAGGCGATACGGGATCAGACTGCGTAGGCACATCCATCCGCCTGAAAGCGGCCGCCGTCACCCAGATCGAAATCCTGCCGCAACCGCCCGCCGACAGTAACCCGGACACCCCCTGGCCAGCCTATCCCAAGGTGCTGAAAACATCCAGTTCGCATCTCGAAGGATGTACCCGCCGCTGGTCACTGTCTACCAAACGGTTCATCGGCGATGAACACGGGCACGTTACCGGTGTGGAAGTTGCCGAAGTAACATGGACAAAAGCGGCCGACGGCCGCCTCATCCCCACCGAGACCGGACACACGGAAATAATCCCCGCCGACCTGGTTCTCCTCTCGATGGGTTACCTCCATCCCGTCCACAAAGGTTTGCTGGATCAGCTCAAAGTAGCCTGCGACGAACGGGGAAACGTCCATACCCCATCCCCCTTTCAATCCTCCATCGCCAACGTATTCGTTGCCGGCGATGCCATGACCGGCGCCAGCCTTATCGTCCGCGCCATCGATTCCGGCCGCAAAGCCGCATCCACCATCCACCGCTTCCTGCAATAACAAGCCAACCTGAACATTCAAATGCAACACAACTTGAATGTGGGCTTGCTTCAAGTTCCGGCGAACTTGAATGTGGGCTTGCTTCAAGTTCCGGCGTATGTGAAAGCGGGGTACTTCAAGTTCCGGCGAATTTGAAAGCGGGGTGCTTCAAGTTCCGACGAAAGTGAAGCATCCTAACCCATGAAATGAACATATCAGGGTGATACCATAGCTTGTGTGAATGCCCGGTCACGGGCATCCTGTACGTAGCCGGGGGTACAGGCGAAGCCAAGCCCCCGGACAGATGATTTGTATATGTTCTGTGTGCCGCGTCAGCGGTACCGTGTGGATAGACCGGCACCACTGACGTGGCGCAGGATTATAATGTACCATCCATTGTCCAGGGGC
>JAVBUH010000063.1:0-58800 GCA_031555505.1 Tannerellaceae bacterium
CGGTCTTAAGCATATAGAAGATTGAATCAAAAATCTCCCGTAAAGAGTGCTTGCGTTTGCGCTTGTCGTTTAAAACTACTAATATTGTATCCCATTGGCTATCGGTCAGATTGGTCGGATATGTTTTCTTCATTTTCTTTATAGCTTCGTAACCTTAAAGATACGAAGAAAATACGAATTAACCTACTGATAGCCAATGTTTTATTATTATTTTATCCTATTTTTAAACAGTTTCTTAGTCTGGGAGTAAAAACAGAACTAATAGAAGAGGTCACTATCAGCCCTGAATGGTTTGAACGAATCTAAAATTTCTCTGTTTTGATAGCGTTTACTATTATTTTTCAACGGCAGGAAAGGGATGGGACAAATCATAATTTGCACGACAAACGCACGACAGTAAAATAAAAACGCCTGATAATCAATTGATTATCAGGCGTTAAAGCGGTATGGACGGGACTCGAACCCGCGACCCCCTGCGTGACAGGCAGGTATTCTAACCAACTGAACTACCACACCATTTTATCTCTATAATTGCTATTCCTCTGAATTGCCCTGCAAAGATAGGTGGTTTATTTGATCTAGCAATACATTGGCGTAAAAAAAATGACGGAAAGAAATTATTTTCTCTACTTTTGCACGACGTAAAATAAGCAACATGAAAAATACTCCTGTAGATTACCAGAAAGCAAAGCAAGTAATAGCCAGTTATGGTCTCCCCGATTTCGGGAAGGCTACGATCCGCGAAGTAGTCGCCATTTCCGGACAGCTGGAAGCAGAAACAAAAACAGAGTTTATCCACATGGAGATGGGCGTGCCCGGATTACCCGCTGCACAGGTAGGGTTGGAAGCCGAAATAGCGGCACTGCAAAACGGAGTAGCTTCTATCTACCCCAACATCAATGGTATCCCGGAAATAAAAAAAGAAGCTTCCCGTTTCGTCAAAGCATTTATCAATGTAGATATCAATCCGGAATGTTGTGTACCGGTAACCGGATCCATGCAAGGCACATTTGCCTCTTTCCTCACAGCCAGTCAAAGCGATCCGGCCAAAGATACCATCCTGTTTATCGACCCCGGCTTTCCGGTACAAAAGCAACAGATTGCGGTGATGGGAAGTAAATATGCCTCTTTCGACGTATATGCATACCGTGGTGAAAAGTTGCACGACAAACTGGAAGAATACCTGGCGAAAGGCAATATTGCCGCCCTGGTCTATTCCAACCCCAATAACCCGGGATGGTTCTGCCTCACAGAGGAGGAATTGAAAACCATCGGGCAACTGGCCACACAATACGATGTGATCGTGATCGAAGACCTCGCATATTTTGCCATGGACTTCCGAAAAGACCTCGGCACCCCCTTCCAGCCACCTTACCAACCCAGCGTGGCACACTATACAGATTATTATATCCTGCAAATATCCGGTTCAAAGGCATTCAGTTATGCCGGGCAACGCATTGGAGTAACAGCGATATCCAACAAGCTCTATCACCGCGCTTATCCGGGACTTACGCAACGTTACGGCGGAGGCACCTTCGGATCGGTCTACATCCATCGGGTGCTGTATGCAATGACGTCGGGAACCAGCCATTCCGCCCAATATGCATTGGCGGCCATGTTTAAAGCTGCTTCCGACGGCACATTCGATTTCATCTCCGAAGTGAAAGAATACGGACGCCGGGCGCAACGGATGAAAGAGATCTTTACCCGTTACGGATTCCAAATCGTGTACGACCTCGACCTGGATAAACCGATCGCCGACGGTTTCTACTTCACCATAGCTTATCCTGGCATGACCGGTGGCGAACTGATGGAAGAACTTATATATTACGGCATCAGTGCCATTTCGCTGAGTACCACCGGAAGCAACCAGGAAGGTGTACGCGCTTGTACCTCCTTTATCAAACCGCATCAGTACGACTTGCTGGAAGAACGGCTCAAACTTTTCAAAGCGGATCATCTCTGCTAAGCCTATCCATCAGGAGCATCTTTGCGAACTGCACAAGCCGGGCTTTTGGTTAATCTTTATTAACACAAAAAGCCGGGCTTTTCATTGGTCATTTACCACAAAAGCTATATATTGTCGGTTCATTTGTTTACTATTGAACCAAAAAACGATGACTGCAGATAACAATATGTTCAAGATTATGCACAACAACGTGGTTCCCGACCAAGGAAGTATCCTCATATCGGAACCGTTTTTGCGAGACACGTACTTTCAACGCGCTGTTGTTTTACTGGTCGAACATACCGCCAGCGGATCAATGGGATTTGTGCTGAACAAGAAAACCGACTTGATTGTCAATTCCTTTTTCAAGGAGCTGGAAGGTGTACCCGAAATACCCATCTATCTGGGAGGGCCGGTCAGCGCCAACCGCCTCTTCTTCATCCATTCGTTAGGAAACGTCATTATACCCGGAGCTCTTCCTATCAATGATGAGTTATACTTCGACGGCGACTTCGAAGCCTTCAAGCAATATGTACTCAGTGGTCGTCCGATAAAAGGGAAAGTCAAATTTTTCCTCGGTTACTCAGGCTGGTCAAAAGGACAACTGAGTGAAGAAATCAATGAAAATTTCTGGGTAGTAAGTCATACGCCCAGCCATAGTATAATTGAAGCCGAAGGCGACTATTACTGGAAAAAGGAACTCATCCAATTAGGAAAGAAATACAAGACGTGGACCAATTACCCCAAAGACCCCTATCTCAATTAGTTCCCCGGTTTGTATCCATCTGTTTGAATTAATATACTCATACCACCATGTTGAAGAAACTACTATGCACCATTTTTTTGGCAGGTCTGGCCAGTACTGGATATGCCCAGTATGAAGCGGAAGCCTGGGTTACACTACCCGATCGTTCCGCCCTGTTTGAAAAACAGTCAGACAAAATTATTTTTTCGTCACAACAGGCCCGTCGGGGTACTTCCACAATCGTGATTGACGAACAACACACCATGCAATCGGTAGATGGCTTCGGCTACTCCCTTACCGGAGGAAGCGCCGAACTGATGATGCTGATGACGCCCGCTGCACGGTCGGCCCTCATTCAGGACCTGTTCTCCGTCAAAGACAACCACATCGGTGTAAGTTATATCCGGCTGACCATCGGCGCTTCCGATATGAACAGTTTTGTCTTCACGTATAATGACCTCAAACCAGGAGAGAAAGATGTGGAGTTGAAGAAGTTTGACCTGGCACAAGATAAAAAAGACGTCATTCCCGTGATGAGAGAGATACTGGCCGTCAATCCCGATATCAAGATACTGGCCTCCCCCTGGTCTGCTCCTACCTGGATGAAAACCAACGACAAGGTAAAAGCTGGCACTCTCAACCCTACCTATTATGATGTATACGCCCGTTACTTTATCAAGTACATCCAGGCGATGCAAAAAGAAGGTATTACGATTGATGCCGTCACCATCCAGAACGAACCGATCAATGCCAACAATACCCCCAGTATGCGGATGAATGCACGTGAACAGGGCAACTTCATCAAGAACTACCTGGGACCACAGTTGGAAAAGGCGGGACTACAGACAAAAATCGTACTCTTCGACCACAACCTCGACCGTCCCGATTACCCGCTCACCATCCTGAACGATCCTGCCGCCGCCCGCTACGTAGACGGTTCCGGCTTCCATCACTATGGGGGCGATATGAGTGCCATGACGATGGTCCACCATGCGTTTCCGGACAAGCATCTCTATTTCACCGAACAAATGGTGGTTGAAAACCCCGAAAGCAAGACCATCGCCATCTCCGGCCAGGTGAAACGGATGATCATTGACGTCGCCCGTAACTGGAGCCGCAACGTGCTCCTGTGGAACCTCGCCGCCGACCCGCTGAACGATCCGCATACAGACGACGGCGGTTGCCCGATGTGCCAGGGAGCTGTCACACTCGATCAGGACCAGGTCACAAAAAACCTGGCTTATTATGTGATCGCCCATGCGTCCAAATTCATCCGTCCGGGTTCAGTCCGCATTGCATCCACCCATCCGGGAGATATGACAGTAGCCCTTACCACCGATGAAGAACGTCCAGACGTGGTACGTACAGCCTCTGTCACCAATTACGATGTACTACCCAACGTGGCCTTTCGTACGCCCAACGGCCGGATTGTCCTCGTTGTATCCAATACCAGTTGGAACACACAATCGTTCAACATCCAGTTCCGCTCGCAATATGCTTCCGTCAAACTGCCTCCGGGCGCTGTAGGTACATACGTTTGGAGCAACGACTAAAAGAGTAGTGATTTAGGTATTCAGCAACTGCATCACCAGTACATCCCGGTAACCATCTACCGTCACCTGCCAGTCGGTCAGTTTGCCTGTTGTCGTAAAGCCACAGCGTTCAAACAGCATCCGGCTGGCTTCGTTATTATCAGGCACATGCACATAGATCTGATGCAATTTGAGGAAAGAAAACACATACGCAACCAATAGATCGACAGCCTCCGTAGCCACGCCATTCCCCTGATAAGCCGGATCGATCAACACCCCTACTCCCACCCGCCTGTGATGCGGATCAAAGTCGTACATATCCACCGTTCCAATCGCCACACCATTGTCTTTCAGTTCAATCACCAGGCGAAGCTGTTTCAGATCATACAAATCGCGATGCGACTGCGCGATATATTCCTTTAATACATACCGTGAGTAAGGAGAAAGCGTATTACCCACGCCCCACCATTCGGTATTATTCTCCCACCGGTAGATTGAAGCGAGATCTTCAGGCTCCAACGCCCGGAGGCGGATATGTGAATTTTCAAGTAGTATCATTCGTTGTTACCGGGCGACACAAGTTGGCCGCTTTTAAGAGTGAACAGATGATGTGTACAATGCTTATCCTCCAGTTTATCCATGAAAAGCAGCATTTGTTCAAAACGAACATCAGGATAGCAGAACACATAGTCGGTAAATCCTTTCATCCGGTTCCGGCGGCAGATAGCATCCATCACCCGCTCGGTATCCAGATCCCAGAGGTTGACGTACTCCAAATCGGGCATCCGTTTCACACAAGCAGCCTTTACGGCTTCAAAATGATCTTCATGGCAGAAAACAAGCAGGCGGCGATGTTTCACCGGTTTCCGTTTCTTCGCCTTCGACGTTCCGAACAGGGATGCCATACCCGCTTTCAGCCAGACGCCCATCCGGATCAGGCTGGTAACAAACCATCCCGACCGGGGATAATATTTCCGGTAGAAGATGATCATTGCCCCATAGAAGGCACGGATATACGACGGGTCGCCATACTTCGTCGACTCTCCTTTATAATGCAGGATCCGTTCCGGTATATAGTAATTTTTGTATCCACTCTGTTGGATACGGTAAGAGAGGTCGATATCTTCGCCATACATAAAGAACGACTCGTCCAGCCATCCCACTTTGTCCAACGCTTCGTGGCGGATCAGCATGAAAGCCCCTGCCAGCACATCCACCTTATGCTGTTTGTCAGCCGACAGGTACGGCAGGCTGTAGCGGGCAAACACAGACGAATACGGGAACAGTTTAGACAGCCCGAACAATTTACAGAATGACACCCAGGGCGTAGGGAAAGCTCTCTTACTCTCAGGCAGGAACCGTCCGTGTGCATCCAGCATCCTCACACCCACAGCACCGGCTTTCGGATGTTCGTCCAGAAAAAAGCAGAGCGAACGGAGACTTTCCTCGCCGATCACCGTATCCGGGTTCAGCAAGAGGATATACTCACCCTGGCACTGACGAATGGCCTGGTTATTAGCCGTGGCAAAACCCGGATTCGTTTCATTGCCGATAAATGTCACTTCCGGAAATAACGGCTGCAAATAGGCCAACGAGCCATCGGTCGAGTGGTTATCCACCACAATCACTTCCGCATCCATTCCCGCCGTAGCCGCCTGCACAGCATACAGGCAGTGCTGGAGGAAATATTTCACGTTATAATTAACAATGACAACAGACAGTTTTATTTCATACATAGTGCGCTTGTTAACGAGTTACAGTTTGAGTGAATCCGAAAAAGGCATCCGGTTCAGGATGGAACGCCCCAGTGTGATCTCGTCGGCATACTCAATCTCATCACCGATGGAGATACCGCGTGCGATCACGCTGATTTTCACTTCCAGTCCGGAAAGCTTGCGATAGATGAAAAAGTTGGTCGTATCTCCTTCCATCGTGGTACTCAGCGCCAGGATCACCTCTCTTACTTCGCCTCCGGCTACGCGACATACCAGGCTGTCTATCTGCAAGTCGGCCGGGCCTATCCCGTCCATCGGCGAAATAATACCACCCAGCACATGATACACACCGCGGAATTGCCCGGTATTCTCAATTGCCATCACCTCTTTGATATTCTCCACCACACATACAAGCGAATGATCGCGTGATGGACTGGCGCAGATCGAGCACATTTCCGTATCACACAAATTATGGCACACTTTACAATATTTCACATCACGACGCAATGCCAATAAAGCCGACGTAAAATTCTCGGTATATTTCCCCTCCCTGCGGAGCATATAGAGCGCCAGCCGGAGTGCTGTTTTCCGCCCGATACCGGGCAGCGAAGCCAATTCGTTCACCGCATTTTCCAGCAAAGCCGATGGATATTTCTGATTCATCCGTTCGTTTTCTTTGCTGGCAAAGATAGGGATTTATATGGATATACACGGCCGCATATCCCGACAATAAGAGAGGCGGCCACTGCCAGGCATCCATGTGAGCAAACAGCGGAGCACTATCGCACTATTATTTATAGTACGCGCGCAAAGAGAGAAGTCGTATTTTTCGTTATGCCCAAAGAAATCAGGTTGTTCTTGTGTGCCCCATGAAAATGTAAAAATAAGTAGCTCTTCCTGCCAAACTACGCGAAATAGGGGTATACCGGGTGGACAAAATCGGGATAAAGCGTAAACAAACCATAAAGCATGCTTTATAACATAAATCCCATCACCCTGAAATACGAATAAGAAAAGTACTTTTACACGCAATTTAATAGCAAAAACAGTACATGAAAAACAAAATCACGCTATCTGGGTTGTCTATTGATGCTTTCAGCAAACAAATAGACGGGAAAGATACCATGCTTTATGTCCTTTCTAACAATAAAGGAGCTGAATTGACCATCACTAACTATGGAGCCAGGATCGTGTCGTTGGTTGTCCCGGACAGGGACGGAAAGCCCACCGATATAGTGACCGGCCACAATTCCATCGACGAATATATCACTTCCGAAGAGCCTTATTTCGGCGCTGTCTGCGGACGATACGGCAACCGTATCGCCAAGGGATGCTTTGTGCTGGACGGTGTGACGTACGACAAACTGGCCATTAACAACGGCCCGAACAACCTCCATGGAGGGATCAATGGTTTCAACACGCTGGTATGGGAGGTGGCAAAGGCCGACAGCCGGATGATCGAATTACACTATACAGCCGCCGATGGCGAAGAAGGCTTCCCCGGCAAACTGCATACGATCGTGACGTATGAACTGACCGACGACAACGAAGTGGTGATCGCCTACCAGGCCACCACCAGCAAACCTACGGTGCTCAACCTCACCAACCATGCCTACTTCAACCTTTCGGGAGCAGGCGATCCATATATAGGTGATCATTTGCTGACTATCAACGCAGACTACTACCTGCCGACCGACAGCACTGCTATCCCCTACGGTCTGAAAGAACCGGTGGAAGGCACCCCGATGGACTTCCGTACACCGCATACCGTGGGTGGGCGGATCAACGACGACTTTGAACAACTGGTCTTCGGCAAAGGCTATGACCATACGTTTATACTAAATAAGGAAGGTGGCGAACTGTCGCTCTGCGCCCATTGCGAATCGCCCAAGACAGGCATCGTAATGGAGACGTATACTACCGAGCCCGGCGTGCAACTGTATACCGGCAACTGGATGACCGGCCATTTCGCCGGCAAGAATGGCCAGCGGTATCCTGAACGCGCTGCCCTGTGCCTTGAAACTCAACACTTCCCTGATAGTCCGAATAAACCGGACTATCCGTCTACCGTGCTCCGCCCGGGGGAAACGTTCGAAAGCCGGACGATATTCAAATTCTCAGTCAACTCCTAAAAACTAATTAATACTAAAAATTAAAACAGTTATGACAACAAACGAACAAAAGAATTACACGTTGCCGATTATCATGATGATCCTACTTTTCGGTATGATCTCCTTCGTGACTAACCTGGCTGCCCCGATGGGTATCGTATTAAAGTCTCAATTCGGAGCATCCAATGCCCTTGGTATGCTGGGTAATTTCGGCAACTTTATTGCCTATGCCGTAATGGGTATTCCTTCCGGTATGCTGCTGCAAAAAGTGGGTTACAAGAAAACAGCGCTGATTGCTATCGCTATAGGTTTCGTGGGCGTAGGTATCCAGATGCTTTCCGGTTATTCAAACCCTGCGATGGCATTCGCCGTCTATATTCTGGGTGCGTTTGTTGCCGGTTTCTCTATGTGTATGCTGAACACGGTTGTTAACCCGATGCTCAACACCTTAGGTGGTGGTGGTAACAAGGGCAACCAGCTGATCCAGATTGGCGGTTCATTCAACTCTGTAATGGCTACGCTGACCCCGATGCTGGTGGGTATCATGATTGGCGAAATCTCCAAAGCCACGATCTCAAACGTATTCCCGGTAATGTACATTGCTATGGCTATCTTCGCTATCGTATTTATCGTACTGCTGGCTGTTAGGATTCCGGAACCTCACGCAGAACAGGCTTCCGAACCGATGGGATCACTGATGTCGGGCGCATTGAAATTCCGCCATTTCATCCTGGGAGCTATCGGTATCTTTGTATATGTAGGTGTTGAAGTAGGTACCCCGGGTACTATGCTCCTCTTCCTGACAGACGCAACCAAGGGCGCCGGCATCGACGCAACAACCGCTGGTTTCGTAGCAGGCACTTATTGGTTCCTGATGCTGATCGGACGTCTGGTAGGTGCATCCCTCGGAGCCAAAATCTCCAGTAAGGCCATGCTTAGCTTCGGCTCAGGAGTAGGCCTTATCCTTGTCCTTTGCGCCATCTTTGCCTCTACCAGCACCATGGTAGACCTGCCCGTATTGCAGAAGAGCGATGCAGGCGCTATCTCCTTCGGTTTGACTGAAGTGCCCATCAACGCCGCATTCCTTGTACTGGTAGGTCTCTGTACTTCCATCATGTGGGGCGGTATCTTCAACCTGGCCGTAGAAGGGCTGGGCAAATATACAGCTGCTGCTTCGGGTATCTTCATGACATTGGTTTGCGGTGGTGGTATATTGCCGCTGTTGCAGAACTACGTTGCCGACGTAGCCAGTTTCATGACCAGCTACTGGGTGATTGTTGCCGGTTTGGCTTACCTGCTGTATTATGCACTGATCGGAAGCAAGGTGAACGCAAAGCAAGTATCAAAGTAAATAATCAAATATAACGTATGTGGAGAAACTATTCGGCAACATACCGTCGGGTAGTTTCTTCCTGTTTTACATCATAAACACAAAATAAAGGATATGCAAAAACAAATCAACACAAAATTTCAGGAGTTGTTCAATGCAGACGGCAACGTATTCGCATCGCCCGGCCGTATCAACCTGATCGGTGAGCATACCGACTACAACGGTGGATTTGTATTCCCCGGTGCCATAGACAAAGGCATGATTGCCGAAATCAAACTGAATGGCACAGACCAAGTGCGCGCTTTTTCACTCGACCTGAACGACTATGCCGAATTTGGGCTGGAAGAAGGCGACCTGCCAAAAGCCGGCTGGGCCAAATATATCTTCGGCGTATGCCGCGAAATCATCAAACGAGGCGGCAAAATCAGTGGATTCGACACCGTATTTGCCGGTGATGTGCCACTGGGGGCTGGAATGTCTTCATCAGCTGCACTGGAAAGCACCTATGCCTTTGCCCTGAACGAACTGTTCAACCTGGGTATCGACAAGTTTGAACTGGCTAAGATCGGACAGGCTACCGAACACAACTACGTAGGCGTGAAATGCGGCATCATGGACCAGTTTGCTTCCATATTCGGTAAAGCCGGCAGCCTGATCCGTCTGGATTGCCGTTCGCTGGAATATAAATATTTCCCATTCAACCCGATTGGTTACAAACTGGTGTTGCTGGACTCGGTGGTCAAACACGAACTCGCCTCCTCGGCCTATAACAAACGCCGTCAGTCTTGCGAGCATGTGGCCGCCACCATCCGCAATCGTCATCCGGAAGTAGCATTCCTGCGTGATGCCACCATGGATATGCTGCAGGAAGTAAAAGCCGAAGTAAGCGAAGAAGACTATATGCGTGCCGAATATGTGATCGAAGAAGTACAGCGTGTGCTCGACGTGTGCGACGCCCTGGAACGTGGCGATTACGAAACCGTAGGCCGGAAAATGTACGAAACGCACTATGGAATGAGCAAACTCTACGAAGTGAGCTGCGAAGAGTTGGACTTCCTCAACGACATTGCCCGGAAATGTGGCGTCACCGGTTCACGCGTCATGGGCGGCGGATTCGGCGGATGTACGATCAACCTCGTGAAGGATGAATTGTATGAAGCCTTTGTCAAAGAAGCCTTCTCGGCTTACACCGCTCAATTCGGTCACGAGCCTAAATTATACAATGTAGTGATCAGTGACGGAGCACGCAAACTTGCATAACTAACATTTTTTTTACCTTATTTATTATGTCAGCGGCATTTTATCAGGAACAGGCCAAATTCTACGTAGCAGTAGACTGTATCATTTTAGGATTCAATAAGAATGAATTGAATGTCTTATTATACAAACGTGCCTTTGAACCCCTGATGGGGCAATGGTCACTGATGGGAGGTTTCGTCAAATCAGGCGAAAGCGTGAATGAGGCCGCCTCCCGTGTACTGACCGAATGCACCGGCATCGACACTATATTTATGGAGCAAATAGGAGCATACGGAGACGTCACACGCGATCTTGGAGAGCGTGTGATCTCCGTTGCCTACTATGCACTGGTCAATATCCATGATTTTGACACCGCCCTATTGGACCAATACAATGCCAAGTGGACGAAAGTAGACGAGATGCCGTCGCTCATTTTCGACCACAACCAAATGGTGAAGGATGCCTTACATATCCTGAAACAAAAAGCAGCCATCCTACCGATCGGCTTTAACCTGTTGTCTGAAAAATTCACCTTGCCCCAACTACAAAGCCTCTACGAAGCCATCTACCAAACGGCATTAGACAAACGCAACTTCCGCAAAAAACTATATGCGATGAACCTGTTGGAGCGGCTTAACGAAAAAGACAAAATACACTCCCGCCGAGGCGCCTTCTACTACAAATTCAACAAAGAGAAATACGACAAACTCCTCAACGAAGGGCTCTTCTTCTCGCTATAGGAATACCTTCCCCATCACACATTTAGCCCTGCCAAAACCGCCAACGACCTGCAGAAGAACTCATCAGTAAAGAGAGGCATGCTACACAACATATCTTTTTCTACGTTTTTTTCAAGAATCAGTGTAATTTTACAGGCAAAACACAATAGTGTAATCATATACACTTATATGCAAGCAAACCACTCATTCCAAAAGAGACAATAAGCAACCTAAAGTCGAGATAGCATGGATGCATTGAAGAAAAAAGTATTTGAGGCCAACCTGGATCTGGTCAAGCATGGATTGGTCATCTTTACCTGGGGAAATGTAAGCGCAATCGACCGCGCAAAGGGATTGGTGATGATCAAGCCTTCCGGTGTTTCGTATGAAGGGATGAAGGCATCCGATATGGTAGTGCTCGACCTGCAGGGGAATATCGTGGAAGGGCATCTGAAACCTTCATCGGATACACCTACCCATCTGGCGCTGTACAATGCGTTCCCTGAGGTCGGGGGCATCGTCCATACCCACTCTACCTATGCCACAGCCTGGGCGCAGGCCGGACGCGATATTCCGAACATCGGCACCACGCATGCCGATTATTTCAAGGATGCCATTCCGTGTACCCGGCAGATGACCGCGGCTGAGATCGAAGGTGAATATGAAAAAGAAACCGGGACAGTGATCATCGAACGTTTCGCGGCCCTCAATCCGGTACATACGCCGGGGGTATTGGTGCAAAACCACGGACCGTTTGCCTGGGGCAAGGATGCGAACGATGCCGTACACCATGCCGTGGTGATGGAACAGGTGGCGAAGATGGCCTACATCTCACTGGGTATAAACCCCCTCCTCACGATGAACGAGCACCTCATCACCAGGCACTTCAACCGCAAACACGGTTCGGCTGCCTACTACGGACAGCCCTAAGCAAAAACTAATCAATCAACACAAACACACTAAATCAGTTACACCATGAAATTTAATGAACTTGAAGTATGGTTCATCACAGGAGCCCAGTTGTTGTACGGAGGAGATGCTGTCGTACAAGTCGATGCGCATTCCAACGAAATGGTAAAAGGATTGAATGAATCCGGCCAATTACCCATCAAGGTAGTATATAAAGGCACGGCCAATTCCAACCCGGAAGTAACCGCCATCTTCCGCGCGGCAGGCAACAACCCGAAGTGCGTCGGCGTGATCACCTGGATGCACACCTTCTCACCCGCTAAGATGTGGATACAAGGGCTGAAGGATTATAAGAAACCCCTGCTCCACCTCCACACACAGTTCAACAAAGAAATACCGTTCGGCGAGATCGACATGGATTTCATGAACCTGAACCAGAGTGCACACGGCGACCGCGAATTCGGGCACATCGTGAGCCGTATGCGCAAGAACCGCAAGGTAGTGGTTGGCCATTGGACAGATAATAAAGTACAGGGACATATCGCCGTATGGATGCGCGTGGCCGCAGCCTGGGCCGATGCACAGGATATGCGTATCATCCGCTTCGGCGACCAGATGAACAACGTGGCCGTCACCGACGGGGATAAGGTGGAAGCCGAAATCCGTATGGGCTACCACGTGGACTACTTCCCAATCGGCGACCTGGTAGCCTATCAGGACGAGGTAACAGAAGCCGACATCTACGAGTTGGTTGCCACCTACGAAAAAGAATACGACTTTGCCCACAACTGCAAGAAAGGCGGTAAAGACCACCACCAGGTACGCGAAGCTGCCCGCGAAGAAATCGCCATGCGCCGCTTCCTGAAAGATAAGCAGGCGAAGGCGTTCACCACCAACTTCGACGCCCTGCACGGACTGAATCAGTTGCCAGGCCTGGCCTCACAACGCCTGATGGCCGAAGGTTACGGCTTTGGCGCCGAAGGCGACTGGAAGACGGCGGCCCTCATCCGCTCCTTCTGGGTAATGGGACAAGGCCTGCCCGGCGGATGCTCGTTCCTCGAAGACTATACCTATCACTTCGACGGCGAAAAGAGCGCCATCCTGCAAGCCCACATGCTGGAGATCTGCCCGCTGATCGCAGCCAGCAAACCGCGCCTGGAAGTACACCCGCTGGGTATCGGCGGCAAGGCCGATCCTGCCCGCCTGGTATTCACCTCGCATGCAGGCGCCGGTATAGCCGCCACGATCGTGGATATGGGCAACCGTTTCCGCATGATCGTGAACAACGTGGATGTGTTGGCGCAAGACAAACCGATGCCCAAGCTACCCGTTGCCAGCGCGTTGTGGATTCCGCAGCCGAACCTCGAAATAGGCGCTGCCGCCTGGATCCTGGCCGGAGGCACACACCACACGGCGTTCTCATACGACCTGACGAACGAGTATATGGAAGATTTTGCCGATATCGCCGGCATCGAACTGGTGACGATCGACCACAATACCACGATCCACGCGTTCAAGAAAGAACTCCGCTTCAACGACGTTTATTATATGTTAAACCGCGCATTGGAAGCCTGATCATGAGTAATGATAATAAATATGTAATCGGACTGGACTACGGTACCGACTCTTGTCGCGCCATAGTAGTCAATGCCCGCACGGGAGAAGAGATAGCCTCGGCCGTGAAATACTATCCCCGCTGGATGGAAGGCAAGTACTGCGACCCGTTGAAAAACCGCTACCGCCAGCATCCGCTGGACTATGTGGAATGCCTCGAAGCGATCGTCAGGGAATCGCTGGCTAAATGCCCGGCCGGTACCGCCGGGAACATAGCCGGTATGGCGTTCGACACCACCGGCAGTACGCCCGTATGGACGGATAAGGAAGGTACTCCCCTGGCCCTACTGCCCGAATTTGCAGAAAACCCGAACGCCATGTTCGTACTCTGGAAAGACCATACCGCCATCAAAGAAGCCGCCGAAATAAACGAACTGGCCCGTAAATGGGACACCGACTATACAGCCTACGAAGGCGGTATCTACTCTTCCGAATGGGTATGGGCCAAGATGGCGCACGTACTGCGTGAAGACGAAAGCATCCGCGGCAAGGCTTACGCCTGGATCGAACACTGCGACTGGATGCCGGCGCTGCTTACGGGTAACACCAAACCGGAAGACGTGTATCGCAGCCGTTGCGCGGCCGGCCACAAAGCGATGTGGCTGGAGCAGTGGGGCGGACTTCCTTCGGAGGAGTTCCTTACGACGTTCGAACCGCTGCTGGCCGGTTGCCGGAGCCATCTGTATGAAAAGACCTATACCTGCGACGTGAAAGTAGGTACGCTCACCCACGCATGGGCGCACCGGCTGGGCTTGCCCGAAGGCACAGCCGTGGCCGTTGGCGCCTTCGACTGCCACATGGGTGCCGTAGGAGCCGAGATCACACCGAACACATTCGTGCGCGTGATCGGCACGTCTACCTGCGACATCATGGTATCGTCGTATGAAGAGATCGGCCACAAACTGATCCCCGGTATCTGCGGACAGGTAGACGGGTCCGTTATTCCCGGCATGATAGGCCTCGAAGCCGGACAGTCCGGTTTCGGTGATATCTACGCCTGGTTCAGGCGCGTACTGGCATGGCCGTTGGAAAACGTGCTCTCGCAAACGAAGCTGATCGACGAAGCTACCAGGATCAAGCTGATCGAAGAAACAGCCGACCGGATCATCCCCTGCCTCTCCGAAGAAGCAGCCAAAGTACCGGTAAGCGAAAGCAGTATCCTCGCCATCGACTGGATGAACGGACGCCGCACACCGGACGCCAGCCAACGGGTGAAAGGGACGATCACCGGCCTCAATCTGGCAAGCTCTGCCCCGCTCATCTTCCGCGCCCTGGTAGAAGCAACGGCGTTCGGTTCGAAAGCCATCGTAGACCGCTTCCTCGAAAACGGCATCGAGATCGAAAGCGTGATCGGCATCGGCGGTATCTCACAGAAATCGCCGTTCGTGATGCAAACGCTGGCCGATGTGCTGAATATGCCCATCAAAGTAGCCAAAGCCGAACAGGCGTGCGCTTTCGGCGCATCCATGTTCGCCGCCGTAGCAGCAGGCATATATACAAAAGTAGAAGAAGCCCAAAAGGCCATGGGGCAGGGTTTTGCGAAGGAGTATTATCCCAACAAAGCCAACCACGAAGCCTATCTGCCGCTTTACGATCAGTATCGCAAGTTGGGACAGTTCACCGAAAAAGAATTGTTTGCCTGAGAGAAAGAAGCCTCTTTAAAAAGAGATTGACTATCTTTGCACAAATTTAAATCTTATCAAGATGAACGATATCAAACAAATGAACAAAGCAGCTGACAACATTCGCATACTGGCTGCATCGATGGTTGAAAAGGCCAAATCCGGTCATCCGGGTGGTGCAATGGGGGGAGCAGACTTTGTAAACGTTTTGTTTTCAGAATATTTAATCCACGACCCCCAGCATCCCGAATGGGAAGGAAGAGACCGTTTCTTCCTCGACCCCGGCCACATGTCGCCCATGCTCTATGCCGTATTGGCGCTGACAGGCAAATACACGATGGCCGAACTGGCTGAATTCCGCCAGTGGGGAAGCCCTACGCCGGGTCACCCTGAATTAGACATTATGCGCGGTGTGGAAAATACTTCCGGCCCGCTGGGACAGGGACACACGATGGCCGTAGGCGCCGCCATAGCCGCCAAGTTCCTGAAAACCCGCCTGGCTGAGGGTATGGACCAGACGATCTATGCCTACATTTCGGATGGGGGCGTGCAGGAAGAGATATCCCAGGGAGCCGGACGTATTGCCGGCACACTGGGGTTGGACAACCTGATCATGTTTTACGATGCCAACAACGTCCAGCTTTCTACCAAGGTAGACGAAGTAACCACTGAAAACGTGGGCGCCAAGTACGAAGCCTGGGGTTGGAAAGTGATCACCATCAACGGAAACGATGTGGCCGAAATCCGCAAGGCGCTGACCGAAGCGAAAGCCGAGCAACATCGTCCCACGCTGATTATCGGAAATACGGTGATGGGTAAAGGCGCCCTGGCCGGAGATAAGACTTCGTTTGAAGACAAAGTATCCACACATGGCCAGCCGCTTTCTGCCGCCGGTGCATGTATCGCGTCGACCGTCAGCAACCTGGGCGGTGATCCGGAGCACCCGTTCACCGTCTTCCCCGAAGTGGCTGTGCTATATGCCAACCGCGCGAAGGAGCTGGAAGCGATCGTAGCCGAAAAGTATGCGGCGAAAGCCGCCTGGGCGAAAGCCAACCCGAAACTGGCAGCCAAGCTGGAAAAATGGTTTAGCGGAGAAGCGCCCCGGATCAACTGGGCAGCGATCGAACAGAAAGCCAACCAGCCCACCCGTGTCGCCTCGGCCACCGTACTCGGTGTGCTGGCTACGCAGGTAGAGAACATGGTATGTGCCTCTGCCGACCTTTCCAACTCGGATAAGACAGACGGATTCCTGAATAAGACGCATGCCTTCACCCGTGGTGATTTCAGCGGCGCCTTCTTCCAGGCCGGTGTATCCGAGTTGACGATGGCGTCTGTCTGCCTCGGCATGAGCTTGCACGGCGGCGTGATCGTAGCCTGCGGAACGTTCTTTGTATTCTCCGACTATATGAAACCTGTGATCCGCATGGCTGCCCTGATGGAACTGCCGGTGAAATTTATCTGGTCGCACGACGCGTTCCGCGTGGGAGAAGACGGTCCTACCCATGAACCGGTAGAACAGGAAGCCCAGATCCGCCTGATGGAAAAACTGAAGAACCATAAAGGACATAACTCGATGCTGGTATTGCGTCCGGCCGATGGATCGGAAACCACCGTTGCCTGGAAGATGGCGATGGAGAACATCCACACACCGACCGGCTTGATCTTCTCTCGCCAGAACGTTACCGACCTGCCGGTCAAAGGCAACCGTTACGAGACCGCTCTACAAGCCGAAAAGGGTGCGTATATCGTGGAAGAAGATGCACAGCCGGACGTAACGCTGGTCGCTTCCGGTTCGGAAGTGGCCACCCTGGTGGAAGGCGCCGCCCTGCTCCGTGCAGACGGTGTGAAGGTGCGTATCGTCTCCGTTCCGTCGGAAGGTTTGTTCCGTTCGCAGAACAAAGCCTACCAGGAAGCTGTTATTCCTACAGGAAGTAAGATATTCGGCCTCACCGCCGGACTGCCCGTCACCCTCGAAGGATTGACCGGCGCCAACGGCAAGGTATGGGGATTGGAATCGTTCGGATTCTCGGCTCCGTACAAGGTGCTCGACGAAAAACTGGGATTCACCGGACAGAACGTGTACAGGCAGGTGAAAGAATTGTTGGCATAAATGAATCTCCATTAATACAATCAACGATGATGATAGGTTTATGTAGTGACCATGCTGGTTTCGAGATAAAAGAATATATCAAGGAAATACTGGAAGAGAAAGGGTTGCCGTATAAGGATTTCGGCACCCACTCTACCGCCAGTTGTGATTATGCAGACTATGCGCACCCAATGGCGTATGCCGTTGAAGCAGGCGAAGTATATCCGGGGATCGCCGTATGCGGTTCGGGCAACGGTATCGGTATCACATTAAATAAACATCAGGGAATCAGGGCTGCATTGTGTTGGCATGAAGAGATTGCCCGTCTGGCACGGGCGCACAACGATGCGAATGTGCTGGTACTGCCCGGTCGTTTTATCAGTAAGGAGGAAACCACTAAAGCAGTCCACACCTTCCTCTCCACTCCCTTTGAAGGCGGACGACATCAACAAAGAATAGAGAAAATACCTCTATAACGAAATCGGCTCCTGACAGGAGCAGGCACCCATTGCTTCGATGCAACAGGCATGGGTGCGGTGGCGCATGATCAGCTTCTTATCTTTTCAACTTTTAATGCTTACTCTCGTTATGAATTGGAACTCACACGAATTTATCTGGCTCGACTGGGTAGTTCTCGCCATCGGTATATGTGCAGTAACAGGGGCTGTTTGGCGCTCGATCCAAAAAGACAAACGTTTACAACAGGGAGCCAATAGCGAAGACTACTTATTCGGCAAAGGCGAGCCCTGGTATATCATCGGTGCGGCTATCTTTGCGGCAAACATCGGCTCCGAACACCTGGTAGGGCTTGCCGGCACAGGCGCGAAAGCGGGTGTAGGGATGGCTCACTGGGAGATGCAGGGCTGGATGATACTCATCCTGGGCTGGCTCTTTGTTCCCTTCTACCAACTGATGAACAATAAAATGGGCAAGATCATCACGATGCCCGACTTCCTTAAATATCGCTACACACCGGCTACGGGTTCATGGCTGTCGATCATCACACTGGTGGCATACGTACTGACCAAAGTAAGTGTGACGGCGTTTACCGGAGGGATCTTTATGGAGAGCCTGCTGGGCTTGCCTTTCTGGTACGGGGCCATCGGACTGATCGTACTGACGGGTATCTTTACCGTATTGGGCGGGATGAAAGGGGTGATGACACTCTCGGCCATTCAGACACCGATCCTTATCCTCGGTTCATTCCTGGTACTTTTCCTCGGATTGTCTGCGCTCGGCGAAGGCAGTATTGCCGCCGGTTGGACGGCCATGATAGACTATTCCAGAACGCTCAACGCAGGGACAGACGGTGTGGCTTACGGCACCAACCACATGTTCCACTTCCAGACCGGCGACCCGCTGTACGACGACTATCCCGGTTTCTGGGTATTTATCGGAGCCTCTATCATCGGTTTCTGGTATTGGTGTACCGACCAGCATATCGTGCAACGCGTACTCGGGCAGCATACAGGCGAATCGAACGAAGCGGTGATGAAACGTGCCCGCAGAGGCTCAATCGCCGCCGGTTACTTCAAACTGTTGCCCGTATTTATGTTCCTGATCCCGGGTATGGTTGCGGCGGCATTGGCTGCACGTCCGGATAGCGGCTTCACGCTGAGTGATCCGGATACCGCCTTCGGCTCGATGGTGAAATTCGTCTTGCCTGCCGGTGTGAAGGGGATTGTGACGATCGGTTTCATCTCGGCATTGATGGCTTCCCTGGCTGCATTCTTCAACTCATGCGCCACACTGTTTACAGAAGACTTCTACAAAGCGAAATACAAGGATAAGAGTGAAACCACCTACATACGGGTAGGCCGTGTGGCGACGATCGTAGTGGTGGTACTCGGTATTATCTGGATACCTGTAATGATGAGCCTCGGTAGTCTGTACGACTATCTGCAAGGTATCCAATCGTTGCTTGCTCCTGCAATGGTAGCCGTATTCGCACTTGGTATATTCTCCCAAAAGATTACCCCCAAGGCTGGTGAAGCAGGTATGATAGCGGGCTTTGCGCTCGGTATGGTGCGCTTGCTCACCAACATCCTTACCCATACGGGTAAAGACGTGATGGAAGGATGGTGGTGGGAACACACCGCCTGGTTCTGGCAGACCAACTGGCTTATTTTCGAGATCTGGTTGCTTGTCTTCATCATCCTGCTGATGATCGTGGTATCCTGCTTTACCCCGAAGCCAACCGCTCAGCAGGTCGAAGCGATCACGTTCACCGACGACTACAAAAAGCAAATCAGTAAGAGCTGGGACAAGTGGGATGTGATAGCCTCCCTCGGCGTTGTTGCCCTTTGCGCCTTGTTTTACTGTTATTTCTGGTGATAATCCTACTAACTTGAACAAACAATTACAAACATGATTGCAATCAAGCATGGGGAGTGGAATATTACAACAGACTACCTCTTATTCAAACAACACTCATTATGGACAAACTTATACTTGCCTTATCCCTTTGCTGCGCAATAGGCGTTCAGCACCTGGCAACTGCACAAGAGGCCTATTTCATGGATGGCTATCACGGGGGTGTCTATGGACACTACCCGGAAGGGCAGACTGCTTTTATTAACAAGATGCTCAAACAGTATCCCGACTGGAGTATAAATATTGAAGTAGAACCCGAATCATGGGACGTGGTCAAGTTGCGGGATCCGGCGGCCTACGAGGAGTTCAAACAGTTGTTCGAAGATCAGTCCGTCCGCACCAGCCGGATAGAGTATGTCAATCCATCGTACGCGCAAAGTTATTTTTTCGGCACATCCGGCGAAAGCAACATCCGGCAATTCTCCTACGGGATTGAACTGGTACGGAAACATTTCCCTTCGGCAGTGTTTACCACCTATTCGGCCGAAGAGCCTTGTTTCACCAGTTCGCTGCCTTACATCCTGAAATCGTTTGGTTTCACCTATGCATCTACCAAGAATCCGAATACGATGTGGGGCGGTTACACGGCAGCATACGGTGGAGAGTTGGTGAATTGGATCGGGCCCGATGGCACCGCCCTGCTTACGGTTCCCCGCTATGCCTGTGAAGAGCTTCAACCAGGCTCTACGTGGCAAAGCATGGCGTGGTACAACAGCAAAGCCTATATCCAAAAATGCCTGGATGCCGGTATCCTGCACCCGGCCGGGATGTGTATCCAAGACGCGGCCTGGAGCCACGGATGGGACAAAGGGCCTTGGTTGGGACAAGATACTTCCCGGTTTTATACGCCTACCCATTATAAGACCTGGCGCAACTACATTGCTAATTATTCCATGGGATCTACCGGCAATAACTGGCATTTCACCCAGGAGGATGTACTCACCAGCCTGGTATGGGGCAGCCAGGTAATGAACAAACTCACGCAGGAAATAAGGAGGGCCGAAAACAATATCGTCCAAGCTGAGAAAATGGCCGTCTTTGCAGCATTGGCAGGCAACAGGCGCTGGCCCAAAGGGCTGATCGATGAGGGGTGGGTGAAATTACTACTCTCCCAGCATCACGATTGCTGGATTGTTCCCTATAACAACCTGCACAGCGGACGCACCTGGGCCGAACACGTAACCGAATGGACAGGGGTGACCAACCAGAACAGCCGCGTGGTCATTGGCCGGTCGTTGGATGCAATAAGGAAAGACGGGCAAACGGCTGTCAGGGTATATAATACATTAGCCGTCGACCGGCATGAAACAGTCCGCGTAAAAGTACCCTCCACCTGGTATCACGCAGCCTGGACGGTGGTGGATCAGACAGGACAATCCCATCCCACTCAACTGATCAGGGAAGAAGGCAGCACCTGGATGCTATTCCCCGCCAGTGTCCCTTCCTTCGGATACGCCACCTATACCATCCGGAAAGGAAAGACCACCACAAGCAATACGCTTTCTTGTGTACGGCAAAACAGCAAATACATCCTCGAAAGCGACCTCTACCGGATGGTAATCAATCCGCAAAAAGGAGGCACCATTGAAAGCCTGGTAGCCAAGAAACTACAGAATAAAGAGTATGTAGACCGACACAGCAGCTGGTTTTTCAATGAACTCAAAGGTTACTTCGGAGACAAAGGACAGTTCCTGTCCAGTGCCGACAGGCCAGCCACCCTGCGGATTATAGAGCAAGGGCCGCTGTTGCTGCACATAGAGATTGACGGGTTCATCGGAGAACATCCCTTTACACAAACTATTTATCTCAGACAGGGAGAAGAAAAAATAGCCATGCGCGTACGGATTGACTGGCAGGGTAATCCGGCCATCGGAGAACCCGGTATTGCATTCAGCGCCGAGAACCCAAGAAAAGCATTCTATGACGATCGCTACAAATTGCGGGTCTGTTTCCCGGCTGCCATCAGCCATCAGCAAATCTATAAGGACGCACCCTTCGATGTCTGCAAAAGCCGCCTGGAGAATACCTACTTTAACCGCTGGGATCAGATCAAACATACCATCCTGCTCCATTGGGTAGACCTGGAAAGTAACAGTAATGACAACAGCCTGGCTTTGTTTACCGATCATACCACCAGCTATGTACACGGCAAAGACCATCCGCTGGCGCTTACCCTGCAATTTGCAGGCAAAGGGTTATGGGGTAGAGACTACATCATCAACGAGCCCACATCTATAGCGTATAGTTTACTGCCCCATGCCGGACAATGGGATACGGATCGTATCTGGAGCACCGGCGAACGCATCAACGAGCCACTGATCACCACCCTGACCCATGAACAGGTTGGCGAAGTGCCTCCCCAATCCTTTTTCTCCATTCAGGACAATGCCTATGAATTGGTATCGATGGAAATGAAAGGGCAGGACTTATATATCCGCCTGTTCAATGCGCAAAGCGATCATACGGACAAGCAAATCACATGCGCTGTCAATTCCGATCAGATAGAGTGGGTAGAATTAAGCGGTGAAAGCATCCAGGTTACGCAAGCCACAAAAACCGGTAACGCATCCGTTTTCACCGCCCGCATTCCCCGCTTCGGTATCCGGACCCTTAAACTCAGCAACGTGCACATGTGATTGCAACCCCTCACCTTCTACTGGTGATTCACTTTCCCTTTTTTGTCACCTGTCACGGCCGCTTGCAGACAGGGATTGAGTGTGACAGGAGAGTGACAGCAGAACAAAAAACAGCCTCTGCCGCCACTGTAATTCATTGACATCCAGTAGATAATAACAGGGTGAAGGCAATTTTCGTGTAAGAAGTTATAGCAGATGGATGTTCACTACAAGGTGGGTTTTAGCGCTGTTCCTGCCGTTGAAATGATCAGATGCTGGACTTGCCCAAACGAGGCCTGCGCCTCACTTCCGCGAGGCCTGCGCCTCGATCCCCCTGAGGCCTGCGCCTCACTCCCCCTGAGGCCTGCGCCTCGATCAAGTGAGGCATGCGCGTAGATAGTGTTGGCGGAGTGTCCGGTTTTCAATCATCCGGATTGGCTTTCAAAATCACCATCGTCTCCCGAAAAAAAGATCATAATGTTCGAAAACGAAGAGTATGATGTTCCTAAACGAAGATCATAACGATCGTTTTGGATCGTTATGATCTTTTTTGTGGCGATTTACGGGTTGATCTGCGTGAAGAACTTGCTCCTGTTTAGCATAGCACTCTGCCGGGCGAATAACAAAAAAAGCTGCCCGATACAGGCAGCTTTTTAGCTCTTCCTCTTGGACTTGAACCAAGGACCCTCTGATTAACAGTCAGATGCTCTAACCAACTGAGCTAAGGAAGAAGGTTGTTTTCATCCGGGATGTATGCCCCTTCCGAAAATGCTTTGCAAAAGTAATGCTATTTTCAATATATGCAATACCTTTTCGAAAAAAATGTGGAATAATCATCCAACCTTCGCCATAAACAGGGCGGATTCAGGGGAATGAAGCCGTAAAAAGGGCATGAAGCCGCTCTTTTGCCAACGCAAAATCCTGTACTTCGCCCAGTTCCACCGCCAGGGAAGTCACTCCTTTATCTGTAAACCCACAAGGGTTGATCAATGAGAAATAGCTCAGGTCGGTATTAATATTGAGGGCAAACCCATGCATCGTGACAAACCGGCTGCTTTTTACCCCGATGGCACATATCTTTCGTGCCCGTCCAGGTATCGTAGGATCCAACCACACACCCGTAGCTCCGTCCATTCGCTCTCCCTCAATGCCATAAAGCGCGAGAAAGCCGATCACAATGTCTTCGAGCAGATGCACATACTGCTTGAGCCCAAGCGACCAATGATCCAGATCAAACACCGGATATCCGGTGATCTGCCCGGGGCCGTGATACGTAATATCCCCTCCCCGATCGATGTAGAACAAAGAAACCCCCCGCTGTTCCAATACCGCCGGAGGTATCAGGAGATTGGTTTCGTTCCCGCTTTTGCCCAAAGTCAGTACCGGTTCATGCTCACAAAAGAAAAGGATGCTTTCGCCGGGGATTTCCTGTTTTTTAGCGGTAAGTAAAGCGTTGAAGGCATCCGTCTGCCGGTCTAATGCCTGGGCATAACCGATTCGTCCGAGATCGTGATAAGTGAAGCTCTCCATTTTTTTCTTTTTTT
Source organism: Tannerellaceae bacterium (assembly GCA_031555505.1). Taxonomy (GTDB): domain Bacteria; phylum Bacteroidota; class Bacteroidia; order Bacteroidales; family Tannerellaceae; genus JAJDIA01. The sequence continues at coordinate 24,106 of JAVBUH010000063.1, forward strand.
GGTTGATTCCGGTTGCGAACCTGTATTTCCACCGTCAAAGCCCATATTGACTTTGAGCAGTTTTCCCATAAGTGACAATATCTGCCCCTGTCTTTTTAAGATGTAGGGAGAAGGATGGGCCGAATTAAAACGGATCGGATTAGGCAATGTTGCCGCGATCAGGGCGGCTTCCTGGCGGGAAAGCAAAAAGGCGTGTTTCCGGAAATGCGCCATCGCAACCGCTTCAGCGCCATAAATACCCTTCCCCGTTTCGATCGAGTTGAGATAGACCTCCATAATCCGCTCTTTCCCCCATATCCATTCGATCAACAGGGTAAAATAAGCCTCCAGTCCCTTTCGTATATAGTTTTTCCCGGGCCACAGGAATACGTTCTTTGCCGTTTGTTGTGAAATAGTACTGCCGCCACGTACCCGGACACCCTTCTCGGCTTCCTCCATCGCCTTTTGTATCTGATCCAGATCGAAACCATTGTGGTCAAGGAATAAATTGTCTTCGGATGCCACCACGGCCTGCACCAAGGGTTGTGCGATCCGGCTCAAAGGCACCCAGGTATGATCGATCTTCTTTTCTTCGCCATCCCGGATCTGCTCAAAGAAACGGATAAACATCAGCGGCGTATAGTATACCGGAATGTACTTATAGGCTACCACCGCAAGGATGGAAGAAATAAACAGCAACAGGAAGAGATTCCTGATCCAGATAAAAAAACGCCTGGCGATATGTTTTGTTTTCTCCTTCATTGTTCCTGACAACAAAAGTAAGAAAAATACATCGCTCAGACCGGATTTTCGCCAAATAAGTATTCATAATCCCGCCGGGCGGCCGGGTTTGCCATATCTTCAGGGACAAACTTCCATTGGTTCAACGGCTTCAGGGTAAGCACCCACTTATTCTTTACATACTGGATCATATAGTAGCGGATATCCTTGTCAGACATCTGCATAATCCGCGTCTTTAATTCGTCCTGGCTCACCTGCGCGCCTTTGATCAATAACTCACCCCCTCCATTACCCCGATACGAAGGCATGGCCACCTTGTATATGGCATGCTCGTCAAAAGGAGTACCATCCTTCATTTGCAGGATATGGATCCTTGCCCCTTTCGGTTTTGTGACATCTACCGTATAGATGATACCCGCGGCCGAATCGAACAGGAAATAAGGGGATGCAAGCATGTCACGTTTACTGCCATACCGGCTTTCGCCATTTCCCAGCAGCAACAGGTGATCGTCGGGCGAAGTCATCTGGTTGACCCATAAGGCATACGATTCTTCCAGAAAACCTTTTACTTCCGCCCCGGTCAACTGCATCATATACAGAAAATTCTCAAACTCATACATGTGGAACACATCCCTGATCTGTATCTTCCCTTTCGGGATATTGGCATCGAACGAGAGTGGTGAAGCAAACGAGATATCAGCGCCGGTCATATCCAACTGCACGGTATGGATAAAATCCATGATCAGCGAAGGGCCAAAATAGGCTACACGCGTATCCATATCCTGAGGCAATTCGCCTATTTCTTCCGAAACGTAATTGGCTATTGTCTGATAAGCAGCTGCATATTCAGCCATAAAATTAGGGCATACCGGAATAACAGACACATCGGCAAGTCTGCCTTGAATCTCTTTATGCGTTACTTTCCCCTTTTTCAATGTCACCGTGATATCTATATCGCCCATGTATAATCCTCCGCTGCCCGGATTGACGATCAAGACCGAATCACCGGTCACACTGGCTACCTTGCCACTGAAAGGCAAATGGTCGTGTCCTATCAGCAAGACATCGAAACCGGGCACCCGTTGTGCAATCTCCACGGAAGCATCTTCACGGTATTTATCGATCAGTGTACTTGCCTCGCGGCCTGTGTGGAAAAGGCCGATCACCATATCCGGTTTTTCATTTTCCTGTATGATCTTCATCCATTTGCGCGCACTTTCTTCCATATCGTCAAAACGCATTCCCTCCCAAAGCGATTCATGCAGCCAGGCAGGTATAGCCGGCGTAACCATACCCAACACCGCAATCTTAATCCCTTCGCGTACAAATATTTCATACGGTTTAAAATAAGGCTCCCCATCGGCTACACGCACAATATTGGCTCCCAGAACAGGAAAATCACATTGGCCAACCCAACGATCATAGACCGAATGGCCGGTTTCCAGGTCATGGTTGCCCATATTGCCTGCATCATACTGCATAAAGTTCATGATCTCCGCACAAAGATGTACGGAAGAGGTATCAATATAATTGTAATAATAGGCCGAAGGAGCCCCTTGGATGATATCACCGTTATCCAATAACAGCAACCGGTCATCATACGTCTTCCGCTGGTTGATCACATAATAACAGATCCGGGCCAATCCACCCTCACCATCACCATCACGAATAAAGTCATACGGGAAATAATTACCATGTACATCCGAAGTTTGGATCAACTTGAGCTGTACAACTTTCTCTGTGGGTGCAATACACCCCAACAAACACAACAAGCATACGAATGCAGCTATTTTTTTCATCTAAATAGTATATAGCAGGTATAGACCTTGCAAATATATGAAATTATTCAATAATTGTTTGTTTTCCAGCCATTAACTGATGTTCTTTCCCTTTCCACACAAATAATCCCGTTACTCCTTCGGGAAGTATTAGGTGCGCTGTTAATTTCCCTTTCTTATCGATACGATAGGTAGCGGATATTACTCCTTTCGGATGCGGCATTACACCGGAAACTTCTTTCAATTGCCCAAGGGAAGGCGAAATAAGCACCTTGGCAAAACCGGGAGCAGCTGAACGGATGCCCAATATAATACGGAAAAACTCGATATTCGGACTGGCTCCCCAGGCATGGCAATCCGAACGGGAAGGCTCGGGCATCTCGGCCCAGGTGGTCAGGCCCAATGCCATCTGGTCGTACCATATCTGCATACGGTCCAGCAACTGATCGCCTAACCCGGCCTTATCCAGGGCCTGGTGCACATAGTAACGGAAATAGATCGTGGCCTGTATGATGGTGGTATCCTGCAACATCCGTGTAACCACGGAGGTGGCTTCGTTGCCTTTCACAATTCCAGCCAATACAGCCAATGCATTCACATGTTGGGAATAACTGCGATGGTCGTGCGTATCGGCAAATAATCCGCGGGTAGCATTCCAATACTTCGGCATCATTGTTTCCCGGATCCGGGTAGCTATCTCCCGGTAGTGTACGGCCATCACAGGTAATCCGATCGCCTCTTCCATATCAGCCACGGCATCCAGCGTGAGCAGGTACATCAGGTCCTGAAACGCCGAATTTCCATCTTTCTCGCGTACCGGTTCACCGTAATCGAAACCGGCCGCCCAGTCAGCAAAGAACCAATGGGGTACATATCCTAAACTGCTGTCAGGCTTCAGCCATTGTTCATACCAGGCCAATACACCCCGGTATGCGGGTAAGAGGGTTTGCATATACGCCTCATCGCCCCGATACATCCAATAGTCGTGCCCCATACAGATCCACCACAACGAAAACGAAGAGATAAACTGGTGAACGCTGGACGGATAGCGGCTCATCGTAATGCCATCGGCCACAATAGACTGGCGGCCCTGTTCAATAGCATTCTTCACCATGTAGCGGTCGGTCGTATTATACAGGGAGATCATCGCCTGGATACGGGTATCGCCAAAATATTGTAATTGCTCGTAATACGGGCAGTCCATATAGGTTTCATTGGCACACAGCCGGGCCGTATGCCAACCGATCTCCAGTATCTTGCCTAACCGGTCGTTGCCAGGAGCCGAGAACTGGGTGGCATTGGTAAACGGATAGGCCGAGAAAGTGCCGTACACATCCTGCATCACCAAGGGCTCGCCGGCTGTCTGGATCGTTAGTTCCACATATCGCCAGGTACGCCACCAGAGGGAAGTAAACAGACGGTTCTCCCCGCCATCGGCAATCAATTTATCTTCATAACCGATGAAACGCTTCCCGGCCACCTCATTCCGGTTACCCTTCGTATTCAGCGAATACGTTTTCGTGGTAGCGCTCACTTTGTCTTCATACAATGCTTCTGCATATCCCACAGTCACTTCCGCCGCTTTCCCTTTACTGAAAAGCAGCGAGAAATAGCCGGTAGTAAGCTGGTTGTGATCCAGCAACAGGCGCACCTTGGTGTGTGCCGGTATGGTCAATGAGACAGGTTTCTTCAGGAAGTCGGCCGGGCAATTGATCCCTTCGGCCTGCCGAACGGCAGACAGCCTTTCTATCTCCAGCCGGAACGGTGGTATAGGAGATGGCACCAGTAAACGTCCCGGATAATCACGGGCGCCCTTTACGGCACCCTCCATGCCGGCTACGGCCGGCTTCCACCGGCTATCGTCGTAGTCCGGAGATTCCCATCCCCAGGGGTAAGCCGCCGCTGTGAACTGTTCGCCTGGTCCTACTACAAAGTAGCCTCGCACCGAACCTCCCCTCCAGGGAGCATACGCTTCATCCCGAAGGCAACGCCAGGATGCGTCGGTATTGACCATTGCTTCAGCGGCCGTATTCCCTTGCAGGATAAACCCCGTCTGATTCAGGCTCATCTGTGCAATCGGTTTCTGTTCGGCGTAATTCCACACTACGGCCGCCAACACATTCGTCCCTGTTTGCAGGTAGGGAGCAATATCTACTGTTTCAAAATTCCAGTTATATACATCCCCTCGCGCCGGTCCCAACGAGACCAGCCGGCCGTTTACATATAATTTATACCGGTTGTCGGCCGATACATGTACCACAAAGCGCTCCGGGACATCCGTCAGGTTAACGGATTTACGAAAATGATATACGCCATATACATTGACCGCCTCTCCGGGCATGGATATCCAACGGGCTTTCCAACGTCCTTCAAGCAATGAAGGGTCAATGTAGGATTGATGGTATCCGGACAATCGTATCTGCGCACAGACCGACACGGTCAATAAGAGGAAAAGAGATAATAATACGTTCTTTCTCATTCCACGGGGAAATTAGTTGATTGCTTGTTCTATTTTACTCATCAGTAGCTGAAAATCCGCCTCCGTATAACCCGTAGTAGCCAGAATAACCTTCCCCTCTTTGTCAATCAGGTAACTACGCGGAATCAGACTTTTCGCAAACTTCCCATACACCTGACGGTCACGGTCAGGATATAACGGAAAGGTAAATCCTTTTTTCTCATTATATGTCTTTAGCTCGGCATCCGTATGTTCACGACCGATTACCAGCATCACAAATGAAGCGTGGTCTTTATATTTCGGCCATAAAACAGACTGGACTTCAGCCAGTTCTTTCTGACAAGGCGGGCACCAGGTGGCAAAAAAATTCAATAATACAACCTTCCCTTTTAATGCTTCGGAAGAAAATTGCCTGCCGTCATCAGAAACAATTGTAAAAGCCGGCATCATATCTCCGGTTTTCACAATCTCCTGGTTATCGGTCTGGGCTCTACCCAACACAGCGATCGAGGCCAATAGACAGGTTAACCAAAATGTTTTCATGATAATACGTTCTCGTTGTTATTCAACCAACAAAAATAGAAATAATTTGACATCTGTGCGCGAAAACAAAAAATATTATTTCGGTTTCTTTGCCCGATGGCCTATCTTTGCCAAAAAAAAGGAGACAATACATGGAAATCAAAAGCGCCGCCTTTATCATGAGTAATACCGATGTACAGAAATGCCCGGATGGGAATATGCCGGAATATGCCTTCATCGGACGTAGCAATGTGGGTAAATCATCCCTCATCAATATGCTTACACAGAAAAAAGGCCTTGCCATGACGTCGCAGAAACCGGGTAAGACACAACTGATCAATCACTTCATCATCAATGACAACTGGTACCTGGTAGACCTCCCGGGATACGGTTATGCGCAACGGGGCAAGGAAGGCCGCGAGCGGATCACACGCATTATCGAAGATTACATCCTCGAACGGGAAGCGTTGACCTGCCTCTTCGTTCTCCTCGACTGCCGGCACGAAGCCCAGAAGATCGACCTTGAATTTATGGAATGGTTGGGCGAGAACGGTATTCCCTTTGCCATCATCTTCACCAAGGCCGACAAACTCGGCCCTGTGCGCCTGAAAGAAAATATCGCGTCCTATCAGACCAAACTACTTGAAAGTTGGGAAGAGCTACCGCCTGTTTTCGCTTCATCTTCCGAACATCGTACCGGTCGTGATGAAATCCTCAACTATATCGATCAGATCAACAAAAGCCTGTAAACCGGCAGGTCACACACCATAGGCAGCATACAAGATCAGTCGCCGAAGAGAGAGAGTTGGCGGTCATCGTCAGTTTTGTGCGTGGCAGCGCGATCATCGGCCAGATCGGAAGCTTTGACAATGTATTGGGCAAACTGTTCACGGCGGACTTCCAGTGAGCCAGAACGATTGCGGTTATTCTCGTCTACCTCACGGAAAACAAGGCGGTTCACTTTCGGGTAACTCCTTACAGCGTCATAAAAGGCCGATTTGCTTCTCCGTATGCGCAATTGGGTATCCAGTTGCGCAACCAGGTCGGGAGGTAATATCACTACCTTTTTCTTTTCCTGCAACTGGTTACGTAAACGCTTGATATCATCCCTAAATTTGTGTTCGTTGAATGGCACGGCAGTAGATGTGCCATCGGGGGTGACCAATGGACGCGCCATCAGATGCATCACAATAGTCAGCACAATAGAATGCGCGTATGGATGACGGCCGGCAATTCCCCAAAGCTCACTATACCCGCCTTCCTTTACGGAAGGTTCGCTGTATATCATCATTTTCACATCCAGCGTTTCGGCAACGAAACGGATCAACAACAGCATTTCTTTTTCACACCGGTTACGCACCATGGCATCCATGTACACGGACTTATCGTTGAAATAATAACGAAGTTCCAGTTTATTGGCAAATAAGACGACTGATTCCATACTATATTGTGTTTTTAAGGTTGCTGAACGCTGGCAGGCTCACTGCTTTGGTTTCCGGTCGAAGAACGGGTTCTTGCTGGAGATGCTGAGGGGGATAGCCATCACACATTTGCAGTCGCCCAGCATACCGAGGCGTTGAGCGGCAAGGCCGGCGCTGAACATTACACGCGTATCCACCCGCAGATCAGCCGCCATGCTGCAGGCTGAACCTACGGCAATCCCCACATCGATGGTATTCAGGGCACAGGGCACTTCTACCGGCTTAGCTGCACAGGTAGCATAGCCGCAATGCGCGCAGTTAAGCCCCTGCACCTGCTGTATGGTCCCGATGATCACTACGGCTTCGGCCTGCTGCAGGTTATCGGCGTCACGGAGCAAAAACAGCATGCCTGTTTCCTGGTTGATCAGGCGCATTTCATCCGACAGACGCCGGATATCGTCGCCCGTCACTGTGGCAACTTCAATAATATCAATCCCCTTCCCTTTTGGAGCGGTACGGGCAGCGGTCATCATCCGTGTGGCAGCCTGCATCGCTTGTTCAGACCTGAGGATCCGTTCATTCTGAATCATGGTTATTATATATATAATGTATAAGTTTACGTATCCAGTTGCAAGTTAGTCATCTTTTCAGAAACGGCAAATGAATAACCGGGATATTCGTACAAACTAAAGCGTGATTCGGTACGTCCCTCGCAATAATACCAAATGGTACGATATTCGTTCAGGTCTTCACCCTGCTGCTCCAATTGGCGGAGATAGGCTGCAATAGACTTATTCTCAACAACATATACGTTATTCATCCGGTTGATGATCGGACTGTGCCGACGGCTCTTATCATGCTCGAAACAGAGGATACGTTTCCCTTCGGCAGTAATACCGATCGTTTTGAAAGTCATGCTTTTCCCAATCCCGGGCAGGTTCAGCACATTGCGATCAGTAGCGGCAAACAACAACTGGTTGGCCTTCAGGAAACGAGGCAACTGGCGTGGCAATGCAGCCGGCTGCTGGATAATGGCGTGAAGCTCGTCACGCTTCTCTACCGGGATCTTCCCCCACACCTTTTCTTCACACGCTTCCTGCACAGACCGGCTGTTGGGCGTGAATACAGCATAATTCTCATCAAAGCCTTTGACCGAGAACGTATAATAACAAACCACACCCATCTCGTTCAGCGCCTGCCGCAACCGGCTGGCATGGCCACGTCGGGAGGCCGCCACTGTATATACCAGCTGGTTGGTGATGATCCAGCCGGCCGATAAAATCCGTTCCACAGCCAGCTTTGCTTCGGGCGTTATCTCCAGCGGCGACTGGAAATGGGTTTGGATATAGCACTGACGGATACCTACAGCAGCCGCTTTTTCCCTGAATGCTTTCAGGATAGACACCAACTCGGGAGTAATGCGCGAAGGCAGGTAGGCCAACAAACGTGATCCCAGTCGTACCCGTTGTATCTCTGCATATTTCTCACCATCGGGCCGAAGCTCGTTTGCCTTCCGTTTACGGATAGCCATCCGATATACCGCATCGAGTATCTTCCGGAGGGTGGCATCCTGGCTCATCAATGCATCTCCGCCGGTGATCAGTATATCACGTAGTTGGGAATCGTCTTCGAAATAACGCATTAACCGACGGAGTTTATGCTCCCAGGCTTCTTTCGGCTTCAGGGCTTCGAAGTCAAAGTTGAGCCGCTTACTCTGGAAATCATACATGCGTTGGCAGGAGGCGCACAATCCGCCACAGGCACGCCCCATCGAGTCCGGGATCAGGATAGCTACTTCAGGATACCGCCGATGGATATTATGCCCGCCGGGCACTAACCAGCCGGCAGCATTCGGCTCGCCGGCCACTACCATATCTTCTTTCTCCCAGGCTTTGATCTGCCCATACGTATCCACTAATTCTTCCGAATACAATATATAAGAACGGATGGCAGCATCATTATATCCGTCCTTACCCGTATTCAACAGGGACAGATAGTAGGGAGTGACAAAGAACGGCATTCCTTTTTTCCGGGCCCGGAGAAGCAGGAGCATCGTATCGTCCGACAAGGTATTTCCGAGAAAGGCATTCAGCTCGGCCGGACTTTTCACAGCCATTGTCAGGTGAAAACGCGAACTGTTCCACCAGCGTTCTACCTGCCGGTACTTTTCTTCATAGCTCATTTCTTCGGTAAACAGATAGCGGGATGCAGGCATTCGACGCCGTTCGATTCGCAGAATCAACTCCTGGATGATCCGCCTTTTATTGGCCTCCCGGATTGCTATTACCTGCGCATGGAGGCCGGTAGGCCATCGTTCCATCTGCCTTTTGACCGCACTCCGGTCAGGAAGGGAATGGGGAGGATTCACAATCGCAGCCAATAGATGGAATAGATCGAGATACAAGTCGGAGGACAGGTGACTATCCGGCCGGTTGTTCAAAAAAAGCCACAACCAGGTAAGGGTTTGGACCGACAGGCTTTTGCCGGTAGACAGCTCGTCTACCACCACATGCTCATGTGCTATCAATTGTTCAACACAAGCAACCGCCATGGATCGGGCGGTATTCTCTTTGCCGGGTTCCACAGGCGAGTGGATCCATGCGTGCAACTTCTCCGTAAACAACTCCGGTGTCTGGCAATGCCTGGCCATCTCCACGACTGCAGGCAAATACCGTAGATACATTCTTTGCAATACAGGAGCAGAAACGGCAAGTAATTCTTTTATGATCATATAACCCCTTTCTTGGCGAATTCATTTGCAATACGACTAAACGACAAGGCCGTTATCTACAAATATAAAATAAATTGCCAAAAAAGGAGTGATCGGGAAGTACTTTTTTTAGTTTTTTACCATTGAACCGACGGACAGAATTTGGTGATGGTCGACTTTAGAACCTTCAAATTGATCGGTTTCGTAATAAAGTCGGTGGCTCCTGCCTGGCGGGCTGCTTCCATATCGGTATCAAACACATAAGCAGATTGCATGATGATCGGAATATCTTTTGTTATTTTCCGGATTTCCTTCAATGCTTCGATCCCTGTCATTTCCGGCATCTTGATATCCAGCATGATCAGACTGATCTGAGCGGCGTATTCCTTGTACAATTCCAAGGCTTCTTTGCCCGTTTTCGCACGAATCAGATTACATTGCTTTTGTAATACGGTTTTTAATAATAAATAATTGCTTTCCTCATCTTCTGCGATAAGCAGTGTTACTCTGTCTTGTGACAGTTGATTCTCACTTGTTGTATTCATATCTAACAATTTATAAGTAATATCATTCATATTCTCATGCGGTTCATTCACTTCCCCCCATTCATCCACGCCGACAAAAGGGATGGAAAAGACAAACCGGCTGCCTACGCCTTCGGTCGAGGTTACTCCGATTGTCCCCTTGTAATGATCAACGATCATTTGACAGATAGATAATCCCAAACCGGCGCCCTGTGCGAAATCATCTTTCTTGAAAAAGCGCTTAAAGATATGATCAATATCTTTTTCCGGTATGCCGCGTCCGGTATCTTCCACATAAAAATGATACCCGTTGTCATCCCGTTCGTAGCCTACTATGACCGAACCTTTTTCGGTAAACTTTACAGCGTTATTGATCAGGTTGGTGATCACCTGGTTCAAGCGCAAACGGTCTGTTATGACATACGACGTCTCATCGGGCACTTTTCCTATCAACTGAATCCGGTCGGGTACGATTACCCGTTGGGAAACGATAATCTGTTCGATCAATTCATTCACATTGCATACCTCATCCTTATAATGCATCGTCCCACTCTCTATCTGGGCCATATCCAGCACATCACTGATCAACCCCAACAGCAGGTTGCAATTATTCCGGATGGTATTGACAAACAACCTCCGTTCTTCCACATCAAAATCATCACCCGACGTCAACACATTGGAAAAACCAACAATTGCATTCAATGGGGTACGGATCTCATGGCTCATATTTGCCAGAAATGCACTTTTCAAACGGTCGGACAGTTGCGCTTTATCACGCGCCTGTGCCAACGCCTGCAGTGCCTGTACCGATTCTTCCACATTACTGCAAAGCCCAAAGATAAGAGGTATTTCGTTCGCACCTAATGATCGGAGGCAAGTAAAACGAATTTCCCACGATTGATACCCCGTTCCATCCAGGTTCATACGGATAGTAAGGACATATTTATCAAATGTGCGATGAATCAATTGATGATTCACGCTGTCCCATTCCTGTACATCATCCGGATGGATCATCTCTCTGAAATGAGCCAGGGAGATTGCATTAGTACCGGCGTATGGGATGGCATGAGCCTCTATAAACGCAGGATCCAACACAATGGATCGCTTTTCATGATCGAAATACCAGGAAGTATACCCACCGGTTTTCAGCGTCAGCGCCAGAAATTCTTTACGGGTTACCATTTCCGTATCATCCAGAAAAACAATCACGGCACCATACAACTGGTCGTGCTGATAGATGGCTGAAATGCCACCGGAAACAGGGAAAGAGACACCCGTAGCCCGTGACCTCATCTGGAAACCTTCCGCAAATGTGATTGATTTTCCGGTGGCAAGAACCTGGTTGATCATTTCTTCCAGCATCTGCTGCTGTTCATTGATCAACTCAGACAGATACAATATTCTTTTCCCCTCATAATCCGTTTCACGGCCTTCCAGGTTCAGGTATTGCATGGCAGCGGAATTGATGGTAAACACATGCATGTTACGATCCACTGAAATGACACCTTCCCGTATAGACGACATGACGATTTTCAGTTTATTCCGATGCTCCAGCAGTTCTTTCTGCGTTTTCCGCTTGTCTGAGCGGGCTCCACGGGAAAGAACCAACAACAACACGGAAATAAAAACAAGAAGGAAGACAAACCCGGCAGACGTATAAATGATCGCCTCCCGGTAGCGATCGAAGGATGACATATTGATAATCACACTGTCGCCGGGTAGCCGGTCGACAGGAATATGATATTTTTCCAGCTGTACCCAGTCGAACACAGGCTTTTGCGCACTTGCTCTTATCGGGAAATGGGTTATGGAGGTACCGCTAAGCAACTGCACTCCGATTTCTGCGGCATCATACATCTGGTCGTAAGCCAAAGCCATATATCCTCCCAGGTAACCATAGCCAAAACCTTTACTGTTGACAGCAAAGAAAGGCGCATCAATCGTACGGGCATACCCAAAGTAAAAACTACTCCACACCGGCATGATCCGGACCTCTTGTTGCCATCCGTTCGATGGTAAGAAAAAGCGACTACCCTCACTAGCATCCAGGTTGGTAACCTCAAATTGCATGGGGCTGTCCAAGTCGTTCGTTTGTTGCCTGAAAATCTCAATCGATTTCCGGCTCAGCAGCGAATCATCGATGTCCAAATATACTTTTTCCGTATCCGGAAATAACCTTTGAATGAGAGACACACATTTTTCATAGTCATTGTAAGCGGTTAGTCCCGTTATATTCACATGATCGTTGATTGATGCGGGTAGCGTATAATTGATGCCACTAAAGACGATAGGCACTTCATATCCCAGCAGATGTTTGGTCTGCAAAAGGACATTCAACGCCTGGTCGGCAGAGACCAGAATCAGATCCGGACGGGCTGTTTCGTTCAGGAATGCAGCCAGTTTGCTGGCCATTTCCGGGTCGGTCAACGACTCGCTATCCATATAAAACGTTTCAAACACAACCGGTATCTTATGCTTACGGAAACAATCTGCCGCTCCTCTATTCAAATCTTCTCCCCACAGGCAATCACTGCGATAGGATTGCAGGATCAACACCCGTTTGGCCTCTCCGGCCGTATTCCCGGGATCAGAACAGGAAAACAACAGACTGCTTCCGATAGTATAGCCTATCAGTACACATAGCCATTGTATGTTAAACCATTTCCTCATTCCTTTTTCCCCCTGGATTATTGACCGGTCCCGGTTGCAGGAAGCGGCAGGCAAATCGTGAAACAGGACCCCTGCCCTACTTCCGATTCAAGCAGTACCTCTCCATGTAAACGCTTCACAATCTCATACACAATAGAAAGCCCCAGGCCTCCTCCCTGTATAAATTCATCCGATTTATAAAAGCGGTCAAATATTTTATTTTTTTCTTCTTCGGCAATACCGATACCGGTATCTTTCACAAAAAGGCAAACAGTATGCGCTTTTTCCTGCAGCCGGTAGCCCAGGGTTACCACTCCATGGGGCGTAAATTTATAGGCATTGCTCAACAAATGCGCATATAACTGCACAAGGCGATACGAATCTCCCGACAGTATGTACGGTTCATCCGGTAATTCCAACCGGAGTTCGATGGCATCCGGACGGGCGGCCTCTGTCATTGCCACCGCTTCACGGGCAATAGCCGTCAGATCGCAGGGTTCTTCACGGAAATAAATACCACTTTCAATACGGGAAATATCCAGGATCTCATTGATCAGATTCAACAATAACCGGCAGTTCTCGTTGATGATATCGATAAATTCTTTCCGATCTTCCCATGCCAGCTCCTGGTTATCGATCAGAATACTTGAAAAACCGACAATAGAGTTTAAGGGTGTACGCACTTCATGGCTCATATTGGAAAGGAAGACCGTCTTCAACCGATCCGATTTTTCAGCCTCATCACGCAAATAAGTCAGTTCTTCCTCCCTTCGCTTGAACGCATCGATATGTACCCAAACACCGTAATAATTATAGCGTCCGCTTGCCAACGTATCCGGATATAACGAAATGAATGATCTCCACCATTGATAATTCTCCTGTCCGGTATACCGGAGGCGGCAGGTTATCGAACCGTGCGTGATTTGTTCAGACAGCATACCATCCATTACCTTCTTCACTTCTTCAAGATCGTCCGGATGAATGGTAGACAGAAAACGATCGGCAGCGATCAGATGCGAGCCATCGTCAGGTAATTGCTGTATGTCAAAAAAGGATTTATCAAACAGGAAAGCCTGCTGTGTCCGGTCAAATTGCCAGGCAAATAAATTACCGGAGATCATGCTCAAGGCCAGGAATTGCTTCTGTGTAAACTCATTGGTCCTATCATGGAACGAGATCACCCAGCCATACGATTGGTCGTCGAAATGCAGACGGCTCACATTACCCGCAACAGGGAACACTTTCCGTGGAGTGGTGACATAGGCCGAATCGCTCAGTTCCTCACTGTGGCCGGCATGGTCGCCAAATGAGCCGATCAATTGTTTCAGATAAGACGGATTTCCTTCTTCCTGTATATCCAACAACGAACAAAGGGGGCTTCCCGTATAATTCTGCTGCTCCAATCCTAATATCCGGATGGCGGCGTTATTGACAGACAACACAGTGCCTTCGGTCGTAAACGAGACTACCCCCTCACTCAGGGCGTCCATCGTAATATTGAGTTCTTGCTGCTCCCGCTTTAATTTCTTCTGCGCTACCCGCTTGTAATAGGATTCCCGTTTGTACAGACGGATCAGCAGGGAGAAGAACAGCAACAGGAACAGACCGACAATGATCCCCACCGCCAGCAGTGATTGCTCATATTTAACATACATAGGCATATTCCGGATAATGGAACCTGCCGGCAATACCGACAAATCAACTTTCCAGTACTGCAACTGATGCCAGTCAAATACAGGAGATTGTATACCTGGAGTAATAGGGATCTGCTCCACAGGTTTCCCTTTGAGTATCTCGGCGGCAGTCATTGCCGCTTGGTACATCTGATCATATCCGGTTGTCATATAACCGCCAATACGGCCGTCTCCGAATCCTTCATTTTGAGTCATCAGGAAGGGAGCCGTACCCAGGCGAGCCATGGATGCATATAATTCATTCCATTTCAACAAGAGGCAAATGCTTTTCAGACGATAAAACAAGACCTCTTTCAAGGCGCTACCGTTTAATTGCTCAATGTGTTCGATATGCAACCGAAAGGGATTGGCCGTTCCCCGTTCGGGCATCAGCGATACATCCGGCTGGTCGTCTGCCCCGCCGGATACCTCTACCAGGTTGGAGAGGGAGGAGAACTGGCTCACCAGGTCATATATGGCAGCTCTGTCTGCGTATGCATTATCACCTGTAATGACGGTCACGTCGGATATCCAGCCGAACAACTGCCGGGCTAATTCATAACAACGCACATAATCCGGATTGTCTGTCCATCCGGTCACATTGGGATAGTGCCGTAAAGAATCCCGGTCCAGATAATCAACACCGGTAAATACCACCGGCAGCTGATGGGAAAAAGGATGTTTGGTCTGCAACAGGAGTGAAATGGCCCTGTCGTCGCAAGCAATGATCAGGTCGGGAGGATCGGATATGAACTGGTCAAGCCATCCGGACAATGCCGCTAATTGCCGCGTTTCATCGGCAGCATAGGCCGGCTTCCAGAAATATTGTTGCACATCAACAGCCACCTTGCTACTCCTAAAACCGTCCTTCATCCCATCTTCAAAGTCGTCCATCCATACATAGGATTCATCAAATGAATGAATTACCAGAATGTTATACTTCCTGGAATCCATGTATGTATTCCAGGCGAATATGACAAACAGCAATAACAGCCCCGATAAAAGGAGATAAAAAAAAATATTATACTGTTTAAGCAACTTTACCAACATGCTGTAAGTAGATGGTTTTTACAGGCGTACAAAAATACAACATATTTCCTGAACAGAACAATTCAACCGGGAAATAGTTCGTGTATTTCAGGAATAAATATGGATGTACCACATCAGCTTATTTCTATTTTACCTACTTTTGCATACAAAGATAACTTATAGATGAAAAGTAACAGTTTAGTTTCCATTGATCAGTGCTCCAAAGAGGATATCCTGCGTATCCTGGACAATGCGGCAAAGTTTGAACAGAATCCAAACCGGAATTTACTGGAAGGGAAGGTGGCAGCCACCCTTTTTTTTGAACCTTCCACACGGACGCGGCTGAGTTTCGAGACGGCGGTCAACCGCCTGGGTGGCCGCGTGATCGGCTTTCAGGATGCCTCTACCACCAGTTCCACCAAAGGCGAGACGCTGAAAGATACGATCCTGATGGTCAGTAATTATGCCGATCTCATCATCATGCGCCATTACCTGGAAGGGGCTGCCCGTTATGCGGCCGAAGTGACCGATATCCCGATCATCAACGCCGGCGACGGAGCCAACCAGCACCCTTCCCAAACTCTGCTTGACCTCTATTCCATCCAGAAGACGCAGGGCACACTGGAAAACCTGACCGTTACGATGGTAGGCGACCTCAAATATGGCCGCACGGTACATTCACTCATCGTCGGGATGTCGCACTTCAATCCCACCTTCCATTTCATCGCGCCGGAAGAACTGCGGATGCCGGAAGAGCAGAAGCTCTTCTGTGAGAAAAATGGGATACGGTATTACGAACATACCGATTTCACGGAAGACATTATCGACCGGTCTGATATTCTGTATATGACACGTGTACAACGCGAACGTTTCACCGACCTGGAAGAATATGAACGGGTAAAGAATATCTATATCCTCCGAAAAAAAATGCTGCGTAACAGCCGTGAGAACCTGCGCGTATTGCATCCCCTGCCCCGTATCAACGAGATCGCCTACGATGTAGACGACAGCCCGAAAGCCTATTACATCCAACAGGCTCAGAACGGCCTCTTCGCCCGTGAAGCCATCATCTGCGAATTATTTGGAATTCAAATTTAAATAGTCCCTCCCATGTCTGCCGAAAAGAAAAGAGAATTACAGGTAGCCGCCCTGGAAAACGGTACCGCTATCGACCATATCCCTCCCCGTCAGTTATTCAAAGTAGCCGCCCTGCTTCGCCTGGAGCGGATGCTGGACAATACGATCACGATTGGCAACAACTTTCACAGCAGCAAAATGGGCTGCAAGGGAGTGATCAAGATTGCCGACAAATTCTTTGAAGAAAACGAGATCAACCGCATCGCGCTCGTTGCCCCGAATGTGATCCTCAACGTCATCCGCGACTATGAGGTGGTGGAAAAGAAAAAAGTCACCCTGCCGGATACACTGACCGGAGTGGTCAAATGCAATAATCCGAAATGCATCACCAACAACGAACCGATGCCGACCCATTTCGATGTGATCGACAAAGAAACCGGCACCATCCGATGCCACTATTGCGAACGGAAAATAAACAAGGAAGACATCATTATTTATTAAGCGGCACATGAAACACGACTGGAAGCCGGGCACAATGATCTACCCCCTGCCGGCCGTTATGGTCAGTTGCGGCAGTGACCCGTCCGAGTACAACATCATCACACTCTCCTGGGTAGGGACCATCTGTACCAATCCGCCCATGTGTTATATTTCGGTAAGGCCGGAGCGTCACTCCTACCCGATTCTGAAAAAGAGCATGGAATTTGTGATCAACCTCACCACCGAAGAGTTGGCGTATGCCACCGACTGGTGTGGCGTCAACTCCGGCAAAGACCACCGGAAATTCGAAGTGATGAAGCTTACACCCGGCAAAGCCTCCGTGGTGAATGCTCCCACCATTGAAGAATCGCCTCTTTCCATTGAATGCCGGGTGAAGGAAGTCATCGCCCTGGGCAGCCACGATATGTTTATCGCCGAAGTGGTGAATGTACAGGCAGACGACAAGTATCTCGACCAGACAACCGGAGCTTTCAATCTGGAGAAGGCACGGTTGTTAGCCTATTCACATGGTAAATACAGCGGGCTAAGCGAATCGATCGGCAAATTCGGCTGGTCGGTCAAAAAGAAATAAGCCTGTCATTTGCCACAAATGGCAGCGAAGGGGCAGTACGAGCAGGCTTTCCCTTCCGGCGTCTGGCTAAAAGGCACCTGCGGATCGAACAGTTCATCCAGGCAATTGCGCATGGCACGTTCATAATCAGCCTCAAAAGGCGCAAAATGGGTCACTGCAACAGATTGTCCCCTGGCAATATGGTGATATACACCCGCGTCAAAACCCGGTTCAAACAGTGTACGCATATAATAAATACCCGGCTGGATCGGTTTATTCATTCCTCCCGGTTGATGGCCATAGATCCATCCGTACATAAACACCTGCATCACCGCTTTGGCCCGGTTTTTTTCCGTTTTGTCGAACAAGCTCTCGATGGAAGGGAAAGAAGTGGTTCCACTCCCGCTCTTATAATCGATCAGACGTACAGAGCCATTCACCTCGTCGATCCGGTCGATAAAGCCTTTCAACCGGATACGCGTGCCTTTCGTAAGCGTGAACAGGCCCTCGATGCGCCGTTCCGATTCCCAATACACGAAAGGAGTCAGTTTGGCATCGCGCTCCAACACTTTGACGGCATATTTCCGGATCATCTCGCCCACCAGATAGTTTTGGCCCGTCAGGGGGCTCACTTTGGCCGACTTAAAGAACAACTCGGCAAATGCACGCCGGATCACTTCCGTGAGTGTAGTCTGGTCTTTCCGGATCAGTTGCAACAGGTCGGCCGTCACCAACTGCCCGCATAAAGGTTTATATAATTCCTCCAACACTTTGTGCAGGATACTGCCAAACACACTGCTTTCTACCGTTTCGTTCACCTCCTCTTCTTCCTGTACCTGCTCGATCACAGAAAAATAGAACTTCAACGGGCAATCCAGATAGGTATTCAGCGTGCTGGCCGAAAGCGCCCTGGTCCCGCCGCCGTGGAATTCGGCCAGTTTCCGCATCACCTCGTCGGTTTTCTGCACTTCCACCACCGGCGATTTGGCAGCCGATACATTATAAACCACCAGCTTCTCCTGTAAGGGTACATTGTAATGATAACGCAGTTGATGGATGTACCGGCTCATTTCGCCCGTCTGTAATCCGCCGCTCCGGGTATCGTAGACCAGGCTCACATGGGAAGCGCGATAGATCAGCCGGTAGAAATGGTAAGCCCACACACTGTCCTGATGTTCATAGGTAGGCAACCCGAATCCCCTGCGCAGATTATAAGGTATAAAAGAACCGGCTGTGTGGTGCGCAGGAAAAGTACCTTCATTCACAGACAGGATGATCAGGCGGTCAAAATCAAGCGCGCGGGTTTCCAAAACGCCCATCACCTGCAGTCCGGCCAGCGGCTCACCCCGGAAAGGGATGGTGATGGCATCCGTTGCGCGCTTCACCAGGCGGAAACAGGTTTCGATACGCATCTCCACAGCGGCCTCCCTGATCACCTCCCGCATCCGGTTTACGGTTGTATAGTAATGGAAAATAAATTCCTGCTCGATATCGGCGATGGTTAATCGCATATCGGTTGCTTCTGCCTCTTCATCCGTCAGGGTTTCGTCTATCCCGATAATC
Source organism: Tannerellaceae bacterium (assembly GCA_031555505.1). GTDB lineage: Bacteria > Bacteroidota > Bacteroidia > Bacteroidales > Tannerellaceae > JAJDIA01. The sequence goes on from JAVBUH010000063.1 coordinate 43,281, forward strand.
CGGCTCAGCAATTCCAGCACACGGATCAGGTAAGCCATAAAAGCATCGACGGTATCTACAGGCGAAAATAATTCCCGCAATAAAGGTGTCACCGCCAACTCACCGGCACTCACATAAATGCGGTTATGTCCGGTGATGGCACGTACCAATACAGCTACCTGTCCCGGAGCCGTACGGACGATATAGGGGTGATTCAATACAGGCAGCACATCCCGGAAATAAAAGGCCGGTATCCGGTCGGTATAGCGTATATTCTTTTGCAGGTTCAAGACACACTCCATCAGGGAGGCCACAGGGGTACCGGCCAACGGATACCCCATCGTCACATTAATATTCCGCACTGATTCGGGAATGGAGTGCAGCACCGGTATCAGCAAATGTTCATCCGGCAGTACCAGGGCGGTACGTAAAGCTGTTTCTTCATTCAGTTCACCTTGTTGATATAATGCTTCCAGTAGACCGCTCACCCACTTGGCCTGCCCCACAGCCGAAGGAATACCTACCACTTCAATCTGCGTATCGGGCGCTGCTTCAACCGGCAGTTCATACTGTGAGGGGAAGAGCCGCAGATTGCGTTCCGCAAAATACCAGGTGCGGTTTTGCGGATCAGCCACACAGGGAGAAGCATAATCCCAATAAAAGTCGGCTATTTCCCTGCGCTGCAGTTCAATCAGCAATCGTTCTTCCGATTCGGACAAGGCATTCAGGCCCACAAAAACAATCTTCTCATACGGCATCCGGCAATCGGCACCTCCTTTAAGCGCCTCCGCCACTTCGCGGAAGATCATGCCTTCATAGCCCTTGCCTTCGGCCGCGAGTGTTTCCCGTAGCTCGAGATAGAGTTCATACAGTATCTCCCATACTTCGATGAATTGCTTTTGGTTGGGCGAATCGCCCACGGGATAGAAAGACGACCAGAAAGTACGTATGGCTTTTAGCTGGTTTTCGCTCAGGAAGGAATAGTCCTGTTCGATAGCGCGCAGATCCGTCACATTTCGGAACAGCATCCGGGCATCGGCCAAATACTTGTCTACATCATCAAAGTCGTTGAGCAACATTTCGCCCCAATAGAGAAAATCGTCAAAAGTCTCCGTGGTACCGCTTTTCCGGACATAGATCGCATACAACGTAAACAGCAAATGCATGCGATCTGCCGGTTGTTTATCACCCAGTTGCTGGAAAAGGTCGTTGATCGTCAATATGGAAGGCGAGAACAACGGCTGGTCCGACATTTCGGCCAGGTATTTGGTAAAGAACAGGCCCGCTCGCCGGTTGGGAAATACAAATGCCAACCGGGCGATCTTCGGGCCGTATACCTGGTAGAAAAGAGAGGCTACGTGCTGCAGGAATGGGGTCATGGTCTGTTTTTCAGAATTCCTTCAATCCGTTGCAGTTCGTCTGCGGTGAAATTGGTATGTTGTAAAGTATGCAGGTTGTCCATCAACTGGGCTACCGAACTGGCGCCGATGATGAGGCTGGTCACCCGTTGGTCTTTCAACAACCAGGCCAGTGCCATTTCGGCCAGTGTTTGTCCCCGTTGGATAGCCATTTCGTTCAATTGCCTCACTTTCTCTACCGCCTCGGGTGTTACCTGCGATACCTGTAAATGTCCGGTCGACTTGGCAGCGCGCGAATCCCCCGGGATGCCATGCAGGTACTTATTCGTGAGCAGCCCTTGTTCCAGTGGAGAGAAAGCGATCAGCCCCACCCCTTCTTTGTCGAGCAGGGGCAGCAGGTCGGGCTCGCTCCAGCGGTCGAACATCGAGTAGCGGGCCTGGTGGATCAAACAGGGCACCTGATGTGCTTTCAAGGCAGCCAGCGCCTGTTGGGTCTGTTCGGCAGTATAGTTGGAAATACCCACATACAGGGCTTTCCCCTGGCGTACGATATCGGCCAGCGCACCCATCGTTTCCTCAATCGGTGTTTCCGGATCGGGACGATGCGAGTAGAAAATATCCACATACTCCAGCCCCATCCGTTTCAGGCTTTGGTCCAGACTGGCCATCAGGTACTTGCGGCTGCCCCGGTCGCCATACGGGCCGGGCCACATATCGTAGCCGGCCTTCGACGAAATGATCAGTTCATCCCGGTAAGCGCCCAATCCTTTTTTCAGGATCCGCCCAAAGTTCTCTTCAGCCGATCCGTATACAGGCCCGTAGTTATTGGCCAGATCAAAGTGGGTGATACCATTATCAAAAGCCGCATGGGCGATTTTGACAAAATTTTCAAACACATCCACACTTCCGAAGTTATGCCAAAGCCCCAGGGATATAACCGGCAGCATGATGCCACTCCTGCCACAACGGCGATAGTGCATCCCGGCTTCATATCTTTTCTTGTCAGCGCTATAATATTCCATACTGTATGATGTTTAAATGGTTTCATACAAAGGTAACTAAAGTTATTTAAACATTCTCTTTTTTATCTTGTTTTACTTAAAACAGACATGCAGTAAATATAACGTATATCAGCTATGCGCACCATCATCATAATCACCATTCTTACCGGCCTTTTCATTGCTGCCCCGGCCTATTCCCAAGGGGGTGCAGGGGTAAAGATCACACCCAGGCAGGGCGATTTATACCACAACGCAAAAGGGCTCGACAATCCGTATATTTTCCCGCTTTGGGGAAAGAAACTCGGGGCAAAAGGATTTCTTTTACCCTACCCTATAGGTATCATGCTGAACGGCTATGTCAGTTCGCAGGACGTGACCATATCCAACCTCGCCATCGGGATCAACGACAGTCCGATGATATCCCTGGACGATGTAGTGGGATTCAGTAACGTATCTGCCAATGTGCAGAATATGAACTTCCGTACCGACCTCTGGATACTTCCTTTCCTGGACGTCTATGGTATTTTCGGTACCGCTTCGGTGCAGACCAAAGTGGGGATCGGGAGCATCATGGATAAACCGGTAGACTATCATACCGAGGCCGATTTTGATGGCTACGTATACGGCGTAGGCGCCATGCTTACGGGCGGTATACGGTCTATCTTCTTCTCTTTCGACGCCAGTAAAGTATGGACCCATCTGGATAAATTAAAGGACGACAACAGCGCTGTCAATATCGGCCTGCGTACAGGCTATGTGTTCCATTTCCACGACAGTCCGCAGCAAAACATTTCGGTATGGACCGGGGTAACCCGCATCTTCCTGTCGAATACCACAGAAGGCGAAATCAACCTGGCGGAAGTAATGCCTGACTTCGGTTCCAAGTATCAGAACGCCGACTGGTACAATGCCCTGCGTCCTCAGGCTCGAGAGCTGGTAGACGAACTTGTAGCCAAGGCGGCAGATAAGCTGGAGAATGCGACTATCCACTACAGCCTCGACAAACGCCCGTCGCACAATTACACCATGATTCTCGGCGCGCAATATCAGTTGAACCGGCACTGGCAGTTCCGGTTGGAGACCAACTTCCTCGGCGGACGTAAATCGGGACTCATATCGGCCAACTACCGTTTCGGTCTCTTTGCAAGATAATCAAACAGATTGCCGTATGAAACTGTCTATACCCCGCTTTTTTGTCCTGATTGCCGCAGCACTCATCAGTGCACAGGCCGTATGCGCCCAATCACCTGTGGATTCCACCCTGCCTCCACAGACGGATTCAACCACTCACCTGAGCTGGCTGAAGCGTTATCAGCTGCGTAATGCCGAAAGGGAAAAGGCCGGCAAACTGCTGGTTACGCCTGTAATCGGGCCGGGTTATACGCCCGAAATGGGATTTTCCATTGCAGGTGGCGCCTTGCTGTCGTTCATGACCGACCGGTCGGATTCGTTGTTGCATCGTTCTTCTTTTCCCATCACCGTTGGTTTCAGCAGCAAAGGGGCGCTCTTTGTGTCGTCTAAAATGGCTACATACTGGATGCACGATAAACTCCGTGTCAATGCCGACGTATGGTTCAAAAGTATGCCCGACAACTATTTCGGCATCGGTTACGACAATGGGAAACACGTAGCCAAATCTGATTCAACCACAGCCTACGACCGGTTGTGGTTTCAGGTCAACCCGCAGGTATTCTGGAAGTTCAAACCCGGTTTTTTTGCCGGTGGCGCCCTCGACATCAACTATACACACGGCACTGATCCGTCGGCGGGTGTGGCGGCCGACCCCAACTATATCACCTACAACAGCCGCCCGTTCAACGCCGGACTGGGCGCGCATTTTATGATGGATACGCGCGACGTGCCCGTCAATGCCTGGAAAGGCTGGTACCTGCTCACCCAATTAATGATCTACGGGCATTACCTCGGCGGACAAAACAATTACCAGGTAGTCAACCTCGATGCCCGCCATTATATCCGGATCAACAAACCCGGACAGACCCTGGCGCTCCAGCTCCGCGGACGCTTCACATCCGGTGATGTGCCCTACGGTGAAATGTCGCAACTGGGTACTCCTTTCGACCTGCGCGGATATTTATGGGGACAGTACCGCGACAAGAATATGTTCTTCGGCATTGCCGAATACCGTCACTCATTCTACAAACGGAACGGCGAGCGAAGCCGTCATTCCGTAATCGGCTGGATGGCCGCCGGTTCCATCGCCCCCGACTGGGAATTCAACCAGTGGCTCCCCAACTTCGGTATCGGCTACCGCCTCGAAGTACAACCCCGTATGGCCATCCGCCTCGATTTCGGCATCGGCAAACACTCCAACGGCTTCTACTTCAATTTCAACGAGGCGTTTTAATATAGGAAGATTTGCGCAGATAGGAACTGGATTAGGGTATGGGTGCAGATGATATATACTTTACGCACCTGAAATATCCTTTAAATTGGTTTTTCTGGAACATCTGCGATTGGCCTGTTCCGAAATGCACACCCCAGAAGTGGCCACCGTTGCCATCGTCCGTGGCTGCCCAGTGGAATTCTTGTTTAAAGGAGTCATATCCATTTACTCCAAATTTGGTAATGAGCAGGTCATCAATCATCCCCGTATAGGCATAGATGAACGACATTTCCCGCTGGGTGGGAAGGCGCCATTTACCCAGGTAAGTATCTCCAACTTCTGAATAACCTGCACAATAATCTGTACCCGCTCCACTTGTAAGGATCCCATTCCCCGACTGTACATATCGTTTCGAAATAATTAATGTAGGTTGCATCTTTTCATTCCCAGCAAAGGAAATGATACTTTTATCTTGCCAGTTGGTTTTGTCAGCCAAAATACTTCCCGGTAAGTGACCGGTTAAATCTCCATACAGATGGCCTTCATGCTCATAAATAATAGGGCTTCCACCAGTCGGTAGCGGAATATCGCGTACGCACCGGATCGAGGTTTGTGTGCCTTTGAGTAGTGGGGATACGGCTGAGGTAAACACGCCTGCCTCTTTGGCTGCGAAGTTGAGCGCCAGGGCGTTGGTGCCGTCAACTTCGTTCACTGTCCAGTAGTTGCTGGTGAACAGGGAGTAGGTAAGGTTGAACGAATAGTTGAACGCGCTTCGCCACAAACTGATCTGCATCAACTGCGCCGGGGTGGGGAGATACCATTTGACTTCAGCGCCACTGATTATACTATCGCCGTTTTCGTCGCGGTTCTTCCGCATACAGTAATCGGCAGCATTGGTGTTATACACAGGGTCATAACCACCCGTGCCTCTTATCGGATGTACACCCCCTGCCCTGTATGCATCATACCTTGCTTTGGTTGCTTTTTTCCCATTATAAGCTTCATTCAGGTTGGTATTTGTTACCTGCCCGGAATAGCCCCAGGTCGGACCGGGAATATTCGCATCGCCGGGATAATAACCGAAACGATACTCTTCCGCGGTTTCCACACCCAGCAGGGAGGTATATCTTTTCTCATTTTCGTCGTAACCCCCTACCTGTCCAACCGTACGCAAACCCCACTGACTGACGGGGACGTAGAATACATTTTCGTTATTCCCCGCAACACCTGTTTCGTATTCTATATTAGTGCCAGCGCCAGTCACATATCCTACCCTGATCAGCGCTGTACGTTTTGGAGGAAGAGGATTCGCCTCTGTGTTCACATAGTCCGTAAATTCGTTGAAATGAATAATTGGAGTGGCACTTGAAACTGCGTCTGTTGTACCTAATCCCGCATAATGAACCGGTCTCGCTTTAGTAGAATCAAAAGGGTTGTACCAGGAAAAACGCAACCATTTTGTATTTTCAGGATCAGAATGCTCCATTGGTTGCCAAGTTTCCGGTATAAGATTACCATTTGCGTCCAATTCACCTAAGCCGGACTGTAGTTTCACTCGTCCGTTACTTCCCCTCAGGAAGATGGGTATATCCATATAATGGGCATCCACACGGCTCAAATCGGGTAAAGTAAGTACTACCAACTGATCAAGAAAAAACCTCCTGGAGTCATAATCTACACTATCTATCGAATTAATATACACATCCATGTGGTAAATACAATTACGATCGATATCGTAATTGTTTATGTAAACTGGATCATCCGTTTTTCCACTCCACCCTTTGCCCGGGTGAATATAAGAAAGTAACACCTCTCCTTTGGGGTTTTTAGGTGATACAGCAGTAGCGGAAGTGATTTGCGCATACATAGCAAATGGGGGTGCTTTTCTAAAACGCTGTTGCACACTGTCTATACCGCTTATATCCCCTTGCCTGTTCTCGAAAATAAAGCCGTAAACGGTTTGTTTGGTGTACCATACGCCATTACGACTTACTAACTTTGCTTCCGGAGTCGGCAGCTGGTAGGTTTGTGTCTGAGTAAAAGCGGTAGCAGAATTATCAGGGTAATATTTCCCGGAATAATCCCATTTCATACTTTCTAGGGGTTCAGTATAATTCGCTACATTCCTCTCCAACAAATAAGAACACTTCGGCACATGTATTCCTGTAAACGATACCGGAAAAACTCCTGATAAATTTTCCCCCTCATTATCCACCTTATTATAAATATTCAACTCCAACTGAGAATACACCCGGTCTAAAAAGACATTTACGGTTGCAGATTGATCCACTTCATTAGGGAGTTTCACTTGAACCACCCCTTTCGTTGTCATTACCAATTTTTTAGGCACGAGGCTGGAGCCGATCACGATGAACTTCTCTTTCAGGTCGCCATACGTATGCACATCGTCAAAATAGGTGGAGGCATCGCCATTCGGTGAGTTGAAGGCATCGAGGTTGGCAGCAGCAAAAATATAGTAGGTTGAGTCTGTTTGGAGATATATTTTTTGTTCAACTCCATACTGGATGTAACTACGGGTAACAACAGAATCGGTATCCTGTAAATCATTTACATCAGTGGCAGTTGTTTTGAATACCAACACATGCACATCATCAATTCTCTCCATCAGGCTGTCGATAGGGCTTTTCTCACCGGCGCGGGTTATGATATCTTTTCCGGCAGAGGTGTGGAATTTTAATTGAACGCTCACGTTTCCCTGGATGTTGCCTTTGGAGGGGACGTAGTAGTAGTCTTCGGTTACACACCCGAAGCCTATAAAGAGGAGGAGGCACAAACAGGTTGTTATTTTCAGGATTGCATTGTTCATAGGGACGAATTAATTAAAAGTTGAATCGAGCCACCAATGAGTAGGTTCACGGTAAGTTAGTATCACCTCACCCGCATCCTTGAATTCAAGCGTGATGGGAAAAGCTGTACCCGGGGTAAGGTTTTCGGGAAAGACAAGGTCAATATAGAAATTCAGTCGATTGCCGGTAGGTATCCGAAAGGTATATTTACTGGCGGGAAGAGCCATCACTGATCCGGCATCAATTTTAACCGGAACATTATTTTGTGGTGGCAACAGTGTAATAGAATCGCTTGGGAATCCTTCCATCTTATAACTATACAACAGATCGGAGTAACTGGTCAGCGTATCCGTGGTAATATCATACAGCACCCGGTTGGGTTGTTTGATCAGTTCGATCATCCCTATTTTGCCATATTGCTCAGCCGCGTTGGCTGCTGCCGAAACCTTCAAATCCAGTCTCACCAAATGATGGCGGAAAACGAGCTTATGATTTGTTGAATCCGAAAGCACTTGTCCGGCTTTCCCATTTACCTCATACTTTGTTTCCATATTCCCCCATCCGAGGTTCGTTGTCATGATATCCTGTGTGCCGTCCACTGGGAAAGACACAAGCGAGCCATTGGATGCCAACAGGAGTTCCGGGCCTGTTTCTTCACCATCAATCTTATAGATAAATGGATAGATTGCGCGGAAGATGTAATACATGCCGGCTTCGTCGTAGAATACACTCTGTATGGCTGTACCGGCGGCGTTGGTGTATTTGATTTCGCCGTTGGAGATATTTGTTGCATTCAATCCCGGCCCTCCGAAATACCCCCTATCCAAATAGGTGTACATCCCCCAGTCGGCGGCACTTACTTCCGGTTTGGTTTTATCTGTAGGCATTTCATAGTTGCCCGTCAGAATACCGATCGTCATCTGCTCTGTAGGCAGCCCGTTTGCTCCCCGTTCTACCGCCGCGCGGGTAGGTACACCGATGGCGCCTTCCAATACTACTTCCACCTTTCGGGGTTTCCGTTCAAGGTGGTCGTCTGGCTGGCATCCGCTGCTTGCGGCAGCGATGAGAGCAATGAATAGGAATTGTTGTATATAGTTACCTTTCATAACATCCGTTTTAAAATACATCGACTGTCTTTTCCTCACCTTCCAGCCATTCTTCGATTGTATTCTCTCCGTAAAACTCTACCGTGACACCGTTTCCGGATAGTCGCAGCATATAAATCACCAACCCACCGGCACCCAGCCGGGTATCGGGGAAGGGGATGGAGTAGAAGTACTCGTTGTTGGTGTCGGAAGGATCACCATCCTGATCAGGATCTGTAGGATGTGCTCCTTCTTTCTTAACCCCTTTCACCGTAAACGACACGTCGATGGAAGATGGATTGTATGCCTGGGTGAGCGGTTGCGGGATGATCATCAATCGATTGTCTGCCTGGGAAATAAGGCTTATCTTACCGGCAGGCAGGTCGATATTGCCGATATTGAATTGATAGTCGGCAGGAGACACAATAGGGTTAATCCAGGTACCGGAGTCTAATTCCAGTTCCGCACGCGTGATAAGGTTTCCACACACAAAGCGCAGCGATGTGATGTGGTACATATCTAACCATCCTGCCTCAGGATTGCGCTGTTCCGGCGCCACCACAAACAGCAGCCACGAAAGGGCATGTTTCATGCGATAGTTCACATTACCGCCTGCACTCTCCCGGTTTATATTGGATACGGGGAATGAATACAACAGGTCTATCTGTTCAGACACTAACTCGGGCACCGTATAAGTAAGTTTGGGATAACCCACCTTCGTAGAATCGGAAATCACCAGGTTGGCTTCTTCCGGAAATTCCGACGAATGGGGGGCATACGCAAAGAAGGTGTTCCGGATCGCTTTTTCAATCGGCCAGTATGCTACCGGGGAATAGCTCCAGGGAGTAAGTTCATAATCATCTGTAGGTAGTGGATTTCCAACTATCCCCCTCGTCACCTTCCGGTTGTAAAGCAGGTTGGGTGTGTGTATCAGTTCGGCGGCCTTATATTCCGTCGTTCCCGTGGAATAGCCAAATACGCCGAGCGACAGGATCTGTTTCGCCGAATCGATGCCAGCCCGTGTCTGCAATTCCTCCACGTCAAACACCATCGGCGTTTGCTTCGCTTCCGGCTGTACCGGAAGGGATTCGTCCGGATGGCAGGCGGCGAGCAGCAGCAGGCAGCAGAGCAAAGAGGCAATATAGGAATAGGATTGTTTCATGGTTGAACCACCTTATTCTTTCTTTTTAATATAATGGAACCTTTGTATTGGATTGTAGTTTTTGGAATCTCAGGATCCTTGATTGTTGCCATTGTTACTCCATCAACGCTTTGCTGGGATGGTACAATGCTCCAATCATCCGGATCGTAATCCACTTTTACCGTGTGAGGTACTTCACCATTCTTCCCCCAAATATCAACCACCTTCTTAAAATCGAATATGAGTTGGTCGTTTTCCGCAAAATTCGCTATATTCATCTTCCCTTCATCAGACTTTATATCGATCGTAATGTCATTTTTGATATCATGGGTTGCATAAACACCGAAATAGATATAATTAAGGCCCAAGGCTGTCTTTGGCTGGGTCAATAACTTCATCGCATTCAAATTCTTCATCGTCTGTGCAAACCGCAAGCTGTCTGTTTCCTTGTTGGTGCCCATCAAGACGGATTGGATGATGATGGAGGAGTTCCAGGGATCGAGTTTGGTGTCGGTGCCGATCTCTACTACTTTGATGGCACCGTTATCCACGCGAATCACAAAATGATAGGATTTACCGGGGAGCCAGACGGTTGGTTGTTCAATGGGGGCGGCGTAGGAGGTTTCGACGCCGTCGATGAGGAGGGTTACCTCCATAATGATACGTCCATTGCTGATATCCTGCGGCATCAGGAAGCAGGTATCGGCGGAGATTTCCTGTAAGATGGGGGCAAGGATCACCGTATTTTTCAACTCTTTGCCCATCTCAAGGGTGTAAGAGGTGGTAAGCTGTTTGTCATCACCCACTGCTTCTTTGTTCTTGTCTGTATCCACCACCCAATCGATGGTTGGACTGCTGGTGGATATGTTCAGTGAGGCGGTGCCTTTGTAATACACGTTTTTGAGGGTGATGCACTTTACTTGAATTTCCCGATTATCCGACAGGTTATCCACAGCCCCCGCAAAATGCACCATCGACAGCGCGTGTTCGAATTTGAGGGGTACGGGGCCGATGTTGTTTTGGATGTTGCGATCGAGGACGGGGCTGGCGATCAGCAGGTCTTTTTGTTGGGCGATGGCGGATGGGACGGTGTAGGTGATGCGCGGTTCGCCGCTTGCGGTGGGTTCGATTACCGTAGCGCTGCCGTGGGGGGCGTAGGCGAAGAACGACACATTGCTATCGTCTGTCGGCCAGTCCACGGGGGAGGCGTATGCCCAGGTAGATCCGTTGGTGGCGCTGGTTACGGCGGTCTGACGCAGGAGGGCGGTGGTGTCGGCAGCTAATGGTGCAGACGCAGGCTCTCGGTTCCATGTACCCCAGCCCCCCGCATGCTGATACGCCCAGACGGTAAACCCGCCGTTGTTGGCTACGTCGGCGGCATGCTGCACGGTACTCCCCTTCGTCACCACCGTCGTAAAGCCGATGGGAGACGATTGCACCTCTGCCCGCTCTACCACCTCATCCGAACAGGAGGAGAGGAGGACGATTGCCAACAGGGTTCCTATGAATTGCCGTTTTACCATTGTAGAGTCGCGCGTTTGTTGCTTTTAGAACGATTTGTAATCCGTTCGGTTGATGGTGACCGGGAGGGCGGTCAAGCCCGCCCGGCCTATGAAGAGGGGAGAATAATTAATCTGCTTGATGAGCAGTTATTCTTTTGAATACAACAAAATTGCCAACAACTGATTTTTCCCATTCAGTATCTGTTGTAGTAAGATTACCCAGATTTATGCTCGAAGGATATTCGATCCAAACTTGGTCGCCTACAGCGAAACCAGGGATTGAAGTCAATTCTTCAGGCGTAGTCTGTTCTCCAGTGGCTTTAATCGGGAATATTGTAAATGCATTTTCACCCGTGGCAACTGAAGCTTGACCTGCAATATTATCCAAAAGAGCAGCATTTGTTATACCAGTACCTGTATATGTAGGTGCTACAGCGGCCTTTTTTTCCAAAGTTACTACAGAACCTGAAGTTGATAGTTCCCACATTGCATTAAGCCCAGTCAGCAATTTTATCTTACCAGCGGTAGCAGCATCCTTCAGTTCTATTACAATTTTGTCTCCGGCAACAAATTTACTTCCATCAAATGTACCAAGAACAACATCTGCATCCTCATCCTCCAATGCAACCGGAACATTGATAGTGTATTTTGTAGCAGTAGAATGATTCGCATTGTGAGCTGTGATGGCTGCTTCAATAGATGCTTTTGTAGGCTGAGCTTCTTTGACAATTGTAGCAGCATCCGTCCAATCTGCCACAGTTACATCAAAGGTTATATTTCCGCCCGGAACAAAATAATTAGTAAAGTCAACAACATACTGATAACTAGTTCCTATTTCCCAGCTATCAATTGCAAAATCCTTGAAATAAGCAGTTGTAGAACCGTCATTAACAAGAGTAGCTCCACTAACAATATTTATTAAATCATAACTTATAGTAAAAGCAGCTGTTGAACTTGAAAATTCTTGTGGCATTAACATTAGACCGTTTGTATCGTCATTTAGGTTTAATTTTGCTGTACCTGGTGTAACAGTTGTAGCGGGTAAAGCATATGTATAACCCGTTGTTCCTGATCCGGTAATCCAAGCCCAAGCTGTACCATTGGCATAGAATGTTAAAGTTCCTGTATTCAACACATTAGCCAAGCTAATGCTATTTACCTGAACTTTAACATCAGCTGTTCCTTGCAAAGCAAAATTGATTTGAGAAAGTACATGTTGAAATTCCAAATCAACATCCGTTGCTGATGTTGAATTAGATGCTGCTAACAAATCTTGCTGAGAAGCTTCTGCTAAAATTGTATATCCGAAAGATGCGACTTCTCCATTTCCTGTATAACCAGAAATACTTGTAGCTGGATAAACTGCATAATAATCTAATGAATAACCAGGCTGGGTAACCGCAGTATAATCCCAAGCACCTGAACCATTCCTTGTTAACGTCCATGTTAAAGCTGGAGTTGTTGATGTTTCACCTGTTACATAGGCTTTAACATTAATAATATTTCCATTCATCCACGAAGTATTCGTGAACTCCGCCGCCTTCGTCTGTTTCCCCAGTACCGTTTGGAACTTGATGTGGTTATCTGTTCCAGTATTCGCTTTTTCAACGATTTCGTTGTCGCAGCTTGTTGCTCCGATGAGCAGGGAGATTGCTGCTACTCCCCAAAAGGTCATTTTCATACTTTTTTTACTATTAAGAATTGATACTTTACACTTTAACACTTGAGAGAATTTTCTTTTTGTTTATATACTATTCTATCTATTGTTGATTGAGAATATAATTGAAGGGTTATGTTACCGGGAAATGGATAATTTCGTCGTCGCCCCAGTCGCCCACGCCGATGCTACCCGAGTCGCCGTTGTCTATAATTTCCGGCAGTTCGGTATCAATAGCGATGGGGATTTCGAGGTCGATCTGGATGGGGAGGTTTACTTCCAGCCGTGCCCGGATCTGTTCCACTACCGGTTTGATCTGCGGGGAGATATCGAAGGTTTTCTCTATCGTGGATCCGTTTTTGAGCACGATGCTGAGGACAAACTCGTAGGTCCGCGCCGGATCGTCCACCGGCGGGCCGAAGGTGAAGAAGAGCGGCGACTCGATCGTGCCCCGTTCCGGATCCGACGGATCGCCCGGCGTGCCGGGGTGCGTGATGCGGAGGTTGTTGAGTTTGAGTTGGTGGGTCACCTTGGTGAGCGACGGCTTGCGCGTAGCCATAAACACCGATCCCGCCATGCCGCGGAGGGCGCCGTTGGCCACCGCTGCGCTCGACGGATGGGTGAGGTGTACTTTGATCTGTGCTTCGTAGGTCACGGCGAAGGGCACTACGCAGAGGCTGTCTTCCACATAATCGGCAATCTCCTGTCCGGTTTTCCGTCCGTCGTTGTATTTCACGTAAAAGCCCTCCTCCCCTTCCACGCTGTGGCGGAGACGGTAGGTGGTGAGCGGTTCCATCTCGCAACTGGCCAGCATCTCGCCGTCCTGGCGGAGCAGGCGTTTGTTGGAGGGTGCTTCCTTGACGCAGGCTTCGAAGGTTTCCGGGCTTTCGGTGCCGCAGAAATAGATATCGTCCAGGTGCGTTTGTTCGGGCGAATACATGAGGCCGTTGAACAGCAGGATGTCGTACGTCCCGGCGGGGATGGCGGCGGTGATGCTGTTCGGCTTCAGGAAATATTCCTTATGCGCCAACCGGCCGTCGAGGTAGAAGAGGGCGGTGGCGTTTTGCGACATGTCGGCTTGTTGGAGCGTCGGCATCCAGTCGGCTTCGATATACAGCAGGGGGCGTGACACGCCATAGAGGTCGCGCAGGCTGTCGTCGCAGGCGGCGAGCAGCAGGGTGGCGAGCAATATGGCGGTGAGGCGGCGCATATCAGTTGGGACGGTTGAAGCGGAGGTTCCACACAAGGTTCACCTGCAGGCGGGTGAGCGAGAAGGTGCTGAAGTTATAACGGGTCTCTTCCCACACGAGGTAGTTGCCCCGCTGGTGGTAGTGCCGCACTTCGGGCGAATACACATATCCGCCCGCCACAGAGAAGGCGAGGGAGAAGTGGCGCGACAGGGGGAGCGAGTATCCGCCGGAGAGACCGGTGGAATAGACGTTGTCGCCCTGGTAGCCGTCGGTCCACTGCACGTCGAACCGTCCGCCGTACAGGCCATAGACGCCGATGTTCCAGCCCGCGGGGGCGGATTGGCGGGGCGTAAACCAGTAAGTGAGGTCGAGGGTGGCGAGGGATGCCTTGAGGGCGTAGGTATTGTTGCGTTCCCAGTCGGCCCATGCCACCTGCGCCCCGGCGGAGAAATGCCGTCCGAATGGCAGTTCGATGCCAATATTCGGCACGAGCGCGAGATCATAAAGCAGATTTGTTTGCAGGGACACGGTACGTTGAGTTTGTATTGTTGTTGTTGTTGTTGTTGTTATTGTTGGATGAGAAACCACATACGGTTGACTTGCCGTCTGCCCCGTCGCAACTCCCACGCTGGAAGCTATAAATACGGGCATCAAGAAAAACAAATGTAAAAACGGTTTCATTCTACGCCACTAATAACAATCGGGAATCGAGTTTGTTCTAAAAAGGGTAACAATTACAAATATTTAAGCATATTTCACATTTATATGCTACACACGCCACAAATATACCCCTTTATTTGAGATAAATTATTAATTAGATGTGAATATGAGTTAAATAATGCGGGTAAGTGCCCGATTGGGGAAAAGACGATAGTAAGGCACGCAGATGATGCAGGTAAAACTTCCTCTATAATTAGTAGAGCCCACCTCCCATTCTCTTGGCCGTTGGAGTATATCCGTGCGTAAAAGGGCTCCTGAAATGGGATCAACCCGGAAACTTGCGGAGAGGAAATAGTTTCAGTTTTGCACCGATTTGAATGCGGGCAGCTACATGTCTGCCCTGATTGGCAGCATGCAACCCTTCAGGAAGATGTTACAAATCCCGCAATCGCCACAAAAAAGATCATAACGATCCAAAACGATCGTCATAATGTTCGTTTAGGAACATCATACTCTTCGTTTTCGAACATTATGATCTTTTTTTTGGGAGACGATGGTGATTTGGAAGGCCAATCCGGCTGATTGAAAACCGGACATTCCACCGACAGTATCTACACGCACGCCTCATCTGATTGAGGCCTGCGCCTCACCTGGTCGAGGCGCAGGCCTCAGGGGGAGTGAGGCGCAGGCCTTGCAAAGGTGAGGCGCAGGCCTTGTTTGAGCAAGTCCGGCATCTGGTCATTTCATCGGCAGGAACAGTGCTAAAACCTACCTTGCAGTGAGTATCCATCCGCTA
>JAVBUH010000075.1:0-19964 GCA_031555505.1 Tannerellaceae bacterium
CACTTTGATTTTGATGTTAAACAACTGATTATCAATACAAAAACTCCCAGGTGGAGTAAAAGGTGGAGATAGGTTTTCTGTTATTGTATTGGCTTGACAATAAGGCATTTGGACGTTACCTATTTGTCCCGTCCATACCGCTTCAACGCCTGATAATCAATTGATTATCAGGCGTTTTCTTTTTGTCGTGTTGCGTTTGTATTGCAAATTCGCTTTTGTCCTATTCCTTTCCTGTTATTGAGAAACAAAAAAAACCTATTACAAACTACATACGCCATCCGGAGAGCAGGCTCTACCTTTGCGCCGGTCTCCTCTTCCGCCATGCGAAACGCCGTTATCTTTCCAATCGGCATACGATTTATTCAGTACGTCCATATATTCTGTTTCAGCCAGGGATCCCTGTACCACATCCTTACCATTAAAGAGATAAAAGGGGACATATTCAAGATGGAGTACGTCTTCGCTGAAACGCATGTCTGCATCTATGTCTGCTTTAAACTCATCACTGTCAAGCATTGCACTTACCTCGTTTTCATGCAGACCGATCGTTGCACCCAAGCGTACCAAGGTAAGCTTGTTGCTGATGTCCAAGCCGTCGGTAAAGTAGGCTTTGAATAAAATTTCTTCGGCTGCATCTGCCAATTCGTGTTTCTTCGCCAGCTTTACCAAACGTAAAGCATCAGATGTATTGGTAACAATCAACTTGTCAAAATGGTAATCCAGCCCCACTTCTTTTGCCATGCCAACCAAGTCTTTTAAATCAGCGTTGGCTTCTTCTACGGTCGAATCCTGTATACCAGCCACATATTCGGCATACGATGTATGCAAAGCGCCTTTCGCCAAGGAGGGATTTAATTCATAACTATGCCATATCAGTTCTATGTCATCACCATAAGAGCATTTGGCTAATGCGTTTTCAAACTTACGTTTTCCTATATAACAGTATGGACAAGCGATGTCCGACCATATTTCTACTTTCATTTTACCCATAATCCAGTCAATTGATTATCACTCTCCAAAGGTATGTATTTTTCTCCGCAACCCGAGATGCGAATCGTTAAACGTTGTTTGCCGTTACTGTCAGTCGGTGGTTATGCTGCAGAACGGGTGCAAAACGTGGCACAACCAACGTCTTTTTTTGTACATTTGTAGCCTAATACCTCCTCGCCCACGTTGGGGAATATACGTTTTGAAGACACTATCGTATGCAGAAAAGAATAAAAATCCCGGTTGTCATCCTTACCGTTGCGGCTGCTATTGTTATCGTGGTGCAATTAGCCATATCGCCCATTGTAAAAAATTACATCAATCACCATGGTCTGGAACTGGTAGGCCGCCGCGTGGTGGTGGAGAAGCTTTTCCTGAACCTCTTCACAGCCAGTATCGACTTGGAGGGAGTCACTATATATGAGGCAGATGGCGAAAAACCATTTCTCACCTGCGGTGAATTTGCCACCCGGCTACGCCTGTTTCCGCTGCTGCAAAAGCAGTTTATCATCTCACGTATTTCATTCGACAACCTGGCCGCCCGGCTGATCCAACAGAGCAACCGTTTTAACTTTGACGATATCGTCGCCCATTACTCCGGTGATATTACCGCCACAACAACCCCAAAGCCCTCCGACTGGGGCATCGGCATATACAATATCAGCCTGCGTAACGCCGAATTGACCTATAACGATCTCTCCCTGGGCGGACACTGGGCCATGGATAACATTACACTCGACATCCCGGGTTTTTACCTGAGCGGTCAGACTACGAACGCCGGCCTTCAGTTGGATTTCCCCGATGGTGGGTCACTCGCTTCCGCCATTGTGTACGATCATGCCGGGGGCACATACGACCTGACACTTTCGCTGCGCGACTTCACCATCAGCGGACTACTACCCTATTTCCGCCAGTCCTTGCATATTTCATCCCTCAACGGATTATTAGGGGGTGATATACACATCAAAGGGCAAACGAACAGCGTATTGAATTCCGACCTGAGCGGCTATACCTGGCTCAACCGGTTTACCATGATCGACAACCAGGAGCGACAGGTTGTAGCGGTAGACAGTATTACCGTCGCGATCGAACAAGTAAATCTGATGCAATCGCGCTACCTGCTGAACGACCTGAGCATATACGGGCTGGTTACCCATTACGAGTTGTATGCCGACAGTACACATTCGTTCAACAACCTGTTTCCCGAAGAAACAGCCACTGCCGCCACTGCCGACGCCGACGCTGCAGATACCACTGCGGCGCCTATGACCTTCCGGTTGGATCATGTAGCCCTCCGGAACGGCAAAGTGGCGTTGACCGACCATACGCCGTATACCCCTTTCCGGTATGATATAAGTAACATTGAAATGGATGCCACACAGATCGACCTGGCCAACCACTGCTCACTCACGGCCAAGGCTACCCTGAACAATGCCGGTACTGCCCGTATCCGTTGGACAGGAAGCCCCTCGGATATGAGTTACCACAACCTCACGCTCGAACTGCGCAATGTAAATATGTCGCACTTTACGCCCTATACCGTATCCATGTTTGGCTACCCGTTCACCCAAGGGACACTCGCCTTTTCGGGCCAGAATATCATCCGGAACAGAAAATTGGAAGGCACCAACCACCTGGATATCCATGCCCCGAAAGTGGATAAGAAGAAAAAAGACCTCAAGCCCGAATACAATATCCCGCTACGTACCGGTTTGTATGTACTAACCGACCGTTCTGGACGGATGCAAATGGATTTTCCGGTGAAGGGAGATATCGATTCGCCAGAATTCTCCTACAAACATATCATTATCAAAGCGATTGTCAATACGTTGGTAAAGGTCACCGTCTCACCTGTCAAAAGCCTGGCGACTGCCATGGGCATGTCGTCAGACCAGATGGATTATATCGAATTTGACCCTTCCCGCGTGGATTTTACCTCCGAACAATACAACAAAATGACCAGTCTGAACCGGATGATGCAGGAGAAGCCTGAACTCAGGCTGTCGCTCACCCCCTATTTCAACTACGACAAAGCGCTTGCAGACGAAGCCCTGGCTCAATTGAAACTGGCCTATTACCTACACAACAATCCCACGAAAGCGGCCATGTCACTCGAGATGTTGGAACAGGAATCGGCCTTGGCCGTAGATAGCCGGTCGTTGCAATTAAACCAATTTGCCGATTCCCTTCTCGCAGCAGCAGGTAAGCCGGTAGAGAGAGACCTCACTGCTAAAGCCAAGGATCTCTATACCCAGACAGCGGCCGATAAACTAACCGAACGCATGCAAGCCCGCAACCTGTTGATGGCCGACCATCTGAAAACAAGCCTGGGACTGCCCGACACTGTCTTTTCTGTCCGCACCATGCCGATCGACTCGCTCCGTAGCTACAAAGGCGGAAACCGCTACCTGGTTTCACTCACGCTCGAAGGCGAAACCAACTAACCGGAAAGGCATACCGAAGACACACCGCCAACACGAGCCATCCATGCTCGACCTCACTGCTTCTTCAGGATATAATTCAACGTTGTATCCTTAATGAGTTCTTTCTTAGGATTCAGGACGTGGAGATCACCCGGAAGGGCACTATAGTGCATATAGTACTGCTGTTCGCTTTCGGGCCTGTCGTAATTAAGAACCACCACCGTGGCATCGTTATCATCGCCAAACCCGCGTTCGGTGTTGAAACGACCGGTGGAAACGAGCGTGTCACGATCGATGTATATTTCGGTCAACTCGTACGTATTGTCACCTTTACTTTTTTTGGTATAGAACAGTTTCAGGGTGGTGTCGATACCCGGGCAGTCGGCACAAGGAATGGTACCAGCATAGACGTCGGTGGTCACAGAATCAGCCGAAGCCGGCTCTACAACGGAAGCTGCCTCCACGGAATCCTGTGTTGATTTCTTGTTGGTACAATCCACAAATACGGTAGCCAGCAGACAGAGGCTACCAATCAAAATTGCTTTTTTCATACATTACTACATTTCATGCGTTTAATAATAGAATACATAATGCTACCATAAAGGCAGGCCATATACATATAACAAACAAGTTCTCCCTATAGACTATTCAGTATACAAAAAGTTTAGTCATAGAAAGACACTTTTGCACCTGCCGGTTGTACGATCTTTATAAAATATTTATACGCAGCGCGTTATATTTATAAAATCCACACACATGAACCTCGATCTTTGCTACAGTTAAAAGTGGTAAGAAACAGATCTAATCGAAAAAGTGATGGAAACAATTAAAACCGTACTTCCGTTCCTCTTGTTACTACTGGTAATTGCCCCGTTTTTAGGCAATTACATCTACAAGGCATTGAGTGGACAACGGCATTTCATGTTGCCGGTTCTGGGCTGGCTGGAGAAAGGGATTTACAAAATCTCGGGGGTGGATGCGGAGCGATCGATGAACTGGAAAACGTATGGAGTGGCGCTGGTGTTATTTAATGTACTTGGATTCGTGTTACTGTTCGTTATGCTGGTGACGCAGCAATGGATGCCGTTCAATCCGCAAGGGATGAAGGCGATGCGGTGGGATACGGCGCTGAATACAGCGA
Source organism: Tannerellaceae bacterium (assembly GCA_031555505.1). Lineage (GTDB taxonomy): Bacteria > Bacteroidota > Bacteroidia > Bacteroidales > Tannerellaceae > JAJDIA01. The sequence goes on from JAVBUH010000075.1 coordinate 4,552, forward strand.
TCAGCTTTGTGACGAATACAAACTGGCAGAGTTACGGTGGCGAGACGGGGTTGAGTTATTTCAGCCAGATGGCCGGGCTGACGGTACAGAATTTTGTGAGTGCGGCAACAGGGATAGCGGTATTTGCAGCACTGGTACGCGGCATTGCGGGACAGACGGCCGGAGCGGTCAATAATTTCTGGGTGGATATAACGCGTACCATATTATACATACTGCTTCCCCTGTCGATCGTGGTGTCGGTTGCACTGGTGGGACAGGGGGTGGTGCAGAACCTGCATCCGTATACGGAAGTGACTACGGTGGAAGGAACTACACAGGTTATTCCGCAGGGACCGGCGGCGTCGCAGGTGGCGATCAAACAACTGGGCACCAATGGGGGTGGATTCTTTCTTGCGAACAGCACACATCCGTTGGAGAATCCTACGCCGCTGTCTAACCTGATCCAGTTGGTGTCAATGTTCCTGATACCGGTGTCGCTGACGTTTACGTATGGCCGGATGGTGGGATCGAAGCGGCAAGGGTGGAGTATTTTTGCAGTGATGGCCATCCTGTTTGTCGTGGGACTGTCTGTAGGACTATACTCCGAAAGCCATTCGGTAGAGGTATGGGACAAGCTGGCGTATATGGAAGGAAAAGAGACCCGGATCGGGGTGGCGGGAAGCGTACTGTGGTCGGAAGTGACTACAGCTGCTTCGTGCGGTGCAGTGAATGCGATGCATAACAGCCTGACGCCGATGGCGGGACTGGTCACGATGTTCAATATGATGATCGGCGAAGTGGTGTTCGGCGGCGTGGGCGCTGGAATGTACGGGATGTTGATCTATGTGATGCTGACGGTGTTTATCGCCGGGCTGATGGTGGGACGTACCCCGGAGTTCCTGGGTAAAAAGATAGAGGCGTTTGAGATAAAGATGGCGATGATCGCGTTGCTGGCGCCAGCAACGGTGATCCTGGTGTTCTCGGCGTTGGCGTGTGTATTACCGGCCGGGCTATCGAGCCTGGGGAATCAGGGGCCACACGGATTGTCGGAGATATTGTATGCGTTCAGTTCGGCGGCGGGGAACAACGGGAGTGCGTTTGGGGGGCTGAATGCGGGGACGGTGTTCTATAATTTGCTGATCGCGGCCGGTATGCTGATCGGGCGGTTCGGGGTGATCATGCCGGTGCTGAGGATTGCGGGGAGTTTGTCGCAGAAGAAGGTGACACCGGTGTCGCAGGGAACGTTCCGGACAGACAACTGGCTGTTTGTGGGGCTGTTGCTTGCGATTATTGTGGTCGTGGGCGGGCTGACGTTCTTCCCGGCGCTTTCACTGGGGGCGGTGGCCGAGTATTTTCTGATGCAAAATGGAATTTTATTTTAATGATACTATGAAAACATCTGTTCATACATTGCTGAACGGCAAGATACTGGGAGAAGCAATCAAAGGTTCGTTTGTGAAGTTGAATCCCATTGACCTGATCAAGAATCCGGTGATATTCATTGTGGCGCTGGGAGCGGCGGTAACGTCGGTGGTCGTGGGTATTGGTCTCTTTCACGGGTCTTTCTCGCCCTTTTATCTGCAACTGGCTATCTGGTTATGGGTGACGGTGCTGTTTGCCAACTTCTCGGAGGCAGTAGCTGAAGGGCGGGGAAAAGCGCAGGCGGAAAGCCTTAAAGCGAACCGGTCGCAGACAAAAGCCCGTAAACTGACAGCAGGGAAAGAAGAAGAGATAGCAGCGCAGTTACTCAAGAAAGGAGATATGGTAGTGTGCGAAGCGGGAGACACGATCCCATCGGACGGCGAGATTATCGAGGGGATTGCCAGTGTGGATGAGTCGGCTATTACAGGCGAATCGGCTCCCGTGATCCGCGAGAGTGGCGGCGACCGGAATGCGGTGACCGGAGGGACGAAGGTGCTGAGCGACCGGATCGTGATCCGGATCACATCGGATGCGGGGCATACGTTTATCGACAAAATGATCGCGCTGGTGGAAGGGGCGCAGCGGAAGAAGACGCCGAATGAGGTGGCGCTGACGATCCTGTTGATCGCGCTCTCGGTGGTCTTTATCCTGGTAGTAGCCACGTTGCCGGCTTTCTTCGGGTATAGCTTGAGGGCCTCGGGGTTGCCGGCATCCCACAACCTGTCGCTTCCCGTACTGATCGCACTGCTGGTGTGCCTGATACCAACTACGATCGGCGGGTTGCTAAGCGCCATCGGGATCAGCGGGATGGATCGGTTGATGAAGCGGAACGTGATCGCAACAAGCGGGCGGGCGATCGAAGCCGCAGGCGATGTGGATGTGTTGCTGCTGGACAAGACGGGAACAATTACCTTCGGGAACCGGATGGCTAGTGAGTTTATTCCGGCGGAAAAGGTGGAGATAGAGGTGTTGGCCAGAGCGGCCCAACTTTCGTCGTTGAGTGATGAAACGCCGGAGGGACGTTCGATAGTGGTGTTGGCGAAAGAGAAATACGAGCTTCGGGAGCATGACCTGACAAAGATAGATGCCGACTTTATCCCCTTCACGGCACAGACACGGATGAGCGGGGTGGATATCGTGACAAATGGGAAACAACGGCACATACGAAAGGGTTCCGTGGAAGCCATCCGCAAGTTCGTGCTGAATAACAATGGTTTCTTCCCTCAACAGGTGGAGGAACAGGCGAATGAACTGGCTCAACTCGGGGCTACGCCGCTGGTGGTGGCCGAAGATAACCGGGTATTGGGAATCATTCATCTGAAAGATACCGTAAAAGGCGGTATCCAGCAGCGTTTTGCCCAGTTGCGCAAGATGGGGATACAGACGGTAATGATCACCGGGGATAATCCGCTGACGGCTGCAGCTATTGCCGCAGAGGCGGGCGTAGATGATTTCCTGGCCGAAGCCAGGCCGGAAGACAAACTACAACGTATCCGCGACGAGCAAGCCAAAGGGCATCTGGTGGGGATGATCGGCGACGGGACAAACGATGCGCCGGCACTGGCCCAATCGGATGTAGGTATTGCCATGAACAACGGTACACAGGCTGCCCGTGAAGCCGGTAATATGATCGACCTGGACAGTAACCCGACGAAGCTGATCGAGGTGGTGGAAGTAGGCAAGCAATTGTTGATGACACGCGGGGCGCTGACCACGTTCAGTATTGCGAATGACGTAGCGAAGTATTTCGCCATTATTCCGGCAATTGCCGTGGGGTTGTATGCGGGAGTATCGGGAACCGGCGCCCTGTCCGCACTGAACATCATGCACCTTTCCTCCCCCGAAAACGCCGTGCTGAGCGCAGTGATCTTCAATGCATTGATCATTATCCTGCTGGTGCCGCTGGCGGTGAAGGGTGTGAAATACCGGACGGAATCGGCCACGACTTCGCTGATGCGTAACCTGCTTATCTATGGTGGTGGTGGGCTGGTGACGCCTTTCATCGGGATTAAGCTGATTGATTTGATTTTGAATGTATGCTAACACAGAAAAAGAAGACAGGTATGCGAACACAGTGTATGATAGCGATGAAAATATTGGCTGCCCTGACGCTTTTGTTGGGGATTGTGTATCCGTTGTTTGTTACCGGGGTGGCACAGGTGGGCTTTCCGGAGAAAGCGAACGGGTCGCTGATTGAGAAAGACGGGAAGGCAGTGGGAAGTACACTGGTAGGACAGGCGTTTGACAATGCCGCCTATTTCACTCCCCGCCCATCGGCTACGGGGTATAACACATTGCCTTCGGGAGCGTCGAATCTGGCGCTGACAAGCCAAAAGTTGCACCACCAGGTGACGGAACGGAAAGCCCGGTTTGCGGCAGAAAACGGGTTGTCGCCTGATCAGCCCGTACCGCCGGAAATGGTATTCGCTTCGGCCAGCGGACTGGACCCGCATATTTCGCCTGATGCCGCCCGGTTGCAGGTAAACCGGATTGCGGCAGCAAGGGGATTCTCCGACGCCCAAAAGCAAGCGTTGACTAAGTTGGTGGAAGAAAGTATTGAGAAGCCGCAATTTGGCCTGCTGGGTGAACCGGTGGTCAACGTATTATCGCTAAATTTGCGTTTGGATGAACTGAAATAATACGATCCATGGAAGAGAACCGACCCAATCCGGATGAATTACTCGCTTCGCTTCAACAGGAAGAGAGTAACAAGAACAAAGGGAAACTGAAGATATTTTTCGGTATGTGTCCCGGTGTGGGAAAGACCTATACCATGCTTCAGACTGCACAAACCGACCGGGCCAAGGGTGTGAATGTGGCCGTCGGCTATGTGGAGGCGCACAACCGTCCGGAGACGACCGCCCTGCTGGAAGGGCTTACGGTGATCCCGCGCAAGCGGATCGCATACAAAGGCACGGTGTTGGAAGAAATGGATCTGGATGCCATCCTGGAAATGCATCCATACCTGGTGCTGGTAGACGAATTGGCGCATACGAATGCACCGGGAAGCCGCCACCTTAAACGGTATCAGGACGTGCAGGAGTTGCAGGACAACGGCATCAATGTATACGCTACCGTCAACGTACAGCACCTGGAAAGCCGTGCCGATACGATCGCCCAGATCACAGGTATCACCGTGCGGGAGAAGATACCGGATGAGATATTCGAACAGGCGGATGAGGTAGAGCTGGCAGACATCACGCCCACAGAATTATTCACCCGCCTGGCCGAGGGGAAGGTGTATGCACCCGAACGTTCGAAAGAGGCAGTGAAGCATTTCTTCCGTGAAGGGAATATCACGGCGTTGCGCGAAATGTCACTCCGTATCGTGGCCGACCGGGTGGATAAGCAGCTCAAGACCTATATGCAGCAGAAGCGGATACAGGGACCGTGGAAATCGGGATCGCACCTGCTGGTAATGGTCAGCCCCAGTCCGACCTCTGCCCAATTGATCCGGTGGACGAAGTCGATGGCTTATTCCATGAATGCCCGATGGACGGCGTTGCATGTCAAAACGTCGCAAGTGCTGAGTGAGGATGAAAGCAGGCAGTTGGCCGGAAATATCGACCTGGCAAGGCAATTGGGTGGCGAAGTAATTTCTACTTCGGGCAATGACCTGGTTGAAGCCTGCCTGAACGTGGCGCGGAGGGAAAATAGTACGCATATTGTGGTAGGGAAGTCAGGGAAGAACTCCCGGTTCACCACCTATACGGGGAAAAAGCGTTTCCTGGATCTGCTGATCGAGAAAAGCGGAAATATCGACGTGTATGTATTAGGTTCAGAAGGGGTTAAGTATAAGCCCCAAAGTCGATGGGGTTTTCCCCGGTTTACATCGGGTATCAGGGAGTATCTGCTGGCAGTATTGGCGGTCATCGTTACAGCCCTGTTGTGTGCGCCGCTGGCCGGTGAGACGGGGTATCAGTCCGTCTCGTTTATCCTGCTGTTCGTGTTGTCTATACTGGCTACCTTCCTGCGGGTAGGGCCTGTGCTGCTGGCTGCCACATGCAGTGCGGTGGTATGGAATTTCTTTTTTATTCCTCCGCAGTTTACGTTACATATCGACACGGCTGCAAATGTATTGACGTTCCTCATGTTCTTTATCATCGCCTTTATGAACGGGATCATGACAGCGCGTGTAAAGAAGCAGGAACGGCTGGCCATCAGCCGGGAAGAACGCACCAATGCGTTGTTTCAGCTGACCAAGGGGTTATCGAATGCAGGCAACGTGAAGGATGTGATCGATACGGGGACGGCGGGTATCCGGAAGTATTTCGCTGTAGACGCCTTTTTCATTATCCAGGATGGCAACGGGCTACTGACAAACAGGAAGTACGTGCCTAAAGAACATGTATTCCCGGATGCGGAGATGGGGATCGCCAACTGGGCATTCAAACACACCCGTATGGCCGGACAATTTACAGACACATTGCCCTCAGGCGAATATACCTATTATCCGCTGAAAGGGATACGTACCAAACCGGGGGTAGTGGCGGTGAAACAGCAAAAGGCGTTCGACGGTGAAACGGGGCTGTTCTGGGAAACGTTCCTGACACAGATCTCCCATGCGATCGAACATCAATACCTGGGAAATATGGCGCGCAAGAACAACCTGCTGGACGAATCGGACAAGCTGTACAAGACGCTGTTCAATTCGATCTCCCATGAACTGCGGATCCCGGTAGCGACCATCATGGGAGCTTCGGATACGTTGTTGACGACGGATTATCCGGATACCGTCAAACTCGAACTCCATGAAGAGATATTCAAGGCATCAAAACGGCTCAACCGGCTGATCGAGAACCTACTGAATATGTCGCGGTTGGAATCGGGACGGATCGCGGCTCAACCGGACTGGTGTGATATACACGACTTATTCAATCGTGTGGTGGAAAGCCTGCAGGAAGAATTAACGTCTTTCCGGATGGAAGTTGTCGTTCCTGATTCCATGCCATTGGTAAGACTTGATTTCGGTTTGATGGAGCAGGTTTTATTCAATCTTGTGTATAACTCCTGCCAGTATAGCGCACCCGGTAAAACGATCCGGCTGAAGGCTTTTTACGACAGCAATCACCTCGTTATCCAGGAAATGGACAGAGGGCCTGGTTTCCCGTTGGATATGCTGCCGCATGTGTTCGACCGTTTCTACCGGGCAAAAAACGACAAGACGGAAGGGCTCGGACTGGGTTTGTCTATCGTCAAAGGTTTCGTGGAAGCACACAAAGGAACTGTGTCTGCCGAGAACAGGCAGAACGGCGGCGCCCGTTTCACCTTACAAATACCTACAGAGATCACCTATGGAAGCACAAACGAATAAGACCGGGCTGATCCTGATCGTCGACGACGAGACTTCGATCCGCCGCCTGCTGACAATTACGCTGCACGCGTCAGGCTATAAAATAGCGGAAGCGACTACCGGAAAAGAGGCTTTGCTGATGGCAGCCAACCATCTGCCCGACCTGGTGATCCTCGACCTGGGACTGCCCGATATGGACGGCATGGAAGTGTTGAAACAATTGCGCGAGTGGTTCTACAAGCCTGTCATAATCCTTTCGGTACGCAATTCGGAGAATGATATTATCCAGGCGTTGGATCAGGGTGCAACTGATTATCTGACCAAGCCCTTCCGGAATGGAGAGCTGCTGGCACGTATCCGTGCGGCTATCCGCCACCACCAGACGAAGGAGGATAATCCTGTGATCGAGATCAGCAGCCTTTCCATTGATATAGCCAATCATATCGTGCGGAAGCAGGGGGAGATACTCAAACTAACTTCTACCGAATTTTCCCTGTTGGCATTGTTCGCCCAAAACCAGGGGTGTGTGCTGACACATCAGTATGTATTGAAAGAGATCTGGGGCTATGGGTATGTGGAACAGAGCCAATACCTCAGGGTATATGTGGCGCAATTGCGGAAGAAGATCGAAGACGATCCGTCCAAGCCGGTTTTACTGCTTACAGAATCCGGGATCGGATACCGATTCGGTACCTAAACACCCCCTACCCTTAATCAGTCACATTCACAAACAAAAAAGTGGCCGGCACCAAGGCCGGCCACATCATTCATGAACTTGCTGTTGCCTATTTGATTACAAATCGGCATTTATCATTACGGGAAAATGATCTGAGGGGTAACGTCCGTATTGCATGTCGTTCAGCACGCCATATTTGTTTACCCATACGCCTTTGGACACGAAAATGTAATCGATGCGTTTCTCAGTCGGCGCATCCAGTTTGAAACTCTGGAACGTACCGGCTGTGCCGTAGGGCGGTTGTGCAGAGAGCGCTTTCGAATCGAGCAGCGTGCCTTCATTCATAATGATGGTGATCGGCTCGTCCGTTTCTCCGGCATTAAAATCGCCCACACAGAAGAAGGGGGTATCACCGGCAATAGCTTTGATACGTGCGATCATCAGCTTGGAAGATTCGCGACGGGCCACAACACCCTGATGGTCGTAGTGTACGCTAAAGAAGAAGAACACCTTGCCGGTTTCCTTTTCCTTAAACTTCGCCCAGGAACAGATACGTTTGTGTGACTTGGCATCCCAACCGAAAGAAGGCTGATCCGGTGTCTCAGACAACCAGTAGTTGCCTTTATCCAGGATCGTGAAGCGGTCTTTCTTGTAAAGGATAGCCGAGTGTTCGCCGGCTTCCTTACCATCGTCACGTCCTACGCCTACACAGCCGTAGGTATCGAGTTCGAGTATGCCGTCCAGCATGTGGCGGAATCCTTCCTGTGTGCCCACGATATCGAAATCATGGAAGCGGATCAGACCTTTGACCATTTCTTTCCGGTTCGGCCAGGCGTTCACACCATCGTTCGGTGTATCCATACGCAGGTTGAAGGTAGCAATATTCAGGCAGCCTTTCACTTCTGCCCATAGTTGCCCGCCGCAGCAAGCGGCGAGCAACAGGATAGTAATTAATCTTTTCATTGAATTCACGGATTATTATTAATTCCAGCCCGGGTTCTGTCCCAGGTTTGCATTCATCAACAAAGCAGATTCAGGGATCGGATAAAGGTATTTCTTTTCTTCCCAGGTCTTTTCAATATTTTCCAACCAGGTGAGTTCACCCTTCGTTCCTTCCGACAACTGCTGTGGGTTGGTGATACCACCCTTGATAGCAGCCACGTTGATATAGGTCACACCCTTGATCGGGTCTGCCGGGTTGGCTTCAAATGTGAAGCATACATCCAGTGTCCCGTTGCCATCAAGGTCCATCGGCACATCCAACGCAGGCACATAGAAACCGTTCCACTGCATTTCCAGCAGGTCACCCTTATGCCAGCGCATCAGGTCGTAGAAACGGAAACCTTCGAATACCAGTTCGATGCCACGTTCGCGGCGTATTTCCAGCAAGGTAGCATCTGCTATTTCAGGGAAATAGTTAGCTTGAAGGTATGGATCCACCTTGGTAGGTTTCGCCGTAATACCGGCCGTAATACCGGCACGGGCACGGAGTTTCCCGATGGTATTGGCCCAGTCGGCATCCGTAAACGAACCCAGTTCGGCTTTTGCTTCGGCATAGTTGAGCAGCACTTCGGCAAAGCGGATCAGGGGGATTGAGTTCACGTTATTCGAACCACTGTCATAATACATGTCGTCTAAACAGTATTTGATCGGTTGGTAACCGGTATAGGTATACGAGAATACGGGAGGGGCAGCTACGGCTGTACCTCCATCCACACGCTGGTAACCCGGGGTGCGGATTGTCTGTTGCAAACGCCAATCTCGACCCTTCGTTTCATCGGCAAATACCATCGTTTTGTAACCAGGCTTGTCGGTAAACAACGAACCGTCGAGGTTCATGTACAGGTTTGCAAAGGTGCGGGTCATACTCACACGTGAGCCATACGTAGCACTGGTCCAGAACCAGTTGGCATCATTCAGGCGAGATAGTGCTGCATCACTGACAGAAGCCAGGATTACTTCCGAATTCACCGGTTTCAGACTGGTGAACAAGGTACGGTATGCCATATTACCTCCTGCATTGTAGATAGAGTAGCCGTTTGTCTTCATCAACGCTTCAGCGGCGTTAGCTGCTTCTGTCAACCAGGCATTGGATGTCTGTTGGAGGTTGTAGCTTGTCTGGTATTTACGGAATGTTCCCTCAAACAAGCATACACGCGATTTGAATGCCAGGGCAACAGCCTTGGTAATCAATGAAGACGAAGATTCTTTGTCGGCCGTAATGTTTTCAATAGCGAAATTGAGGTCGGCCAATACGGAGTCCATTACCAATGTGCGTGAATCGCGGCCATTGTACAGTGACGGATCGTTTACATCCTGCGGTGTATTGATCCAAGGTACATCTCCAAAACGTTTTACCTTTTCAAAGTAGAACCAGGCACGGAAGAAGCGGGCTATACCCATATAATTCGATCGTACTTTCTGGGAAACACGTTCGTCCGTACAGTTCAGGAGAAAATAATTCACATTGCGCAACTTGGCCCAGTCGCCACCACTACCACCGCTCCAACCCGAGCTTTGCTGTGGACCATAAGCACCCGTGCGAAGGAAGTCGGGGACTTCACGCCGAGCGGAATAATCGGCCATGTTGTCATTGTCACCCCCATCCCGAATCGCCTTAGATGCGTCAGGCAATATTTCATAAAATGAATTGGCATACAGTTCCAAACCACTTTCGCTGCCAAACACAGGACCTTTTCCCACTTGGGCTACCGGAGTTTCTTCCAAGTCACAAGAGAAGAGAAAACCTGCTGCAAATAATATATAGATTATATTTTTCATATCGCTATGCTATTTAGAATGTTACAGATAAACCCAAACTTATACTCTTCAAAGACGGATAGTTCCATACCTGTCCGCTCTTTTCGTCGGTCAGATCCTTGTCTGATCCTGAGAGGCCGGCCACATCAATTCCTGAAGTGATCTTATACATCGGAGACCAAGTCCACAAATTCTCACCCGACAGGTAGATACGTGCATTTTGCATTTTGATCTTGGAGGTGATGGATTGCGGGATCGAATAACCTACTTGCAGGTTTTTCAGGCGCACATACGCCACGTTCTGTAAATAACCTGTTTGGCGCTGATATAATTCGCCATCCGAGTTACGGGCTACATATCCACGATAACGGGGGAAATAAGCATTCGGGTTTTCTTCAGACCAGATGTTGCCCAGGTGGAAGTTCGGTATATCGTTGTACGGGCGGTTGTATTGCCCCCAGAACAAACCGGATTCCACACTTGGATACCAATCCTGTTTGCCTACGCCCTGGAAGAAGGCCGAAACAAAGAAATTGTTCCAATCGCCCCCCAAGCTGAAGCTATAGGAATAACGCGGTTCTTTATTACCAATAATCTTTTTATCACCCGGTTTGTCTACGGTGTTGTTACCATAGTCAACCACACCGTCGCCATTCAGGTCTTTAAATTTGATATCACCCGGCAACAGTGTACCTGTACTGCTGGATTTGATCAGTTTCTGGTTTGCATGGTTCTTGATGTCTTCTTCAGAGGTGAAGAATCCTTCGGTCACATAGCCCCAGATCTCGCCCACTTTCATGCCTTCGTAGTAAGTCTCACCCCAATAGTCGGTGTTAAACTTCTTTTCGGGGTTGTTGTACTTGTCGATAGTCGACTGGTAGTCGGCCAGGGTAGCACGGATTTCGTAGTTGAACGGTTTGCTTGCCAGTGTGAACTGATCGCGCCAGGTCAACGAAATTTCAAAACCTTTGGTAGTCATGTCGGCATAGTTACCTTTCGGTACATCGGCGCCGAATACATCAGGAACAGTCATACCCACCGTAAACATGTCGGTAGTCTTACGCACATAGGCATCACCCGAGAAACGCAGACGGTTAGACAGCATCCCGAAGTCCAAACCGATATTGGTAGTGGTCGATGTTTCCCATGTAAGACCGGCAGGTACTACTGCCGGCACACCCGTTTTCTGCGGACGGATATTGTTCAGCACACGTCCCAATTGTTCGATCTTAAACAATTCCTGGAATGAATACGGATCAATATTACCATTACCCAGTGAACCATACGATGCACGGACCTTGAGGTCGGTCAGGATATCGTTTTCTTTCCAGAAAGCTTCCTGCGAGGGTCTCCAACCTACCGAAACAGAGGGGAAGAACGCATACTGCTCGTCCGATGGGAATTTGGAAGAACCATCCAGACGTCCGTTCACTTCGACCAGGTAGCGATCCATAAAGGCGTAGTTCACACGGAATACACCACCAGACAAGCGCCAACGTTTATAGCCCCCTTCCGTAGTTGTATTCTGCCCCAATGCCATGTTAATATCACGGGCATCTTGAAAGATAAGGCCATTACGCAATACTTGTACATTATTCATGGTAGACTGTTCGTAGTTGTAGCCCAACATACCTTTGAGGTAATGCTTGCCTGCGAATGTCTCTTCATATTCGCCATAGATATTGGTTGCCAGATAATTCGTTGTTTTACCTGTTTCACGGATATCATTTGTGGAAGAGCCCACATATTCGATCACGCCCGGTTTGCGGCTGAACGGAACCGGTATACGGAGACGGGTTTCGTCGTCGTCGCGGCTCTGATATGAGAAGTCACCTTTGATACGTAACTTATTCTGTATGAAAGAGGCCGTAAAACCGGTGGTGTTTTTGAAGTTGCGTCTGTTGGTATCCATACCATTCTTTCCATACCAGAAGTCACCCACAGTATAGGCCGCCGAGTGTGTCAGCGTACCATCAGGATTGAACATGGTGGAGGCCGGGTGGCCTTCGTCGGCAATATTACGCCAGATACTACCACCTTCGCCAACGTTCAGGGGATTGTGGTAGTCCATCACGGAGTATTCGGTATTATTATCAACCTTCAACCAGTCGAACACCTGAATAGAACCTTTGGCACGGACGTTATACATCGAATAGTCGTCTGAGTTATAACGGAACAAACCTTCTTCGCCATAATAACGGCCTGTGACGTAATAGTCCAACTTACCATTGCTTCCCGTTACCGAGATGTTGTGGTCCATACCCAGTTTGTTGTCTTTATACAATTCTTTATACCAGTCGGTATTACCGTAGTATACATAGTTGCCGGCGGCATCCACTTCCACTTCGGGTAAACCAAGGCCCTGGCGGCGTTCCAGTTCAGCCAGATATTCCTGTGAGAACTTCAACGTTTTGTTTACGTTTTGCGGCGTCTGCGAATAGTCGTTGTATGCCATAAACGCTTCGTTGAACATCTTGGCGAATGTGTAACCATCCGTCACCAAATCAGGCATTGTAGTCGGTTTCTTCACGGCAAAGTTGCCTGAGTAAGAAACAGTAGTACGGTCTTTCGCCGGATTTTTGGTAGTGATCAGGATCACCCCAAAAGCACCACGGGCACCGTAGATAGCAGCCGAAGCGGCATCCTTCAATACGGAAACAGAAGCAATATCGTTGGGGTTAAGCAACGCCGGATCGCCTTCCACACCATCGATCAGTACCAGGGCGCTACCCTTTTGTCCGATCGAGGTGGTACCACGCACATTATAATCGGCCGAACGCATCGGTTTACCGTCGGAGAGGGAGATATTGAGGTTGGGCACCGTACCCTGCAACATTTGGGTGACGTTGGGCACCGATCGGTTTTCAAACACTTCGCTGGTTACCTGTTCCACGGCACCGGTCAGGTTTACTTTCTTCTGTGTACCGTAACCAACCACCACCACTTCGTCAATGGATTTAGTGTCTTCTGCCAATGTCACATTCAGGCTTGTGCGATTACCTACAGTTATTTCCTGCGGTATGTAACCGATATAGGTAAAAACAAGCACAGCGCCGTCGGGCACGTTGAGCGAGAAATTACCGTCGAAGTCGGTCACCGTACCAAGCGTAGTTCCTTTGACCACTACATTGGCACCGATAATCGCTTCCCGCTTCACATCCACCACGGTACCTTTTACGGTCCGTCCCTGTTGAGCGGTTACGGGCCGGTCGGCGGCGCTTTTCTTCATCAACATGATGTTTTTGCCTTCCATGGCGTAGATGATATCGGTCTGTCTGAACGCATTGCTCAACACCTCAGCCACCGTTTTGTCTTGTGCATTCACAGACACCGGCTGGTTCAGATTAATATCTTCTTTTGTGTAGACAAAGAGATAGTCTGTTTGATCTTCTATCTCCTGCATAAAAGCGCGCGTCGTCATGTTTGTAGCATGGATAGACACCTTCGCTGTCTGGGAATTTGCTTCCACGGCCCACAGTCCGGAAGCAAAAAGGATAAAAAACAGAAAACTTAGCTTCATAATACGTACTGCATGTTTTAATTGTGGTTTTAATGGGATATAGTCCCTCCTGTACAAAATATTTTTCATACTTTTGTAGAATTAACAGTTAATACTTAGATACTTAATACGTTTAGTCGGGTATTGACTTTCTGACCGGAAAGCGCACCACCGCTTTCCGGTTCTGTGTAATTAGAACTTCATGTCATAGGCACATCTACATTTAAAGTTAACAGCTCATTTTTTTACTTGATCGTAATTATATTCAGATCTTCATTCTTTTCATACGTAAATTTGTTTCGCAATTGCAGTACTTTCAGCACATGTTCTACACCGTCTTTCGTCCGGAATTTACCCGAATAATGACTTTGCAGAAGTTTGTCATTATGTACATTGATCTTCACGTCGTAATATAATTGAAGCTTCGCGATCATGTCGGCCACCGTGGCATCGTAGAACGAGATCAGTCCTTCCCTCCATTGGAAATAACTACGATGTTCGATCTGTTTCCTTTTCAGTACCCCATCTTCCAGATAGACATACATATTGGGGTTCAACTGTATGGCGCTACCTGGCGTAGAAGGTGAATAAACTTCCACAGATCCTTCCAGCAGGGAGGTCTCAAAGAAAGGCGTACCGGCATAAGCCAGGACATTGAATTCGGTGCCCAATACGCGGATATCATATTGCTCGGTGTTGACAATAAATGGTTGACTGGCATCATGCGCCACTTTGAAATAACCTTCGCCATCCAAGTGCACGTTACGGGTATTCCCATCAAAATAAGTAGGGAAGGTTAGCGTCGTTTTTGCATTCAGCCATACCTTCGTGCCATCGGCCAGTGTCAGTTCAGCCCGTTGCCCGGCCGGCACATGGATAGACTGCATGGTGGTTTCCGGCTGACCGGAGAGAAAACGTTGGAAGGCAAATCCGGCAGCAAATACCACCACCAGGAAAGCGGCAATGCTCAACAACTTGAATCCGGTGAAGCGTAATGAACGGGATACGGCTTTATCCCCGGGATGCTTGTCTTGCCAGAGTGACATATCGTAAAGTTTGCGAAGCGTCATAAATTCTTTTACATTCGCCTCATCCGCGTTCAGCCAACACTGAACGGTTTCTATTTCTTCCGGGACCACATCCCCTGTTATGTATCGTTGTAGTAGTTGTTGATCCATCTTTCTCATCCGGCAAAAATTTGCCTCCCTATATACATAACGTTTATCGCTCCGTTTACCCTAAACACAATTTCACTTTTACTCAAATAATGCAGAAATTCCAAAATAAACAGGAATCGCCCCACATGAAACATAAGCGAAAACAACTACCTATATATGTGAATGAGGGCGTCTTCAAGTTCCACCGGGTCTGATCCGACGCAAACTAAGGGAAAGTGAAGCATCCTAACCCATGAAATGAACATATCAGGGTGGTACCATAGCTTGTGTGAATGCCCGGTCACGGGCATCCTGTACGTAGCCGGGGGTACAGGCGAAGCCAAGCCCCCGGACACATGAGTTGTATATGTTTTGTGTGCCGCGTCAGCGGGACCGTGTGGATAGACCGGCACCACTGACGTGGCGCAGGATTATAATGTACCATCCCTTGTCCAGGGGCTTGGCTTCGCCTGCACCCCTGGCTACCAACAAGATACCCCTGACGGGGCATTCGCATGCACACAAAAAGATGTGTATAAAGAGTAGCTGTCTAGGCGGGGAGCCAAGTTACTCTTGTTTACTATTTACATGATAGTCTTCAAGCTATATTCAAATCCAAACTTGAAG
>JAVBUH010000007.1:0-102003 GCA_031555505.1 Tannerellaceae bacterium
CTTCAAGTTTGGATTTGAATATAGCTTGAAGACTATCATGTAAATAGTAAACAAGAGTAACTTGGCTCCCCGCCTAGACAGCTACTCTTTATACACATCTTTTTGTGTGCATGCGAATGCCCCGTCAGGGGTATCTTGTTGATAGCCAGGGGATTGGCTTCGCCTGCACCCCTGGCTACATACACGATGCCCGTAACCGGGCATTCACACACGCTATGGTACCTATTGAATATTCACATTTCGCGGGATTCGAAAACAGTACTCTTTTCCTTAGTTTGCGTCGGATCAAATCTGTCGGGATACAAACAAGTCTGCTTAAATATCCGGCTGAAATTGAGCACGTTGTACTATAAAGTACGTATCGCTTGCATATTCTTGCATTTTTCATGCAGCAATTCCGAATAACTTCTTATTTTTGTACAGAAAGATCAGTCCACGCTGTGTATCATCTGATTGTGCATACAGAATCTAATATATTAGCCACTAATAGTATCTCATTATGGAAAAGAAAAAAGTGAATCGAAGAAATTTTCTCCGGCTGTCTGCTGTGGCCGGTGCCGGTGCGCTATTACCCCCCCAGGTTATCGCATCTCCCTCTCCTGCTTCTGCGAAGGCAGAGACTGCTGCAAAGGCCAACTTCCCTAACCGCACGCTGGGACGTACCGGTATTCAGTTGCCTATCCTGAGCATGGGTGTGATGCGGGCCGACAACCCAAACGTGGTACGAGCAGCCTACAATGCCGGGATCACCCATTTTGACACGGCACATGGCTATCAGAACGGACGGAATGAAGAAATGCTCGGCCTCTTCTTCAAAGATAAAGACCGCAACAGCTTCTATCTGGCCACCAAAGGCAAGATGCAGTACCCGCTTACCGATTCCTTCGAAGCAGACTATACCGCTCAACTCGACCTCAGCCTCAAACGGTTGCAGATGGCGTATGTAGACTGGTTCTACGCCCACGACCTCCAAAGCCCGGAACAAGTGAAAGACCCGCGCCTGGTAGCCCAACTGCAGCAATTCAAAGACGACGGGAAAGCCCGGCATATCGGTTTTTCCATGCACAACCATAAGCCTGAGTTGATAGACGCTGCGATTGAGGCCGGTATCTACGACGTGATCCTGATCAGCTACAACTTCAAACTGGGCAATATAGCCGAGACCAACGAAGCCATCGCCCGTGGCGCCAAAGCCGGAATCGGCTTCGTAGCCATGAAAACGATGACAGGCGGAAAAGAAGATGCCGCCGGACAAAACAAAGTGAACGGACAAGCCTGCCTTAAATGGGCCTGGCAGAACGAACACATCACCACCGCCATACCTGGATTCACCAGCTTTGAGATGCTGGACGACTGCATCGCCGCCGTAGAATCGCCCGCCCTAAGTACTACCGACAAGGAATACCTGGCCGCCCTCTGTACACAGGAAGGCCTGTTCTGCCAGCAGTGCGACTTGTGCCGCGGGCAATGCCCGGAAGGCCTTCCGATACCCGACCTGATGCGCGCCTACATGTATGCCTACGGATACCAACATGCCCAGTTGTCCAAAGAAACACTGGCCGAACTCAATTTGCCCAAGGATATCTGTTCCGGTTGCGAAACCTGCCGGATACAGTGCACAGCCGGATTCGACATTGGCCGCAAGATTGCCGCCATCGTACCGGTACGCAACATTCCCACTGAATTGTTATCTTAACATACATTATTATATGAAGATTATTGTTTGTCTTGTGGCATTCGTGCTGTGCTGTGGACAATGGATCGCAGCACAGACACCTGCCCAGTTGAAAGCATGGCTCCCACCGGTAACCGGCTGGACGATCAGCGAAGAAACCGAAGTATTTGATCCTGACAACCTGTTCGACCGCATCAATGGTGCAGCCCCCTTGTTTATCGAAAATAATTTCGTAGAGATGACCAGCCTCGAATACCGGCAAGGAACCGACTACATCACCATCCAGGCCTATCGTCATGCCAGCCCCGAAGACGCATTCGGCATGTACGCATCCGAACGTTCTTCCGAACTGGGATTCATTTCAATCGGTGGCGAAGCGCAAGGCGACAAATCAAGCCTCTTCTTCTTTGCCGGAAGCATGTATGTGAAAATGTGGAGCTATACGCAAGGAGATGCATCGCATGTGATGCAACTGATCGGTGGCGGACTGGCGCAGGAAATCGATCCGAACGCCGACTATCCGGCCATCCTGCAAGCTTTTGCCCCCGAAGGCAAACTGATGTTCTCCGAAGCGTATACCACAGCCAACTATATCGGGCACGAATTTCTCCGCCAGGTGTACCTGTGCCGGTATACGGTTGGCGGTAAAGAATATCAACTATTCGCGATAGACGGGCAAACACCTGCAGGCGCCAAAGAAATCCTGCGCAAGTACCTGGCCTTTGCCCGGCAGGAAGGAGAGCCGAAGGAAGGCGACCTGGTAGTATCCGACCGCTATAACGGCGACATCCCCATGCGCTGGCGGGGACGTTACCTGGTAGGCCTGTTTTCCGACCGGGGAGATGCCGTGGAGGAAAAAGTGCTGCTGAACCGTTTCCAACCCGCTGAATAATTGTCAAAATATATTTGCTTTCAGCCTTTGTTTTGTTAAAAAAAAACTATATTTGGTACCGAATCTGCAAACCCGGTAATTCTCAAATAAATCATACAATTTCTAATTCTTAAATTAAGTATTATGTCAAACATTTCAAGAAGATCTTTCATCCAACGAGGAGCAGCTGCAGCCGCAGCTTTGACAATCGTACCAAACAGTATTCTGGGAAAGAGCCATGGTTATACGGCTCCTACCGACAAACTGAACATCGCCGGCGTAGGTATCGGCGGACGTGGCGCCAGCGTATTACGCGGTATGGAAACAGAAAACTTAGTTGCCCTCTGCGACGTAGACTGGAAATACTCCAAACCCGTATTCGATAAATATGCAACAGCCAAGAAGTATTGGGACTATCGCAAGATGTTCGAAGAAATGGGAAGCTCTATTGATGCCGTTATGGTAGCAACTGCCGACCATACACACTGCATCATCGCTTCCGATGCCATGACACTGGGCAAACACGTGTATTGCGAAAAACCGCTTACACACTCTGTGTACGAATCCCGCCTGCTCACCAAACTGGCCGCCAAACAAAAGGTAGCGACCCAGATGGGTAACCATGGTTCATCCGGAGAAGGCGTTAACCAGATCTGCGAATGGATTTGGAATGGCGAAATCGGCGAAGTAACCAAGGTTGAAGCATTCACCGACCGTCCGATCTGGCCGCAAGGTTTGATGACTCCCGAAAAAGCAGATAAGATTCCTTCTACATTGAACTGGGATCTGTTCACAGGTCCGGCTGAAATGCGTCCGTACAACGCACTCTATCATCCCTGGAACTGGCGCGGCTGGTGGGCGTATGGTACAGGTGCGCTGGGTGATATGGCTTGCCACATCCTGCATCCGGTATTCAAAGGCTTGAAATTGGGTTATCCCACAAAGGTACAAGGCTCTTCCACACTGTTGCTGAAAGACTGCGCTCCGCAGGCTCAGCGCGTACGCTTGGTATTCCCGGCTCGTGATAATATGCCGAAGGTAGCTCTGCCCGAAGTAGAAGTATTCTGGTATGACGGTGGCCTCAAACCCGATATGCCGGCTGGCTGGCCTGCAGGTAAGAATATGAACGTACAGGGTGGTTGCGTATTGTTCCACGGAACGAAAGACACCCTGGTATGCGGTTGCTATGGCGCAAGCCCCTGGTTGCTTTCCGGTCGCGTGCCTGAATCGCCGAAGACAGAACGTCGCGTGGAAGGAAGAGACGGACACCAGCAAGACTTCATCCGTGCTTGTAAGGAAAGTGCAGGCAGCCGCGTGAAGACGAAATCTGACTTCTCTGAAGCAGGTCCGTTCAACGAAATGGTAGTGATGGGTGTATTGGCCGTTCGTTTGCAGAACCTGAACAAGGAACTGTTGTGGGATGGGCCGAACATGAAGTTCACCAACCTTACGGACAACGAAGAGATCCGCATCGTAATCAAAGACGGTTTCACCATCAAAGACGGTCACCCGAGCTTCAAAAAAGACATGACCGACCCGATCAATGCCAAGAAGTTTGCCGAAGAACTGATCAAGCACAACTATCGCCAGGGCTGGAACCTGGTAGGTATGCCCTGATCGGACTGAAAGGTTATCCAAACAAGAGAGGCTGTCTATTTTTTAGGCAGCCTCTCTTTACTTGTAGATAGTAACATCTATTCCCTGTATGTCCGTTTGGGATTCTTCGGAAACCAACCTTTCCGTACCCGCTCCTCCTGTTCGAATACCTCTTTAATGGTCCAGAAAGAAGAAAAAGCAAACACGCCGCAGATGGCCGACAGGAACACACTTTCCAACAGCAGCGAAGCTACCGTTCCCGCCACGCCCAACACCAGAAAAATCCACCAGCATCGGGTACCCCAGTAATATTCTGCCTTCACCACCACCGGATGAAAGAGGCCAATAATCAGAAAGGTTGCAATTCCAATCAACAAGCCTTCCCAATGAAGAAGATTCATAATCGATTCCATATATACGGTTCAATGACGGTTCAGGAAACGATCTACAGAAATAGTCAGCTTCTTATCCATACCCACATGGGTATTCAACACAGTAAGTGTGTCGGCTGAAGGCGTACCGATCAGCAACGTTTTACGGGCCGGAATAATATACAGGCTCCCATCACTTCCCTGCAAGCGGAAGCTAATATCCGACACATTTGTGATCTCAGCCATTTTATCTGTCAAGCGCCGCGGCTTCAGGCAAGCCAGCACCAAAGGTTCCAGGTAAACCGGATCACCGGCCAGCTCTCCGTAAAAGAAGGCAACCGTACGTTTGGAAAACAAAGCCTCTTTGATGCCTTGTTCGCTCTTTTCAGTAGCAAAGACAAGCGTCATGGGACGCAGGTTGGGACCGTAATCGCCTGCGATCAGGTTGTGCATATCCGAGTTACCCATAAATGCCAGGTGGTTGGCGGCGGCAAAATCAAAGATGGCCGGGTAATACTCCATGTAATTATACACCTCTACACCGTCGATCTTTTTCTCACGGATCAGTTTTTCATGTACAGGATAGACCGTTGATTGATCGTCCGGCCAGCCGGGATGGTTCCACATTACAAAAGCGCCCTGCTTCTTCGCTTCGTCGATAGCCAACAAGGGATCGGGCACATCCATCGGGATCACATCATGCACAAAAAGGGCGTTCAGGTGACCGAGCGGTTTGTCGCGGGTGATCTCCGTTCCTTTGATCACCATAAAGCCGATAGCATCGGCTGCTTTTTTCGCTATTTTGTACGATTCATTAAGGTCGCCCTTCAGGATATCCTTATGCGGACGGTACTCGATATGATCGGTAATAGCCACTGCATCCAGCCCTTGCTGCCAAGCCTCATGCACCCGGATATCCGGCCATACTTTCCCATCAGAGAAAATAGTGTGGATATGGAAATCGCATTTCAGCGTGTGATAACCGGAAAAATCGGGAATGGCAATCTCGGTACGTAACTGCGAATAATCCATCTCGGTAATTTCGTATACATCCGGATTACGTAGTTGCGCCTGCATGGCAGTGCCCATACATGCAAGTAAAAGGATAAACAACTTCTTTTTCATCTGGTACTGATTAGTAAGTGATTCAACAAAGATAACTCCTTTAGATATATGTTGTCATAAATAAGAGGCATAAAAAAAGGTACCCCGTTGAGGTACCTTCTGTTTGTATCATGCTGCCAGTCCTTACTCTGCCGGCGTAGTTTCTTCGGGTTGTCCCGCGGGAGCCTGTTCGGGCAGAGCGGTTCCGAAATCAGGAGCTACAGTATTCGGATCTACCACAACGGCATCATTTACCTGTTGTTTGATCTCGGACTGATTAGCTCTTTCGTGGCGGGGAATGAAATTCGTAATCAGGATACTTAATACGATAACAGTACAAGCTAATCCCCAAGTGGCTTTTTCCAAAAAGTCAGTTGTCTTACGTACCCCCATGATCTGGTTGGAAGAAGAAAATCCTGATGCCAGACCGCCGCCTTTTGAATTCTGGATCATCACTATCAGTATCAGCAGAATGGCAGCTATCAGAATCAGAATAGAAATAAATACGTACATCTCAGTCTTATTTTTTAGTGTTAATAATCAGTTTCTCCAGAAATCGGATTTGGTCTGCAAAGTAAATACTTTTTTCCGGATAATTCAAGCGTAAGTTTTTAAATATTTGCAAAGCTTTCTCATACCGGTGCTGTTTCACGTAAATACGGGCCAGCGTTTCAGTAAAATAAGACTCGTCAAGGAGTTGCAGGTAGGCATCGTCTGTTTCTTTTCCCTGATCAGACGGTTCACGGAGCACTTCATCGTCCGGTTTGCGGGCACTGGCTGGCGGACGCTTTTCATCGGAAGCAATAAAAGAATCAATCCATTCCTGATGCTGCAGACGGGGTGCTTCAACCGCGTTTTCGTGCAACAATCCTTTGCCGATTGTCCAATGCATATAATCGGAAGCCGCCGTCGGCCCAAACAGCAAGGCAGCTTCCGCCTTTCCGGCATCCTGAGGCGCATAAGTAGCCAGAAACGAATCGATCAGGAAGAAACCTCCTTCCTTTTCTTCCGGAGTATGCACAGGTGCAGCAGACACAGCCGTCAGTCCATACCGCTCGCCTTCGATCAGCAGGAATAATTGCTTCCGGTCCGGCACCGACACAGCCAGCCGCTTCAATTCCTGCCCAAACCGCACATCCTCCCGGATGGAAAGATTTTTCAGATACAACATGATGGCTGCATGGAAATACGGAAAATCGACCGTCAACTGCGTCAGTTCCGGCAGTGTTTCGGCCGAAAGCAACGCCGGATGCTCCATATACCGGTATAGGTCGGCTGCGTTCATTTACCAATTGGCTACAGTTGAATTATAGATCTGGTCTACCAATTCCTTAATGATTTCACGGCAGAGTTCGTCCTGCACATCGGTCAGCATACGATTGGCATCAAATTCGCGGTAGGCGGAGAACGACTGTTCGAAATCATCCTCGGGTGTCACCCGGTTGGCATAACGTACACGGAGGGTAATCGTCAACCGAGTTTGCGAAGCATACGCATCTTCTTTCACCGCCATGGGCGCCAGGTCGTAACCGGTGATTTCTCCTTCCAGGTCCAAGTCGCCATTGGCTTGTATGATCTGTAGGCGGGTCTGCCGGGTAAAGAGATCCTTCACCTCCTCCGTCAGCATCTGCGACAGCGGCGGATATACCAAAGGAGCCTGATTAGGGAAATCCTTAATTGTGATCGACTGTATCTTGGTGTAATCGATCGTTGCATTGTTAAAGGTATACGATATCTTACAGGCCGTTACACACAGTAACAACGCACAACATAGCAACCCAAGTATTTTCTTCACCGGCATAGTCATTCCAGATTATATTCTTTAATTTTGCGGTACAGCGTACGTTCGGATATTTTCAGGTCGGCCGCTGCATTCTTCCGTCGCCCATTGTGTTTCTCGAGCGCTTTGCGTATCATCTCCTTTTCCACCTCTTCCAGGGAAAGCGTTTCTTCTTCCACATCCTCGGCAAACTGGATCGGAGTATCCACCGGATGGGGATGGATCGTATGCGAGTAGTTATTTTCATCAGACATAGATACCTGATGAGCGCCACTCATGATATCATGCACCAGCTTTTTCAGTTCCGTCACATCTTTTTTCATATCGAACAACACCTGGTAGAGAATCTCACGCTCGCTGTTGAATATCTTTTGGTCGCCGCTTTGTTTGATCAATACAGGGTATTTTTCCATCGTGAGGTCGGGCAGGTAGCGGCGCAGTACATCCGCCGTGATCTCCCGGCTTTCTTCAATCACCGAAATACGTTCTGCCAGGTTTTTCAGTTCGCGCACATTACCCGGCCAACGGTATGCTAACAACTGATGGCGGGCTTCTTCATCCGGGCGGATGGCAGGCATCCGGTATTTCTCGGCGCAGTCACCGGCAAATTTACGAAACAGGAGGACAATGTCTTCGCCCCGGTCGCGTAACGGCGGTATCTGGATAGGCACCGTGTTAAGGCGGTAATACAGGTCTTCCCTGAATTTACCTTCACCTACGGCCTGTGTTAAGTTTACATTGGTAGCAGCCACAATACGCACATTGGTCTTTTGCACCTTCGACGAGCCCACCTTAATAAACTCGCCCGATTCTAGTACACGAAGCAGGCGCGCCTGTGTAGGAATAGGCAACTCCCCTACTTCATCCAGGAAGATAGTACCGCCATCAGCCACTTCAAAGTAGCCTTTCCGGTCGCCCAATGCACCGGTAAATGAACCCTTTTCATGCCCGAACAACTCAGAATCAATCGTTCCTTCCGGGATCGCTCCGCAATTGACAGCAATATATTGCCCATGCTTACGAGAACTATATTGGTGGATAATTTGTGGAAAAGATTCTTTCCCCACACCACTTTCACCGGTAATTAAAACCGACAGGTCGGTCGGTGCCACTTGAATGGCCACATCAATCGCCCGGTTCAGCGCGGGATTATTCCCGATAATACCAAAACGTTGTTTGATCTGCTGGATATCAACTTTCATTGCACAATTGCCTCTTTCTGTAATTATTTCAGTTTTGCCTGACAAAATTACAAACTCTTCGTTTAAATACCTCGAAAGAACAGGGAATCTTCGTCCGGCAGGATCACTTTTTAGCGCCGTAGGTACGCTTGTACAGAAATTCGGCTAAAGCCGGATCATCGGTAATCGCCGCCACCTCTTCGGGAGGGACCGGTTCACCCAGGTAAACATCTACTTTCCGGCCCCGTTTATTGAACGCTTCCACCGGGATACGCAGGGTACGGATACGCCAGTCAATCTTTCCCAACCAATAAAAAAAAGGGGTATTCAGGAAATCAAAATACACAGGATAGACCGGCACATTCGCTTTCCGGATCAACCGGATTACACTGTGTGTCCAAGGCAGGTCCTGGATCCGCTTCGCTTCCTTATTATAAAAAGAGATCGCCCCCGCCGGGAAAAATCCCATCGGATGACCTTCCTTCAGGCGTTGCAGGGAAAGACGGACGCCGTTCATATTAGCCGGATTTCCATTATTGTTGCTGGTATTCGGCACCACAGAAATAAAATTGTCTTCCATTGCTCCGATATTGGCCAACACACCGTTTACCATCACCTTAAAATCCGGACGGCGGGCAGCAAAAATATCAATCAGCATGATACCGTCGACCGATCCGATCGGGTGGTTAGACACAGTTACAAAGGAACCTTCAGGCAACGAATCTAACAGATACTCATTATGTACCGTATAGTCCATATCAATAATCGGATCATGCAACAGGGCTGAGGTAAACTCCGATCCTCTCAAATGGCAATGGCGGGCATGTACCTGATTCACCTTCTCAATAGAAAGCCATTTGATCATCAATTTTCCGATCCACGTCCCGAAGCGGCTCTGAAAGAATGGAGCCATCCGTTGCAGGTCGTAAATATCAACGACACTTTCTTTCATAACATTATCTAATAAAAGAGAGACACATCTTCTCGTGCTTTTTCAACACGACTATCATAACAGAATTAAGAATAACAATTTCATACAGAAAATACATCCAGACTTCGCCCGTTAACACAAGAATGAACATCACCACTGTCCGCCCGTTGAACGTCATCAGGTCTATATAACGCATCAGTTTCTTGCTGGCCTGACGAAAACGAAGGCGGATATCATCCGGAATAGTATCCCCATACGCGGCACGTAGCGACCGGAGCATCTGTTGCAATACCGGCGTGGCTTTAACCTGTAAGGTGGTATACCATACGTAAAGGAAATAAAACGTTTTAGAAATTCCCAACGGCATCTCCTGGTGTTTTTTCTTTACCTGTTCCAGTGTTTGGAACTCTGCTCCTTTTTCTTTACTGATGAAAAAGAGATGCAATGTTTTGTAATAGTCGGTGATATTTGCTTGCATCAGGTGGGAAAGTCCCGACACCACAGCCAGGGCGAAAAACCAGTAATTACCGTATGCATGCGATAAGCGCAAGGCAAAGCCCACATAAATGGACGCAAACCAAATATCGCCGGCAATCCCGTCCAAGATACGTCCGATAGCCGATTTAATACCCGTCAATCGGGCCAACTGCCCATCTACACAATCCAATATATTAGCAAACACCAGTACCAGTATCCCGCAGATAGTGAAATAAATATTCTCCTTATAGAAGAAATAACCCGTTGCGGCACCCACGAAGATGGATACAATCGTCACCATATTGGGTGTAATCCCTGTATTTCGCAACAGGCAGGCCAAGCGGAAACCGATCGGTCGGTAAAATACCCGGTCGATATAATTTTCTGTTTCGATCGATTTTAAAGAAGCTTCGTATTCTTTGTTCAGTTCAGTCATCCTTATTCATTTATACGAGTAGCCGCCATCCACGACCACTACCTCGCCATTGAAATAGTTGTTTACGATCAGCATCCGGTACACATCTGCCACCTCTTCCGGTGCGCAAAAACGTCCGAGCGATACTTTGTTTTCGATATTCCGGCGTATCTCGGCCGGTTTGTTTTTCTGCCATTCCGTATCTACAAAGCCAGGAGCCACACCATTCACGCGGATCCGGTAAGGCGCCAGGAACTTCACCAGGTTCTGCACCAGGCTATGGATGGCGTTTTTGGTTACGCCATACGCCAGGGATACCGAATGCGGATGAATACCCATCGACGAGCCGGTAAAGACTACACATCCTCCGGCTTGGATCCGGTCTACAATGCGTTGCAGCAGAAAGACCGGGAAATGCACATTGGCAAAAAAGACACGCTCCCAGTCGGCCATCGTAATCGTTTCGAACGAGTCACGGCATGTGAGCCCGGCATTGAAAACCACTGCATCCAAATGCCACTCGTGCTCCCGGATATAGGAATCGATCCGGCCGATCGAGTCGGGAACGGAAATATCTGCCTGCAACACATTAGCCTGTATACCGAAACACCGGCTCAGGTCGGCAGCTGCATCCTGAGCCGCTTCTGCATCCGAACCGTAAGTAAGCAACAGGTCGTACCCATCTTCGGCCAATCGGTTGGCAACCGCCCTGCCGATACCTTTCGTTCCGCCTGTGATCAATATCTTTTTCCCCATTGCCTATTTTATTTGTCTGCCAATCCCTGGATAGAATCGGGTTTGGCCTGTCGCTGAGATTTCAGCGTAGCATCATACGAGTCGTAGATAGTTTTTTTCAGGCTGGACGATGATACGCCGGTTCCATACGGAAAGTAAAACACCTGGACACCCTGGTCTTTCAGGTAATCGTATTTGCCAAACCAGTCGTCTCCCACCACAAAAGCATCAATATTAAGCTTCTTGACAATCTCTGTATGATCCAGTGTATGTTGCGGGATCACAATATCGGGTGTTTCAAGCGCTTCGATAATTTGCAATCGTTCGTTAAATGGGATAACCGGGGCTGCTTTATAGGAAGACACCAGTTCGTCGGTACTAACACCGACAATCAGGATATCGGCCAGGGCACGGGCATAATTGATCATCCGGAGATGATTATAATGAAACATATCAAAAGTACCCGAAGTATATACGATCGTTTTATCCTTAAACATATCCCAACATATTTTTATAAGCTGCAAACTTACACAAACTTTTCCTATGGTGAAAAGTTTCAGGGAAAAATCGAATCGTTCCATTGGCAATCTGCCGGAAAAAAGATACCTTTGTTGACATTCAGAAAACGCAGCAAACAAGTCCCAAAAAGATGTTGACAAGATCACTCATTTTCCTGCACATAGGCCTGTTATCCTTATTTGTTTTATCGTGCAGGCAAACCAATGTGTCCACCACAGACGAAGAAGAGATAGACAGCCAATGGGTTGACAGCCTGCAGCATGTCTATCAGTATGGTATTTGTACCGATTCACTCGATATCACGGACTATCCCATCCGTACGGGCGACAACCCGGCTAGCATATTTGCCCGACTGGGATTTTCCCCACGGATGAGCGACAGTATTTCCCGGGCTGCGGCATCTGTGTTAGATCCCACCAAGCTACGTGCCGGGATGCAATACTGCACCTTTACCACGACAGACAGTACACGTTCGATACATTATATTGCCTTTGCCAAATCGCTGACCGACTATGCCGTCATCGACCTCACAGGCGACACGATCAGCGCCCGTGAATTCAGCAAACCCGTCACCCTGGTACGCAAATATGCCGAGGGGACACTTAACTCGTCGCTCTGGAATGTGCTCCGCTCCAGTGGTGCCGATCCGCTCCTGGCCATCCGCATTGCCGATGTCTATGCCTGGCAAATCGATTTCTTCGACATCAAAGAAGGAGATTCTTTCCGGGTGATGTACGACATGGCCTATATAGACGACACCACCGCGCTGGGTATCAACGCCATCAACGGTGCCGTGTTCACCCACAAGGGGAAAGACTATGTAGCAATCCCCTTCACACAAGACAGCGTGTTCGAATATTTCGACGAAGCAGGCAATAGCCTTCGCAAAGCGTTTCTGAAAGCGCCACTTGATTTCTTCCGTATTACATCGCGCTTTAGCAATGCACGCTTCCATCCGGTACTCAAACGTTACCGCGCTCATCACGGGGTGGATTACGCCGCCCCCACCGGTACGCCGGTAAAGAGTATCGGAGCCGGCACCATCGTAGAGAAGGGATTTCAAGCCGGTGGTGGAGGCAATTATTTGAAAGTAAAACACAACTCGGTCTACACAACCACATACATGCACCTCAGCCGTTTTGCACAAGGCATGCAACGAGGAAGCCATGTACAGCAGGGTGAAGTGATCGGCTATGTGGGTTCTACGGGACTGTCTACCGGCCCCCACCTCGACTTCCGTGTCTACAAAAACGGACAGCCCATTAATCCATTACAGATGGAGGCACCTCCTTCCGAGCCAGTCAAACCACAATATACCGACAGCTTCACCATTGCCCGGCAACGGATGATAGCCGAACTGGACAGCTTCCGCCTGACTATCTCGCAGTATCCCCAGCCTACCGAAAGCCTGGCAGCTGACGGAGGCATAGTAACAGAAGCAGAGACATTGAGTAATAACTAATCTATCTGATACAAAACAAGTATGAAATTTATTGGAAACATTATCTGGCTGCTTCTGGGCGGCATCATCACCAGCATTGAATATCTGATTGCCAGCTTATTAATGATGGTCACTATCATTGGGATTCCTTTCGGACTGCAAACACTGAAACTAGCCATACTAGCCTTATGGCCATTCGGCAGCAAGGTGGTAGATCAAGGTAATTCAGGCGGTTGCCTCAACCTCATCATGAATGTGATTTGGCTTTTCCTCGGTGGTTTCTGTATCTGCCTCACCCATCTGTTCTTCGGCTTGTTGCTTTGCATCACCATCATCGGAATCCCCTTCGGCCGCCAGCATTTCAAAATGGCAGCTCTGTCCCTCACTCCCTTTGGTAAAAGCATCCAGTAAAAAAAGGAGGAGATGTGAACTTACTTCACACCTCCTCCTTTTTTTAAAAATCAAATAATGTTGGTTACACCGGCAGCGTTCCGCCAACAAGAATAACTACGAGCAGGGCGAGGATGGCGTACAACTCCGGGAATACGGCCATTACCATCGTAGCACCGAATACGTTATGGCCTGCTCCTACGCCTGCGATACCGTTGGCACATACCTGTGCCTGGCGGATAGCAGAGAAGAAACCGGCAAAACCCATCATCAGACCGGCACCCAGGATGGCGCAGGCATTCAACATCGAGATGTCGGCTACCAGGTACTTCTGCATCATAAAGTAGGCCACGAAGCCATACAGACCCTGCGAGCTGGGAAGTGCGCTCAATGCAATGTACGTACCCAGCGCATCCGGGTTTTTCTTCATGGCGCCGACCACTGCATTACCGCAGATGGTCACCCCATACGAGCTACCGATAAACGTAAGACCGGTCATGAAAGCGATTCCGATGTAAGCTAATAAAATTTCCATAACAAATTGTTTTAAATTATTTTACTGATTATTCTTCTATTTCTTTATGCTTCTTTGAAGGGTTGGTACTCCTTGCCGCCGCCTTCAAATTCCGAATTTTTATAATACTCTACAAACACCAAACGAAGCGGGTGTACGAGCGAGCTAATCATACATAATCCGAAGTTCAGGCTGTGCCCAATCAGCAGGATCAGCAGCATCAGGATGAAACGCATCACCACGGGCAACCCTTCAGTCATCGTCGTAGCCAGCGAATTGAATACCCCTCCGAGGATAGAACCTGTCAATCCGATTGCAAACAAACGGATATACGACAGCGTATCACCCAGTAAACCGGAGGCGATGTTGTAGGTATTCCACACTCCCGTTCCGAAATTGAGGAACACATTCTTGCCTGGAGAGTTGTAAAGGAATGCCACCAGCAATCCGGCAACCGCAATCCCATAGCACACATTCACAACCATCGCAGGCAAATGAATATCGAGCATCGGCAGTCCCATAGCCAGCAGCAGCGACACAATTACAAACACCCATGCAAACGGTGCGACACTGTATTTTACCCCTCGCTGGATCTTCACCTTATAGGCAGCCACCACCTTACCAAAGACAATATGTACCAACCCGATCACAATCGAAAGCGTCATCAGATTGTCGCTACTCAGGAAATAATCCTTGATCGAATGGAGCGCCGGCACATCTGCCAGGGCTATACCGAAGAAAGAACCGGTCAGCGCGCCTACCACGATCGTCATCCCGGCCAGGTACTGGAACAGGGATACGAACGGACGGAAGTCGGGCGATACCTTCTTCTTGAAGATCGTTGCCAGTATAAGGATGATCAGCCCATACCCACCGTCACCGAAACAGAGCCCGAAGAAGAGCATGAAGAATGGTGCGAAAAGCGGCGTCGGATCGAGCTCCGTGTAATTTGGGAGCGAGAACATCCGCGTGATCGGTTCGAACAACCGGCTGTAGCGGTTGTTCTTCAGCTTGATCGGCACCCGGTCATTTTCCTTTATTTCTTCGCGGTGGAAGTAGTAGCCGGCTGCATCAAGCGACTGTTCGAGTTGGGCGCCTTTGTCGTCGGTAGTCCATCCTTCGAGAAACATCAACTTATTGTCGGCTTCACGATTGGTCTGTTCCCAGGCGTTGGTGAGGTTGAACTCATTTTGTAGTCCACGGTCAATCACATCGAGTGTATTACACTCGGCGGCGGCATCGTTTTTCAACTGCTCGTCCACATGGGCGATCTCTTTTGTCAACAAGTCGTACCGGCTACGCAGTTTAGCCAGCCCACGATCGGGCATCTTCGGCCTTTCAGCGTCGATATCTACCGGGGTGCCTTCCGGGGTGATGGTGATGAAATAGGTAACAGACTGCACGTAGTTGACCAGCACGGCATTGTATGCTTCCACCCACCGAGGCTCGAATTTCGACGTCGGGCAGGTAAAGAAGGTGATGTCCCAACCAGCCTTCTTCAACCGATTGAAGTTATTCCAGCTAAACTCACCCCAGCGTGACATATAGTCGATATCCTTTTCGAGCGACTGCTTTACAGCAAGTAGTTGCTGTTTATTCTCCTGCAACTCCTCCACCCTACGGACAAACGCCAGCCCCTCCTCTTTGGATAGCTTACGGGCGGGAGCCGGCTCTTTCACCCCATTCTCCTCATTCAGCCGGCGGAACTCGCGCATCAGAGCCGCTACCCGCTTACGTTCACCCATCAACGCCTGCAGATCGGCATTGTCGGCTATCGACTTCATTTCCTGTATATGCACCACACCGAAGTCGCGCAAGGTAGACAGGAACGCATCGTATTCCTTATGATACACCATAAAGGCATATTTACGCATTTTCGTTATCATGATGCGGCCTCCTCTTCTTCTTTTTCTTTCCGTTTTTCGATATTGGCGCGCATGATCTTCTGTGATGATTTGGAGAGGCTTTCTTCGTCTTCCATAAATCGTTTCACTTTGCGGATCGCATCCTGATAACCCGGGATCTGTACCTTCTCAAAGAGGTTGACCTTCTGGGTGGTCTTCTTCCGGGCATGTTCCAGCAACTCCAGCTTCATCCCTGAGAACTCGGCTTCAATACCGGTGCGGGCGAGTTTCTTCAGCAACTCGATCCCATCGGTAAACCAGGCAGGGGCATTGAAGAGACTGTAGCGTCCGATTTCGAACTCAATCTCTTCCAGTACAGGTACAACCACTCCAGCAAACTTCCGTGTCGAGAGCGATACGTCCCTGACCGCGATCAGTCCGGGCGTGAACTCGTTCCACAAAGCCACCATGCTTTCGTAGTTGCGTATTTCCTGTTCAAGCTGAAGTTCCAATTTCGCCACTTCGTCTTTGGTACGCTTCACCTCCACGCGCAGTGCGCTCTCCTTGCTCTTGATCGTGGGCAGGGAACGCAAACGCACTTTCAGTTGCTTTTCCAGGTGCTGAAGTGATGTTTTGTTATATTGAAACTTGATTGCCATGTTGTGTGTTTTAATTCTTCCAGTACTTGTCTACCAGCTCTTGTTTGATGTTCACTTCGGCCGGGGTGAAGTAGTTGCCAAATAACTGCCAGGCTACATCAAGCATCTCCGTTGTATCGAGATTGACGTCGATAGCCAGTAGTTTATCTGAGTAGTCTTTGGCAAAGGCCAGGGCACGGTTGTCGTAGTCGGTGAGGTCGAAACCGTTCTCCATCTTTGTCTTTGCATTGGCTGCATCGGCGTAAAGACGCACGGCGGCGTTCATTACCTGTGGGTGGTCGCCACGGGTTTTCTTACCAGTCACAAGCTGTTTCAAACGGGACAGGCTTCGGAACGGGTCAACAATAACTTTACCGATATCACTGTCTTTACGGAGATACAACTGACCTTCGGTGATATACCCCGTGTTATCAGGCACGGCATGGGTGATATCGCCACCCGAAAGGGTTGTTACTGCAATGATTGTGATCGAACCGCCATCAGGAAATTGCACTGCTTTTTCGTATATCTTCGCCAGGTCTGAATACAGGGATCCGGGCATGGAGTCCTTAGACGGAATCTGATCCATACGGTTGGATACAATGGCGAGAGCGTCGGCATAGTTGGTCATGTCTGTCAGCAACACCAATACTTTCTCATGCTTCTGCACAGCGAAATATTCGGCGGCGGTCAAGGTCATATCGGGAATAAGGATACGTTCTACCGACGGGTCTTCCGTGGTATTGATAAAACTCACGATACGGTCAAGCGCACCGGCGTTACTGAAGGTATTCTTGAAGAAAAGATAGTCGTCGTTAGTCATTCCCATCCCTCCCAGGATGATCTTATCCGATTGGGCACGTAGGGCTACCATAGCCATTACCTGATTGAACGGCTGATCAGGGTCGGCAAAGAAGGGAATCTTTTGTCCGGTCACCAACGTATTATTAAGGTCAATACCGGCGATACCGGTAGCGATCAGTTCGGAGGGTTGTTCACGACGCACAGGGTTTACCGAAGGTCCCCCGATCTCCGTTTCCGTTCCTTCGGGGACAGGACCTCCATCGATCGGTTCACCGTATGCATTGAAGAAACGGCCGGCCAATTGGTCGCCTACCTTCAGCGAAGGCGCCTTACCCATAAATACTACTTCGGCATTGGTACGGATGCCTTCCGTACCAGAGAAGACCTGTAGCGTCACTTCGTCGCCGATGATCTTCACCACCTGCGCGAGTTTACCGTCTACAGAAGCCAACTCGTCATACCCGATCCCCGCCGCTTTCAGCGAGCAGGTTGCTTTCGTTATCTGGGTAATCTTCGTAAATATCTTTTGAAATGCTTTTGTTGCCATACTTCTGTCGTTTTAAATGCGTTCCTTAATCATGGTTTCCAGGTCGGCGTTGAACTTGCCGAAAGCGTCACTCTTATATTCGGAGTAGTTCATTTGCTTCAGGAGGTTGATCAGCTTCTTGAAGAAGTCGGACACTTCGTTGAAGTTATCGAATACAAAGTTGGCACGGCAGATATCCGTCACCTTATCCAGCATATACTCCTGGCGTTCGAGCGGTGTCACGGCGTCAATCGTATCGAAAGCATCCTGTTGCAGGATCACAAAGTCTATCAACTCAGATTTCCAATAGATCTGGTGGTATTCCACCGGCACACCGTCGTCGCCGAGGATGTTAATCTGTTCAGAGATTTCCTTCCCGCGCAGCATACGCGTCTTGATATCGTTCACCTTCTCGATCCACGTCGGCGATACATGCTTGGCGATGTATTCCTGGAACTCGGGATATTCGAGGTATTTGGAATAGCTGTCGATCGGGTTGATAGCCGGGTATCGCTTCCGGTCGGCGCGATCCTGTTCGAGTGCGTAGAAGCAGCGGGCTACCTTCTTTGTATTTTCCGTCACCGGTTCTTTCAGGTTACCTCCGGCGGGCGATACGGTTCCGATAAACGTAACCGAACCCGTCTCTCCGTTGTTCAGGATCACATAGCCGGCACGGGCATAGAAGTTAGCCACGATCGCCGACAAGTCCATCGGGAACGCATCTGGTCCGGGAAGTTCTTCCAGACGGTTGGACATTTCACGCAAGGCCTGTGCCCAACGAGAAGTAGAGTCGGCCATAAGCAACACTTTCAGTCCCATACTGCGGTAGTATTCAGCAATAGTCATCGCCGTATATACGGACGCTTCACGGGCAGCTACGGGCATGTTGGATGTGTTAGCAATGATGATGGTACGTTCCATCAATTTGCGTCCGGTATGCGGGTCGTCAAGGTGCGGGAATTCGGCAAAGATCTCCACTACCTCGTTCGCACGTTCACCACAGGCGGCGATCACCACGATATCGGCTTCCGCCTGTTTAGAGATGGCGTGCTGCATTACCGTCTTACCCGTACCAAAAGGGCCGGGGATAAAGCCGGTACCACCTTCCACGATCGGGTTCAGCGTGTCCATCGTGCGGACACCGGTTTCCAACAGTTTATAGGGACGCGGTTTCTCTTTATAGCAGGTAATAGCCTTCTTCACCGGCCATTTCTGGATCATATTCACTTCGATATCCTTTCCGGCAGCGTCGGTCAGTACGGCTATCGTATCAATGACGGTATACTTTCCCTCTCCAGCAACGGATTTCACGGTGTAAACACCTTCGAAGGTAAAGGGTACCATGATCTTATGTGGCTGGTGATTTTCATCCACTTCACCCAGCCAGGCTCCGGCCTGTACCTTATCACCCACTTTGACAAGGGGTTTGAAATCCCACTTTACTTCATTATTCAGCGCATAGGTATAATTGCCACGCTGAAGGAATACACCGTCCATCTTGTCGAGGTCGTTCTGCAACCCGTCGTAGTTACGCGAGAGCATGCCAGGCCCCAAGGTTACCTCCAGCATGTGGCCTTCGAAGGTTGCTTCGTCGCCCACGCGCATACCACGTGTACTTTCAAACACCTGTACGTAGGCATTCTGTCCGATCACTTTGATAACTTCCGACATCAGTTTGACACCTCCGACGGAAATATAACAGATCTCATTCTGGGATACCGGCCCTTCCACCTCTACGGTCACCAGGTTGGACACGATCCCTTTTACTGTTCCTTTCGTAGCCATACTTATCTTTTATTGTTTCTTTTAAATTCTTCCAGGGTATTTACACTCCCTTTTTTCATGGTGCCGATCAGTTCGCGGAAGGTCTTCTCGCCTCGCGTCTTGTCCAGCATAGCCCATCGTTCGATAATCTCCAGCTTGAGCATATAAGCAAAGACGCTTTCGATATCGAAGGGAACGAAGAAAGTCTGCTCCTCCAGCCAAGCCCATTTCAACTGATCCATCCGCTTTTCGCGCACATATAAATCCGCTTCTTCGGCAATGCGCAGCAAGGCAGGCAGGTATTCAACACTGTCGCCCAGCCCAAAATCGCGGGCATTGGATACACGCAGCGCCTGCGCCACGTCGTTGTCGCCCACAATATAGTCGGCCTTATTCAATCCATACTTACGTGCGGTAATAGCCGTTAGGATATTATTGGTATTGAGATTCAGTTCGAACCAGGCTGCCACGAACTTGTTTTTACATTGCATGGCAAAGGCGTAATAGTAGCCTGCCAACCGGTCTTCCCAGGGAATAACCGATCCGTTTCCTTTATCCGACTCAGCTTGGTACTGCTTGAAGAAAGGTACAAAATAAGACGGTATCCGCTCATTTTTCGGAGGTTTCTCATCTTCCTTCAGCGCTTTGAACAGATCCATAAATTCGCCGAAGGATATACTCCCTCTCGGATCAGTATCCTGATCCGGTTGGCGAGCTTGCAGGATGAGGTTCTTGTTGTCAAACTTCAGGAAAAACAAGTCCACCAGTTCCTTGTCGGCCGATGTTAATATGCCTTCCAACTCACTTCTGAATTCAGTGAGGGTAAAAGGCATTTTGGTATCGTCCGACGAAATATTGGGAAGTCCTGCTACTAAGCAATAATACTTACTCATGATCAGAAGAGCATTTCGATCAGTTGCGGGCGTAAAAATTCTTTAAAGAAAGAGACAAATTCTTCTTCTCCAAATGTTACTTTATAGGAACCGTCAGCAGGAACGATAACAAACGAAGCGTCTTTTCCGCTTACCTTTTCAATCTTCACCCCTTTATTGAGCAGTTCTTTTGCATTACTTTCAAAATAGGCTGCCAACTCCTTTTCGTCGGCCGTTTGAATGGTAAGTCCGCCATTCTTCACCCATTCGCGGGCAATCTCCAGAATGACCTTCTGCATAAAAGCTTTATCTGTAGTAACAGCTTTCACATTGGCAGAGGTGATCTCTCCGGTGATCAGATTGGCCACTTCGCTTTTCAACGCCCCCACAGACTGGGTAGCAAACAGTTTTAACTCGGCTTCCGTATTTTTTTTGAGTTCTGTGGCTTGCTTTTCGGCAGCGGCAATAATACGTTTCGCTTCTGCTTCCGCATCAGCTACGATAGCTTGTGAACGGGAATTAGCCTCTGCGATGATACGAGCGGCTTCTTCATTTCCTTTCTCTACCCCTTCCCGGTAGATTTTGTCAGTGAGTTCCTGAATTTTAGTATCCATTTGCTATATATAAGTTAAATTGAATATACAAAAACGTAAATAACGCCCACAAAGTTATCTTTTTCCGTGAGTTGACCTAAGAATAAATGTGAAATCTACCTAAAAAACAAAGACGAACCTTAAATGTATTTACCTTTGTGGTCTAAAACACACCTAAGATGTTCTCAATCAAAACAGCCGGTATAGACGATTGTTTCATTATCCGTGAGCTGGCAATGCGTATCTGGCCAGATACATACGGGCATATTCTCTCCAAAGAGCAATTCGACTATATGTTCGAAATGATGTATGCACCGGAAAATATGATCCGTCAGATGACCGAAGAGCAGCACCGTTACTTCATTATCCTGTCTGATGACGTTCCGTCGGGCTACCTGTCGATCGAACAACAGGATGCCGACACCTACATTTTTCAAAAAATCTACGCCCTGCCCGAAATGCACGGCACGGGTATGGGACGTTATATGATCGAACAAGGTATCGAATACCTGAAGGGTATACATACGAATCCCTTTACCATTATATTATATGTAAACCGTGACAACCCGGCTGTGGGCTTTTATAAGCACATCGGTTTTTATGAAGAAAGCACACGTGACTATCACATCGGCAACGGATACTACATGAACGACTTTATCATGCGAATGGACATCCGCTGAGCGTTCATTCGACAACGTTTCACCCACATTATCACACCAATTCACTTTTCCGTTTTTCTTTCCATTCCGAAGGGGTAGTGCCATAGGTCTGACGAAAGATGGTACTGAAAGCGCTGAGGCTTTTGAAGCCGCAGATATCAGCCACAGATTTGAGCGGCATGCGTCGATAAACGGGATCTTCCATGATCCCTACAGCCTTCCGCAAACGGTAGGTGTTGATGAGGGTATAGAAGTTGGTACCCAGGTCGTGATTGATAACCTGAGACAGATACGTGCGGTTGGTCAGGAGCATCTCGCGCACTTTCTCGCTACTCAGGTCGGCATCTTTGAAAATTTCCTCCTGTTCAAGAAGATTGAGCAGGTTAACCTTCAGCCGTTGCCGGTTCTGCTGATACTGACAGGAAGACGCTTCATTGCTGGCAAGAAGTAGCTCTTCGGCAGAAAGCAGTTCGCCGGACGACGGCTGGAGGTAGAGGTCTTTTTGTTGTAATACCCAGATGGTGGTAAGAATCGGCTCAATGATAAAGATAATGCTTGTGACCAGCTTGATCTCCGGTCCTTCTACTACCATGATCAGTACAGTAAAGACACCCTTCACGAAGTTGATCGCCGCATTCCAACGAATCCAGCCCAGCGTGCTACCCTCGGTATAGGAGAAATCCGACGATAGATTGCGTTCGTGCTGCCGTTGCATGCGGAAAGTCAGGATGGTAAAGGCCGTCACTTCCACGGCAAACAGCGCCGTACCGGCAAAGCGCACCCACAACCCGGGTTCGCCAAACAACTCATCGAGCTGGGCATAGTCCATGATCACCGGCAATTCACCCCGCAACACATTGAACACTGCGTACAGTACGATCAACGCTGCCAGCGGCATATAACACCCCAGCCAGTATCGGAGGCTTATTGTTTGTGGGCGCATCAGGCTGAACATATAGGCGAACAACAGCGGATAGCTTACCAATGCGGTGAACAAGTGAATGGGATTCCATAATACCTGCCCATAATAAGGCGTATGATAAGTCTGGAAGAAATTGATAATCAAGAATACAGAAGTAAACAACCGGCATGAAGCCATAAAAACAGACGGACGCCTCCGCCCGCGCAAAGCAAAAATAAAAACACTGCTCAATAGTAGGCTGGTGATCGCTACCACATTAAAAAAAGCACTTTTTCAGACAACATAGGCTACAGGTGGTTCTTGCTTTTTATATCCGGACCATATCAAATGCAAAGATAACGCTTACTAACCGAATTTACCCAAATTCTGTTGAACAAAACAAGTATCAAGTTTCGCTTGATACATTCGGAATGGCTACAGGTGGCAAAACTATCACATTTTAATTCTTTAACAATACAGTAATCCAGCAAAGTGCTTTTTTGTCACGGGCAAAACTGGATTTTGACGCAGACAAAAACAGGAGATAAAGTATATGACTATTTTTGTATTCAACCTTAACTACATAACTAACCCAGAATTACTATACGTTCCATTCATCAGTCGCGAAGGGTAGCTGTTCATGCAAACAGCGCCCCTCCCGCGACAATTTTCAAGTCATACAAAGAGGGTCACCAGCAAATAGATCAAGGCGGCAAGGGCAGCGCTGACGGGAATGGTAAGCACCCAAGCTACCATCAGATTCTTTGTCACACCCCAACGGACAGCAGAGAGGCGTTTGGTGGCTCCTACCCCAATGATAGCACCGGTGATGGTGTGGGTAGTGCTGACAGGAATCTTCAGGTACTCGGTAAGATAGAGGGTAAGGGCGCCGGCGGTTTCGGCTACCATTCCTTCGAGCGGGGTTACCTTTGTAATACGTGATCCCATCGTTTTGACAATCTTCCATCCGCCAGACATGGTCCCGAGCGAGATCATGGTAAAACAAGCGAAAGCTACCCAGTCGGGCAGGTCGTTGATGGATTCGATCCCTACGCCTAATCCCAACGGATGAGCGGCGATCAGGGCGGCGGCAATGATACCCATTACTTTCTGCGAGTCGTTCAGGCCATGACCGATACTGAACAGTGCCGACGACACCAACTGCAACCGTTTAAACCAGGATTCGGCCTTATTCGGGTTAGCCCGTTTGCAGGCATGCAGCACCAGTAAAGTGAGAAAGAAAGCCATAATCATCCCAATAATGGGAGCCAGAAATATAAACGAAGCAATTTTCAGGATCACCGTTCCCTGGACAGCCTGAAACCCACTTGCCATAATCGCTGCACCGGCAAAGCCTCCGATCAGCGTATGCGACGATGACGAAGGTATTCCCAGCCACCAGGTAGCCAGGTTCCAAACGATAGCCGCAATGATACCCGAAAGGATCACCGGCAGGGTAATAAACTGCTCAAAAACGGTTTTCGATACCGTATTGGCAATCCCGAACTCCCCTATAATATATTTAGCAATGAAAAAAGCGACAAAATTAAAACAGGCCGCCCACAACACAGCCTGAAAAGGCGTAAGCACTTTGGTAGACACGATGGTTGCAATGGAGTTGGCCGCATCGTGGAAACCATTGATATAATCAAAAATAAGCGCTAATACGATAATAGCTATGAGTAATGACATCTATGTGGGTATTAAGCGTACTTGACAATGATGGTCTTAATAATCTTTCCCACGTACTCGGCTGAATCTGTGGTCTTTTCCAACTCATACATGATCTCTTTCAGTTTGATGATCTCTATACCGTCTTTTTCTTCTTCAAACAATTGAATAATAAAATGTTCGTATACATCATCAGCCTTGTTTTCAATATCATGCAGTTCGGTAGTATACTCTTTGATATGGGTAGCGCTTTTCTTGAGCACATCCAACTCATCAATCGCTTTACCGATACATACACAGGCGTCCTTAATCAGTTTGCCCAGATCCACCCCTCCACTTGGTATTACTTTGGGGTTGTAAAGGGCGATACGCTTGGCACAACTGTTAATACCATCGGTCACATCATCCAGGCGGCCGGCCAGGTGGTTGATATCTTCCCGGTCGAACGGGGTGATAAAGGTCGAATTCAACTCATCAAACACTTTGTGAGAAAGGGCATCGCCAGCACGCTCCTGCACTTTAATCTTTTTGTAAAACTCCACACGCTCTTTATGATTGGTGCATTGCAGGCATTCGATCAACAAATCAGCGGCGGCAGTGGAAACATCCGACATCTGCTTCAGTAACGGAAAGAATTTGGGCTCTTTAGGAGTGAAACGATTCAGGAAAGAATTTTTCATGTACTTTACTATATATTATACTTCGATCATTAAACGCTCACAAAATTAGGACAAAGATGTTACAATTCCATTACAAAGAAAATGCCATGTAAACGATTAAATATTTTTTAACATCCGCAAACAAACAAGGCTTTCAATTGATTACACGCATCAAGGTACAGATAATCATCAAACAACTTGCACACTTAAAAATTATATCTACCTTTGCGCCCGGGTAAGTCCTATACGGCATGCTCCCTCGGAACTCCCCCAGGGCTTGACCGCAGCAAGGGTACTTGGTTGTAGCGGCGCGATGTAGTCAGCTTACCCACCCGCCTCTTTAGCTCAGTTGGCCAGAGCACGTGATTTGTAATCTCGGGGTCGTTGGTTCGAATCCGACAAGAGGCTCAACCGGAAGAAGTCCTGATACAGGGCTTCTTTTTTTGTTTATGACTTGTATATTCACCGGAGAAGGTCTACTTTTGTTTGATTAAAATAAAACCGCAAGGCATGGGAGAAAATAAAAGTGTGCTGGTGAAGGGAGCCATGATGTTTGGTCTGGCGCTCGGCATTTACTGGATATTCAAATACATTTTCTTTATCTGGGGATTCTCATTACCTGTAATGAGTTCCGTATACTGGGGGTTCACCTGCCTAGTTCCATTTATCGCCTACCGGATGACAATCCAATACAAGCGAATGGCCGACGGACAGATTAGTTTTTTCCATGCCTGGCAATTCGGCGTCTTGCTCTATACTTTTGCAGCCCTGGTGGTGTCCCTGATGCATTACATCTTCTACCGCTACCTGGCGCCGCCGGATTTTCTCGCCAACGCATTCAACCAGACAATAGAAATGCTTAAACAAAGCAAGGTAGACCCTAAAATGCTCGACGAGATCGGAGAGATGCATATTACTCCCATCCAAATGGTCATCCAGGGTATTTTCAGCAATATATTCTATGGTGTTGTTTTCTCCCTGCCGGTAGCGATATTTGCGTACCGCAAACGTGACGACTCTCCCACCCCGCCGTATAACTCCAACTCAACAGATGAATAAGATGGATATATCAGTTGTTATTCCTTTATATAATGAAGCCGAGTCGCTACCCGAGTTGTCTGCCTGGATCGAGCGGGTAATGGCGGCCAATAAGTTCAGTTACGAAGTGATCTTTGTTGACGACGGAAGTACAGACAACTCCTGGCAAGTGATCCAGTCGCTACAGCAACAGTCGTCCCATATACGCGCTATCCGCTTCCGGCGTAATTATGGTAAATCGCCGGGGTTGCATTGCGGTTTCCAGCGGACGCAGGGAGATGTGGTGATCACGATGGATGCCGACCTACAAGACAGT
Organism: Tannerellaceae bacterium; assembly: GCA_031555505.1. GTDB lineage: Bacteria > Bacteroidota > Bacteroidia > Bacteroidales > Tannerellaceae > JAJDIA01. Next base: position 26,286 of record JAVBUH010000007.1, read on the forward strand.
CCCGACGAAATACCCGAACTGTATCGCATGATCCGTGAAGATGGATACGACCTGGTTTCGGGTTGGAAGAAAAAACGCTACGACCCACTGTCGAAAACACTGCCCACCAAGCTTTTCAATGCAACCGCACGCAAAATATCCGGTATCCGACTGCACGATTTCAACTGCGGCCTGAAAGCCTATCGGGGCGAAGTAGTGAAAAGCATTGAGGTGTATAACGATATGCACCGCTACATTCCTTATCTGGCAAAAAATGCCGGATTCTCAAAGATCGGCGAAAAGGTGGTACATCATCAGGCTCGCAAATACGGAACTACCAAGTTTGGCCTCAGCCGTTTTGTCAATGGCTACCTTGACCTCATTACACTTTGGTTTACCTCCAGTTTTGGGAAAAAACCCATGCATTTTTTCGGGCTGCTCGGCAGCCTGATGTTCCTGATCGGGTTCATTGCGCTGATCTATGTATTGACCATGAAACTGGTCTCTATCCTGGCAGGCGACCTCCGTCCGCTGGTGACCAATTCACCCTTCTTCTATATTTCACTCACGGCAATGATCATCGGCACGCAGCTCTTCCTGGCCGGTTTCCTGGGCGAACTGATCTCACGGAATGCGCCGGGACGGAACAACTACATTATATCGGCCGAGTTATAAACATTCAACAGCCATCTGATCCATCATGAAAAGCCAGGAATTACGCAAACTCGCTCCCGAACTGGATTCCCTGCGACTGGGAAGTGGTTGGAGTATCGAAGATCTTAGTAAGCCGCAGATTATTGTAGAAAGCAGCTACGGACACAGCCATCCGGGAAGCGCCCACCTCAACCAATTGGTAGAAGCAGCCGATGAAGGCATCACCGGGCGAGGAGGACGACCGGCTAATTACTACGTGACCGATATCTGTGACGGAGAAGCACAAGGGCACGACGGGATGAATTACTCCCTTGTATCCCGCGATATCATGGCGGCGATGATGGAGATCCATGTCAAAGCCACCCCGTTTGATGCGGGCGTATTCATTTCAAGTTGCGACAAATCCGTTCCAGCCCATCTCATGGCCATTGCCCGGCTGGATATGCCAGCATTATTCGTACCTGGAGGCATCATGAAAGCCGGCCCCGACCTGCTTACGCTCGAACAGATCGGGAAGTACAGCGCGCAATATCAACGAAAGGAAATCACCGAAGCGGAGTTTCTGCAATATAAACACACTGCCTGCCCCAATTGCGGCGCCTGCTCTTTCATGGGAACTGCCTCTACCATGCAAGTCATGGCAGAAGCCCTGGGCATGGCATTACCTGGTTCCGCCCTGATACCTACCCATTTGCCTCACCTGCGCACTTTCGCATTGCATGCCGGTCAACGTGCACTGTCACTGGCTACGGAAGGAATATGTCCATCTGATATCCTGACACCGCAAGCCTTCGAAAACGCCATTATGATACACGCCGCCATCGCCGGGTCCAGTAATAGCCTGTTGCACCTGCCGGCTATTGCACATGAACTGGGGATGGAATTGCCTCCTGCCTTGTTTGACGATATCCACCGGAAGATCCCTTTCCTGCTCAATATACGTCCCAGCGGTTACTGGCCGGGCGAGTATTTCTGGTATGCAGGAGGCGTACCAGCCATCATGGAAGAAATACGGGAACACCTGCACCTGGATGTACTGACCGTCACAGGGAAAACTGTCGGCGAAAACCTGGAAGAGCTTCAGCGAAATGGATTCTACGACACTTGCCATCAGCACCTGCAATCATTGGGTGTACGGCCGGCCGACATCATCCGACCGGCATCCAACCCGATCCGCACCCAAGGTGCAATCGCCATTCTGAAGGGCACCCTTGCCCCTGAAGGGGCTGTAATGAAGCATGCGGCCATCTCTCCCAAACTCATGCAGGTCACGTTGAAAGCCCGCGTATTCGACTGCGAAGAAGAGGCGCAACATGCCGTACTACAGAAACAGATCCGTCCCGGCGATGCTGTCTTCATCCGCTACGAAGGTCCCAAAGGCAGTGGTATGCCCGAAATGTTCTATACTACCGAAGCCATTGCCTCCGATCCCGAGTTGATCGAAACCACAGCACTCATTACCGACGGACGCTTTTCCGGAGCTACCCGTGGTCCGGCTATCGGCCATGTATCCCCCGAAGCATCCGAAGGCGGCCCCATAGCCTTGGTGGAGGAAGGAGACCTGATCCGTATTGACATCCCTGCCCGCAGACTGGATATCTGCGGCATACAAGGAATACCCCATACACCAGAAGAAATAAAGACCATCCTGGCCGAACGGCGCAAGCACTGGGTCCGACCGGCATCTGTCCCATACAATGGCATCCTCGATATATATACCCGCATCAGTACATCCCCGATGAAGGGAGGATATATGGAAAAGGAATAAACAACTGTTATTCTATCCTAATTGGCATGCGATCCGTGAAAAATAACGTACATTTGCGCACTAACAAGAAAAGAGATGAACAGGATAGGGGCTTTTGCCGTTTGCATATTGACCATTCTCACCTCCTGCTTTCCTGACTATCCCTATTACCGGGAAAACGGTTCCGTCTATGGCAAAGAATATACTATTTATTATCAGTCGCAGGCATCTTTCTTCCGTGAGATCGAAGCGATTGTCGAACAGTCGAACCATTCGCTCAACGTCTACAACCCTGTATCCATCATTTCACGGGTAAACAGGAATGAAGCGGTTGTGCTCGACACCTTCTTCATCGATGTTTTCAATAAATCAATCGCACTCTCCGAAATGACGCACGGTTTGTTCGATCCTACCTGCTTCCCGCTCGTTTCTTTCTGGCGCAATGCTTTTGCCGAACCGGACAAAATACCCGAATATCAGGTAGACAGTATCAAACAGTTTGTTGGATACCGGAAAATACGTATTGAGAACGACCAGGTGATCAAAGACGACCCCCGTATCCAACTCACCCTAACTGCCTTGGCCAAAGGCTATACCTGCGATCGGATCGTGGCCTTACTAGAAAACAAGGGCATACATAACTATATGGTCGACATGGGAGGTGTCATCGTTGCCAAAGGAATAGACCAGCAGGGGAACGCCTGGCAGTCGGCTATCCGCAAGCCGGTGGAGACAGACGACAATCGCACCATTGGTATCGAACAGGTCGTACAGATACCAGACCGGCATGCCATGGGCACCTCTGGCGATTTTAAAAACTACTATATCCGCAATGGCAAAAAATATGCCCATACCATCAATCCCATCACCGGCTATCCGGCGGAACAAGACGTTCTGAGCAGTACCATCATTGCCCATGACGGCATTACAGCCGATGGACTCTCCACCGCCTTCACCGCCCTCAGTTCAGAACAACTCCGGCAGCTGGGTGATTCGCTCCCTGATATCGAATATTTTATCATCCATACCGACAGCAACGGGGAATACGTTATAACGTATTCGGAAGGGATGAAAAAACACCTGCTCAAACAAGACAAATTTCAATAATACACACATACAAAACAATACCCCATGACACGAAACTGTATTCTCGCCACCCTGAGTATCCTGTTATTCACAACCTGCGCACCCAAGCAAACCTATTTTGAAGATAGTGGCACCATATTCAACACCCTTTACAAAATCAAGTACGAGGCACCCGGATTACTTACAGAGAAGATCGATGCCGAATTTTCAAAGTTCAACCTCTCACTCAACCCCTTCAACCCCTCCTCTATCATCGCCCGGGTGAACCGCAACGAAGAGGTGGAAGTAGACGAATGGTTCAAGACAGTTTTCTACAAGGCACAGGAAGTATCCGAACGCAGCGGAGGCATCTTCGACATCACCTGCGCCCCATTGATCAATGCCTGGGGATTCGGTTTCAGCAAAATGGACACGGTCACACCCGAACTGATCGACAGCCTTAAACAGTTTGTCGGTTACCGGAAGGTTCGCATGGAAGGGAATAAGGTAGTAAAAGAAGACCCGCGTGTAATTCTCAACTGCTCGGCCATTGCCAAAGGATATGCCTGTGACGTGATAGCCGCATTGCTTGAACGCGAAGGCGTTCAGAATTATTTGGTGGATATAGGTGGTGAAAGCGCCCAGAAAGGCGTGAATCCCAATGGTGAATGCTGGCGTGTAGGTATCCGCAAACCGGAACAATTGACTGAAGCACATACACCCGGCGTTGAAGAGATCATCCAACTGTGTAAAAAAGGCGGCATCGCCACCTCGGGCGACTATCAGAACTTCTATGTGAAGAACGGCAAGAAATACGCCCACACCATCAATCCCCTCACCGGATATCCGGCAGAGCAGGATATACTGAGCAGTACCGTGATTGCCGACGATTGCATGACTGCCGACGCATACGCTACCGCCTTCAATGCCATGGGATTGGAAGAAGCAATCCAGTTAGCATCTACCCTACCCGGATTAGAATACTTCTTCATCTATTCCGACCACGAAGGCAACTACAAAATCAAATACTCACCCGGTATCGTACAGTATCTCCCCAACCGGAAGGAACTGGCTATCCTGGAAAATCCGTAAAAACGCCCTAAGAAGGAAAACAGACTAATTGAGCGAACAAATATACACATCGACTAACAGCAAACACTGATAATGAAACTTTCTAAAATATACCCCATCGAGTGGATCAAGTTACATCCATACAAATAAACGGATGGAGTAGACAGGTACTATACGGAGATTGCCAATACAATATACCGGCATCTGAAAAAAAGAAACCTGAAAGACCTGTTGTATGCAGATGAGCAGATACGCCAGCTGAGTTGTTACCTGACAGCCTATCTGGAAGATTTGGCGTCTGAGACAGGTATCTGGCGGGCGTTTACCGGCGAATGCCGCAGGTTATACAACAAGCCGTTGCCATTTTACGCCTATGATCCGGATGAATATATAGACGGCGAGCCTAATCCGGACGATATCCGGTTTCTGCTTTGGCACTTCTTTAGTGCATTTCCGTGATACCTGGTATCCACAAGGCCCCGCGTTTATGTATAAAAAAAGCGACCTCAAAGAAAGGGAACTGGCTATCATAAATGATGATCAGCAGGAAGAAATGGACGCACAGGATGCATACCACGTTTTTATGGAGGCATCAGGCGGAGAAAGGTTACTTTTCTTCACATCGTTCAATGAAATGCAGGAATTTATTATGCATAAAATGAAGTATGCTGATCATACCACGGAATTGCCTACCGGAATAGGAGACAAACTGGTATTGACAGCCACCCCAAAGCGAGGTATTGCAATAATCAACGCCGGTTTAGACTGCATCAAACATCCAACCAAAGGAAGGCTGATCCGTCTGGACAATAAAAACGGAATCATACAGCCAGTAACATATTTACCTTCCGAATTAGAAACTGCAAGCAAACAATAAGTTGGCAGATAGTGGTTTTAATGTCCCGGGTGAAATCCCTCTAACCGGACTTATCTTGCAAAATGAGACACAAAAAGCAGGTGTATGGATCATGCCAGACAACAACACCAATGGTATGCTGGAAGATTTTATCTCTTTTCTAATACCAAAAAAAGACCGGTTATTGGAGGTTGCCCAGTCAACACTGAAAGATATTGAGGTCAAAGATTACAAAAAAGTACCTGACAACAGACCAGGGCACCTGTTCAACATTCATCAATTGGCTCACTGAATTATTCAGACAATAAACGACTATCTCATCACTTCAATGAGACAGCGTATGGCAAAGCCAAGCAAGTAGAGGGAGAAATCAAAACGTCTTCAATGCCTGGTACAGCCGCTGCATGGGCAGTCCCATCACGTTGTAGAAGGAGCCGTTGATGGCTTCGATGCCGATGTAGCCGATCCATTCCTGGATACCGTAGGCACCGGCTTTGTCGAAGGGCAGGTATTTATCAACGTAGTACGTAATTTCTTCTTCGGTAAGGGTAGCGAAGCAGACGGCTGAGGAGGTGGAGAAACTGGATACTTTCTGCCGGGTAGTCAGACAGACGCCGGTAATCACTTCGTGTACGTGCCCGGAAAGACGATGGAGCATACGGATGGCATCATCGCGGTCGTCGGGCTTGCCCATGATCTCCTGAAAATTCCAAACGATGGTATCGGCAGTGATCAGTAACTCATCATCTGCCAGTTGCGGCAGATAGCAGGTGGCTTTTTTACGGGCGACAAATTCAGCCACATCTTCGGGTTTGACGGTGTCGGGATACGACTCGTCAATGTCGGGCAGGACACGGACCTCGAAAGGCATCTCAAAACCAGTCAACAGCGATTGGCGACGGGGAGATTGAGACCCTAAAACGATCCTGTATTCTTCAATATTAGGAAGGAACATACACGGTTATATTTGGAGTGTCATTATGTTAATAGTTATCGGAGTTACCAGCCGAAAGCCTCGTCACCCATCCAGGTGCCTTGTGCTTTCATTGTCTGTTCGATCAGGTCGCGGGCCACACCTTCGCCCCCATTACGCGGGCTGATATACGTAGCTATCGCTTTTATTTCGGGAGCAGCATCGGCAGGAGCAACCGGCAGTCCAACCAGACGCATCACCTCATAATCGGGGATATCGTCGCCCACATAGGCGATACATTCGGGCGAAAGACGGGTCTTGGACAGGAAATCTTCAAAATCGTTCCGCTTGATACTGCTACCCATGTATATATGCTGAATGCCCAGGCGCGAAAAGCGGATGCGCACGGCTTCCGTGTACCCACCGGTGATAATTCCCACCTGGAACCCCTTTTTCACTGCCAGTTGAAGGGCATAACCATCTTTGATATTGACCGTACGCATCGGATCGCCATCAGGCGCAAGAGGCAGAATATCGCATGACAAGACACCATCTACGTCGAAGACGAAGGCTTTTATTTTTGTCAGGTCAAAAGGAATACTACTCATGACAGGTACATGTATGGATACTGTGGCTAATCTGTTCGTATAAAGCTTTCAGTGCAGGATCCGTGAGCAAAGCGAGGTGGGCGTCGATCACGGCGCGGTCATTCCGCACGGCAGGACCGGTCTGCGCCTGTGCCGGAGGCAAACTATGCACTTTGGCGGCAGTTTCATCAATGAGCGGTAGCAGCACATCAGACGGTATCCCTTCGGATTCGAGTAATTGTTCGGCCACGGCATACATGTGATTGGTGAAATTACAGGCAAACACAGCCGCCAGATGCAGGTAACGGCGTTTGTCCGACGGCAGGAACAACACGCGCGACGAAATCGCCGAGGCGATACGAAGCAGTTCCGATGCATCCTCCTCCCGATGGCTCTCAATAAATACAGGCACTTCATCCAGGCGGATCGTGCGCGCCTTGGAAAATGTTTGCAGGGGATAAAGCACACCATACCGGCGGGCATGGCCCGCAAACACGTCGACCGGCACACTGCCGGCGGTATGTACCCACAATCCGTCATTCGCCGGAAGGGCAGCTATCACATCGGGCAATGCCGTATCTTTGACAGCAAACACATAGAGATCGGCATCCGTACGCACACCAGCTAATTGGTCTGTCCATTCACAGCGGAGCAATCGCGCCAGTTGGGCGGCATGATCGGCCGTGGGGCTGAACACCTGTATGATGGTCATACCCGCCCGCCGCATCTCCTGTGAAAGCTGCGTAGCCAGGTTACCCGCTCCGAGAAAGACGATCTTCATACCTGTTGTCCCTCTTCCGTGGAGGGTTTATAAGTGCCGATATGTATCTTTTCCCATTGGAGGTGCGATTCGTCGAACGGTTTGCGTTCCTGTCCTTTGTAGCCGAAGCCCACAATGCATAACACATCCAATTGATACGGGATATCGAATAGCTGGCGTACATATTGATTGGAGTCGGCCTCGTCGGCCGTCACCCGTTCACGGATCTGACACCAACAACTCCCCAGCCCAAGGTCTTCGGCCTGCAACTGCATATAAATAGCTGCAATAGAGGCATCTTCAATCCAGGCACCGCTTTTCATCACATCAGCCAGTACCACCACAGCCATGGCGCACCCTTCGAGGAATGCAGCACCATGTGCACGGCTGGCAGCCAGTTTCTTCAACATTTCCCTGTCTTCCACCACAACAAACTGCCAAGGTGTGCTTTGTTTGGAAGAAGGAGCCATCAGTGCCGCCTTTAACAGGGATTCCACCTGTTCGGGAGACAGTAACTGATCAGTAAACTTACGGGTGCTCCGACGTATCTTTATTAATTCGGCAAAACTATTCATAGAAACAAACACTCATATATGCAAGTACAATAAAATATGTGCAAAGATAATGATACGATACACATATCCGCAGAAAACAAGCAAATTTGTGGAAAAAGAAAGATCAGCGACTGCCCAGATCGTCGTAGAGCGTTTGGAGGAGCGCTTTGCCTTTGCGAATACGGCGGCCGCCACCTTCGACAGGATCGTCGAGCAGGGTTTGGAGGCTTTCGTTGTCAAAGACGGAGACACCGGTAGCGTCTATAAAACCAAAACTATTGGGGAAGGTATAAAAAGCATAATGAGGGACCGTGGGATCAAAGATGTCTTTGCTGAAGGTGAAGCCGGCCACCGGAAGGTTCAGTTGCCGCAGCAAGGTGGCAGCCAGGTCGGTTTGCATCGCCAGCGTATCGATCCGCATGGGACGCTTCACAGCGCCACCAATCCAGAGCATGGGGATGTGGAAACGTTGGGGAGCAAACTCTTTTACCGTATCGGGATACCGAAAGCCATGGTCGGATACGAGGATCACCAGTGTATTTTGCCAGGCAGGCAGCGCCTTCATCTGGTCGATAAACTTCCCCAGGCAGCTATCCGTAAAAGCTACGGAGTTGAGGTACGGATTCTCCAGGCGTGTATATGGCACCTCAAAAGGCTCATGGCTGCTAAGCGTAAGGAACGTGGTAAGCCAAGGTGTCGCAGCAGTACGTTGGCTGATCGATTCGAAGAGATGAGCGAAGGTCACATCATCGTTAGCCCCCCATTTACTCAGGCGCGTATCGAGCGGGAAATCACGGTCGGCAGTGATCCGGTTATAGCCCGAACTGAAAAAGTAGCTTTGCATATTGGTGAAGTTGATATCACCGCCATAGAGCATATCCGCCTCATAGCCCACCTGCCCCAACGATTTGGCAATGGAAGGAAGTGTCTGGCTCTTGGCCGGGAATTTCATGATCGAGGTGGTGGGTTGTGCCGGGTAACCGTTCAGCACTGACACCAGTCCGCGGTCCGTACGGAAAGAGTTGGCATACATATTGGTGAACAAGATCCCTTCTTTGGAAAGCTTGTTCAATTGAGGCGTCACGCCCGGCTGTCCACCCAACGCTTCAATGGCATTAGCCGTGACACTTTCAAGCAGGATGATCAGGATATTCGGGCGGGAAGTTTTCAGCAGTTGTGTTTCCGTATCAGGCGCAGACGTGGGAACATAAAGCAGGCTATCTACCGTAGCCTTCCGCTCGGCTTCAGGCAAATAGTCAAACTGCGCGGCGAAATTATGCTGCTTAGCCAATGAAGCGATCAGGCTGAAACAAGGGTTGATAGCGGCATGATTCAAAAATTGGTTCTTGCTGAAATACACCATTCCCACATTGGCCGTTGAGGTAGTGACGCCCCCCCGGATCGGCAGAAACAGCGTACCACCCAGCAAGATTACCACCACCGTGCTCCACAGGCGGTTGCCCACCTTCTTTTCGGGGGTATGCGTCAGGACCAACCGGTCGATAAACCACCAGATCGCAAACACCGAAACAGCGAACATAAGGAACTGTTTGACAAACGTCTGCCAGGGAATACTGGCCAATGCATCTTTAGGCGATTGCAGATAGAACAGCGGCGTAGCATCCAACCGGAATTTCCAGTAATGATACAAGGCTATATCAACGGCAAAGATGAGCGACACCAGGATGGCCACTACCCACACATAGCCACGCATCACCTTATGCAACCAGACGCCCGGCCGCCAAACAGACCACAACACACAGAGCAGCGGAAAAACAGTAAGGTATCCGGCCACCGTACAATCGAGCAGGATACCATGGCGGATCACTTCCAGCCAGGCTTCGGGCGACACGCCTTCGGCCATGGCAAGGTGGTAGAGCATGAACATCGGCCGCTGAAAAGCAAATACCGGCAACCATACCACAAAGAAAAGAAAGAGGAAGAATACCCGCTGTCTCATAGCCTGTACGGTTTATCGGTAGAACTTCTCGCGCAGCTCAGCTACGATCGGATCAGTAATATAATCGTCGTATTCCATCATCTTGTCAATGATTCCATTCGGGGTGAGTTCAATGATACGGTTGGCCACCGTCTGGATAAACTCGTGGTCATGGCTGGAGAACAGCAGATTACCACGGAAGCCCTTCAGCGTATTGTTGAATGCCTGGATGGATTCCAGGTCGAGGTGGTTGGTCGGCGTATCGAGCACCAACACATTGGCATCGGTCAGCATCATCCGTGAGATCATACAACGCATCTTCTCGCCCCCAGACAGCACGCTCACTTTCTTCAGCAATTCTTCGCCGGAGAAAAGCATACGGCCGAGGAAGCCCTTGAGGAACACTTCGTTCGTATCGGGCGAGAACTGGCACAGCCAATCCAGGATATTGTAGTCGGAATTGAAGTAAGGCGAGTTGTCGAGCGGCAGATACGACGTGGTGATCGTCTGCCCCCACTGGAACGTTCCGGCATCGGGCTGTTCTTCGCCGTTGATGATCTGGAAGAAGGCCGTCATGGCACGCGGGTCGCGGCTGAGGAACACGATCTTGTCGTCTTTCTCCACATTGAAGTTGAGATCCTGGAACAAGGTCTGCCCGTCGATCTTCCTGGTCAGCCCTTTCACCTCGAGTATCTGGTTACCCGGTTCGCGGTTCGGCGTGAACAGGATACCCGGATAGCGGCGCGACGAGGGCTTGATCTCTTCGATATTCAGTTTCTCAATCATCTTCTTGCGGCTCGTAGTCTGTTTGGACTTGGCTACGTTGGCACTGAAACGGCGGATAAATTCTTCCAATTCCTTCTTCTTCTCTTCGGCCTTCTTGTTCTGATTCTGCTGCTGGCGGAGGGCCAACTGGCTGGATTCGTACCAGAAACTGTAATTACCGGCAAAGAGCTGGATCTTGCCGAAGTCGATATCCACGGTATGTGTACAAACGGAGTCAAGGAAGTGACGGTCGTGGCTTACCACCAACACCGTATTCTCGAAGTTAGACAGGTAGTTCTCCAACCAGGAAACCGTTTCAAGGTCGAGGTCGTTGGTAGGCTCATCAAGCAACAGGTTGTCGGGCTTGCCATACAGGGCGCGAGCCAGCAGTACACGTACCTTTTGTTTACCGCTCAGGTCTTTCATCAGGTTGTAGTGCAGGTCTTCCTTGATACCGAGGCCACTCAGCAGGCTGGCGGCGTCGCTTTCGGCATTCCAGCCTTCCATCTCGGCAAATTTTTCTTCCAGTTCCGATACGCGGATACCGTCTTCGTCGCTGAAATCGGGTTTCGCATACAGTGCGTTTTTCTCGCTCATTACGTCCCACAAGGTGGTATGTCCCATCAATACGGTATCCAATACCGTGTATTCGTCGAAAGCAAAGTGGTCCTGGCTAAGCACCGACAGGCGTTCGCCGGGTGCCAGCGTGACCGATCCCCGGGTAGGGTCCAGGTCCTTGCTGATAATCCGGAGGAAGGTGGATTTACCGGCGCCATTGGCACCGATGATGCCGTAGCAATTGCCCGACGTGAATTTCAAATTAACATCCTGAAAAAGGGTACGTTTTCCAAACTGGAGGTCTAATCCGCTTACTGTAATCATGTTCGTTTCTCTACCTATTATTATAAAGTGGGTGCAAAGGTAGGCAAAATAACCCACAAAGGATAAGAAACCAGACATGATTTAACCGATATAGTCGTATATTTGCCGGAGTGAGTAGCAGCACCACCTAAAAGAGTGCGCCCTTACGTATGTATGAAGAAGAAAGCATTTTCATTTCGTGACCGGGCACAGAGTTTCCGGTATGCGTTTGCCGGTATCGGCCAACTGATACGGCGTGAACACAACGCGTGGATACACTGTACGGTGGCTGTGTGTGTGGTTATCGCCGGTTTCCTGTTCCACCTTTCTGCCGGTGAATGGATAGCGATCGTGATAGTGAGCGGCGCCGTACTGGCCGCCGAAGCCTTAAACTCCTCCATCGAACTGCTGGCCGACCACCTCTCTCCCGCATACAGCGAAGCCATCAAGCACGTCAAAGACATGGCCGCCGGCGCCGTACTGCTGCTGGCCATCGCGGCGGCTGTCACCGGCCTGATTATCTTCATACCCAAAATAGCCGGGCTGTTTTAGTAATAACATCTTCCTCCCCCCTTATACAACTGCTTGCCGCGAATCTGCTTTCACGCTGTCACTTTCTGCATCCACTCAGCAAGTTACGGTGACAGGAGGGCGAGGAAAGCCGTTCTCACGTCACTGTTGCCATCACTCGGCATGCAGAAGGCCTGTTGTAGACATAAGCAAGGTCTTTTGCTGCCTTCGTTATGTTCTTTTCGTTCCACAACTGTGAAGTCCTCGTCCCACAACTGTGAAGTCCCCGTCCCACAGCTGTGAAATCTTCGCTTCACAGCTATGGAACGGAGATTCCGCAACCGTGGAAAGATCCCTCCGCATTTGTGGAATGATCCCTTCAGCAGTGTGGAGATCGATAAACATCAGCGCGATGGTAATTCATCTTGCAGATGGTTGCCATAGTCGATGCTCATGCTAACATGAATTAGTGATAGCAGAAGTGACAGGAGAACGGCTTCCCTCGCCCTCCTGTCACCGTAACTTGCTGAGTGGATGCAGAAAGTGACAGCGTGAAAGCAGATTCGGAGCAAGGAGTTGTATACGGAGAGGTAAGGATTAAAATAATCCGGGGCTTTCTCCGTTAGTAGGGGAAAGAGTTATCGCAATGCGTATTATTTTATCTTGTCTATTACTCGTACTGACTTATTCGCTGCCGGCACAAACGGCAACATCTCCCATAGAAGTGACCGGCAGCCGTAAGGCAGTCCGCACCTCCGGCGATATCCTGATGCTGCTTACACCGGCGGCCAGTCTGGCGGCCACGCTGGCTTTACAGGATTGGGAAGGGTTGAAACAGGGCGCACTGACTGGCGTCACAGCCATAGGAACCACCATTATACTGAAACAACTGATAGACAAAGAACGGCCTGATGGCAGCGACAACGATTCTTTTCCCTCCATGCACGCCACCGTTTCCTTTGCCGGTGCCGCCTTTCTGCAGAAACGTTACGGATGGACGTATGGTATTCCCGCCTACCTACTGTCTGCTTATGTAGGCTGGAGCCGGGTATATGGCAAGAAGCACGATTGGTGGGATGTGGCGGCAGGCACTGCTATCGGTATCGGCAGCGGCTATATCTTCACCCATCCGTATGCAAAGAAACATCACCTGACGATCACCCCCGTAGCAGGAGGAGGACATATAGGCCTGCATGCATCAATGGTGTTCTGACCTTTATTCGTAATGCAACGCCTCGGCCGGCGGGATGCGGGAGGCATTACGTGCAGGGATCCAAATGGCAGCAATAATAACAACGGCCATGATGAACCAGGTGGTCGCATTCGTGATCAGGAAACGCAGCACCTTACGATCAGGCAGGTAAACTGTATGCATGGCAGTCATGCTATCGTCTTTCCCCATTGTTTCGATCAAATCGGCAACCACAAGCTGCGATTCGATAATCATCGCCGGCATAGCGGCAAAAGTCAACAGGATCAATCCTTCCATAAAAAAGGCCCCACGGATACCCTTATGCGTGGCTCCCAACGCCATCAGCAGCCCGATCTCGTTCCGGCGCGTATTGATACGATACCAAAACGTACCCATTACGCACAACAGCATATTAATTAGAAAGAAGGCCATCAGGTAGGTGCGGATACGGATCTCCGTAGTCCCGCCAAACAACCGGGCAGTATCTTGTTTGATGTCGGCATACGATTGCACACTCAACAGGTAAAAATTCCCGATCCGCAGTGCATCAGCCATATCGGCTGTAAACCCATCCCGGAAAACCGCATCCGAAATTGAGGCATTGCTGCGGACTGCATAGACCAGGCCTTTCACGCCATTGGCATCCAACTGGTCGGCGCGTACAGAATGGGATGAATAAAAAGCATGCTGCGGACGATTGTAATCAAACCGCTTGATATCATCCACCACCCCGACGATCGTATAATGCTTTTCCTGTCGCCACCAGTCAACCACTTCTTTGCCTATCGCACTGTGTCCGGGGAAAAGCTGCGCCTCCGCCGAGCGACTCACCACCATCGCATTCGGGATCGTCCAGTCAAAATCGTTCATCGATACCGGTTTGCCGTTGCTGGTATATCCGAATACCCGGAAGAAGTCGCCATCCGGACAAGGGGAAAACAGTTGGCCGTTCGCTTGCCGCAGTGTATCCGACAGCGGGAAGAAAGTACCCCCGGTAAAATTACCGCTCCACAAACGTGAATTACCGGCGGCTACCGAAACCGCTTCCACACCCGGATAGTTGCGTAAGGTCTGGAGGATACGGACATAGTTGGCATAGGCGGCTTCAGCCGAATCTTCTTCCGCCGCATAATCCGGATGATCCGAAGGATACACCGCCAGGTTTACCTGCCAGGTATGCGCCGCACTCCGATGGTCGGGGATACTTTTATTATACCCATACACAAAAAAGTAATCCACCATGTACCAGATCAGGCAGAACACACACAACAGTTCCACCATTATCCACACATGACTGCGCTTGCGGTTCCACAGTTGCTTGCATATCGTTTTTATCATAGCCGGTATCAATGAAGGTTTAACGAATAAATGATTTCCCTGCGGGATGCCCGCCACGCCGGAATGAACACAGACAACAGATTCAGCACAAAGCAAAAGCCCAGCGCAATCAGGAACACCGGCATATTGAGCAACATGGTGGGCGAGAAATCTACCACCGGCCCCTCGGCTGGTGTGAGGATCATCTGTTTACCGATCGTCATAATCCAGTCGTTGCTTAACAGGATCAGTACATACGAGAACAACAGGCCCACAGCTCCCCCCAACAGGGTAAACAGGAAATTCTCGGCCATCAGTTGTACCAACAGCCGTTCTTTCGGAGCACCGAAGGAACGACGTATACCCATCTCGCTCAGGCGGCGCTCCATGCGTGAATCGGCCATGCCCGAGAGGCTGACAGCGGGCACAAGCAACAGCGCCAGGAAAAGCAGGCCATAGGTGAGGAATATCTTCGAAAAGTCGGGCGCCACATTCGACCAAAAGCGGAACACATGCTCCCAATGCTTGTCGGGTTGCCCGTTCAGTGTCAGTTCTATGGGTGCATATTGTCCGGCATACCGGCGTACATTCGCCTCTATTTCCTGCTTCAACGCATCCATTTTCGCTGCAGAAGCGGCCAGCATATATACCTGCATACGACCCAGCGCGGCTGTCTGTCCAAACCGGCTGTCATAATCAGGGCGTACCGTATAAGGCACCCATAACTGGGCATACGACACTTCAGTTGCCTGCGACACATCGCTCACTACGCCACACACCCGATACGATTCAAAGTCAAGGCTCACATACTGGCCCACCGCCTCTTCCGCTCCGAATAAGCGCTGTGCCAGTGTAGAGGAGATAACGGCCGTGCGGATACCCGATTGCAGATCGGCCTCCGTAAACGGTTTCCCTTCGTGGAAACGGAAAGAGAAGACTTTCCAAAAGTCCGTATCCGTGAACTTCACTGTCACCGGCCACTGGTCCTTACTCCCTTCCGGCTGGATATAATTCACATTGAACGACTGGCAGATACGGCTCACCGCTTCCACCTCTTTCAGGGAAGAGAAACAGCTTTGCACAAAGGAATGAGAGAGCGAGCCGCTGCTGGAACCTTTTTCGGCATACTTTTCCTGGGCGCTTTTCACGATCAGCATCCGGTCGCGGTTCGTCTCCGGATAGATATTGGCCACCTTGATGTAATACACGATAGACAGTACCATCACCGCGGCGATGGACAAGCCTGTCCCGACGATATAGATCGAGCTGAACAGCTTTTCCTGCCGGATCAGGTTCCAGGCTTGTTTGAAGTAGTTTATTAGCATCGTTAGTTAATTGATTATTCATAATGCAGCGCCTCTGCCGGTTGGACCGTAGCCGCCTGCCGGGCAGGATACCAGATACCAATGATGATCATCAGCGCCATCAGCCCGAAGGTGATCAGGGTACCGGCCAGGAAGCGGAGGACCGTAAAATCAACACGTCCCACCTCAACCACCTCTGCCAGTCCGAGGTTCAGGCAAATAATAGCGGAAGGGATCGTAGCCAGTCCCAACAGGATCATCCCCTCCTCGATCAGGATGGCGATCAGGCTGCGGGGCGTGCCGCCGAGGGCTACACGCAAGCCCATCTCTCCTTTCCGGGCTTCGGTGCGTACCCAGAAGGTGCCGATGATACCCAGGAAGATATTCAGCAGCAGGAAGAAGAGGACGGCCAGTTGGGTATGCAGTGCGTTGCTGTCGTCGCCCACAAAATAGTCGTGGAAAGATTCGACGGTCCGGATGTCCAACAGATAGACATTCCCTACCGAAAGTTGCGCATCCATGTCAGCCCGGAAACGTTTGGCAAAGTCTTTATCGGCATCGGGTGCAACACGAATACACAAGTCGATCGCATATACATCCTCCGGTTTGGCTCCGGCCATGATAGCCGGGGTCAGTATGTCATAGAACGCATAATCGGCTTTGTGGTATTCGGTATACCGCAATTTTTGGGTGACGGCGGCGACCGATCTATACCGTTCGGTATTCTCTTTGTCCTGCGGATAATGCAGGAGTTGGCCAATTCCCGAAGAGTTGCCGAAAAGGGTAGCTTCCATATCTTCGGTGATCACGAAAGTCTTCTCATTCAGGCCATCGATAGGGATATCGCGTCCATCTTTGCCCTTGATGTTGAATACCCGGAAATAATCGGGTGTCACCGTCAGCAGGCGGCCCGGAATATAGTTGGCGGTGTCGGCGCCCACTTGTCGTCCGCGCCTGTTCTGGCAATACGGATAAGCGGCGCGGGAATACGATACTGCTTCCACGCCGGGATAGGTACGGATTCGGTCGGCGATGGTTAACAGGTCTTCACCTGTTGTGGTAGCCTTCCTGTCCAACGGGATATACCCTTCGCTTTCGTTCCCTTTTTCAGACAAGGCAATATAATAGGTATGCTCCGTATCGTACCCTTTGGGCGACGTAAGCGTATAGCCGGTCACCAACAGATAATCTACAATATACCAGAGAAACACCGACACGAGTAATAACTCTACCCAAATCCACGCGTTCGTCTTTCGCTGGTTCCAGATGATAGAAAATAAATGTCTGATCATAATTCGTATAGATTAGAGTAGTGAGTATTAATTATCTTTCAATGCATCCACAATATTGCCCGAGGCTGTGCGGTAGGCCGGGATACCTGCCGAAAGCAGGTTCAGTACCAGGCAGAACACAAAAGCGTAGACAAAGACCATCGGGTTGAACAGCATCTCTATATTGACCGAAGCCAGGCCGTTGATCTCGCGTCCGCCGGCATAACCCAACAGCCAGCCCTTCAACATAAACAAAGCTCCGTATGATAAGAGCAGCCCGATCACACCGCCGATCAGCGATACCACCAGGTTCTCCGTCAACACCTGCATCATCACCTCACCCCGGGTAGCGCCGAAAGCTTTGCATACACCGATCTCAGTCATTCGTTTGCGCATCCGCGAAAGCGTCATACCCGACAGGTTGATGGCCGGAACGAGCAAGAGTATCAGGATGATGACGGCATAGCGCACCATCGTACCCCTGGTACTCGGCTTGGCAGCACTGGTACGTGTTTGCAATTCGAAATGGGTCTCCGGTTGTCCGTTGAGCACATATTCATAGTCGGTAAGCGTGGTGTTGTATTGTTTGACACGCTGTTCGGCTTCGGCCCGGATCGCCGGAAAATCGGCAGGCGACCTGGCTAGTAAATACACCTGGAACAGCCCCAGTATATCTTCCGTAAATGAGATCTGCATAAATTTATCGGCGCTATACGGTATCCATATCTGGGCGTAGGCCGATTCGGCCAGGATAGTGACGTCTTTCACCACGCCGCAGACAGTGAATAGTTCATGGCTCAGCAGCATCTCTTTACCTACGATGTCGGTCGTACCGAATAGTTTACGCGCTACCGTTTCACAGACGACAACCGTTTTGATCCCCGATGTCACGTCGGCTTCCGTATACGGCTTCCCGGCAATGAATGCGAAATTGAACACTTTCCAGAAATTTTCGTCGGTATTCAGCAAATCCCCATTGAACTTGTTTTTTCCGCCCGGAACGGATGCCAGTTTGGAACGGAAACGGGCGGCAAAAGCCACCGTCTCTACCGATTGCAGGCCGCGATAACAAGCCTTGATGGTTTTGAGCGACAGGTTGGAATTACTGTCGCCGCCTTTCTTTCCCAATGCTGTAGCCCATGTCACATACAGCATCCGGCTGCGGTTACCCTCAGGCTGATAATCGGCGTTCCGCACCTCATACACAATCACGATCACCATGATCATACAGATCGCCAATGCCGTACCGACAATCGACACCACGCCCAGCAGCGGGTTCTCCCGCAATGCCGCCATCGCTTGTTTAAAATAGACCTTATACATATTTATTTACCTTTTTCTACTAACTACAGTTTATTCATAATGCAACGCCTCAGCCGGTTGTATCTTCGTAGCCAAACGGGCAGGATACCAGATACCGATCATGATCATGATAGCCAGCAATAAAACAGTAATGGATATACCAACCAGGAAGCGTAAAATACCAAAAGGCATCAGATAGGTTCCTACAATATCCATCAGACCGACATTGATACAAATGATTCCGGCCGGGATCATGGCCAGTGCCAACAATACCAACCCTTCGCCAATGAGTATAGACATCAATCCGCGGCGTGTTTCCCCTAAAGCAATGCGTAATCCCATTTCCCCTTTCCGGTATTGTGTACGGAACCAGAACGTACCGATAATACCCAGGAAGATATTCAGCAACAAAAAGCCTAAGACGGAAAGTTGTGAACGGACTTCGTTCATGTCTCGTTTCAGGTAACTGGTGCGCAACAGGTCAAAGCTTACGATATCCATCAAATACAGGTTGCCTACACGCATTTGTGTTTTCATATCCTGACGGAACCGCTTGGCAAAGTCTTTATCCGCTTCGGGTGAGACGCGGATGCATAGCTCGATATACTGAACCATATTGCGATCCAGCTTGGCTACCTCGGCAGCATCCATCAACAGAAAGTAGGTATTCTCCCGCTTATCAAATTCCAGGTAACGGAAAGAATGGGTAACAGCCGCTACCTTTCTGGCTACATCCACAGAGCTGGAATGTACAAATGGCTTACCCAATCCCGGTTGGTCGCCATACATCTCCTTCTCCATCTCCGCCGATATAACTACATTGGTAGCACCGGCTTCTACCTGGACATCTTTCCCTTCTTTGGTTTTCACGCGGAATACCTGAAAGAATCCGGGAGTAGCATGCCGTTGATGGCCAGCCACATACCGGGTCGTATCTTCTCCGACTAATTGGTAAGAGTTTCCCTGGCTATAGGGAACGGAAAAGAAAGAAAGACAGGCTGCTTCAATACCCGGATAGTTGCGGACACGGTCCAACACTACCTGTAAGTCCTCGCCGGAAGTGGTTGTCTTCGTTTCCGCCGGTATATATTCGGCGCTTTTAGACGTCAGCTCACGCATCATCAACTGATACGTATGATCGATCTCCGTACCGGTAGGCTGGTAATAGGTATAGGCCGTAACACAAAAGAAATCAACGATGAACCACAAGAAAACAGACACCAGCAGGAGTTCGGCCCACAGCCAGGTATTACTCTTCCGCTGATTCCATATCATTGTAAGCAAATGCTTTATCATAGATTTTCAGAATTAAGCTGTTATTAATTATCCTTCAACGCTTCCACAATATTCATCACTGAAGCCCGATAGGCCGGGATACCGGCAGAAAGCAGGTTGAGAACCAGGCAAAACAGGAAAGCATACACAAACACCATGGGGTTCAACATCATCTCCAGATTCACTGAAGCCGATCCATTGACCAATGACGAGACAAACGTATTGGATTCTCCCAACAGCCAGCCACGCAAAAGGAAGAGCGCCCCGTAGGAGAGTAATAATCCTACAATACCTCCCAGGAGTGTCAGGATGAGGTTTTCATACAACACCTGTCCCAGCAGTTCACCTTTCGTTGCCCCAAATGCTTTGCGAACGCCAATCTCTGCCATCCGCTTCCGCATCCGCGACAAAGTCATCCCTGACAGGTTGATCGCCGGAACAAGCATCAACACAAGTAAAACAATCGTATACCGGATCATTAACGCCTTTATGTCGGGCGCCCGGTTGGCAGCGAAACGTTCCATCCGCACAAAATGGGTATCGGGTTGATCCAAAAGCTCGTAATCCATATCCGTCAGCGTAGCATTGTACTCCTTTACCCTGCCTGCTATTTCCGAACGAATCGCTTCAAAATCATTTCTGCTTTTAGCCAACATATACACCCGATACCCTCCGAGTATATTCTCGGCATAACTCATATTCAGGATATCTTCCGTAGAATAAGGAGCCCATATCTGCGCATAAGATGATTCGGCCAGTGTGGAAACATCCCTTACAACAGCGCAAACAGTAAACTCATCGTAACTCAACAACAGCTGTTTGCCCACTACATCAGTGGTCCCGAACAACCGACGCGCCACCCCTTCCGAAATAACGGCCTGTTTGATGCCGGATACAACATCCGCATCCGTAAACGCCTTTCCGCCGATAAAGCTAAAATCAAATACCCGCCAGAAAGCAGCGTCACAGAAAAGGACATCGCACACAAACTCTTCAGACGATCCTCCGGGTAAAGACGCCAGTTTCATCGCCCCCGGAGCAAGCACAGTGGTAGCTTCCGGAGTCTTCAGATCAGTATATACCGACTTAACTGTCGTCATCGAAAGCATTGCATGGCTGGCTCCGTCGCCGACACGATCTTTGGCCCGCCCCCATTGCACATACATGGTACGATCGCGTTTGGTTTCCGGCTGGTAGTTGGCATTCCTCACCTCGTAAATGATCACAATGATCATGATCATGCAGATAGCGAATGCCGTCCCCAGGACAGAGATCACACTGAGGAGCGGATTTTCCTTCAGCATGGCGATGGCTTGTTTGAAATAGACTTTATACATAACGATGATTGAGCTATATACGATTACTTTAATACGTTTCCCGGGGTACGGCACGCTTGATGCCAAATGGCAACCGGCTTATTGTACCTGGCGGCCGTCGAAGAAGCGAACGGTGCGGCTGGTTTGCTTCGCCTGGCGTTCGTCGTGCGTTACCATCACGATGGTACGGTTGTCTTCCTTGTTCAGTTGGTGGAGGATCTCCATTACTTCGGCACCCATCTTACTGTCGAGGTTACCGGTAGGTTCGTCGGCGAGGATAATGTCGGGATTACCTACAATGGCACGGGCGATAGCTACACGCTGGCACTGACCGCCGGACAACTGTGTGGGGAAGTGGCGCATACGGTGGCTCAGACCTACCTTTTCCAATACGGCTTCGGCAGCCTTGCGGCGTTCGGATGCAGAGACCTTGCGATACAGCAACGGCAGCTCCACATTGTCCAATACGTTCAATGAGTTGATCAGGTGGAAACTCTGGAACACAAAACCAAGCTGTTTGTTACGGAAAGCAGCCAATTCCTTATCGCTCATTTTGACGGTATTGACACCGTTGATCTCCACTGCTCCCGTTGTCGGAGCATCGAGCAAGCCGATAATATTCAGCAAAGTGGATTTACCGCAACCCGAAGGCCCCATGATGCTGAGGAATTCACCTTTCAACACTTCCATGTTTACGTTTTCAAGGGCTACCGTTTCGATTTCCTTGGTACGATAGATTTTCTGCAAGTTCGTTAATTTAATCATGACTGTAATTTTTAGATGTTATTATTAATTGTTATTATCTTTATTATAAAGGCCTCAAGGGCTTTAAGGGCTACAAAGGCCTTAAGGACGGGCTACGCATTAGCGCTCAGGACTTAGACATTAAAGCCTTTGAGGCCCTTATCCTTACTCATACCTTAAGGCTTCCGCCGGAGGCAGGTTTACCGCTTTGCGTGCCGGGAACCAGACTCCCAGGCAGATCATGCCTCCCATCAGTGTGTATGTGAATACCGTCACACACAAGAATCGCCAGAGCGACAAAGACAGGCGGGTCGTTTCCATCAGATCTACAAAAGCCAGGTTCGCTATCAGAAAGAGAATGATCGGGATAGTAATACCTAACAGGCAAAGCCCTTCCCAGTTCACATAGCCATATAATCCTCTTTTGCTTGAGCCTAAGGCTACCCGAAGCCCGATCTCACCACGGCGGTATTGCGTACGCAACCAGAAGGTGCCGATAATGCCGAAAAATACGTTGACAAGCATAAAGGCCATCATGGCTATTTTGATCTTCATCCGTTGTTCATAGCCCCGGACTTTCTCTTCGCGTTGCTGTGTGAGTATCTTGGCGCCGTATACATAGAGGTTGTTCACCGTTAGGCGATCGCCCATCGATTCCAGGAAACGGTTCATATCGGCGCTGGTATGTATCTGCTTCATCCGGACGCACAACTCCACATTGGAAGCTCCATGCTGGGCGATGAACGCTTCCAGGTCGCTCCCTACCAACACATCATAAAAACAAGGGTTACTGATCTCATAGTTGCTCATCCGTATCGGTTCGGAAACGGCCGAAACGGTGATCTCTTTCTCATCTCGCTTCACCTTCCGTCCTTTACCGCTTTGCGTACCGAAAAACTCGGTTTCCATATCGGCAGATATAACCATGGAAGACCTGTCCGTATTTATTTGGGAAGCTATCAGACTCCCGTTTTTATCTTTTGATCGGAATACGGAAAAATACTCCGGTGTCACCTTGCGCATCTGAAAAGAGCGGGAAGAAAGCCCTGTTGTGTCGCCATCGATAGCGTCAATGGTTGTGTACATAGCCCCAAAGGCATACGGCACGGCAGAGAGGCTAAGGGAAACCGCCTCCACTTCGGGGCTCTGTCGAATCAGGTCGGCCAGCCGGAGCAAATCTTCCGCTTCAGTTGTTGTCTGTTGTTCTTCCGGAATATAACCCACAGAACCCTCATTCAGCATTTGCTTTTTCAGCCGGAACGTATTTTCGATATCGAAGCCAAGCGGTTGGTTGTATACTACCACATCAACAAGGAACACGTCCACAAGCAGCCAGAGTACGCCAATCACCACCAGGAGTTCGCCAAACAGCCAACCATTGGAGCGGCGTTGTTTCCATATTATTTTGAATATCTGCTTAAACATACGTCTATCGTTTTGAAGGAGTTTCTAATCGTTATCTTTTAAGGCATCCACAATAGGCTGACGGGCTGTGCGGATAGCTGGGATTGTTGAGCTGAGTAGGTTGAGCAGAAGCACAAACAGCAATGCAATAGCGAAAGTTGCGGGCTGGAACAGCATACCGGCAGTTACAAAAGCGCCGTTCAGCAGGAGGAAGCCCTTACACAGATCGAGCAGTATAAAAGACAACACAAGTCCGATCACCCCCCCGATACAGGAAGTCACACAACTTTCGCACACAATCTGCATCCACAGCCGGTTATACGTAGCTCCAAAGGCTTTGCGTACACCTACTTCGCTACGACGGCGCTGTACGGTTGATTGTGTAACACCCGTCAGGTTCAGTGCAGGCAGTAATAACAGGAACAGCAGGATAGCCCCTTTTTCGAGGATAAATTCTTTCATTGTCACCTTCCTGAATCCGCCGCCACCCATGGCGATCACCGCACGGGTTGTCGGCGCATTGGGGAAATCAACCGTCTGCGTTGCATTAGTATCATTCAACGCTTGTTTGCGTTTTTCCACCTCTGCCCGGATAACCGGGAAATCTTTTTTGTCTTTTGCCAAGATGAGGACCTGGAAAGAACCGACAAAGCCATAGCGGGAAGTCAGCAACTCCGGATCCGTAGTATAAGGAATCCATATCTCACTAAATGAATCGCTCGCCTGCCGGCTTACTTCCTTTACCACACCGCGGATCGTAAATTCGCGCGAATCCATAAGGACTGTCTTACCGACAACCTCTGTTGTTCCAAACAAATCCTTTGCCACTTTTTCGCTGATCACCATGGCTGCGATACCCGACTGGTGATCGGCTTCGGTAAACGGTGCGCCCTGTATAAACTGAAAGTTAAATACTTTCCAGAAGCCCGGATCAGTAGCCTTCCGGGCATACTCCTGAAACAGACGCTTCCCCGGAAGAGAAAGGGGGCGGTTGTCTGAAGCAACGGCAGTCACCGCCTCGGCAGTCTCCAGAGGATAGAAGACCTCCTTTACCACCTCGAGCGACATCACACCATGGTTGGCAAAGGTATGGTCTTTAGACTCCACGGCGGTACCATATACATAGAGTGTCCGGTCGCGGTTATTCTCGGGAGAGAAATTGGCCAGATCAATCTGGTAGATCAGCACCACGAGCATAATCATTGCGATCGAAAGTGCCGTACCCAGGATGGAGATCGTGCTGACGAGCGGACTCTCTTTCAGTATTTGGATGGCCATTTTTATGTACTGCTTCAACATTGGACTAAATTTTAGTATAAGTTTATTATAAATAGACTTTACGGATCATATCACTATTCATACCGCAACGCTTCTGCAGGGGGAAGACTGGCGGCTTTACGGGCGGGGAACCAGATAGCCAGGCAGATCATACCGGCCATCAGCAGGTAGGAACCGGCTGTTGCACGCAGGAACCGCCAGGCAGACAACTCCTGCCGGGAAGTTTCCAGTATATCCATCAGTGCCAGATTCAGGATCAGGAAAAAGATAGCGGGCAGGGTGAGCAGTAACAGGCAAAGGCCTTCGTTGTTCATAAACCGGTATAATCCACTCCGGCTCGATCCGAGCGCGATACGCAGCCCGATCTCGTTCCGGCGGTATTGCGTACGCAACCAGAAGGTACCAATGATGCCGAAGAATACATTCACCAGCATGAAGGCCATCAGGGACAGACGGATCTTTGTAGCGTCGCCATTCCCGCGAATCATATCTTCGCGTTGGCGGTCGAATTTCCTCGCCCCATAGACGTAGAGGTTGTTCACCGTCAGCCGGTCGCTGATCGATTCGAGGAACCGGTTCATCTCTTCGGGACTGTAGTCTTTCTTCATCCGCACACACAACTCGGCACGGGAAGCGCCGAAGTTCTCGACGAGATCCGTGAAATCATTCCCTACTTGTACATAATAAAAACTGGGCTCACTGATTTGGTAATCCGTTAAACGTATCGGTTGGGATACGGCGGAAACGACTACTTCTTCTTCATCCCATTTCACGCTTCTCCGTTCACCGCTTTGTTTGCCGAAGAAACGGGTTTCCATATCGGCCGTAATCACGATGGAAGAACGGGTGGTTTCCAGTTGCGGTACGATCGGATCGCCGTTTTTATCTTTAACACGGAAAACGGTGAAATATTCCGGGGAGACATTGCGTATCTGGAAGGATTGGCTGGACAATCCGGTAGTATCGCCATCCACCGGCTCGATATTGGTCCAGGAGTTGCCGTACGAATACGGGCAGGAGAAATAGGTCACGCAAATCTCTTCCACTTCATTGCTCAACCGGATCTGGTCCATCAGCCTCAACAGGTCGTCGGCCTCGGTGGTCGTGCGCTGGTCGGCAGGGATAAAACCGGGCGCCTGCTGGTTCAGGTCGGCCAGTTTGAGGCGGAAGGTGTGGGAAATATCGAAGCCTAACGGCAGGTTGTACGTGCGTTTTTCAACCAAATAAACATCCATCATCACCCAAAGCACGCCCATCACCACCAATAATTCAGCAAATATCCAACCATTCGAGCGACGTTGGTTCCATATCATTTTGAGTATCTGTTTCCACATATCTGTAGTTCTTTTTGCAGGTGAATACTATTCTACATCTTTCAGTGAGTCTACAATAGGCTGCCGGGTGATCCGTATAGCCGGGATCGATGCGCTCAGCAGGTTAAGCAGCAGGACAAAGCTGAAAGCGATCAGGAATGTGCCGGGTTTGAGCAGCATTTCAACATTCAGCATCGTGTTGTTGCCCAACAGGAAACCCTTACATAGCTGGAGCAGTGCAAAGGAGAGGGTGAAACCGATAACTCCGCCGATCAGGGAGATTACCAGGTTTTCACTGATGATCTGCCGGAATAAAACGGCACGCGTAGCACCAAACGACTTGCGGAGCCCCAGTTCGCCACGGCGTCGCTGGACGGACGATTGCGTGACGCCGGTCAGGTTCAAGGCCGGTACCAGCAACAGGAACAATAGCAGGGAGCCCCGCTCTGCCCAGAAATCCAACGTGGTTCTTTTCCTGAATCCGTTCCCTCCCATGGCTACATCTGCCTGGGTAAGCAATCCGGTTGGAAAACTAACATCCACTTCCGTATCGGCGGCGTTCAACTGCAACCGGCGCTTTTCCAGTTCATCGCTGATCGCCTGGAAATCGCTTCTGTCTTTTGCCAGGATACAAATACTAAATGTGCCTGCTTTAGTCTGCCGGGAACTCATGAACATTTCGTTGGTGGTATAGGGAAGCCAGATTTCTCCCCAGGATTTGTTGGCTTGCCTGCTTACCTCCTGTACGACGCCACAGATCGTATATTCAAGGAAATCCATGATGATGGCCTTTCCCACCACATCGGTCGTACCGAATAATTCGCGGGCCAGCTTGTCGTTCACCACCACAGAACGGATGCCCGAATCGAAATCGGCCTCCGTAAATGGCTTGCCCTGCAGGAATTCGAAATCAAACACTTTCCAGAATGCCGCATCGGTATATAACAGGGCATATTCCTTATACAATCTCTTTCCGGGAAGGGATACCGGACGGTTGTCCGTTGCCGTAGCGGTCACGGCGGCCGGTGTCTGGAGAGCATAGAAATATTCTTTCACTACCTGGTGCCCCATTCCACCGCGGTTACGGTTGGACTTATCCTTTTTTTCCACCTCGGTCCCGGATATATACATCATCGAACCACGGTTGGTTTCCGGACGGAAGCCTACCAACTGCACCTGGTAAACCAATACCACGATCATGATCATAGCGATCGAAAGCGCCGTCCCCAGGATGGATATCGTGCTGACGAGCGGATTCTCCCGAATCGTCTGGATGGCCATTTGTATATAATGCTTCAACATCGGTCTGAATATTAGTAGTTATTCGCTTACTTTCAGTTTGTTCTTATCCTTATAGCTGGTCATATCAGACACGACCACCTGGTCGCCAGCCTGAAGGCCACCTGTTACTTCCACATATTCGAAGTTGCTGTCGCCCAGTTGTACTTTACGTTTCAGCAGTTGGTCGCCGTTTACTACAAAGAGTTCGTATTCACCTTTGCCCATATAATAAGATGAGTTGGCTATACGCATCACGTCGTCTTTGACTGCGTTCATCACATATACATCCGTCTTGAGGCCGGATCGGAGGCGGCGGTGGTTGTCTTCGTTTAACTGGACAGAGAAGGAGATGACACCGTTTTTCGAAAGTGGCGTCACATCGCTCACCACACCGTCGAGCTTGTCGTTGCCGATCTTCACCACTGCACGGCTGCCGGCGGCGATGCGGTCGCCATACGTATCGGCAATCTCTCCTTCGATCTTGAAATGCGACAGGTCAGACACGATCGCCACGCGGTTACCCTGTGCTACCTGCGCGCCGATCTCATTGTTCACATACGTGAGGATTGCTTTGCGGGGCGAACGGATCTGGGCATCTTCCAGCGTACGTTTCATCTCGGCCAGTCCTTTGCGGAAGATACTGAGTTCGAGTTCTTTCACTTTCATCTCAGCATCTACGAGCGCTTTCTCGTTGGAATACTTCTGTTCGTCTTCGTCGAGCTTGAGTTTGCTCACGTTGTAATCGAGTTCCACCTGACGTACCTTATCGGTAGTACCGGCGCCAAGGCTGTCGAGGTAACGTTCGTTGCGAAGTTCTACTTCTTTACGGTTGAGCGTCATGCGTGAAACCTTGAGCTGCATTTCCATTTCGGACAGCTTACCTTGGTTGGAGACACCCAGTTGTTGCAACTGAAGACGTTTCATTTGTTCTTCGTCAAGCAGCTTGTTGTAGTCGGTCTCTGCTGTCTGGAGGTCGAGTTTCAGGATCGGCGTCCCTGCATCCACCGAGTCGCCGCCCTTTTTATAGATTTCCACAATACGCGAATTGATGGGCGACGTGATGATTTCTTCAAAGGCGGGTACCACCTTGCCCGAAGCGCTGACCGATACTTCGATCACGCCCACATCCACGGTAGAGATCTGGAGATCCCGCCGGTTCAGACTGGTTTGCAACAATGAAATAATAAGCACGATCAGAACCACGGCAATCCCGACACCTGATCCGACCTTAATGATTTGTTTGCGCGATTCTTTCTGACGCACTTCTTTTGAAATTTCTCTGTCCATATCTTGATGTGTTGTGTTTCTATCCGCTAAAAAACAAACCCTGTGCCAAAAAGGTAAAACGCTGATTTCGTGCACACAACAGCATACTCTAAGTGTTCACTATCGAACACTTTGTTCGGTTTCAG
Organism: Tannerellaceae bacterium; assembly: GCA_031555505.1. Lineage (GTDB taxonomy): Bacteria > Bacteroidota > Bacteroidia > Bacteroidales > Tannerellaceae > JAJDIA01. The sequence continues at coordinate 54,956 of JAVBUH010000007.1, forward strand.
GCAGCAAGTGTAACACATACCGTCGATGGGAACAGGACCGGTAACGGAAGTTTGTCGGAACTTGAAGCAAGCCGCATTCACATATGTCGGAATGTGAATGCCGTCGGTTGAGGTGCAGGCCTCAGTAGGGTTGGGACGCAGGCCTCGCGGAAGTGAGACGCAGGCCTCGATTTAGTCAGACCTGCATGAAGTGCTTGCATGCTGATGATGATCCGAAAAAGATCGTGATGAGTAAAAACGCCCATCTCATCGCGCAAATAACTGAAATAGGAGGATTGTCGTTCGTTTACTTTTTGTTAATGCGCCATGACGCGGAAACTTATTCATTAACCGCATGTTATAGTTAATATGACGCGTCGAATATTAATTATTAATATGGACAATTTTATTAAACAACAGTTATTTATATGAAAAAGAATACATTTGCACCAGTTTTCCTTGCCATGTTGGTTTTCGCGTCTTGTGGAAATGATGACAACAATGACAATGGTACACCTCCGCCTACTTCAGTAGAGAAAAAAATTACTACTTTGGACATGTCCTTTTCTCCATCTACCCTGAATGCGGTTGTTGGAGAGAAGATTACATTTATAATCGGAGCCGGACATACTGCCACACGAGTAGATGAGGCAACATGGAATGCAAACGGGACAACATCCAATGGCGGGTTCGATTATTCGGAAGGTAGCTATACGTACGAAGTTCAGCCTTCAGATGTAGGCACAATCTACTATGTTTGCCTGCTTCATGTTACAATGGGGATGAAAGGAACGATCATTGTGACGACTTCTTCGTCATCACAAAACGGAGGCTATTGAACTCCGTTATAATCAGGTTGTTGTTCGTTAGGACCGGATAGCAACCTGATTATTTTCCGAAGTGAGTTCTTCGGATTGTAATAATTCCGCCCGATGTGGAGACTAATAGGTAAGCGTCACAGGAAAAATATGTACATTTGTGACTGCAAAAGACAATCGCATGATAGACCAACTCACCATCGACCGGATATTGGATGCTGCAAACATTGTAGACGTCGTGTCCGAATTCGTCACTCTCAACCGGCGCGGGGTGAACTACGTGGGCTTGTGTCCGTTCCATACCGACAAGTCGCCTTCGTTCTATGTATCTCCCGCCAAGAACATCTGTAAATGTTTTGCCTGCGGCGAAGGCGGTACGGCCGTGCACTTCATCATGAAGCACGAGCAAATCAGTTACTTTGACGCCCTGCGCTTCCTGGCCAAGAAATACAACATTGAGATACAGGAGCGTGAGCTGAGCGACAAGGAAAAACAAATCCGCAGTGACCGTGAGAGTATGCTCATCGTCAACGGCTGGGCGCAACAATACTTCACCACCCAACTGTTCGAACACGAAGAAGGCCGTAGCATCGGTCTGCGTTATTTCATAGAACGAGGCTTCCGCGAAGACACCATCCGCAAATTTCAACTCGGTTACAGCCTCGAGCAGCGTGACGCACTTTTTCAGGCTGCTTCCAAAAGCGGTTACAAATCCGAATTCCTGGAAAAGACCGGACTGGTGATCGCCTACGACAATGGACGGATGAACGACCGTTTCCGCGGACGCGTAATCTTCCCCGTGCATACCCTGAGCGGCAAAGTGGTAGCCTTCGGCGGACGTGTACTGAAGAAAGATGAGAAGACGGCCAAATACGTAAACTCGCCCGAAAGCGAAATATACCACAAGAGCAACGAACTATACGGCATCTACTTTGCCAAGCAGGCGATCTCCCGCGAAGACATGTGCTACCTGGTAGAAGGATATACGGACGTGATCTCGATGCACCAGGCAGGGATCGAAAACGTAGTGGCATCGTCGGGTACGGCGCTCACGCCGGGGCAGATCAAGTTGATACGTCGCTTCACCAACAACATCACCGTGCTCTACGACGGCGACGCGGCCGGTATCAAAGCCGCCATCCGCGGGATCGATATGTTGCTGGAGGAAGGGATGAACATCCGCGTGCTGCTGCTGCCGGATGGAGAAGACCCCGACTCGTTCGCCCGCAAGCACAACGCCACGGAGTTTGCCGCTTACATCAAAGCCAACGAGACGGACTTTATCCGCTTCAAGACCAAGCTCCTGCTGGAAGATGCCGGCAACGACCCGATCAAGCGCACGGCGCTGATCTCAGACATCATCCGTTCCATCGCTATCATCCCCGACAACATTACCCGCACCGTCTACATCCGCGAGTGCAGCGCCATGCTGGAAGTAGACGAACGTGCCATCCTGACCGAAGTGAACAAACTGCGCCTGGCACAGGAAGAAAAGCGTGGTACACAACCGGTGGCTTATACCCCTTCGACCGGTACGGATATGCTCCCGCCGGACTATCCGGCTATCACCGAGCTGCCCCCGGCAGACGGCAGTCACCCATACGCGCCCGACAACCTGCCGCCTCCGCCCGAAGACATTCCTGTGGAAGGAACCGGCGTGGTGATACCTGAACAGTTAAAACCCCAAAGCGCCAAGCGCTCGCCTTACGAAGTACACGAACTCACACTTCTCCGGTATATCGTGCGCTACGGCGAACGGTTGCTCTTTGACGAACAGCAATACGATAAGAAAGAAGAGCTGGGCGAAGACGGCCGGATGGTGCCCGTATTCATCCCGATCCACGATCCGGAACAGACGCGGGTAGCGTCTTATATCCTACACGAACTGGAACAGGACGACATGACGTTTGCCAACCCTCTCTTCCGGATGATGCTCGAAGAAGCCGCCGCACGATGTGCCGCTGAAGGCTTCTCGGCCAGCAAGTATTTCCTGGCACATCCTGACCAGGCGGCCAGCCGGCTGGCTGCCAACCTGATAGGCGATAAATACCAGTTGAGCAAGTACCACACCAAGTTCCGCAAGATCGAAGAGGAAGAAGACAAACTGGAAATGCTCGTCACCTACGAACTCTATGCGCTGAAGGAGGTTTATATCGTGCAACAGATCCATACCATCCACACTCAGATCAAGGAAGCGCAAGTCAACAGCGATATGGACCGTGTGATCGGCCTGATGAAGCAATTGGTGCAACTGAATGATATCAAGAGTGCGCTGTGCAAAGAACTGGGCGAGCGCATCGTGCTTAAAATGTAACTAATATAAGATGTATATATGTACTTTGTAGAAACTGAAAATGTAGTCAAACAGTTTACCGGCCACCTGGCACTTAACCAGGTGAGTATACGGGTGCCGCAGGGAAAGATATTCGGACTGCTGGGACCCAACGGTGCCGGAAAAACCACACTGATCCGGATCATCAACCGGATCACTGCGCCCGACAGTGGCCAAGTATACTTCAACGGCCGGACTTCGCAACCGGAAGATATCTTCCAGATCGGATACCTGCCCGAAGAACGGGGATTGTACAAGAAAATGAAGGTGGGCGAACAGGCCATTTACCTGGCGCAACTCAAAGGCCTGCCTTATATGGTAGCCCGCGAACGGCTCACAAAATGGTTTAAGCACTTCGACATCATGCCCTGGTGGAACCGCAAGCTGGAAGAGCTGTCAAAAGGCATGCAACAGAAGGTCCAGTTTATCATCACCGTAATCCACGAACCGGCCCTGCTCATCTTCGACGAACCGTTCAGCGGCTTCGACCCGGTGAATGCCGAACTGCTGAAGCAGGAAATTCTCGCCCTGAAACAAGCCGGACATACGATTATTTTCTCTACGCACAACATGGCGTCGGTAGAAGAGATCTGCGACGAGATTGCACTGATCAACAAATCGCAGGTAGTGCTGTCGGGCAGTGTGAAGGATATCCGTAACCGTCATAAAACAAATACCTATACGCTCGACGTGCGTACAGGCTATACCTCCCTGCCGGAATGCTGTGCCATTCTGTCTGAAACGCCGGAGGGTGATACTACCCGGCTGCATATCCACAAGGAAGAGGAAATAAGCAACTCAGCCCTGCTGGCCGAACTGGCAGGATATATGGAAATCCTGTCGTTTGCCGAAGACATTCCCTCCATGAACGACATATTTATTAACACCGTTTCCGGTACTAACTCCAAACAGCCATGAACAAACTGGGACTGATCATCAAACGTGAATACCTTCGCCGTGTAAGTAAGAAGTCATTCATTATCATGACGCTGTTAATGCCGTTCCTCATGGCGGCGCTTGTTTTTGTGCCCCTGTGGCTATCTACCCTCAAGGGCGACGAAGTAAGGCAGATTGCCATTATCGACCAGACCGGTAAATATGCCCACCTGTTCGAAGACACCGGCAACTACCGTTTCATCCAAAGCAACCAGTCGCTCGACAGCTACCGGCAAAACCCGGATAAAAGCCTCTTTGCCATCCTGCAAATCACCGACGACCTGCTCGCCCATCCGCAGGCTGCCACCCTCTACTCCGAGAAACAGGTACCGGGCGAACTGAGCCGGATGGTGAACCAGACGCTCAGCCGCTATCTCGAAGACGAGAAACTGGCATCCTACAACATACCCGGCCTGAAAGACATCATCAAAGAAAGCCAGGTACGATTTGACGTGCAGACCATCAAATGGAGCGACGACGGCAGCGAGCAGGTATCGTCTGCCCAGGCAGCTTCCATCATCGGCATGATCTTTACAATCATGATCTATATGTTCATCCTGATGTATGGCGCCATGGTGATGCAGGGAGTGATGGAAGAAAAGACCAACCGCATCGTAGAGCTGATGATTTCGTCTGTCCGCCCGTTCGACCTCATGATGGGTAAGATTATCGGCATCGGCTTTGTAGGCCTGACGCAAATCCTGTTGTGGGGTATTATGACCTTTATCCTGGTCACAGCCGGCTCCTTCGCCCTCGGAGGCGGTGTAGACCCAACGGCCATGCAAGCCGGCATGATGACCAATGGTATGGATATACAGGCTGTGGCAGCCCAGACGTCCGAATCAAAAATACTGACGATGTTGCACGCTATCAATTTCGTGGAGATCGGCCTCTTCTTTGTCCTCTATTTCGTTGGCGGATACATGCTGTATGCCGCCATGTTTGCCGCATTCGGATCGGCCGTAGACCAACAGGAAGATACGCAGCAGTTCATGATGCCGATCACTCTCCTGTTGATATTCGCCCTCTATGCCGGTATCTATAGCATGGAAAACCCGGACGGGCCGTTGGCTTTCTGGTGTTCGATGATCCCCTTCACCTCCCCGATCGTGATGATGATCCGCATCCCGTTTGACATCCCGATGTGGGAGAAGCTCCTGTCCGTCATCCTCCTGTATGCCTCCTTTATTGCCGTCACCTGGTTTTCCGCCCGCATCTACCGCATCGGCATCCTCATGTACGGCAAAAAGCCCAGCATCAAAGACATGATCAGGTGGCTCAACTACAAATAACCCACCATGTGTCAGCGGTACCAGGCCTATCGCCTGCTACCGCTGATGCCCAATCTTCTTTCCCACTTTCGAATCACGACGGATCACCTCTATAAAAAAACCGTTTTTATATCAGGGGGTGTGCAAATCAACGCATTTTCATGATTGTTTGAAAGTGAAGCATTCTAACCCATGAAATGAACATATCAGGGTGGTACCATAGCTTGAATGAATGCCCGGTCACGGGCATCCAATCATGCAACCGAGGATATATTCAAATTCAACCCTATCTGAAGCACCGCCAGCTTTCAATTCCAACTAAATACGATGCTTAACAGCCAAATTATATCTCATACAGTTCTATTGGGGGAATCTGCTTTCACCCTATCACTTTCTGCAGTCAGTCAGGCACTTAGGGTGACAGGAGAGTGATGGCAGAACAGAAAAACAGCCTCTCCTTTCACTGTAACTCATTGACCACCTGCAGAAAGTGACAGGGTGAAAGCAATTTTCGTGTAAGAAGTTATAGCAGATGGATGCTCACTGCAAGGTGGGTTTTGGCGCTGTTCCTGCCATTGAAATGACCAGATGCATGACTTGCTCAAACCAGGCCTGCGCCTCACCTTTGCAAGGCCTGCGCCTCACTCTCCCTGAGGCCTGCGCCTCGTCCAGGTGAGGCGCAGGCCTCAATCAGATGAGGCCTGCGCGTAGATACTGTAGGTGGAATGTCCGGTTTTCGATCAGCCGGATTGGCCTTCCAAATCACCATCGTCTTCGAAAAAAAAGATCATAATGACCCTAAACGAAGATTATGATGTTCGTGAACGAACATTATGACGATCGTTTTGGATCGTTATGATCTTTTTTGTGGCGATTGCGGGATTTGTAACACCTTCTTTATCGGAGGGTTACAAGCTGTCAATCGGAGTAAACAGGAAAGAACCGACTCCACCCACTTCCCAGGTTGAGTCATTCTTCCGGGCCTGCATAAACAGCGAGAGGCCGCTCATTAGCGACCTCTCTGCGTTGGGCTACCAGGACTCGAACCTGGAAAGTCAGGACCAGAATCTGAAGTGTTACCATTACACCATAGCCCAGTGATTTTCCTTTGCGGTTGCAAATGTAAGCACTTTTTTCAAACCGCCACAAGAAAAACTATTTTTTTTTCGGCAAGCAACCATCTTTACTCCGGGCTTGTTTACAAAATAGCAGGATAAGCGCTTCTAACTCTATTAAATAATAGGTAGAAGAACCGTACATCCAAATAATAAAAGTATATTTGCAACTTCGATAATATTATCTTATTTACGCAATAGATGGATCAAACAAAAGAATTAGTAGATGCAGTGATTGAAGGGCTGCAGGAAAAGAAAGGCAAACGAATTGTTGCCGTAGATTTAACCCAAATCCAGGGAGCTATTTGCCAATTCATGGTTATTTGTGAAGGCAACACCCCTACACAAGTTTCCGCATTATCTGATTCCGTATGGGACTTTGCCCGTAAGAAAGCAAACGAAAAACCCCTCTCGGTTGACGGCAACCAGGCTGCTCAATGGATCGGTATGGATTATGGCACGGTTCTTGTTCATATTTTTTTACCTGAACAACGTTCCTTTTATAATCTGGATCACCTTTGGGCCGATGCCACATTGACTTCTATCCCGGACTTGGATTAAAAAAGATACTTTTAGTAGTAATGATTTATGGAGAACAACAATAAAACACCGAATAAAAGCCCGAACAACAGACAAAAAATGTTCCGGTTTAATCTATACTGGATGTATGGGCTGATCTTCGTGATGCTTATCGCCCTGTATCTGACCAATGACACAGCCAGCGTAAAAGAAATAGGATGGACCGAATTCCAACGGTATGCCAAAGAAAACGCCTTCGACAAGATGGTGGTATATAACAAGAAAAACACCATTGAAGCTACCGTAAAGAAAGGGATGTACGGTCTGGTGTTTAAAGGAGACACTACGCAATTGGGCACAAACCCCAAGGCTGTGATCAAAATCCCGTCGGCCGATAAGTTTTCCGATTTCTATGATAAAGCGGTTGCCGAAAATAAGATCGACGCCCAGGTAAGCTACGAGGAAGGTGACGATATGATGTGGGGATTCCTTATTTCGTGGGGACCCATCCTGTTGCTGATCGCTGTCTGGATCTTTCTGATGCGACGGATGTCGGGCGGGGGAGCCGGAGGAGGCGGAGTATTCAATGTAGGTAAATCTAAAGCACAATTGTTCGATAAGGACAACGACCGCAAGGTAACTTTCAAAGATGTAGCCGGTCTGGCAGAAGCCAAACAGGAAGTGGAAGAGATTGTATCCTTCCTCAAAAATCCGGACAAATATACTGAGCTGGGAGGTAAAATACCCAAAGGCGCCTTATTGGTTGGCCCTCCGGGTACAGGTAAGACATTGCTGGCCAAAGCCGTAGCCGGTGAGGCAAATGTGCCGTTCTTCTCCCTGTCGGGTTCCGACTTTGTGGAGATGTTTGTAGGCGTGGGTGCATCCCGTGTGCGCGACCTGTTCCGCCAGGCAAAGGAAAAAGCCCCCTGTATCGTATTTATCGACGAAATAGACGCAGTAGGCCGCGCCCGTGGAAAAAATGCGAACATGAACAGCAACGACGAACGCGAAAACACGCTGAATCAGTTACTCACCGAAATGGACGGTTTCGGCTCTAACAGCGGCGTGATCATCCTGGCCGCTACCAACCGTGCCGACATCCTGGACAAAGCCTTGCTTCGTGCCGGACGTTTCGACCGTCAGATCCATGTGGAACTGCCTGATCTGAACGAACGAAAAGAAATATTCAGCGTTCACCTGCGTCCGATCAAGATAGACGATACCGTAGATACGGATTTCCTGGCCCGTCAGACTCCGGGTTTCTCAGGCGCCGACATTGCCAATGTGTGCAACGAAGCCGCCCTGATCGCAGCTCGTAACGGGAAGAAATTCGTTCAGAAGGAAGACTTCATGAATGCGGTAGACCGTATCATCGGCGGGTTGGAAAAACGCTCCAAGATCACAACGGCCAACGAGCGCAAAAGCATCGCCATCCATGAAGCCGGCCATGCTACACTAAGCTGGCTGTTGGAATTTGCCAACCCATTGGTAAAGGTAACTATCGTCCCCCGCGGTAAAGCACTAGGTGCTGCCTGGTACCTGCCGGAAGAACGCCAGATCACCACACGTGAACAATTGCTTGACGAGATGTGTGCCACGCTGGGAGGCCGTGCTGCCGAAGAACTCTTCCTTGGACGAATCTCCACCGGCGCTTCCAACGACCTGGAACGAGTAACCAAACAGGCCTACGCCATGGTGGTCTACTTTGGTATGAGCGACACCCTGCCGAACCTGAATTATTACGATTCGTCAGGTCAGGACTGGGGTTTCACCAAGCCCTATAGCGAAGAGACCGCAAAACTGATTGACAAAGAAGTGCAATCCATCATTGACGAACAATACCAACGCGCCAAAAAAATCCTGTCTACCCACAAGGAAGGACACAACCAACTGGCCGCCGTATTGCTCGAGCGGGAAGTGATCTATACCGAAGACGTGGAACATATCTTTGGCAAACGCGCCTGGGTATCCCGTACGGAAGAATTATTGGAACAGCAGGTAAAGGAAAACGACAAAAAACAAGCCACAAAACCGGCTGACGAATCAACCCCGACAGAACCGGCAATTGAAAACCCAACCCGGGAGGAGCCTGTCGAGACTATACCTGCAACACCGGTCGTAGAGCAAAAGCCTATCCCTGAACAACCGACCGGGGAACAGCCTGTAGTTACGCCTCCCCCCGCTCCTGAGCCCCCAGCAGACGAGATTTCTACGGTAGCCTCCCCCATCGTGAAAAAGGAAGAAGAGACAAAAATATCCTTCTCCGTAGACGATGATATCAAGGAAGTAGAAATAAAACGCCCGGCTGTCAAAAAAAATGACAGTAAAAAGGCACAACCGCAAAAGGAAGAGGATGAAACAAAGCCGGCCAACAACAATGCGAAACCGGATTATCCCTCTCTCTTTTAGTGATAAAACCGCCACAGCATACATACATGAAAGACCTCATAAAGCGAGCAATAACCGGTATACTATATGTTGCCGTGATCATTAGCGGGATTTGTTTACATCCCCTCACATTCCTGGTATTGTTCGGTTTGACCACCAGCTATCTGCTGTGGGAATTTTATGGACTGCTGAAGCATTTTGAGCAATCTAAAATCAAAAAGACGATCAGTTGCCTGGGCGGGCTATATCTGTTTGCCGCCACTTTTTTGTATGCGAACGACCTGATTGGAGGCATTATCTTCTATCCGTATCTATGCTTTATGCTGTATACGCTGATTGCCGAATTGTATGATAAGGGATCCAATCCGATCGAAAACTGGTCGTACACCTTCCTGGCCCAGGTTTATTGCGCGGGGCCTTTTGCTCTGCTCAACTTTGTGGCCGCCATACCGGATACACCAGGTGAGATGTTGCATACGCCCCTTTTCGTATTGGCCATTTTTGTCTTTGTATGGATGAACGATACCGGTGCATACCTGATTGGAAGCCTCTTTGGCAAACACAGGCTATTCGAACGTATTTCACCCAAAAAATCCTGGGAAGGCTTCTTTGGAGGATTGGTAGTGACGCTACTGGCATCGCAGGTTTTTTATTATTTTACACCCAATATCTCACGTATCACATGGTTCTTCTTCTCCATGCTGATCGTGGTATTCGCTACCTGGGGCGATCTGGTAGAATCATTATTTAAACGGACATTAAAAATCAAGGATTCCGGCAATTGCTTTCCGGGGCACGGGGGAATGCTCGACCGGTTCGACAGCATACTGATGGCTACGCCGGTTGCCTATATGTACATTGAACTGTTTATTCGAAATTGAACGTCAGTATCACCATCCGGGAGGAGGCTTTCGAGAGTGCATCCGTATATTTAATCATTTCCCTGTCTGCCAAGTCGGGACGGTCTTTTTCAAGTAAGTCCACCAGGCCAAAAGAAAATTTTAATTCCGGGCATAACTTAAAATACGGAAGATAAAAATCACATCCCAGTCCGATCTCTACACCAAAATCAAGTCCATTGAGCAACAGGGGATTCCCTTTTTTACGTCCCATATCCAATGAGCCATAAATACCACCGATCAAATAGGGCCGGTAATTATTCAAACGCAGGGCGCTGTATTTCAGGTCGATCGGGAGCGTTACATAATTGGAACGGACAGTGGTCGTAAATTCTTCACCCGAAGCCTGTTCACGAAAGACAAATTTTTTATCTCCGAAATGCAACGTGGGAATCACCCGCAAATTCAGGTACGGATTCAGGAACATATCACCGATCACTCCCACACTAAATCCGGGAGAATAAGACGGGATCTCCGCATACCAGGTTTCCCCATTGGTGGTCACACCCGTATGAGTCAGGATCATATCTTGCGCATGCATACCCACATGGAATCCCAAATGGAACAATTTATGATCGGCATACGGTTGAACCTTCACCAGCTCCTTTTGCGCCCAAACGCTTGTTGTTGCCAGAAAGCAGATATACAGTAGTAAAAAAACTCGCTTCAACACTCTTCCTTGTTTTGTCTAATAACGCGGAAAGCCGCGAGTTATTGCAAAAAAGGAACGATTTGAACAAAATTATAGGTGAGATGTTTTTTTAATAAGAAGAATGTCCTATTTTTGCACGAACTTATAGTTATCAATTAAAACCTCAAAAAAATGGCTTACGTAATTAATGACGATTGTATTGCTTGCGGCAGTTGTATCGATGAATGTCCGGTAGGAGCAATTTCTGAAGGCGACAAATACTCTATCGACCCTGAAATGTGTACGGACTGTGGGACTTGCGCAGATGTGTGTCCTACTGAAGCAATTCATCCGGCATAACCCCGACAGCAAAAACGCGATAGGCTTCCATGTACACAGGCACGCCTATAAAAAAAACATCCGGTTGTTTTCCTCAAGCAGGAAAAACAACCGGTTGCTTGTTTTCGTCGGATCCGTATCCGTCAAAACTCGATATCGAGTTTAAATTCTTCCGGGGAACTACCCCCATCTTCTCCAAACGACTGCGACTGGCTACCTGAAGCTCTGCTTTGCCGGATATACTCAATCACTTCGATCATCCCTTCCATAAACTTCTCAAAATCTTCCTTATACAAAAAGATCTTATGTTTTTCAAAAGAAACGGGAGCGCCTTCTTTCGGCTGGATCTTTTTACTCTCGGTAATGGCAAGGAATAAATCGTCTTTCAGATTCTTTTTCACATCCAAATAATAAATCCGCTTCCCAGCCTTTATTGCTTTCGAATACAGAATCTCCTTATCACCGCCTTCAACATGTCTTCTATTCGTATCTTCCATGATAACAAACATTAGTTAATATCTATCCCTTTTCACATAACTTGCCTCAAATATGCACTTTTTTTTTAAATATACAACCATAATTCTCGTTTAAATTGCCTAAAAAAGTTAATTTTTCTGATAATTTGCTGCTTTTCCATTAACAATCATTTACACGCCGCACCGAGAGCTAAGAAAGTTACACTAACTCCGCGTGTTTTCACAAAAGAATCGCTACCTTTGCAACGAAATTAAACAAGAAGTTCCTTCATAAGATGATCAACAGAATTTTAATCCGCATTAAAGTTTTACAGATAGTTTACTCTTTCTATCAAAACAAAAACGGAGATCTCAACATGGCTGAAAAAGAACTGCTGTTCAGCCTGCAGAAATCGTACGATTTATACCATTACTTTCTCCTCCTGATCCTTGATGTCACCTACCTGTACGAGCGGATTACCGACAGTCGCAAACATAAACTGCGTCCTTCGGAGGAAGACCTCAATCCAAACACCCGCCTCATCGACAACAAATTTGCCAAACAACTGGCGTCCAATAAGGCGTTGAAAAAATATGCCACCGAACATAGTCTCACCTGGAGTAGCGATACTGATCAAGATTTCGTCAAGCAAATCCTGGAACTGCTGCTTTCATCCGAACTATATGCCGCCTATAGTGCCAATCCGGACGATTCGTATGGAGCAGACCTGGAATTTTGGCGTGCATTCTTCAAAAAGCATATCTGCGGTAACGAGCTGGTAGAAGATTATCTGGAAGACAAGAGTATTTACTGGAACGACGATATCGAGATTGTTGAAACCTTTACGCTCAAGACCATCAAACGGTTTGAAGAAGCTAATGGAAGTGTACAATCGCTGCTTCCCATGTTTAAAGATGAGGAAGACCGCGAATTTGCCATCCAGCTACTTCGGCAATCATTGCTGAAAGCCGATGAATTCCGCGTACGGATAGACCGCCACATGAAAAACTGGGAATCCGAACGTATCGCCCAGATGGATCTGCTCATCATGCAGGTTGCCCTGGCAGAGATCGTTACCTTCCCGTCCATCCCGGTAAATGTAACACTCAACGAATACATCGATGCCGCCAAATATTACAGTACGCCCAAAAGCGGTACTTTTATCAATGGCATCCTCGATGCGATCGTTGGTGAGTTAAAAAAAGAAAAGGTATTGTTTAAAGAGTGATATTTATCTGTACCTTTGCGAGATACGGTAAACAACAGTATTAATTTCTAAATAGTAAACCATGAACTTACTTACCATTTTTCTTCAGGCAGCCGAAGGTGGCGCAAGCCCGTACTCAGGACTAATCATGATGGTTGTCATCATTGCTATTTTCTATTTCCTGATCATTCGTCCGCAACAAAAGAAACAGAAAGACATCCAGAAAGCCCGTGAATCGTTGGCTGTGGGTGATAAAGTGATCACTTCAGGAGGCATATACGGCAAGATCAAAGAAATCGGAGATATCTATATGATCGTTGAAATTGCCGATAATATTCGCGTACGCGTAGACAAAACGTCTGTATTTGCCTCTGCGGAAGACACAAAGAAATAAACAAGGCATTTGCACATGTCTGGACTTGATCAACATAGCAACAGACTCAAGTCTGAGCCCAACAAGATAAAGTTTTTTTTACTGCAACGCCAGTGGAAAGAGATATTTATCTTTTTGGGCTTTGTGCTTTTATCGTTCGGTTTCTGGTTACTGCAAAGCATGCAGGAAGAATACGAAATTGATGTCTCCATACCGATCAAATATAAAAACGTACCTGTAGATATCGCCTTTACTGAGCAGGCACCGGAGAAAATCACCGTCAGACTGAAAGACAAAGGGAGTGTGCTGATGAATTACTCATTCGGACGTAAATTTGCCCCTATCGAGAAAAATTTCAAGACAAAAGACCAGCAGGCTTCGACCGGTGCCCTTACCATTTCCACGAAAGAGTTGGAAGCGGAAATCCAGAAACAACTCATTGCCACCACGCGTCTGATCAAGTTCGATCCGGGGCAAATCAAAGTGACCTATGGCAGACGTGCCCATAAAACCATCCCGGTAGTATTCGACGGGAAGATCAATCTTGAACCCGGATTCCAACTGTCGGGTGAGATACTGATCAACCCGGCTGTCGTAAATGCATATGCCACAGAAGCGTTACTTGACTCAACCCCTCAGATCAACACAGTATATACCGTATTTAAAGCGGTCAATAAGACGATTACCAAAACTGTCCAGCTCCAAAAATCGCCTAATCTTTCGCTGGAAAAAGAGAGCGTTACCGTGACTATTCCGGTAGACGAGTATTCTGAAAAGACATTAAACATTCCTGTAGAATGCACGGATATCCCCCCTCATTACACCGTGAGGATGATGCCACATACAGTAAAAGTAAGTTGCAACATTCCCATTTCCCGTTTCAAGGAATTAACGGAAAAACAGTTTGCCATCCAGATCCCGTTCAACGTGTTGGAGCAAAACCTGTCGGGCATTGTTTCTGTCGAACTTACGCAAAAGCCCAACTGGGTATCCACCTGCTCGCTTTCGCCCAACAAGGTTGAGTTTGTCATCGAACAAAATAAAGAATGATCAAAATTGGTATCACCGGAGGGATAGGTAGCGGCAAATCAGTTGTTGCCACATTGATGGGGATAATGAATATTCCGGTCTATATTGCTGATGATGAAAGTAAAAAACTCACTGACACCTCTTCCCGGATACGTGAACCGCTGATCGCCCTGTTCGGCACGTCACTCTATACACCACAGGGACTGGATCGGCGGAAGTTAGCTTCACTGATATTTGGCGATCCAGCGGCACTTGCCCGGGTAAACGCCATCATCCATCCGGAAGTCAATCGTCACTTCCTGGACTGGAGCGACCGACAATCTGGCTTCGTATGCGCTATCGAATCGGCCATCCTGTTTGAAGCAGGTTTCGACAGCATTGTCAATATCAGTCTCATGGTGTATGCCCCGCTTGAATTATGCATCGAAAGAGCCTTACGCCGTGGTGGTCTCTCCTCCCGCGAAGAAGTGATCCGCCGCATGAATAACCAGCTACCGGATGAAATAAAAAAAGAACGGGCTGATTATGTGATCATGAATGATGACAGTCACGCTATTATCCCGCAAGTAGAGGCTTTTCTCACTTCACTCCTCCCCTGATTTCCTTATTTTTTTCTTGCTGATCTTGCTGTTTTTTGGGCGACTTGTGTTACATTTGCGCCTTGAAAGTTAAACTGAAAAAGAAACACGAATTATGTTGAAGACTATTTTGTCTGTTTCCGGAAAACCCGGATTATATAAGATCATTTCCCAAGGGAAAAACATGTTGATCGTTGAATCACTCATCGACCAAAAAAGACAGCCGGTATATGCACGGGACAAAGTGATTTCTTTGGGCGATATCGCTATCTACACCGACGAAGAAGAGGAACCGCTGCATAAAGTACTCACCAGCATAAAAGAAAAGGAGGGCAGCCAGGCGCTCTCATTCAATCCTTCTGCAGCCAAGCCTGAAGAACTGCGCAATTATCTTGCTACCGTATTACCGAATTTCGATCGCGACCGTGTATATCCCAGTGATATCAAAAAGCTGTTGGGATGGTATAACCTGTTGATTGCAACCGGTATCACCGATTACACACCGCAGGCAGAGCCGGCAGAAACACAAGATCAGGCTGCCGATGCGAAAGAAGAAATAACCGAAGCATAAAACAATCCATATCCAATCGAAAAAAGGGGTGTGTCATCTGTGAGCCAGGCTACTTTTGATACAGCCTCCTTTTGATGCATAAAACACCGGGGCAATCTACGCCCAAAACAACAAGCAGAGACCTCTTACCTGTCTCAAATTGTTATATATATAAACAAAACCAAGATTAGTAAGTATTGGGCCGTAACCGGCATTATGTATGAACGCGCAAAACAAAAATCACCTCCTGCCCGAATCATTAAAAGCAGGATCGTATGAGGCATTCAATCAGTTATATATGTTGTATGCCGACAGTTTGTACGGATTTGCAAAATCAAAGAGCAACGCCAAAGACATCGTGCAGGAAACATTCCTGCGTGTGTGGTTCACCCACAGGCAAATCCTTTCCGATACGTCCTTCAAGTCCTACCTCTACACCTTTGACAAATATACTATAAAAAGAGCATGAGACTCCCCAAAAAATGGTTCAAGGTTGCGGCCTCTATCCTGACGGAAAGATTATCACTATCCCAGACACCTCATATTACGTCCCAAAACGCTATGAGCAAAAGTGAAAGGCAAGCGATATTGAATCAGGGCTTTTAATCACATCCACTATTAATAGTAGGGCTATTAATAGATTTAACCTAGCTATGGACGAGGGGTTGCCAAAGGTATGTTTCATATCGGCAACCCCTTTTAATATGTACAACTCCCATTCCATCCGAACGAGACGTCAGGACCATGACACGTATGGCAGGACAAATACGGTATAGAAAGGCTTAAATGTCGAGTTTATTACGTTCGTACGACGGACGAGCTACGAAAATGTATACAAACAGAGAGAGCAGGCAACAGCCGGCACCGGTCAGGTAAGCCGCGTCCAAGCCAGCCCATGAAGAAATGAAGCCGGTAGCCAGCGTGCCAATTCCCACACCCAGATCGAAGGAAGTAAGGTAAGTGGAAGTAGCCGTACCGCGCAGGTGATGCGGCGCCACGTTGACAAACAGGCATTGAAACGCCGGCACACAAACCCCGAAACTCAACCCGAGTGCCAGGGCACAGACAAAAAACGCCGAGGGCACATGCCACAAGGCAAATACAGCAAACGAAGCAGCCAGACTGATAATAGCGCTAATCGCGACATGATGTATCTTGCCCCGGTCGACCAGCCGCCCTGACACCATACGTGCCACACCTACACCACCCGCAAAAAAGATAAAAAAGTAGCCCGGATCAGGGACATCGATCTCCCGTCCATACAGTACCACAAACGAGATCACCATCCCATAGGGAATAGCCACCAGCATATACGACAAGGCGGCAGGCAACGCTTTTATCAGGATGAAACGGTCCAGTGAGAAAGGGGGGCGCTTTACCTTCTCCCGTTTCGGATACTGAATCATGCAGACCGAAACAACGCCGACTATCGCCAAGGCCAGACTGACACCTACCAGCGGATGAAACCCATGTACTTCATAAAAAGCGACGGCAAACAACGGGGCAAGCGACATGGAAAGGTTCACTGTCAGCCCATAAAACCCCATCCCCTCTCCTCTTCGTTGCGACGGGATCACGTCAATGGCGATTGTATTCCCAGCCACGGAGGTAAGCCCCATAAAACCGCCCTGAATAAAACGGACTGCCATAACCGTAGCCACGCTGGCGGCAAAAAAGTAACCGCCAAACAGGGCGGCAAACAAGATAAAGGAGTATAAATACAACGGTTTACGCGAGAAAATATCCACTATATAACCGGAAAAAGGGCGTACACACAACAGACCGATCGTATAACTGGATAAAGCAATCCCCACCTTCGACGTATCAATACCTAATTCTTCTACCAGATAAACCGGCATGGTAGGCATCAACATGTAGAAGGAAATGTTCATCAGGAAGTAGGAGATACAACACTGAATAAAGTCCCTGTTCCAAAGTACCGGCTTGTTTGCCATTTAACTCTTCGCTACTAACTACCTGTTCTAACTATTCTATTCAACCTTACGCCAGCTCACTTAGTTCAAGCCAGCGCATAGTTTTTTCGTCTATTGCATCAATCACCTGTGCCATGCGGGCTGATTGGACAAGCAGTTCATCATTGGAAAGCGTACCACTGCTCATAGCCGCTTCAAGAGCAAACTTTTCTTCTTCCAGGCATTGGATGTCGGCCTCAAGCGATTCAAACTCACGTTGTTCCTTGAAAGAAAGTTTCTTCTTGGGCTCGGAAGCGGTGCGCAACGGTTTCTCGGCCACTGGCTGTTTCGCCTGCCGGGTAGCCTCCGCTTCTTTCTCCTGCAGCAGTTGCACCTCCTGCCATTCGCGATACAACGTATAATTGCCGGGGAAGTCTTTGATATCGGCATCGCCACGGAACACCAACACATGGTCTACCACCTTGTCCATAAAGTAACGATCATGCGAGACCACAATCACACAGCCTTTGAACTGTTGCAGGTATTCTTCCAGCACGTTGAGGGTGACGATATCAAGGTCGTTGGTCGGTTCATCGAGTACCAGGAAGTTGGGATTTGCCATCAACACCGTGCATAAGTAGAGGCGACGCTTTTCCCCTCCGCTCAATTTATACACATAGCTGTGCTGTTTCTCGGGTGTGAAAAGAAAATAGTTGAGAAATTGGGAAACACCCATCTTTCGGCCATCACCAAGATCAACATATTCAGCAATATCCTGCACTACATCAATCACCTTCATTTGCTCGTCAAATTGCAGGCCATCCTGGCTGTAATATCCAAAACGAACCGTTTCGCCGATATCGAAATGTCCGCTGTCAGGCACCACGTCACCGATCAACATCTTAATAAAGGTAGACTTGCCCGTTCCGTTATTACCTACAATACCCAACTTCTCGTAACGGGCAAAAGTGTAGTTGAAATCGTCTGTGATGCGGAGGTTGCCGAACCGCTTCGATACATGCACGGCGTCGAATATCTTGGATCCGATATAAGTAGCCTTCACGTCCAGGTTTACACGGGCATTATCGCGCCGTTGCTTAGCCTGCTTTTCCAATTCGTAAAAAGCGTCGATACGGTATTTGGCTTTCGTCCCGCGTGCCTGTGGCTGGCGGCGCATCCAGTCGAGTTCCTTGCGGTAGAGATTATTGGCCCGTTCCACATCGGCATGGAAAGCGTCGAGGCGTTCCTGTCGCTTTTCCAAATAATAGCTATAGTTGCCTTTATAGGGGTACAACTGCCCATGGTCTATCTCGATGATCTCGTTGCACACACGGTCAAGGAAATAACGGTCGTGCGTCACCATCAGCAAGCTGATATTGGCGCGGCTGAGGTAACCTTCGAGCCATTCGGTCATATCGAGGTCGAGGTGGTTGGTAGGTTCGTCAAGCAGGATCAGCTCCGGTTCATTGATCAGGACGTTGGCCAGCGCCACACGTTTCAACTGGCCGCCCGACAACGTTTCTACCTGCTGGTCGAAATGGACAATCTTCAACTGCCCAAGGATCTGCTTGGCGCGCTGTTCATAATCCCATGCCTTCTGATGATCCATCCGGGTGAGGATATCTTCCATGTGAGCTGTATCACCCCCGGCCATGGCAGCTTCATACTCTGCAATGAGTTGCACGGTATCGTTGGCTGCATAGAAACAAGCCTGAAGCACGGTAAGTCCTGCCGGATAAGCAGGCGATTGTTCCAGGTAACCTACGCGCAGGTCGTTGCGGAATACCACCGAACCACTGTCATAATCTTCCTTCCCGGCAATGATATTCATCAGGGTAGTCTTACCTGTTCCATTCTTGGCGATCAACCCAATCTTCTGCCCTTGCGCCACGCCGAAGGTCATGTCCTCGAAAAGGACGGTCTCGCCAAAACTCTTTTTCAACCGGTCTATTTGCAGGTAACTAACCATGTATATACTCCTTTAAATGTATTTTAGTGGACAAAGGTAGGAAAACAGCGAAGAATACGGCCAAAAGGGCGTATGAAGTTTAACAAAAAGCAACAATCGTATCTGAAAAGAGAACGGGATTTCCTACCTTTGCGCCGAAATACAAACTGTATAAAGAAAGAACCCTATGTTGACTGTCATGATTCTCGTATTCCTGGTCGGTTATCTGTTGATCGCACTAGAACATCCAATCAAGATTAATAAAGCAGGAACGGCATTGCTGACCGGAACCATCCTGTGGGTAATCTACACACTGATTGCCCATGATTACATTCCAACGGTATCGGCCAACGCTTTCCGGCTCTTCCTGGAAGCCCATCCGGATTTCAAATCACTCCCGTTTGTAGATCAATGTTTCCATTTTGTAGTTGAACATCAAGTGCTTGAAACGATCGGTGAGATCTGCGAAACGCTGATCTTCCTTGTTGGCGCGATGGTTACGGTAGAACTGATCGACTCCCACGGGGGATTCATGTTCATCATCAACAAAATCACCACACGCAACAAACGGAAACTGTTGTGCCTGATTGCCGTCATCACCTTTTTTATGTCGGCCATACTGGACAACCTGACCACATCCATCGTAATGATCATGCTGATCCGGAAGCTACTCGGCAACTATAAAGAGCGGTGGGTATTCGGCAGTATTATCATTATCGCAGCCAACAGTGGCGGCGCCTGGTCTCCCATTGGCGACGTAACTACGATCATGCTGTGGGTAAGAGGAAATATATCCACCTCTGCCACCATCCCGCATCTGATCATCCCGAGCATTATATCGGCTCTGATACCTGTCTTGCTCACACTGCCCCGGTTGCATGGGGATATTACCCCTCCCAATACGTTTGCATATGATCATAACGAGCTACTACTGAAAGAGCTACCCCAGAAAGATAAGTTATCGATCCTTATCCTGGGAGTAGCCTGCCTGGTGTTCGTGCCCATTTTCAAGACGATCACCCACCTGCCGCCATTCATGGGTATCCTGATGGGGGTAGGATTATTGTGGATATTCACCGAGATCATGTACCAACGCAATACAATGGATGAAAGTATGAAACTGCGCCTGTCTAAAGTAGTGCAACGTATCGACGGATCCACCTTGTTATTCTTCCTCGGTATCTTGTTGGCGGTAGATGCCCTGCGAGCCAGTGGTCTTCTGGGTAGTTTTTCTATTTGGATGGATCAAACAATCGGGAATGTATATCTGGTCAACATCATTATCGGAGCTATGTCTGCCATTGTAGATAACGTTCCGCTGGTAGCCGGCGCGATCGGCATGTATCCGGTAGCCAATGAAGCAATGGTAGCTGCCGCTGCCGATCCGGTATATATGGCCTACTTTATGGAAGACGGCGCTTTCTGGCAATTCCTGGCTTATTGCGCCGGCGTGGGTGGCAGCATGCTGATTATCGGTTCGGCTGCCGGCGTGGTGGTGATGGGATTGGAACGGATCAACTTTATCTGGTATCTGAAAAATATAACCTGGATCGCTGCGATTGGTTACCTGGCAGGAGCCGGTGTTTATCTGTTACAGGAATTCCTGTTGGCATAATAACCATTATTCTTTGTATCATGATACTGATAGCAGACAGCGGTTCAACAAAAACGGAATGGTGTGTATCCCAAGACGGTATACCCGTCCGGCAGATCCGGACAAACGGCACCAATCCCTTTTTCCAGTCGGCCTGCGAAATCGCCGGTGAACTGGAACAGGCATTGTTCCCGGCCATCAGCGACCTGCCGATAGACGCGGTCTGCTTTTACGGTGCAGGTTGCGCCTTCCCTGAAAAAAACAAGATCATTGCCGACTGTATACAGGCGCGGCTGCCTGTACCGGTAGAAGTGTACAGCGACCTGGTTGGCGCCGCCCGGGCATTGCTCGGCCACAAGGCTGGTATTGCCTGTATCCTGGGCACAGGTTCCAATTCGTGCTTGTATGATGGAGAAAAAATCGTACAACAAACCCCTGCCCTGGGATATATCCTGGGCGACGAAGGCAGTGGTGCCGTATTGGGCAAACTGCTGGTAGGCGACTGCCTGAAAAAGCAATGGCCACAATCACTCATCGACAGCTTCCTTGACCGGTACCAACTGACGCAGGCTTCTATCCTGGAACGGGTGTACAAACAGCCTTTTCCCAATAGGTTTCTGGCTTCCCTGGTGCCGTTCCTCCACGACCATCTCAACGAAGAACCGGTGTACCGGCTTGTTTACAACAGTTTTAGCCAGTTCTTTATCCGTAACATACTTTCCTATCCCAATGCCTCTCAGTACCCGATCGGCTGTACCGGTTCGGTAGCCTGGTACTTCCGTGATGTATTGCAGGATGCAGCCCATTCGCAAGGATTACACCTCGGCGAGATCCGGCAGGCTCCGATGGAAGGATTGATCACCTATCATTCAACAATATACTAATGCGATGGCTTTTCAAAAGATAACAGAATCAGAATCTTTATACCACAACCTGGAACAGATGTCTGTACAGGAACTGCTGGAGAGTATCAACCGGGAAGACCAGAAAGTGGCACTGGCCGTACAAAAAGAAATCCCGAAGATAGAGCAACTGGTAAGCAACATAGTAGACCGGATGCTACAAGGTGGCCGCCTTTTTTATCTGGGAGCCGGCACCAGCGGACGGTTGGGCGTACTGGACGCTTCGGAGATTCCTCCCACATACGGTATGCCGAAGACATTGGTGATCGGCCTGATCGCCGGTGGCGACACCGCCTTACGCAATCCGGTGGAAGCGGCCGAAGACAATGAAACCAGAGGTTGGGAAGAACTCGAAGAACGACATATCAACGAGAAAGATACAGTAGTAGGTATCGCAGCCTCAGGCACTACTCCATACGTGATCGGCGCCCTGCGCGAAGCCCGCAGGCGGGGAATCCTCACAGCCTCTATCGCCTGCAATCCCGATTCGCCTATGGCTGCGGCAGCCGATATGGCCATCGAACCGGTGGTAGGCCCCGAATTTGTTACAGGCAGCACGCGGATGAAGAGCGGAACAGCCCAGAAGATGATCCTCAACATGATCACCACATCCGTCATGATCAAACTCGGACGCGTAAAAGGTAACCGGATGGTCAATATGCAACTCACCAACCAGAAGTTGGTAGACCGTGGCACACGCATGATCATGGAAGAGCTCCAATTGGATTACGAGCAAGCCAAAAATCTGTTATTGCTACATGGTTCGGTTCGTGAAGCCGTTGAATCATTCCACCGCCAATGGCGATTAAATCAATAAAGGCTTTCCTGACAACAGGATGTTTTTGTACCTTTGTCTCCCGTTAATCATTAAACAGTAGTAAGGAATGAGTATATTCTCCAAATTATTCGGCAAGAAGCAGAGCGAAGCTGAAGGTGTAGGCGAACGCACGGTTGAAGAGTTCGTCATGTTGATCCGCGTGTACTATCAGGGCGTTATGGCCATGAACCTGGGTATTACCAACCTGCAAATGTTGCCAGACCTGGCTCTGTTCAAACGTATGCTGAAGATACCGACCCAGAACAACAAACTGGGCGTAGCCGAAAAATCACGTGTACGTAAGATATTAATGCAAGACTATGGCCTGAACGAAGACTTCTTCAAAGAGATCGACGCTTCTGTCAAGAAAAACTGCAAGTCCCAACAGCATGTACAGGCTTACTTCTTCCAGTTCCAGGGCTTCTGCAACGACCTGTTTACCCAACTCGAAAGCCTGATGGGACTAAAGTTCCGCTTCTCCATCCTGGTCAAGAAACTACTGCGTGTCCAGACTGAGAAAACCGTACACGAGATCATGACCAAACAGGAATGGAAAGAGGTCAAAGACCAGAAAGGCGCCTGGGCCATCCGCAAATACGCCGAAACCCTTGGCTACTCCGAACAATGGATCACAGACCTTGTCTACAACGTAGTGGTGTTAGCCCGGAAGTCCGGCAAACAGGATGCAAAACGGAATAAAGAAGAGTAACTACCGGTTACCCTGACATAAAACGGCTGTCCGAACAGAATTATTCAATTCCCGGACAGCCGTTTTCTTATCTCTCAGTGTGCAATAGCCGGTAAAATATAGTCGGCCAGCATGGCTGCCACCTGCGTATGCGCGTATGGCTGTCCGTAAGCGCTGGAGGTGATGACAATCACCCAGGGCTGGTCTTTAAAGACCAGGATATAGTTGCCGCCATTACCGGCACAATAAAAGGCTTCATACAGTTGGCCATTCACCCGGAAGCACTTATTCCAAAACAGATAGCCATAGTATTCATGGTCCCTTCCGGCAATCGGTTCCTGGTGGGTGAAGCTTTGATCTACCCACGTTTTGGGTAAGATCTGTATTTCATTCCACATCCCCCCGTTTTGATACAGTTGCCCGTATTTGGCAAAATCCAACGCGCACAGTTGTATACCACCGGCGGTATTTGGCACCTGCTGAGGGGTATACTGCCATTGGTAACGGGTGATACCTAAAGGTTTAAACAGTTTCTTATCGGCATATTTATCCAGACCTTCCGGGACTGTTTTATTCAGCACATCACCCAGCACCACCACACCAGCCGTAAAATAGTGCCATTGCCCTCTCATAGTATCCTGGAAAGGCAGGTCTAAGGCAAATTTCACCCAATCGTCCGTGGGATACATATTCTCTTCGTTGCCGGGTGAATGGGCATCTTCATCATTACCCTCAAATCCGGAACTCATCGTAAGGAGTTCCTGTATACTGGTATTTCCCTTTCCCGGGTGAGGGTGTTCGAAACGATCGAAATTGTAAAAGTCCTTTAGCGGCTGGTCTTCGCTTCTGATAAAACCGTCTGCGATGGCCATTCCCATTACCGTAGAAGCAAAAGACTTGCCTACAGAGCGTGGGTCGTGCAATGTGCTTCTGTCTGCACCGTTGAAATATTCCTCGATCAGCAATTCGCCGTTGCTAATCACCACTACACTGTTTATCTTCTTGAAAACACCTTCATCAACAGCCGCTTTCAATTCCTTTATTTTAGTGGTATCAAAAGACCGGTGGGATACCGGAAATCCATTATAAGGAAGCACTTCGCTTAGCTGCGTATGGGATATATCCAACACGGGATGCCGCAACACCTCTATAGCCAATTCGCCACTGGCCATTAACTCTCCGGTCTTCACCTCACTGCCGGAGGCCACATACGGACGAATTTCCATACGCAACCGATGACTTCCGTCTGTCAACGCCCGATCTCCCCCGTTAGCAAGAAATCTGTTCCAGAAAGACTCGCTCCAGGAGCCTTGTCCGTTCACATTGTCTACCAAGGGACGGTTCATACGGGTGGCGGTATCCTGATATTTTGCCTGCGGCGCTCCCGGAAGCAGGTTACTCCGGTAAATCTCTTCACCATCTACAAACAAAGTAAACTGGAAGTTGCCAACCCTAAACAGGGAATCGGCAAATAAACCGGGCTCTAAACCATGTTTATAGTTGGTGAGTGAGTTGTCGAAAAAGGCGACAAAAAACAGGTCGCTCTTATTGGTGAGTGTATAGGTATGCAGGAAATCGGAGGATTGTAAGGAATCATCCGCTACGCGCTTGCCGGTAAAGAACAACTTACCGACATTCTTTTTGTGCAACTCTGTTGTTACACCTGCCGTTTCTACAAGATCAGACACCTGTGCCGATACCGCGAAGGAAGCACACAGGAAAAAGCAACACCATATACCGGGATATTTCATCTTTCAGTCCTCCACTTTGAGACCACAAACATAGTATATTCTTTTGTACGCAGCGGCACATTATTCCACCACAAACCAGGAATAACTTCCGGGTTCCAGCGTAAAGGTAAAATCTACGGTATAGTCGCGGTTGACTTTGTAGCGAACCGGACTTCCTTCTTTTTCACGGATGGAAGCCACCTGTGTTAAGCCGGTGTAGTAAAGTGGCAATTTGATCGTCCGGGTGATGGATTCCTTCAATGGGTTGTAAACCATCAGGAAGCCTTTCTCCTTCAACTGCCGATCCACGTGCAAGATACCGTCCCAGTCGCGTCCGTCGGCACGGCGGAGGTGGATGATGTCGGCATTGAGGATGTCGCGGTATTTTTTATACCAGTTTACCACATTGATCACAGTCTGCTTTGTCTCTTCCGTATCGTACAAACGGGGACCACGGTAGCAGGCCTGGATACCGGCCCCATAATACTGGTACATCAGTTGTTCGTAGTCCTTCAGATGCTGGTTCAACGGTTCCAGTACAGCATCCGGCCCACCGCCATGATAGGCCGTCAACGGCACAAACCCCCAACCCATAGCCGGGGTCTTTTCCCACGTCCCGTCGTAGATATTCTGTCGGTTCAATATTTTTTGTTGCTCCCTGGATAAGGCAAAATTCACTTCCCGGTAGCCGAGCGCAATTTTGTTTGTCCCATCCAGAAAATACCAGTCGGGCGCATTCACATACACACCGTGGGCAGTCATCCAGTGGAAGATGCTTTTCTGCAGCTCCATCTGCCGCCATTGCGAATCGTCCAGTCCCTTATGGCCCGGGTGGCTGGTCGATGCACACACGTCGCCCGGATAGGGCCCGTCCATTTCCATGATGTCGAATCCTGTATTGGCAAAGAAGTCGATGATAGCCTGATGATAATCCAGTCCCCATTGGCTGGCAAAGCAGGGGGCATTGCCAAAGAAAGCGCCACCCGGCTTGCCGGTCTTCGGATCGACCACATCCGTTTCCGGTCCGATCTTCCGTGAACTGAATAAGGTATATCCTCCGATCATGATTCCCTTTTGATGAGCATAGTCGGCCATCTTCTTCCATTTCGAGTGATTTTCGGGCGTATTCAGTTCCATCTTCAGATGGCTTCCGAAGCTGAGGATCACTGCCTCGTAACCGGTAGCGGCACACTGGTCGATCACGGTATACACTTCCTCATCCTTCTTGCTTACGAGGTGCATGAAGATAGGATTTTCTGTTGTCCAGGGGGCAATGGTGCGGTACATCCGGCGTATGGCCAAACCACGTCGTTCACGGTCGTAGCTATCCATCAGCAGTTCGAAGGAATGGGGCGACTGGAACGTTTCGCCGGGGTTCAGGTCGATATTCGGCGCTTTTTCGGGATACACTTCCAGCAGGCAGGGTGTATTCAGGTCGTAGTTTACCTGCGAAGTATAGGCGCTGTCGGTGAGCCAATGCGTAGTCTGGTCGCTCAGATCGTACCGCATGGCATTGTTGTAGGCATAGTTTGTCTCTACATAGATAGCAGCTGGCTTGGCCATTTTGTCTGGTGTACCTACCACGGCGCTTTGTTCTTCCACCACGGCCAGTATCTCGTGAACCACCCGGTTGATCCGAAGTGGCGCCTTGCTGTTGTTACGTACGGTAAGCCATTTACAGATCAGGGGAATCCCGTCGTAGATGGCATAGTGCACTTCCAGCTCCACATCGGGTAGGGAAATGCATTGGTAGCGGAAAGCGATGGTTTTCCCCGTAGCCTGTCGGCGGTTAGACGCCCATCGTTTGTTTTCCCATTGGATGAATGGTTGCGCATCTGTTATACGGCACGAAACATAGTGGAAACCATCGGTACCTTTCTTCAGTCCATCAACCCACTCCTGCAACAGATAGGCGTTTTCTTGCTGGCCGTACAGCCCGCCTACCGCATATTCTGTTCCATTGAGATTGATACGGGCCTCCGGCTGGATGGCGCGCAGCAGTTGCTGCCCGTTTACCATATTCTTATAATCGATACAGGCCACATCGGGTGTGATACGGAAGGTACGTTTCACCAGTCCGTTGTATAGGATCACTTCATTTCCTGCGGGTTGTGTATAGATATCAGCCTTATCGGGGCAAGGGGTGACGAGCCAGTCGTAGGTCACCGGCTTCCGGTCGTTGGCCGGATCCCAGTCGGGAAGACGCTGCCCACAGAGTGGATGACAACAGAAAAAGGCAATAAAGACAGAAAAGCATCCGG
This sequence comes from Tannerellaceae bacterium, assembly GCA_031555505.1. Classification (GTDB taxonomy): domain Bacteria; phylum Bacteroidota; class Bacteroidia; order Bacteroidales; family Tannerellaceae; genus JAJDIA01. The sequence continues at coordinate 82,229 of JAVBUH010000007.1, forward strand.
TTGTACGCATACAAAGATTTTGTTATTTTAGTTGAACGTTCATCGACTGCCATCAGGCAGTATTGCGGGCAAAGATAGCCGTAAAAACAGAAATATACATACCTTTGAACATGCAAATGATGGAAAACAGCGAACAACATCCCCTCGGCTTCTTTTTGCCTGCGAACACCCGCCTGCTGATGCTGGGCAGTTTCCCTCCGCCACGCAACCGGTGGTCGATGGACTTTTATTACCCGAATATACAGAATGATATGTGGCGCATTATCGGCCTGATCTTCCACGGCGACAAGGATTATTTCCTCACCGGCCGGAAAGCATTCAGCCGTGAAAAGTGCGTAGGCTTCTGCCTGGAAAATGGGGTAGGGATAGGCGATACAGCCGTAGCCGTGGTGAGGCAAAAAGCCAATGCGTCTGATAAATACCTCGAAGTAGTAGAACCGCTCGATCCCGTAGATATTCTCTTGCAGATACCCCTTTGCGAAGCCATCGTCATCACAGGTCAGAAGGCGATGGACACGTTCTTATCCGTCGTTCCCCAGGCGCATGAACCTGCCGTGGGCGGCTGGACCATCTTCATGCTATCCGGCCGTACCTACCGGCTATATCGCATGCCTTCCTCTTCCCGCGCCTATCCGAAGCCGCTGGAAGAGAAAGCTGCTATTTACCATACGATGTTCGAATCGTTGGGGATGATCTGATCAGCCGCAATGGAAGTAGGTACTGACCAGCTTCATCATCGCATCGGCATTGGTGGCGATATCCTGTCGCAGGGTCTTATCATTGTAAGAGCGCAGACGCTTGATGATACCGTCTATCATCCCGGGGCTGAATACATTATAGGCTTCATACACCTCCCGTTGCCGTTCGAGGCAATCGGCCGAAGCGGCGCAACTATCGGGTAATTGTTCCAAGACGGACAATTTATCCTTGTTTTCAGCCTGGTGGATGTTTACGCTGACGTATGTCTTCGCTGCCACCTCAAGGCCATCAGGCATTTCGAAACCATGGCGGCAGGCCACAGCCAGACCGGCAATCAATTGGTGCAAATTAGCCGAACCATCCGGCGAACGCATTTCCACCGTCTGCTTTTGCGACGTATCCACCTTGCTTTCCTTCTCCAACGGATTGGCCGATACATGCATATCGTGCTTGCCCGACCAGCCCAGCGGTACACGTACCAGTACGGAACGGTTACGGTCTCCCCAGCAGATATTGGTAGGCGCTTCCTGATGGGGTACCAGGCGGAAGTAAGAAGTAGGATTCGTATTACCGAAAGCTGTAATGGAAGGCGCCAGTTGCATCATACCCGCAATGGCTTTACGGGCTGTTTCAGACAACACACCATTGGCCAGCATCTGGTTCTTACCGTCTTTCATGATACGCATGTGCACATGGAGCCCTGATCCGGCCTTGCCGGTAGTGATCTTCGGCGCGAAAGTGATGTTGTAGCCATATTCGTAAGCCAGGTTGCGGATGATCCACTTGGCGATTACCAGTTGGTCGGCGGCTTCTTCGGCATTGGTGGGAAGAAATTCAATCTCGTTCTGCTCATACGTCAATCCATCCAGCGTAAAGTTGCCTACCTCCGAATGGCCATACTTAATGACCCCGCCTGCCTGGGCTATATATTGCATGCATTGGGTACGGAACTTGTTGAACTTGGCAAACGGATCCGATTCGTGGTAGCCTTTCTGGTCAGTAGCCTGGAACAGGCCTTCATTCGGTGCGATCACATAGTATTCAAGTTCGCCCATCGCTTCGAATTCCATGCCGGTTACCTGTTTGAAAGCTTCACAGGCTTTGTGCAGCGTATATTCCGGGGCGCTTTCCAGCGGTTCACCATCCTTATTAAAATAGGAACACAGGATGGTGAGTGTAGGCAATTTCGCAAACGGATCCACAAACGCCGTCCGGTAACGGGGCACCACATACAGGTCGCTGCTTCCGGCTTCGATAAAGGGGAAAAGGCTCGATCCGTCTACCCGCTCGCCACAAGTCAGGATGGTATCCAGATAAGCCAGGTTATTGATAACGAAATTCAGGGTTTTCAATCGCCCGTCGCCGGCCGGATACATAAAGTCTACCATACGGATATCATGTTCGCGGATATAGCGGATAATATCTTCCTTTGTAAACTCCCGTGCCGGCTTTTTCAGGAACGCCACCAGGGCATTCGCATTCATCTCGATTGTGTGGTCCATCTCCGTAACTATTATTTAAGATTATTGCGGTCAAAGATAACGCTTACTAATCGAATTTACCCACATTCTATAGAATAAAAACAAGAGCGCCACCTTCGGTTTCACCATGGCATCGCACTTAACCCACATCATCCCGGAAAACGGCGTAGTACTTACTTGCAGTTAGGCTCCGATTGGAAGTTTGCTACCTTTAGATAAGGATATGTTACAAATCCCGCAATCGCCACAAAAAAGATCATAATGATCCAAAACGATCGTCATAATGCTCGTTTAGGAACATCATACTCTTCGTTTAGGAACATTATGATCTTTTTTTCGGGAGACAATGGTGATTTTGAAGGCCAATCCGGCTGATTGAAAACCGGACATTCCACCGACAGTATCTACACGCACGCCTCACCTTTGCAAGGCCTGCGCCTCACCTGGACGAGGCGCAGGCCTCAGGGGTGTGAGACGCAGGCCTCAAGGAGAGTGAGGCGCAGGCCTCGTTTGAGCAAGTCCGGCATCTGGTCATTTCATCGGCAGGAACAGTGCTAAAACCTACCTTGCAGTGAGTATCCATCCGCTAAAGCATCATACACGAAAATTGCTTTCACCCTGTCACTTTCTGCTGGTGGTCAATGAGTTACAGTGAAAGGAGAGGCTGTTTTTCTGTCCTGCTGTCACACTCAATCCTTGTCTGCAAGCGGCCGTGACAGGTGACAATAAAAAAGGGAAGAATGTTCACATTCGACAATCTATGCACAGCTCCGCATGTTTTTGCGTTGATCCATTTTATGTCGGCCTACCATCTCCATTTTTGTGTCATTGTCCACTCCAGCGAGGAAGGGCTGGCCTATTTTAGGGCGGAAATACTGCTTATTTCAGGAATGGATTTCCTTTGGGGTTACGGCTGAGCACCCAACGGAAGGCGTTGATGAAGAGGAGTTTTTGGGTGGCGTCGGTAAACTCGTCGTCGCCGTGGCCCATATTTAGATAGATCATGCGGTATTTTGTATTGGTCCACACGATGGGAAAGTCGCCGAAATTGACCACGTCTTTGATACCCATCGGGTAGTTATCGGGCGAGAGGCTGACAAGGACTTCTACGTCAGGATTCAGCCGCGGGCTGGGCGTCCACTGGTACCATTCACTTTCGGGGGCGATGAAGGACGCGGGCAGGTTTTTAGTGACCGGGTGCGAGGTCTGGTCGAGCACCAGCTTGGCCGGTTGGGGTGGCCAGTTGTTGCAGTAGAAGACACCGCCGCCGAGGAACTGTAGTAACCAGGGCCATTGGGTGGTTTTGTCGTTGTAGGCTGCTACGTGGAAACCCATCCATCCACCACCGTTCTCCATGTATTTCTCGAAGGCCGACCGGCCCGTGGGAGTGGATGGATAACCGTCAAGCATGACCACGATGTCGTATACCGACAGCTGTTCATACGTGTAGGTGTCCAGGTTGGTGGTTACGTCGAGGTAAAAGCCGTCGCCGTAGTTCAACCGTTTGAAAAACTCCACTCCCTGTTTTGCAAAGTCCACATGGGCGGCTTCGGCATGCTCTGTATAAAATACCAGGGCTTTGAAACGCGGGGCTTTTGCGTAATTGGCCGGATAGCCATCAGGCGTCTGCGCCTGGGCTTGGGTTGTGAAAGCAACCAGCAAGGAAAATAGGTAAGGAAATAAAAAATATCGTTTCATGGGAGAATGCTTTTAAATCGTTATTTTTTAGATGCCCAGTTGATCGCATTAGTGAAGAGGGTGATGAAGGCTTCTGTTTCGTACAGTTTGGAGCTGTGGCCGATGAGGAAGTACACGTTACGGGCTTTCTTTGCCGGGTTGATCCAGATCACGGGATGGTCGCCCATTTTGATGTCGGAGGCGGGCTGGTAGGTGGATTCGTCTACCGACGCCAGTACGTGGACGTTGGGGCGCGGGTTTTTGTCGAAGGTATACCATTCGTCGTCGGGGATGGGGAAAGACGCAGGGACGCCTTTCATGACCGGGTGGGTGGCATCTTCCACGTTGACGGTGGCGGTGGCGAGGGCGGCGATGTAGTTTTGGAAGCGGATGCCTCCCATGAAGTCGGAGAACCATTGCCACATGGGATAACCGTCAAACTCTCCCAGCAGCGTGGCGTGGTGGAAGCCAATCCATCCGCCAAGGCCCTGGTCAATGTATTTGATGAAAGCGGCTTCTTCTTCCGGTTGCCAGGTGTAGGGCGGAAAGTCGAGCTGGATAATGAGGCGGAACTGTGCCAGGAAGTGGTCGTTGATGGGACGGGTGTTGTTGATCTCGGTGAGTTCGAAGCCCATCGTAGCGGATTGGTGGGCCAGCCATTTCAGGCCGGCGTCGGTAAATCCACCGTGCTGACCACCGCGCTCGGTTAAAACGAGGATTTTGTAGGGGGCAGACTTGGTGTCGGCTGCCGGGGTGTCTCCTGTTGCCTTTTGAGAGGCGCCTCCGCAGGCGGTGAGGAGTAGGATGGAGAGGAGGAAAACTGAGAAGAAGTGCTTTGCCATAGTATGAATGTTTTTATGAAACTATCCCGGCTCCCCGCCTTGAAAGGCGGGGGAGACCATGCTTGCGATGGTGGGGCGGTTGATTAGTATATGTGTTTTGTATAGTTGTTTGCATATTATATTTCTTAGTTAGTAATCTTTATTTTACCATTTTTCATGATGAATGTGTTTTATCAGGAATGCATCAACCGCCCCACCACCGCAAGCGGCGGTCCCCCCCAGCCTTTCAAGGCGGAGAGCTAAGTTACCTTTACACACTCTTCTTGACGATATACTTTTTAAAACCTTATTCATATTCCACAGCGAGGGATATCCATTTGCCGGCAGAGGTTACCCATACTTCTTTGTAGCAGGCATTGTTGATTTGTGGCCAGTAAGGGATGTCTTCGTCGTCGAGCGAACGGATGCCAACGGGCATTTCGCCGGTAATCTCGCCGGAAGAGAAGCTATCCATTTGCGGGTAGTTATGGCCTTCGCCGTAGATGAGGGACTGGCCGAAGGGGTTGAGGCCTACGGTCCAGTATAGTTGCTCTTTACCGATGCGGAGGAGTTCGCTGTCATTCAGAAAGCGTCCGCATAAGGCGGCTGCTTTACCGGTGGAGAGGTGGATGGCGGTGTTGCCGTTGAAGATGCTGAACCAGACGGGGAAGCGCTTCATATAATGCTCTTTGTCCAAGGCGACTCCTTTCTTGACCTGTGTGCTGTAGCGTTCTATGGCATTGGCAGGAGGGAAGAGGTGCAGGTGCTCGAAGCCGAAGGTGTCTTTCCACTCGTCCACATGATAGACGCCGCTCGGCATCATGCCGTAGGGGGCGGTATAGGGCATCATGCCTTTCATATAACCGGCATAGAGGCGGATAGACTGCATCCAGCGGGTATGGTCCGGATGATCGGGCTGTGTTTCGCACAGGAGGATTAAGGCTTGCATATAGGTCTGCTCGCGCGACTGGTGGTTGTAGTGCACAATGCCCTGGCGGGTTTTGTCGCGGTAGAAGAATCCTTTGGTCTGCTGCTTGTCTTTCAGCGGCTCGGTGCGCTGGCAGTCGAGGGTATAACGGATATATTCGGCTGCTATTTCGGCATAATACGGATCCTCTGTGAGCTTGAAGAGCATGCTGGCCGACCAGGAGATGGTGGCCATGTACTGGCTTTCGGATGTATTGTAGCTGTGCTCGTAGAAGTGGAAGAAGTCGCCGTAGCCCACTTCGTCATTCCGCTTGAGGGCAAAGGCAAAGTCTTCCCTGGCTACGCGGCGGAGGTGTTCCTGCAGCATTGGATCACGGTCGATGGTCAGGGCGGCGTAGGCTTCGTAGGCGGCATAGAGGAAGTTGTCGAAGGCACAATTCTGTACGCGTACGGTTTTGATATCGTCCGGTGTGCCGAATACGCCGTCTTGCCAGATCAGCAGCCCTACGCTGCTGGCGTGGTATCCGTCGCCAAAGCGGGTGCGGAGGATGAACTCCAGTCCCCATTCAGCCTCTTCCAGCATACGTGCGGCCAGGATCGGATGGCTGTCTTTCAGCCGGTTGTAGCCTTCGAGTAAGGCGTAGGTCACGTCGCCCGTTTGCAAGGTTTGTTGTGACAGGTCGCCGGCATCGTGCCAACCGCCGCCGAAAGAAACGGTTTGCCCATTGTGTACGGCGCAGAGGTCAGTATGGCAGGTGCCGTGGATACCCGGTACGGGATAGCCGCATCGCTGGCAGAAAATATAGTTCAGGGTACGCCAGAGGGAATTGCTCCAGATGTCGGCCTCGATGCGGAATTCCGGTGTGGTGATATCGCCTACCCGCAGTTGGTAGGAACCGGGCTGGCGGAAGTCAGAAAAATCAAGCACGCTAAACGTGCCGATGGATGTTTTTTCCTGACGGATGGAACCACTGAAGACAGACTGATTCGTTCCCGGGTCAATCAGTTGGAACCGGTTGTTGTGCTTGCTCGCATCCATGTTGACGATGGCGGTCTTAGCATCATCGAGTTGATAACCCGTGGTAGAATAGACCACGCGGTTCCGGCCCGGTTGCCATCCGTGGGTGATCTCGGGATCATCGATCTGCAGGAGGCGAAGGTTGTCGAAATAGTATACACAGGAATCGCCCGTAGTGCGGTCTTTCCCTTTCAGGCTTACGTTGAAGGCGATCTGTTCTACCTGGTCGCGCTGCATATCGCCAAGGTCGAGGAAGCAGCGGTTCCATTCGCGATTACGAAGGTTGAGCAGGTGTGAGGCCGAGGACAGTCCCGGACGGGTGGATGATTGCGCGTTTTGGAAGTTAAGGTTCATGTTTACCACGCGGGCGCCTTCACAATCAGGATAGATCCAGACCTCGATGCGGTTGAAGGTTTCCCAGTTGGCGCCTTTCAGGTCGAGCTTCACGCTGCTGTTGCCGTAGGTGGCATAATCGGGATCGGAAGGCGAACCCTGTGCCCGTTTGCCGGTGGAGGTAGGATAGGAGAGGCGCAGGCTACCCTGTCCTGAATGTGTCTGTGTGGTAGAGAAGTCCATACGTCCATAGCCGGTGTGTGTCCAGCCGGCCAGGTTGTAAGGAATGGGTAACGGCTGGCTGATGCTGGCCGTCTTCTTCCATTCATTGGCTTCGAAAGAGTTCGTGATATCTACCGGCAGCGGACTGTGCAGGATGCCGGATGTCACAATCGCCTCGCCCAACGCGGCATCCGAAGATATCCGCGTTTGGGCAAAGGCCATTGACGTCCACAGATGGATTAAAATTACGTAAGAGGACGTTAGTAACAGGTTTTTGTTCATAGTACAAATCAATGTCTTTTATCTTTCTGTTCGTTATTCCTTCAGGTAGTCAGGGGCTTTGAAGCCTTTACGCAGGGTGCTTACTCCTTCACTGGGGAAGTCGGCCGGTACGGCTTGTGTCACTTTTCCCGTCGCTGCCCATTCGGCGCCGCGCAGCAGAGTCACCTGGAAACCGGTACATTCCATCGAGTAGCGTAGTGCTGGATCATTACCGGCATGGCCCATCAGCGTGACGAATATCTTCCCCTTGCCCCAATCTACGGTCCACAGTATCGGCTCGTTGCGATCGAGGTCACCATCCTTATCTACTGTCGTACCCAGGATATCGATGTTCTTGGCCGGACCGCGTGTCCTGGCATACAGTTCGTCTTTGAAGTGCAGCCAAACAGCAGGCAATCCCTGCAGGATGGGATGTGCCGGATTACGGTGCGTGATGGTGAACGGATGCTGCAAGCCATGATAGCCGGCTCCACCCGGGGCATAGTCGTACACCCATCGTCCGTGCTTCCAGTATACATACGGTCCGTCTTTCTCGTTCCGTCCACCCCAGGCGCCCAGGCCGGTCATTTCGTTGAACGCAGGCCAGTCGGCAAAGGGGATGACGGAGGCATGGACCACCACTACACCGCCCCCGTTGGCTACGTATGTTTCAAACTTCTTCCGGGTCGCTTCCGAAAAGGTCTTACCTCCATAGGAGAAGACTACCAGTTGATACCGGTCGAAGTCCGGGCTGAACGGGGCGATGTCTTCACTCCGCGGTGGTGTAACGGCCATATCGACGGTGAACAGGCCGCTGTTTTCGAGTATCTGTTTGATGCCGTCGCTCCCCAGTTCCCAGGAATGTGCGCCTTCCTGTCCGGTGACAATCAGGGTCTTTATTTGCTGTTGCGCCGCTGCTTCTTTCGGTAATCCCGCGAGGACGAGGAGGCAGTAGGCAAGTGTAGTGAGAATCAATTTCATATCAATACGTAATCATATTGTTGGGTACTTTCTGTGCATACCTGTTTATTTTTTGTGAAGTGCCTTTTTGCACTCGATGCTGTCGTATACCCAGGTTACCTGTAGATTGTTTCCTTTTTTATCCACGGTGAAATCGCCGTTTTGGAAGTATTTGCGGTACACCTCATACTTCCCATCCCCGTTGCGGTCTTCCACCACCAGGATGCGTTCGGTAGAACGTACAATATCGGATTTGTATTTCACCTCTTTCGTATAGTAGTCTGCTACTACCACATATTGACGGAAGATATCGAAATAAGGATAATGTCCGTTGTCTGCACAGAAGAGCATCACCTCTTCGAAGCCTGCTTCGTCGTCCATCTGCACCCGTTGCGAAGTGTGGAGGCCAAAGCCTCGTTCCTGCACTTCGGGCGGGAACTTATCCCACGTCCGGGCCGGTGTAGCCTGGTATTGCGACCAGGCCGATACTGCGCCGACCAGCAGCAGCAGAGTGTACACTATCTTCTTCATATTCATTCGGCCGATTGGCGCACCCGTGAACCGATCAGTGCGTAGTACAACATAAACAGTTCGCCGAAAATCACGATGAACCAAGACCATCTCCAGCCTCCCATTGCATCGGCCAGCATGCCTTGTAGCAGCGGCAGGATAGCACCGCCTACCACACCGATCATGAATACACCGGCGGCAACGGAGGTGTATTTACCCAGTTTGTTGACCGAAAGCGTAAAGATAGCTCCCCACATAATGGAGTGGAACAGGCCCACCGCCGTGAGTATCCAGGGATTATTGAGGAAAATAGCCAGCAGGGTGAGCACCGTAGCTAATACAGTGGTGGTCACCAACTGTGCACGCGGCGGCACTGTGCTGAGTGAACTGCCTACCAAGCGGCCGATCAGCATACCTCCCCAATACAACGTAGCCATCAATGCCGGAATGGCAAAGTTGATCCCGAAAAGTTTCAGTTCCGAATTGCCGAAGAACGAGAACGGCCCGTTCAACGACTCCATTTCAATGGCATACAAGTTAATATTGGCGCCGATACATACTTCCACACCCACGTAGAAGAAGATCGCGATCACGCCGAGGGTAAGGTGCGAGAACGACCAGACGCTCTTTTCCAACTTTTCGCCCACTTCGGCTTTCGTGCCCTGGATATCGGGCAACGACAGTTTCATCAATACAAATACGATGACGGCAATGATCACCATCAGTGCAAAGAACGGCATCATCAGTTGACGCACCTGGATATCTTCCATTGCCAGCCCGCCGAACACGATACCGGTTACAAAGAACGGCGCTACCGTGGTACCGATGGAGTTGGCCGATCCGCCGATCGCCATCCGCTGGATAGGCTGTGTGCCTTTTACGAAGCAAGCCGTGAGATACGGATTGATCACCACCTGGAGGATCGTGGCCGATGCTCCCACCACAAACGAACCGATCAGGAAGATAAAGAAACCCAGTGGAACGATGCTGCTGCCCATACGCAGGTTGGCATCCGGGAATTGTACCGTGAACCAGGAAGAAAGGAAGAAAAAGCCCAACCCGAGGATCATCACAAAGAGGGAACGGATCAGCGTTCCTTTGTACCCATACAGGGTAGTCCATTTGGAACCTACGCCCCCGAAAATGGGATAAGCCAGGAACCAGGAGAAAGTGATCAGGGTGGCAAAGGTATTCTTTAGGTCGCCCACACCGGCCAGGAAGGCTTCTTTGAGCGGACCCTGGAACTGCGTGTTGGCTGTGGTAAGGAAACCTACGATGAAGAAGAGGAAGACCATCGTGATAAACGGCCCGAGATAGCTTACTTGTTTCTCTTGTTGTGTCATGGTGGTTGTATTTGATTTAATGGGTTACAGGATATGCTTGGCCGATTCAGTATCGAGCACGAATTCGCAGTTGGGATGCAGTTGCAGGATAGAGGCCGGGATATAGGGCGTGATGGGGCCGCAAAGCATTTGCTTCACGATATCAGCTTTAGACTGTCCCTTGGCTACCAGCATGATCCTGCGTGCCTGCATGATGTTGCGGATGCCCAGCGTGAGGCCACCCATTTTCCTGTCGGGCGAAGCATTCAGTTCTTTCCGGATGCGTGCTTCCAACACTTCGTCCATGTGTGATACCCAGGTCTGGCTTTCGAACGGGGCGCCCGGCTGGTTGAAGCCGAGGTGCCCGTTGGTGCCCAGCCCCAGCACCTGCAGGTCGATACCGCCACGGTGCTCAATGGCTTGCTGGAAATCACGGCAGGCCTGGTCGAAGTTGTCTGACACGGTTGGCGGCATGATAAAGTTCTCTTCCGGGATACCGAGGGAGTCGATCAACTGTGTCTTCAGCATCGTATAGCAGGCGCCGGCATATTCACGCGGCACATTGGTTACTTCGTCTACACCGAAAATGGTCACTTGCGATACATCAAACGGATGCAATGTATAGATCTCGCTGATAATGGCGTGCAGGTTTTTGGTAGTTTGTCCGGTAGACAGGCCGATCACGGCTTTCGGGTTATTGAGTATCTCACGAATGATCCGCCAGGCGGCCAGACGGTCGAACTCGATTTCGTTTGTTGCGACGGTAATGTGCAGGTTGCTTTTCATGCTTTATATGCTGTGTGTTAGACATTCATGGCTACTGCTCCCGCACCCATCAGGGCGATAAAATCGGGATTGAGTTTGGTGATCACCACACCGTTTTTGACGAAGCGGATGGTGGTAGGATTTAGTTTCTCCAATACCTTGGAATGCAGATACCCGTCAGATACTACACCCCCGCCCAGTACTACTGTGTCGGGATCACTTACGCGGACCAGGTTCATAATGAGGTTGGCCAACGCTTGCGACGCATGCTCTACCAGTTGTACGCACAACGGGTCGCCTTTGCGGCTGAGGGTAAAGATCTCGCTCACTGATACACGGGCGCCAATTTCGGCAGGCAGTTGCAGCCTGGTTTCGTACTTGTCTATCAGCATCCGGGCACAGGTATCGAATCCGATGCCGGCAGCTACCAGTTCCACACAGTCGGTACGGCCGCATCCGCATTTGATACCCAGGTTGATTCCGGCATGTGTATGGCCCACTTCGCCTGCGTTGCAATGGCTGCCACGTATCTGCCGTCCGTTCACCACGAAGCCGGCAGCGATTCCTGTTCCTACATTTATATATATAAAGTTGTTGGATGTCTGTCCGAATCCAAAGCGGCGTTCGGCGCGTGTGGCTGCTTTCACATCGTTGTCTATCCGGCAGGGAATGCCATACGTATCGGTCAGCTCCTGTGCCAGGGGGATCGGTTGTGTGCGTTTGGGGTCGATCTGTAGCCATACACCCTGCTCGGTGTCTACCCGGCCAATCAGTCCCACACCCATAGCGGCAGGTTTATCGCCTACCCAACCCACGGTACGGATATAATCGTCTACCGATGCCTTGATAATCTCAAGCGCCGATTGCTGATTAAAAAAAGCTGAATTGTATTTCTTATACTTCAGGATGTTTCCGCAACTGTCGAGTTCGCCGATCAGTATTTTGGTTCCTCCCACATCCATGCCCAGGTATGTCTCCATTTCGTATAGCCGTTTCCTGTTTTTGTACGGTTACAATGCTACGGACTATTACCCGGAATGGGGTTTGCTCTCCAACAAAAAAGGTTTGAAAACAGACAAAGGGAGATTATTCCACTTTACTCGGGCTGATTCCGAACTGTTTTTTGAAGCTGGTGCTAAAATATTTGGCGTCGGAGAAGCCTACCATGACGGCTACTTCTGCAATGGGATACTTTTTGGAACGGAGCAACTCTTTGGCACGGTTGAGACGGATGATGCGGATAAAGTCGTTGGGTGCCTGGTTGGTGAGGGTTTTGATTTTGTTATATGCCGATGTACGGCTCATGCCGAGTTCGCGGCAGAAGTCGTTGATGGAGAAATCGGCGTTAGCCAGTTCGGTTTCGATGATGGCGATGGCCTTGTCAAGGAATTCCTTGTCGAGGCTGTTGGTATAGTTGAGATCGTCAAGGCCAACTTCGGCCGAAAGGATCATCCTGCGTAGCTTTTCCCGGCTTTGGAGGATGTTGCGGATACGGACTTTGAGCACGGCAAAGTCGAACGGTTTCGTGATATAGTCGTCGGCACCGGCTTCCAGTCCCCAGATGATGTTTTCTTTGTCGTTCAATGCGGTGAGCAGGATCACGGGGATGTGGCTCGTCTCCATGGACGATTTTAATATCCGGCACATCTCGTCACCGCGAAGTGATGGCATGATGATATCGGAGACGATGATGTCAGGGTTCAATTCACGTGCCTGTTCGAGCGCCTCGGAACCATCCCTGGTGGTGATCACACGATATTCGCCGGAAAGGCTTTCGGTGAGATAATCGCGCATATCGTCGTTATCCTCGGCCAGCAGGATGGTTTCCCGTTCGGTAGCGGGGAGGGGAATTTGCTCTTGTTCCGGTTTTGTAACCGGTTCTTCGGGTTCGTTTGGCTTGGAGCGGAAAGCAGCTTCATTGATGGGGAAGGCGAGCAGGAAGGATGAACCTTTGTTTTCTTCACTGCTGAAGGTTATCTTTCCCTGGTTGAGCCGCACCAGTCGCCGGGTCAGTACCAATCCGATACCTGATCCGCTGATGTTGGAGTTGATGGTGTTGCCTGCCCGGTAGAACTCTTTGAATAAATGTTTCTGGTCGTGTGCCGGGATACCGATCCCGCTATCTTTGATTTTTACAGTCCATTCACGTGGCGAATGTTTCAGTTGGATGGAAACAGTCCCTTTCTCAGTGTATTTGATGGCGTTAGACAGGAGGTTGTCCATGATCTTATCCATGCTGTTGCGGTCGAACCAGCCATCGGGCATATCGGCGTCGGCTTCAAGTTGCAGTTCGATGCCTTTCTGGATAGCGCTGGGACGGAAGATGGTCATTTTTTCCTGCATATAATCGCAGAGGTTGTGGCGCTCCATACGCAAACGGGCGGCTTGTGCATCGGCTTTTTGCAGGTCGAGCAACTGGGTCACCATAGCAAACAGTTTGTCGGCGTTGGTGAGGGCTGTAGAAAGCGACTTTCTTCCTTTTTCAGACAGGTTCTCGTTGGCCTCCAGTTCACTTAGCGGCGCTTTGATCAGCGTTACGGGGATGCGGATATCATGTGCCAGGTGGATGAACGAACGGATCTTTTCTTTCGCGTTATGTTCTTCGATCCGGTTGCGGGTGTAATGGAGGATAAAGCTCACCAGTCCGGCTGCCAGTAAGAGGTAAATACACCATGCCCACCAGGAGGCCCAGAAGGGTTTATCGATCCGGATGGCCAATGAGCGTTCGGTGGCCACTTCGTGTGTGAATTTGTGGATCAGGCGCAGATGGAAGGTATAGTTGCCCGGCGGCACGTTGGTATAGTCGGCCATCCGATCGGATCCAGCCCGGCACCAGTCGGCGTCGTATCCTTCGAGTTTATACTCGTAGGCCATTTGCATCGGATTCAGGTAGTTGACTGAAGAAAAGGTGATGGAGAAGTAATTGGCGGCATGACTGAGACGGATCGCTTCCATCCGGTCGATCGTTTCGGGTAATAATGCTTCTCCTTCATCCACCTTTACTTCCTGGCGGAAGAGGCTGAAGCCGGTCAGTAGCAACTGTGCCGGTGGTTGCCTGTCGAGGCGAAAGTGCGAAGAAAACTCCCATGCACCGGTAGCTGCGCCGAACAACAGGTGTCCGTCAGATCGCAACAGGCAGGCATTTGGATTATAACTGCTGCCATTGGTTTGCACGTATTCATTCATGTCGATAATCGTGCTTGTATGCGTATCCAGGCGGTAGAGATTTTTGTCGGTAGTAAACCAGATATAACCTTCCGGATCTTGCAAGACGCTCAGGACAGTGTTTGATTCCAGTCCGTTGTCTGTTGTATAGATCATCGACTTTCCAGTACCCGGATGGAAGCCTATCAGGCCATCGCCTGCTGTAGCCATCCACACCACCCCATCTGCTGCCTGCACCAGGCAGCGGATGGGGTAGTGCAATGTTACGTTGCCAAACTGGTTGTGCCAGTCCACCTCTCCGTTTTCCGTGTTGAAAATACCTAATCCACCGCATGAGGCGAGCAGAAGTTGATGCTGATGCGGATTGCCTGTCCGTATGTCGCCGATGCATTCAATATCATAATAGGTATACGCGCCCGTAGGCAGGTGGTAGCGGGTAAGCGCCCCCCGGATACCTCCCAGCCACACATCGTTACCTTCGGTATGGATGGTGTATATATAATCGGTGGAAACGCCGTTTTTCTCATCGGTATGCTGGCGGGTCTTTAGTTGCTGTACCCGTCCGGTGCGTTTGTCTATACGGAAAGTGCTGATACCGAACCCTCCGGCCCAGACCTGTTTTTCCTTGTCTTCGCAAAGTGTCAATACTACTACGGGATGATTGCTTTCATTGCTTTTCTCGTCCAGATAATGTGTCCACCGGCCTTCTTTTGTCCGGTAGAGGCTGATGCCGGTATTGGTGCCGTACCAAAGATCGCCGTCCGAATCTTCGTAGATCACGTTCACATGTCCGGATATCAGCGAGTTACGGTTCATATATTCATGGCGGATCCATTCAATCTCCGGTTGTGCCTGGTCTACGATGGTAATGCCGTTGGTGCTGGTTGCTACCCAGATACAGTTGTACTCGTCTACGAAGAGGTCTGAGATGGTGTTGCCGCTCAACGTCATCTGCCGGTCTTCGTCGGCCTGGTATTGCCTGATCAGCAAATCATCCAGGGGATCGATAGCGTACATTCCGGCGCCATCGGTACCGACCAGGATCCGCCCCTGTTGGGTAAGGCTGATGGCACGTATAGGCGCTCCTGAGGGGATACAGGCAAGTGATTTGGACCGATGAGAAGTGGTGTCCATCACAAAGGCACCGTGCGAGAATGTTCCGATATAAAGCTTTTCTCCATACAGGAAAAGCGATTCTACACGCGTTTCCGTCAGGAGGTCTATTTTTTCGGGTACCGCAAAGACATGGCGGCCTTCTGTCTGCTGTAATCTGTAAAGATGTGTTTGGGTACCGATATACCAGGTGTCGTGATCGGTCTGTAGGAGGGAGGTCACAAGTCCACCTGGGTAGCCGGATATGTGGATCAGTTGTTTTCCAATGCTGTCGAAGTAATACAGTTGGGAAGCGATACAGGCCCACATGCGGTTGTCCTGGTCAAAGAAGAAGGCTTCCAGGTTGGCGGCTCCACTGGTGTAGTCGGATAGGGAGAAGCGGAAAGCGAAGCAATCGGTTATCCGGTCGTAGGTATACATATCGCCTCCATTGCATGCTGCCCAGGGCGTACCTGTGCAATCGAAAGCGTATATGGCCGTTGGTAGTTGCCGCGTATTGTCACCCGCAGTGGTGTCTATGGTATAATGACGGAATTCGGTTCCGTCGAACCGGTCGATTCCGGCCTGTGTGAAAAACCACATAAAACCGGTCGAATCTTTTGCCAACCGGTATGCACCACGGCTGCTCAGCCCATCTCCGATGTGCAGGTGCCGGTAGGATGCAGCGAAGAGGTTCGCCGGCAGCAGGAGAAATAGAAGGAACAGCAATCGTATTTTTTTCATCAATGGGATCGTTTTCCGGTTGATCTGCAAAATAAGCCATTTTTATAGTTACTTTTGCCAAACGAAAAGAAAAACCGATGAGAATAGTTGAAAATTACGCGTTGGAAACGCATAATACATTCCACCTGCCGGTGCGTACACGCTGGTTTATGGAATACGACAATGAAGAAGAATTGGGCCGTATCCTGCGTGACGAATATTTCCAGCAATGCCTTTCGCTACATATCGGGGAGGGGAGTAACCTGTTGTTTATCAACGATTATAATGGCATCATTCTGCATTCCCAAATCAAAGGGATCACAGTAGCGGAAGAAGACGATGCGACTGTCTTGCTGCGTGTAGGCGCTGCCGAGCGATGGGACGATGTGGTAGCCTGGGCGGTGTCGAAGGGATATGGTGGTATTGAGAATCTATCCCTTATACCCGGCGAGGCGGGTGCGGCTGCTATCCAAAATATTGGCGCATACGGGGTAGAGATGAAAGACGTGGTGGTAACGGTGGAAGCGTATAATCAGCTTACGTTTGAGAAGCGTATTTTTACCCGTGCAGAATGTGCCTATTCGTATCGGTACAGCTATTTCAAGAACGAACATAATGATCCGCATATCGTTACATATATAACGCTACGGCTGCAGAAGAACCCGGATACATTCCGGCTTGATTATGGTAACTTACGCGATGAATTGGACGAAACAGGGCCACTTACACTTGCTGCGATTCGCGCTGCAGTGATCGCTGTCCGTCGTCGTAAGCTGCCCGATC
Organism: Tannerellaceae bacterium; assembly: GCA_031555505.1. Lineage (GTDB taxonomy): Bacteria > Bacteroidota > Bacteroidia > Bacteroidales > Tannerellaceae > JAJDIA01. Next base: position 98,988 of record JAVBUH010000007.1, read on the forward strand.
CTGCTGAGCTGGGTAATGCAGGCAGTTTCTTTATGAATCCGGTGGTGGATGCTTCTTTGGCCGAGCGCTTGCAAACGCGCTACCCCGATATGCCGCACTATCCAGCTGCTGATGGGCGTGTGAAACTGTCGGCTGGCTGGTTGATCGAGCAATGCGGTTTCAAGGGACAACGCCATGGCGATGTGGGGGTGTATGAAAAGCAGGCGCTGGTGCTGGTCAATTACGGTGGCGCCGACGGACACGAAATAGCCCTGGTGGCTGAAAGTATCCGGTCGGCTGTATCCGATTCTTTTGGTGTGGAACTGATCCCCGAAGTAAAATACATTAGCTGATTGAACGGATGAAGATTACATTCTTAGGTACGGGTACGTCGACCGGCGTTCCTGAAATAGCCTGCCATTGCCCGGTATGCTGCAGTCATGATGCCCGCGACCACCGTCTGCGCACTTCGGCCCTGATTGAAAGGGAAGGTAAACGAATACTGATCGATTGTGGCCCAGACTTCCGGGAGCAAATGTTGGCCAACGGTATCGAACATATCGATGCCCTCCTTCTTACGCACGAACATTATGACCATGTGGGCGGTCTGGACGACCTTCGTCCTTTTCTGATAAAAACGGAACTCGAAATCTATGCCGAACAGCAGGTGATCAGTGCTATCCATACCCGGATGCCATACGCCTTCCGCAAGGCCACCTATCCCGGAGCACCAAAGTTGCTGCTGACACGTATTGATGATGCCACACCCTTTACCGCCGCCGGTATCCCGGTGACGCCTATCCGGTTGATGCATGCCGAACTGCCTATCCTGGGCTACCGCATTGGCAACCTGGCTTATCTCACCGACCTGAAATATATTCCCGAAGAAGAATTTGCCAAACTGGAAGGTGTGGAAGTGCTCATTATTGAAGCCCTTCGCAATGGATTCCACTACACCCATGAAAGCCTGGAAGATGCATTGGCCAATATCCGCCGCATCGCCCCCAAAGCTTCTTACCTGATCCATATCAGCCATCGCCTCGGCCTTCACAACGAAGTAGAACGCTCGCTACCCGCAGGAGTGAAGTTGGCGTATGACGGGTTGGAAGTGACTCTGTAGACGGCTTATTTATAAACCTTTTGCCGTAGACGAGGAGAGGAAATACTTGCACCAGGGTTTGAGGCCGCATTCGGTGCATTTGGGGCTTCGGGCGGTACAGACGTAGCGGCCGTGGAGGATGAGCCAGTGATGGGCGCGGGGAATAAGGGCTTCGGGGATGTGCTTTACCAGTTCGCGCTCGGTTTCGAGAGGTGTTTTGCTGTTGTGCGTGAGGCCGATGCGGTTGGATACACGGAATACGTGTGTGTCTACGGCCATGGCGGGGAGGTTGAATACCACGGATGCAATCACATTGGCTGTTTTGCGTCCTACGCCTGGTAGCTTTTGCAATTCTTTCTGTTCGGATGGGACTACGCCGCCGAAATCAGACATCAACATCCGGGCCATCCCTACCAGGTGTTTAGCCTTATTGTTAGGGTATGAAACGCTCTTGATATACTCATAAACCACTTCGGGCGTAGAGGCAGCTAATACTTCGGGGGTAGGGAAGGCCTCATAGAGGGCAGGTGTTACCTGGTTGATCCGTTTGTCGGTGCACTGTGCCGAGAGGATCACGGCAATCAGTAGTTGGTATGGGTCCTTGTAATGCAGTTCTGTTTCGGCAACCGGTATGTTTTGGATGAACCAGTCGATCACACCTCTATATCGTTCTTCTTTTCGCATGATGGAATACTATATGCGCGGATATCCTTAGTGTTTCCCCCCGGGCAGGGTTAAGGACCCGGGGGAAGGTATTAGCAGGCTATCAACTTCAATTGGCGGATTCAAATTGTCTCAGGAAACTGATATCGTTTTCCGAGAACATGCGCAGGTCTTTGACCTGGTATTTCAGGTTGGTGATCCGTTCGATACCCATACCCAGCGCATATCCGGAATAGATCCGGCTGTCTATGCCACAGTTGTCGAGCACATTCGGGTCTACCATGCCGCATCCGAGGATTTCCACCCATCCGGTGTATTTGCAGAACGGACATCCTTTGCCTCCGCAGAGATTGCAGGAGATATCCATTTCGGCCGACGGTTCGGTGAAGGGGAAGTAAGAGGGGCGCAGGCGTATCTTGGTGTCTTGTCCGAACATCTCTTTGGCGAAGAATAGTAACGCCTGTTTGAGGTCGGCAAACGACACATCTTTGTCTATATACAGGGCTTCTACCTGATGGAAGAAGCAGTGGGCACGATAGGAAATAGCTTCGTTGCGAGACACACGTCCCGGGCAGATGATGCGGATGGGCGGTTGTGTTTTTTCCATTACACGTGTCTGCACGGAAGATGTATGCGTGCGAAGCAACACGTCGGGCTGATGGCCGAAGAAGAAGGTATCCTGCATATCACGCGCCGGATGGTCTTCAGCGAAGTTGAGCGAAGTAAACACATGCCAGTCGTCTTCGATCTCGGGACCTTCCGCAATACTGAAACCAAGGCGACCGAAGATATCACAGATCTCTCTCTTTATAAGTGATATCGGATGACGGGTGCCGAGTGGAATGGGATAAGCCGTACGGGTAAGGTCGATATCGTCGTTGGATGATTGTACGTTGTCAAAACCCTGCTTGATGTCGTTGATCTTGTTCTGGGCACTTTCTTTGAGTTGGTTCAGGAACATACCTACTTCACGTTTCTGGTCGGCGGCTACGTTACGGAAATCATTCATCAGCATCGAGATCTCTCCTTTTTTACTGAGGTATTTAATACGTAATGTTTCCAGTTCGTCGGCATTGGTAGCCGTCATCGTTTCAACCTCTGCAAGCAGTGCTTTAATCTTATCCAGCATTGTGTACGTCTTTTTTTATTCGATGTGCAAAGTTACGCCTTTCTTTTTAGCACGCAATTGTTTGTGCAGTTTTTTATTATATGTATCTTCGCAGGGTAATCAACCAGCGACCATCCGAAATGGAAATAGTCATTATTCTCGGCCTG
>JAVBUH010000064.1:0-12392 GCA_031555505.1 Tannerellaceae bacterium
GCCGGTCTATCCACACGGTACCGCTGACGCGGCACACAAAACATATACAAATCATCTGTCCGGGGGCTTGGCTTCGCCTGTACCCCCGGCTACGTACAGGATGCCCGTGACCGGGCATTCACACAAGCTATGGTATCACCCTGATACGATCATTTCATGGGTTAGGATGCTTCACTTTCCCTTAGTTTGCGTCGGATCTTTCAGATTTTGCGGAACTTGAAGCAAGCCCACATTCAAGTTTTGCGGAACTTGAAGCACCCCGCTTTCACATACGCCGGAACTTGAAGCAAGCCCACATTCAAGTTTTGCGGGATGTGAAACAACGTCCGCATTTAAGTTCGGTGGCAGTTGCCTTCTTCACAATTATCCTTCGATTGTACAGAAATGGAGGGTGAAGGTAGTACGGCCAGGTATGGAATGGACGGTCAGTCCAGCATCGTGGAGTTGCATGATGCGGCGGGTGAGGCTGAGGCCGATACCGCTTCCCCCTTCTTTAGTCGAAAAGAAGGGGGTGAAGATGGTTTCCTGCCATTCGGGAGAGATACCGGGACCGGTATCGGTCACGGTAATCAACGGTCCGGAAGGAGAAAGAGAGGCTTCCACATGGACCTGTCCATCGGATTGTCCGTCAACAGCCTGCAATGCATTGCGGATAAGGTTGATCAGAGCCAGGACAAGCAGGTTGGGATCGACATGGAGGGTCAGCGCTTCGGGCGCCGTATAGTTCACACAGTCGTGGCCAGGTTCGGCCCACAGTAAACGGCCGAGTTTTTGAAAAAGAGCGCCTACTTCTACCATCTCCGGTTCAGGGTCGGGCAGGTGGGTGAGGCGGTGATACGAGTCGAGGAAAGCCGACAGGTTCTGCGCCTGCGAATGAATAACCGACAGTCCTTCTTTCGTTTCGCAACAGAAGCCTCATCGGCATGTGCCAGTAAGTCAGCCGACAGGGAGGAGATAGGGGTGATTGAGTTGCGCATCTCGTGCGTAAGCACACGGATAATACTCTCGTAATAGAGTCGTTTCTCTTCCAGTTCGTGCCGGTTGGCCGCAAACAGGCCCGTGATCCGGTTCATATCGACATAGAGGCGCGCGGCAAACGACCCTGCAGCCGTTTCAGGATATCGCTGGCTGAAATCATCGTTGCGCACAGCATCGAAAAAAAGCGCCACCTGGCGATTCGTGGCCTGCATCAGGCCTACCAGCGCACCGGCAATCAACACCACGCCCGCCAGGCATACCAAAGCCAAGAAATACGAGGTACCCGACCACAACAGCCAGGTACCAGCCAACGCCGCCACCACAATACCGCCGATGCCGGCCACGACCAGTAGATACATCCGCCTGTCGTACCGTTGTCCTACACGTCCTCCCATACAACAAATATATGGATTCGTATACAATAACCCGTGGGAAAGCGTATATTTGTACTACTTATTTTGTACCATGATGAGGATCAGCGTAATACTTTTATACGCCCTGCTCTGTTGTCTGGGGTGTAGTAAATCCGGACCGGAGCCGCCCGTAGAGCGCACGAATGCCTTCGTGCCCGGCTCCATGCGCCACTATATTGATCAGATGCACCAGCAGACCAACCTCCTCGACAGCCAACTGCACCAAAGCCGTCGGCAGACGCACTTCCTGCTGTACGGCCTGATTGCTGTAACGGCCGCCTGGATTGCAACCAGCTACTACCAGCGCAGGCAACAACGGAAGATGCGCCACGAACTGAAACAAACCGAATGGGAATTACGTGACCAGATAGAACGCCTCGAACGAGCCAACGAGACCAGCAGTCGCAACGAACAGGCCGCCTGGCTACGCGAGCAACTGTTCCGCCAGTTGGTGGCCTCCGAAAAAATACCAGCACTGCGCCCTGTAAAAGGAGAGTCGCCCGGCAAACACAAACGCGACAGGGCTGCAATCTCCCGGTTCACGGGCAATGGCATCAAAGATGTGGAGAAACAATTGGATGAGACCATCTGGTCTGGCTTTGCCGATCGCCTGCAAGCCGCCTATCCCTTATTGAAAAAAGGCGAAGTGCATTTTTGCTGCCTGATCCGTTCCGGCCTCACCACTACAGAATTGGCGGCCGTGTACTGCATCAGCCAATCGGCTGTGACCCAACGCAAGGTGCGCATCAAAATTAATAAGATGGATATACACAACGATCCCCGGTCACTTGATAGCATACTGGCCGAATTTGACACACCGGAAGCAGAAACGGAAACAAATGAGCCGAAAGCAGATTAGTGGAACTGAACGATAAAGCCTGCGAATATTTGCAGTTTAGGTTGTCCCCCGCCGTAAGCATAGACTGAGTATTGCGGTTCCATGAAGATATTGAACAAACTGCTTCCTGCCTTCACTATCTTTCCAATACCAAGACCGATGGGGACATTATAGTAGCCTTTCTCCAGATCGAAACTCCACACACCGGTGCTGCGCAGATATGTGCCGCCTCCCAGTTGCCACATGAAGAATAGCTGAGGCGTGAGCAGGTTCACGTCTGCTTTATCAGCATCGCCGGCCACAGATATCTGCCAGGTAAGCAATGAGCCCACCTGTACCACCGGATTACTTTTAAAGAAAGCGATCGCCGAGAATCCTGTTTGCCATTTGCCCGAACCCAGGCCACGCGTTGCTGTAGGGAAAGTAAAGGCTGGTCCGATACCCAATTCAGGAGCGCCTTCTTTTTCCTTAAACTTGTAGATCACAAAGACGTTGGCATCATACAGGCCCGACTTGGGCCCCGCATCCGGATTGGCTACCGTAATAAACGGCATAGAGGCACGTATTATAAACGACCCTATGGGCTGTGCGTAGCGCAGCCACACCGTATTGGTAGATGCATCAGGTGCCTCATACAATGACGGCGAATAGTAATTATGGACGTTAAACGCCTTGATACTGGCTAACGGGTTATTGGCCTGCTTTATAGCCTCCGCCTCGGCAGAAGTAGTCTGTGCAGAAGCAGAAAACGCTAATCCCAACAGGAACAGGGCAGCACAACCGGCTGCCACCTTTGAATAGATTCGTTTCATGATTATCAATTACTTAGTTGTTGTTAATTAATACTTATACAACAACTTGTTGAATCAAAATGTTACGAAAAGTCCTTTTTATCTTTACAGACCATACTTGCGCATCTTGTTGTAGAGTGTCTGGCGACTGATGTTGAGTTGCTGAGCCGTTAAGGTGAGGTTGCCATTCTTTTCATAAAGAACGGTCTGGATAAATTGCTTCTCCATTTCATCCAGGGTGAGTGGCGTGGCGGAAGGTTCAGGTTCGGCAGTGTAGAAGTCGGCCGCCGTGAGATGGGAGGTATGATGCAACAGCATGGCGCGTTCGATGCATTGCTGTAGCAACTGGAGGTTGCCGTTACGGAGGATAGCCGTAAGCTTGAGGTGCGCTTCGGAATCGAGCACAGGAAAAGCTTTACCGTAGGCAGTGGCATATTTTCGCAGGAAGTAATCAAGGAGTTGGTCAATCACCAGACGGTCGCCGGAATCTTCCTCCTGTCCGGAGACAGGCAACGGCTCTTGTGCAGTAAAAGTACCTTGCCCCACAACCGGATGTTCTTCGGTATCGGCACGTGAAACAGGAGTTGTACGGATGCGCAGATGTTGTTCCCAGGCATTGATCAGAGTGGCCAGCAGTTTGTCATTGTCCCACGGCTTGACAATAAAATCGGCCGCCCCCTTCTTGAGTGAAGCCACAGCCAATTCCACATCGCCGAAGGCTGTGATCAGCACCACTGCCGGCGGATTCCCCCGTTCGCGGATACGGTCCAGCCAGAAGAGCCCTTCACCACCTGTCTGCTTCCCGGTGCCGAAGTTCATATCGAGCAGTACCACATCCACATCTTCTTCCCGGAGCAGAGCGGGCAACAAAGTAGGATTAGACACGGCCACCACCGTGCGGAAAGCGCGCGAAAGAATGATCCGGAGCGTTTTCAGTACCGCCTCGTTATCGTCTACAATGATGATCTTACCGTTTCGCATTCCAGTCTTCCTTGTGTAAAGCAAATATAAAACAAATCGCAGCAAATTCCGGTTTACGGCGACAGTTCTCCGTGGAATTGTCCAATAATTAGACGTTTTGGGCGACTGGCTGCAAATAAACCGGCATTTTTATTGGCCGGATGGACCGGGAAATATAGCTTTGAGCATGTCAAACAAAGCAACAGACAGTCGAAGCAATCTTATTATATAATGTACCATGAAAGCCATATCGTTTAAAATGATCTTCCGAAGCTGGCGGCGCAACAAAACGTTCGCTGTCATCTCCATCCTTAGCCTGGCGGTGGGTATCGCCTGCATCAACCTGTTGGCGGCTTATGTGATCCATGAGTATAATGTAGAGGCGGGAAATCCGAACCGCGAGCGGATACAGGTGCTGGAGTACACGTTGCCGTCTACACCGGAAGTCAAGAGTCAGCCCAAAACCGATATGTTCGCACAGATCACTTCCCAAGTACCTGAAGTAGGATACGCTACACAGCTTGGCAGCACCTTTGCCACCTATTGCCAGGTGGGCGAACATACGTTTACAGACTTCAAGACACTGAAAGCCGACAGTGGCTTTGCCCACATATTCCCGCAAGAAGTGATTGCCGGAAACCTGGATGAGGTACTGCGTTCACCCGGTCAGATAGCCATCACGCAATCGTTTGCCCAACGAACGTTCGGTAAGGACAGCCCGATGGGGCAATCCATACAAATGTTCCATGATATGAGTTTCTGGGGGCCAAAATTTAAAACGGGACTATTCTCCTATACGGTCGGCGCTGTACTGAAAGACCGTCCACAGGGAGCGGTTCCGTTTGATCTCCTGATTATGTCAGACGACATGCAGGTAGAGGCGATAATAGGGGCAATGATGCTGGTCATTCCGAGGAAAGGAATCCTTCCCTCGGATATGCTGCAGAAAATAAACAGCCTGCAGATAATAGATAATATCAAGGATAACGAGCCGGCGACGTTCGAACAGACCTCTATCATTACCGCTTGTTTTGATACAAAGGAAAGCCGCTCCATCCTTTCCAAAAGACAGTCCGGCTTGTTGCAGATCGCCCTGATCTCGGCGCTATTCATGCTGATCACGGCCTGTATCAACTATGTCAACCTCAACTTTTCAAGGGTCGTGCAGCAATTGCATTCCATACAAGTGCAACGGCTGATGGGAGCCGGTAACGGTGGAATTACCCGCCAACTCTTTACCGACACCTTTACCACGGTACTGATCGCCTTCCTCCTGTCGCTGCTTATACAGCACGACCTGCTACCCATATTCAACAACATCCTGTCGGTCCAGCTGAAAGGTTCTTTCCTTTACAGCAGCCAGGTGATGCCCGTTACACTGGGCATTACACTGGTGCTGGCCATCATACCGGCGGTATACATCAGCCGCACGCTTACCCGGCTGTCGCTGAGCGAATACAAGCAGTTCTATACCGGCAAAGGCAAGCAGCGGATCATCACCACCCTGGCCATCGTCCAGTTCGTGATCGCCATCGGGCTGGTCACCGCCACCCTGTCGGTACGCCAACAAGTCTCCTTGCTGGAAGACAAGATTGCCAACTACACTGACATGTACTCGGTAGGCAACGGCAATATTGAAACGCCCATGCAACCATTGAAGGAACGCATACAGAACCTGCCGGGAATCGCCGCCCTGTCGGCTGGCACCAGTTCGTTCATCGACTATCAAACCATATCCGCCGGAAGCCGGAAGCCAGACATACCCTATCGCACGTATCGTCTCATCAGTGGCGACGAAGGATTGATTGAGAGCCTCAACCTGCGTCAGATAGTCGGCATACCTTGGGAAGAAGCGATCAAGGCATATCCTAATCCTGTTTTCGTGCAGGAAACATACGCTAAATCCACTTACTCACCCAATGAACCTTATCCCATCGGCCATCTCCTGCTGGAATATGACGAAGATATCCCAAGAGGTGGTTTCAAAGGTATTACCGTGAAGTTTGATTCGACCATGGTGCTGGCCGGTGTGGTGGAAGACTACTTTGACGCCACCCTCAACTCACCGTTGCAGGATGCCTACCTGTTCTACGAACGTACCGGCAACAACTACCTGCAGGTACGCCTGCACCCGGCTTCCGCCACGGCCACCCTCGACCAGATCAGGGATGAGTGGGAAAGGCTCTACCCGGGGAAGAACCTTGATATCAAATCCGTACATGCCGAGATACTTAATAAAAACCGGCCAACCACCCGCATGTCGGACCTGTTGATGATGTATTCCCTGATCAGTATCTTCCTCACCTGCTTCGGCCTGTTCGGGATGACGCTCTACGTCACCGAGCAACGCACCAAGGAGATCGGTATCCGGAAAGTAAACGGCAGCACCACCGTACAGATCATGTGGATGTTCATCCGCCGGTTTATCTGCTGGATCGGGATTGCTTTCGCAATCGCCATCCCCGTCACCTGGTATCTGATGAGCCATTGGCTGGAATCGTTTGTCTACCGGCAGGACATGACATTCGGCATTTGCCTCCTGGCCGGGCTGATCGTGCTCGGCATTACCCTGCTCACTGTGAGCTGGCACAGCTACAAGGCCGCCTCCGGCAATCCGGTAAACGCATTGCGCAGTGAATAACAGGAAGTTTAACCTCGGAAAAGAAAAAACTACAATACAAATATGGGAACAGTATCTTTTAAAATGATTTTCCGGAACTGGCGACGAAACAAAACGTTCGCCGTCATTTCCATTCTCAGCCTGGCGGTTGGTATTGCCTGTATCAACCTGTTGGCGGCTTTTGTGGTCCATGAGTATAATGTAGAGATAGGCAATCCGAACCGAGATCGGATATACATACTGGAATATCCAATACCAGAGGCTCCTCCTGAACTTAAATTTTCACCTGGCGCCAGTATGTTCGCCCAGATCACTTCACAGGTGCCCGACATCGAATATCATACACAGGTGAGCGAAGAATACTACGCCACCTATTGCCAGACAAGCGAGCATGTGTTCACAGACTTCATGCTACTGAAAACCGACAGTGGCTTCCCCCGCGTATTCCCACAGGAAATGCTCGCCGGGAATCTGGACGAAGTACTGCGCTCGCCCGGTCAGATAGCCATCACGGAATCATTTGCCCGGCGGCTGTTCGGCAGAGATGATCCAATGGGGAAACCTCTTCAGCTATTTTTTGAAAACGCTGATTTGGAAGTCCAACCCGGGCTCCTCACTTATACGATTGGTGCCGTGCTGAAAGACCGTCCACAGGCGGCACTTTTGTTTGATCTGCTGATGATGAGCGATGGTAACATCTCAGGTGGGCTACTTTCATTTATAACAATCCCTAAAAAGATCAATCCAAGGGAATTGGAGAAGAAAATAAATTGCCTGCAGGTAAAAAACAGAAGAGGGGATGTAGCTGTGTTCAATCTGACCGATCTGACTACTACCTGCTTCATCGCGGCAGACAGAGGTGCCTCGTTCCTGTCCGTGCGGCAGACCGGTCTGCTTCAGATCGCGCTGTTGTCGGCGTTGTTCATGCTGATCACAGCCTGTATCAACTATGTCAACCTCAACTTCTCACGGATTGTGCAACAGCTACACTCCATCCAGGTGCAACGAATGATGGGAGCAGATAAAGGAGGCATCACCCAGCAACTGTTTGCCGACACCTTTGCGATGGTACTGATAGCCTTCCTGTTATCGTTGCTCATACAGCACGACCTGTTGCCTGTATTCAACAATATCCTGTCAGTCCACATGAAAGGCTCTTTCCTCTACAGCAATCAGGTGATTCCAGTCACGCTGGGGGTTACATTGCTGCTGGCCGTGATATCGGCAGCGTATATCAGCCACAAACTCAACCGGTTGTCATTGAGTGAATACAAGCAGTTCTACACCGGAAAAGGCAAACAACGGATCATCACAATCCTGGCTGTGATCCAGTTTGCGATCGCCATCGGGTTGTTTACTGCTACGCTGTCGGTCCGGCAACAGATCACCTTGCTGAAAGACAAGATAGCCAGCCAAACCTATCTGTACGTCTTAGGCAACAATGATCCTGAAACCCCTATACCTCCACTCATGGAACGGATTCGAAACCTGCCAGGAATAGCAGCCCTATCAATAGGGAACAATTCGGCCCTGCCCACACATACCTGGATTACTTCCCAGGCTGATTTGAAGCCGGGTGAAAAACGGCGCTTTGTGAGTGTTAACTTTGGCGATGAAGGGATGATTGAAACCCTCAACCTGCGCCAAATAGCCGGTATCCCATGGGAAGAAGCTATTAAAACATATTCAAATCCAGTATTCGTGCATGAAAGTTATGCCAAGTCCGTATATCCACCCAACGAACCATATCCCATCGGACATCTCCTGCAGGAATACGACAATATATTTACAACCTCCTACAAGAGTCCCGGAGGAATGGTAGATTCCACTGCGATATTGGCCGGTGTGGTAGAAGACTTCTTCAGCAGCTCCCTCGACTCATATTCGTATGCAGGCATTCTGGCCTATCAACGTGACGGTAACCGCTACCTACAAATACGCCTGCATCCGGCTACCGCCGCAACTACGCTCAACCAAATCAGGAGCGAGTGGGAGAAACTCTATCCGGGGAAATATCTTGAAATCACCTCTATGTATACGTATATACTGGATAGGAATAAGCCAACCACCCGCATGTCGGATCTGTTGATGATGTATTCCCTGATCAGTATCTTCCTCACCTGCTTCGGTTTGTTCGGTATGACATTCTACAGCACCGAACAGCGCACCAAGGAGATCGGTATCCGGAAAGTAAACGGCAGCACCACCGTACAGATCATGTGGATGTTCATCCGCCGGTTTATCTGCTGGATCGGGATTGCTTTCGCAATCTCCATCCCCGTCACCTGGTATCTGATGAGCCATTGGCTGGAATCGTTTGTCTACCGGCAGGACATGACATTCGGCATTTGCCTCCTGGCCGGGCTGATCGTGCTCGGCATCACCCTGCTCACTGTGAGTTGGCATAGCTATAAAGCGGCCTCCGGAAATCCGGTGAACGCGTTACGAAGTGAGTGAGGTTACAGGCTTGATTCTGGGTACCGGACTTGCACCTTATTCCTCAGGCAAGTCTACCGGATGGCTTTTGTATTGTGAGGATGTATATCCGATGGGGCGACGAGGTTGGTTTGTTTCCTTCTGTTTGACAGCCAGTTCGGCCAAAGCCAAATAAATATCGTCAAACTCTTTCTGGGTATCCTCTGAAAGATCGTTGATTGCAGCGAGTGTTTCCTCGCCTCCTTTTTCCAGTGCTTTGATGCGATCCAGTATGGCCGTAATCGGGTCATTTTCTTTGGCAGCAACCAGTATGTTACGCACAGCAACAAAAGCACGCATAATGCTGATGTTTACGGCTATGGCTACGTCACTATTTAGTAATCCGGATAACATGGCTACTCCCTGTTCCGTAAATGCGTAGGGTAGTTTTCGAGTACCGCCCCAACTTGATGTCACAATTTGTGATTTCAAGTTGCTGAACTCTTCATTCGTAAGTTGGAACATGAAGTCAGAAGGAAACCTTTTCGTGTTGCGTTTTACCGACTGGTTTAAAACCCTTGTTTCCACTTGGTACATCCCGGCGAGGTCTATGTCTAACATCACTCTTTGTCCTCTGACCTCATAAATCTTACTTTGTATCAGTTGTAGTTCCATTTTTTTCCCATAGTTTGAGTTTCAGATATTATCCGGCACAAAAGTAAGAAAATCCGATAAAAAAGGTTGGGCAAGCTGTCCAATAATTGGACGCTATTCTACCGTTCCGCATAATTTAACGATCCTTTCTTGCCCATACAATTCAGACTTCATAGCTTTGAGAAGATCAAGCCTGAAAAACATGAAATCAATTTCTTTCAAAATGATCTTCCGGAACTGGCGGCGCAACAAAACGTTCGCCCTCATCTCCATCCTCAGCCTGGCGATCGGTATTGCCTGTACCAACCTGTTAACTGATGGGTGCCTCCCGGACAGATATCAATAGGCAATTGTTTTTTGACATCTTCTTTGCGGTACTGATCGCTTTCGTGATCGCCACGCCCATCACTTGGTATCTGATGAACCGTTGGCTCCAATCGTTTGTCTACCGGCAGGAGATGACGGTCGGTATTTACCTGTTGGCGGGATTGACCGTCGTCCTCATCACCCTTTTTACCGTAAGCTGGCACAGCTACAAGGCGGCCTCGGCCAATCCGGTGAAGGCGCTCAGAAGTGAGTAAAACCCGTCCATCCCATGCTTGAATACAGTAAGATAGAGCTTTCAAGGTTCCAATTTGGCATCTTGAACAAAGGACAGCCTATTTTCCTGAAAATAAAGAATGATACATAAAATCTTTCACTTATTTTTACGCCGAATTATATCCGAAACTCAATCTATAGAAAAGAGATGGAACTACAACTGATACAAAGTAAGATTTACGAGATAAGAGGCCAAAAGGTAATGCTTGATTTTGATCTGGCGGTTATGTACGGCATTGAAAACAAGAATCTGAAACGAGCTGTAAAGCGCAATATAGAACGTTTTGAAGGTGAGGACTTCATGTTTGAGTTGACCCGTGAAGAATTTGAACATTTGAGGTGCAAAATTGGCACCTCAAGTTGGGGTGGAACTCGTTACCATCCTTTCGCTTTTGGCGAATTAGGAGTGGCCATGGTTAGTAGCATACTCAATTCCAGAACTGCCATCGAAATAAATCGTGCCATCATGCGCGCCTTTGTTGCAGTGCGCCAACTAATACTCAACCCTCCGGTCAACGAAGTGAAAGAGTTACAAAATGAAGTAAAGGAACTGAAACAGTACCTTGAAGAAGTATTTGCCGACTACAACGATATCAATGAAGATACCCGGATGCAACTCGAACTGATCAACGAAGCCCTAGCTGAACTACACACCAAAAGTAGCCCCATAAACAAACCCAGGTTACCTATTGGCTACACTTCTTCCCGGTACAAAAGCAGCCATACAGACTTACCCGGAGAACAAAACCTCATCCCAACAGATTGTCCAATTATTTGACGTTTTTCACCAGATTCGGTAAATATGTGTGGTTTTCGTTGGTAGAATAGGAAGGGCTGTTTAGCTTTGGGAAAGAAGAAACGGCACTACGATTATGGGCACAATCTCCTTCAAAATGATCTTCCGGAGTTGGTGGCGAAACAAGACGTTCGCCCTCATCACCCTCTTCACCGTCAGTTGGCACAGCTACAAGGCGGCATCGGCCAATCCGGTGAAGGCGCTGCGGAGTGAATAAACCAACACAATATAAAATATACTCGCTATGTTTACGCATTATTTAAAAATAGCTTTCCGCAATATGTGGAAATGCAAAACACAGTCGCTCACGGGTATTTTCGGACTGGCATTCGGGCTTGCCTGTTTTGTCCCTGCACTTTACTGGTTTCGCTATGAAACTTCATATGATAATTTTTATGAACAATCAGATGATTATTTTCATGAAAAGGCAGAAGATTATTTTTACCCCGATGCAGACAAAATTTACCGGGTTTATTCTGTAGATAAACAATCGGGAAAAGTAAACGAACTGGTTTCAGGTATTTTAGAAAGGAAATTACATGAACAGTTTCCGACCATGCAGTCTTCTACGGTTTTTTTTATAGAAAAAGATCGTTGCAGTTCTAATGAAACATCAAATGTGCAAATACATACGGTTTTTGCAGATAGTACTTTTCTGAATGTTTTCCCTCAAACAATTATTAGTGGTGACACACAGAACCCCTTGCAGATTTTAAACAATATTATTCTTACAGAATCTGCAGCAATTGGCCTGTTTGGAGATGTTGAAAAAGCGATCGGACAGACAATAAGAAGTACGTTATACACCAAATTTTCACCATACACGGTTACTGCCGTGATGAAGGATCCTCCGCCTAATACGATTATATCTTTTGATGCCATCCTTTGTCATGAACAGTTAACACTACAAAAATCTTTTGTAGAAAGATCTATAGAGCAAATATGGACATTAGCAAGCTTGTCGATGTATGTGAAGCTTCCTTCAGAGACTAATGTCAATGAGTTAGTAAAAGATCTCAACAATTTCGCATCAGAGTTGAATACGAAAGCCCATATGGAGTTGCAGATGATGCGCATAAGCAATGTACGCCACCATTTAACCGCAGATGTACCATTCACATTAAACTTCATACATATACTTTTTGTATGCGGATTATTGTTGTTATTGTGTTCACTTTACAATTTCCTAAATTTATATCTTGACCTTTTCCGCCAACGCAACCGCGAGTTATGTTTACGTACAGTACATGGAGCTTCACAGCTTCAACTTATTCAGCAAATGATGATTGAACTGGCTTGTGCTATTGTCCTGGCGCTATTACTTGCC
>JAVBUH010000082.1:0-25302 GCA_031555505.1 Tannerellaceae bacterium
TGCTTTTTTCTTTGGTTTCTCTTGTGATCCACCTGGTGATTTGCCTGGGGCTCGAACCCAGGACCCCATCCTTAAAAGGGATGTGCTCTACCTGCTGAGCTAGCAAATCTCCGGATGCATTCGTATGAATGCGGGTGCAAAAGTAGGGTATAATATTTTATCATGCAAGCATTTCGGCTCTTTTTATTTTCCTATCTTTGCACGAAAAGCAATCAATCAATTCAAAACAAGCATAGGACGTATGGCTGACGACAAGAAAATCATCTTCTCGATGGTAGGGGTCAACAAGATCTACCCGCCTCAGAAACAAGTATTAAAGAACATCTACCTCTCCTTTTTCTACGGAGCGAAGATCGGAATCATCGGGTTGAACGGTTCCGGCAAATCCACCCTTCTGAAAATCATCGCCGGTATAGAAAAAGAATACCAGGGCGAAGTGGTATTCTCGCCCGGCTATTCCGTAGGTTACCTTGAACAGGACCCGAAACTGGAAGCCGGCAAAACCGTCAAAGAGATCGTGCAGGAAGGTGTACAGGAAATTGTAGACACCCTGAAAGAATTTGAAGAAGTAAATGAGAAATTTGGCGATCCGGATATACTTGACAATCCGGATAAGATGGATGCCCTCATCAATCGCCAAGCCGCCTTGCAGGACAAGATCGATGCAACAGACGCATGGAACCTCGACAGCCACCTCGAACGCGCCATGGACGCACTGCGTTGTCCTCCTGAGGATCAGCTGGTAGACACCCTCTCCGGAGGTGAACGACGCCGTGTGGCCCTCTGCCGCCTGCTGTTGAAACAGCCCGATGTGTTATTGCTTGACGAACCTACCAACCACCTCGACGCCGAATCGATCGACTGGCTCGAACAACACCTCCAGCAATACGAAGGTACGGTGATCTGTATCACGCACGACCGCTACTTCCTCGATCACGTGGCCGGCTGGATTCTGGAACTCGACCGCGGCGAAGGTATCCCCTGGAAAGGCAACTACTCTTCCTGGCTCGATCAGAAGACCAAACGTATGGCACAGGAAGAAAAGACCGCCAGCAAACGCCGCAAGACACTGGAACGCGAACTGGAATGGATCAACCTGGCTCCCAAAGCACGTCAGGCCAAGGGTAAGGCCCGCCTGAATTCGTACGAAAAGCTGTTGAACGAAGATCAGAAAGAACGCGAGGCCAAACTGGAACTCTTTATCCCGAACGGTCCACGGTTGGGCAACAAAGTGATCGAAGCCCAGCACGTAGCCAAAGCATTTGGCGACAAACTGTTGTTTGACGACCTCAACTTCATGCTTCCGCCCAACGGTATCGTTGGCGTGATCGGCCCCAACGGCGCCGGTAAAACCACGCTGTTCAAGATGATTATGAACATGGAAACGGTAGACAAGGGTACGTTTGAAGTAGGTGAAACCGTTGCCCTTGGATACGCAGACCAGTCGCACAAGGATATAGACCCGAACAAGACCGTCTATCAGGTGATCTCCGGCGGACAAGAGTTTATCCGCGTAGCCGGGAAAGAACTCAACTCACGTGCATACCTCTCACGCTTCAACTTCGCAGGCGCCGATCAGGAGAAACTATGCGGCGTACTCTCGGGAGGGGAAAAGAACCGCCTGCACCTGGCGCTCACGCTGAAAGCCGAAGCCAATGTGTTGCTGCTGGACGAACCGACCAACGATATCGACGTAAACACACTCCGGGCACTGGAAGAAGGCTTGGAAAACTTTGCCGGTTGTGCCGTGGTGATCTCACACGACCGTTGGTTCCTCGACCGTATCTGCACACATATCCTTTCCTTCGAAGGTGATTCCAACGTTGTCTTCTACGAAGGCACCTACTCCGAATACGAAGAATACAAACGCAAGCAGTTGGGCGACGTAGAACCCAAACGCGTACGATACCGCAAACTTATCGTTGATTAATCATATTTAAATTGAATGCCATGAAGAAAAAAATGTGGATGCTGGCAGTCCTTGCGGCTGCATGTATCGGCTCGGCAGGAAATGTCGCCGCCCAGCAAACAGAGAAACTGTTTAACGGAAAAGACCTGTCCAACTGGAACTTTGTTGTAGACAAAAACGCCGTACCTGCCGAACAGGTATATTCCGTAGAGAATGGGGTGATCCATATCACCGGAAACCCATTCGGTTATATGTATACCAAACAGAAATACGGCAATTACAAACTGCATGTGGAATGGTGCTACCCGAAGGAAGCGACCAACAGTGGTATCTTCCTGCTGATCGAAGACCCGAAGAATCCCTTCCCCAACGGCATCGAATGCCAGTTGGCAGCTGGTAATGCGGGCGATTTTGTATTGCTTGGCGGTTCCGACCTGTTTGAGTTCCACCAGCGTCCGGGCACACCCCGTCCGGGATTTCCCGTCGTGAAAAAGGCCGGTCCCTCCAGCGAAAAAGAAGTAGGCGAATGGAACGAAGCCAATATTTACGTCAAGAACGGCACCATCACCGTCTTCATCAACGGCGTATATATGAATACCGGCACCAACAAGGTGAAGGAAGGTTTCATCGGACTCCAGAGCGAGGGCAAGGACATCCTGTTCCGCAATGTTACCGTTACCCCCTGGTAACAGCAACCGCCCAACGGTTTTTTTAGTGCTGTGTCAGTAATTCTATGTATATCATACGGAATCACTGATGCAGCACTTTTGTTCCATTTTGGCTTCATGAGCAAGGGTAAAGCGTCGCATGTGCATCCCCAACGTAATCCGCATCAGCCCCATCGTAATAAATGCAATACCTTCCATCAGATTGTGTGGCAGCTTTATCACGTTAGGTTCCCAGATGATGGTAATACCACAAATAATACCTATAACGGCCATCCCTAATACCCAATAACGGTTAGGCACCGGATTATTTTCCGTAGTATAAACAATACAAAAAAGCGATATTCCCCTGAATATCAGCCAAAACGGCATAATAAAATGAAACAGGCCCATTCCCGCAGCTGGTATAATTAACAGCAATAGCCCGATACCAAGGTCAATGCAACCGTTGATAAAATACCACTCCCAGTTGTCAATCAATGCTTTGTTACTCCATGAAAAATACAATTCCAACATACCAATAGTGATCATAGCTACCATAAAGAAGGTGTTCAATGAGTAGTAGGTTTCAAATACATGCAGGGAAACACTGATTCCGATTCCAATAAATAATAATCCGAATAACACCAATGCCCACCAAAACCGGAGCATGGCACTCATTTTGTCAACAAATACGTTCATACAATAAACAGTTAAAATTTTATCCCCCTTTATATAACAACAAGGGAAGTAACTGTTTAGTTCTTTTTAACGCAAGAATAAACGCAATTTCCTTTTATGTAAGTGGACTGGACACACCGGTCGTCGCCCAAGAACTGCAATCCCAACAGCTTTTGCTCTACGGTAATCACACCGGCAGTATGCAGAAAAGACAGGCGATTTTCCATATCGGGTGTACCGGCATAGTCCACCACTATAAAGTCGGCATCACTGCCGGGAAGAAACGTACCGACACTATTTTCCAACCCTAACGCCTTCGCAGTCCCAAGCGTGGAAAGATACAAAAAAGTGAGCGGAAAAACCGTATAATTAGTTAATTGTTGCACTTTATACGCCTCATCCATCGTGCGGAAGAGAGACAGGGAGGTACCTCCCGCCACATCCGTAGCCAGCGCCACCGGTACGCCATGCCGGTCGGCCTGCCGCAACGGGAACAGACCGCTTCCCAAAAACAAATTTGAAGTGGGGCAATGCGCCGCCACCGCGCCGGCATCCCGCATACGTTCCCACTCGTTATCCGACAAATGGACACAATGCCCAAATACCGAACGGCGGGTCAGCAAACCGGCCCTTTCATACACATCGAGGTAGTCACGGCTTTCGGGGAAGAGTTGGCCTACGCTTGCCATTTCTTCTTTACTTTCCGAAAGATGGGTTTGGATATACGTGTCCGGAAAGGCGGCATGCAGTTTCCCGGCCACAGCCAATTGGTCGCGGGTGCTTGTAATAGCAAAACGGGGAGTGATCACATACCGGTTGCGTCCCTTACCATGCCATCGTTCAATCAAACGAAGGCAGTCGGCTTCACTCTGTTCCGTCGTATCAAGTAATGCCTCCGGTGCATGCCGGTTCATCATCATCTTGCCGGTGAACATTAACATATCATACGAGGAAGCGGCTTCAAACAAGGCATCAACCGTACATGGGAAAGTGGCAGCATACGCCATGCAGGCGGTGGTCCCGTGCCGAAACAGTTGATTGATAAAACGATGGGCCTGTACAGCCAGTTCGTCTGCAGAAAAGCCGCCATAGCGCTGTTCGGCCGGAAATGTGTAGTTGTTCAGCCAACCCAGTAAATGCTCGCCATACATACCCGCTATCTGGTATTGCGGGAAATGCACATGCGCATCGATCAGGCCGGGCATGATCAACCGGTTGAAATGGTTGATCCGTTCGGCATCCGGATAACGTGGCGACACCGCATCGTACGATCCGGCCTCCACTATTTTTCCACCGGCAATCACCAACGCCCCGTCTGGCAGGTAGACATATTGATCTTTCCCCTTTTCGGGTGCTCCCGTAAAATAGAAAATCTCCCCTCGATGCAACTGTACACGGTACTTCATACGATCAGACTGTCTTTTTTCGGGTTTCTAACGGGGCAGATAAGCCACTTCCATACCCCTTACGGCGGAGTTAATATGTCCGTTATCATAGGCCAACCGCCCATTCACAAACGTCTTCCACACCTGATGATTGAAGCGTTGCCCTTCAAAAGGCGACCATCCGCACTTATACAGCAGATTATCCTTCGATACCGTCCACTTCCGCTGCGGATCAACCAATACCAGGTCGGCATAATACCCCGGACGAATAAAACCCCTCCGGTCGATTCCAAACAGTTCGGCCGGCCGGTGTGCCATCAGGCTCACCACCTTCCCGGGGGTAAACACGCCCTGTGCAGCAAGTTCCAGCATAGCCACCAGCGAATGTTGCACCAGCGGGCCACCCGATGCTGCCGTCAGGCAATTACCTTCCTTTTCTACAGGCAGGTGCGGTGCATGGTCGGTAGCTACGATATCAATGGCGAAATGATTGGCAGCTTCGCGAAGCGCTTCACGGTCGGCCTCCGACTTGATCGCCGGATTCCATTTGATGCGATTGCCGTACTTGGCATAATCGGCATCCGAGAACCAGAGATGATGCACACACGCCTCCCCGGTGATGCGTTTGGCGGCAAGCGGTTTGCTTCCGTCCAGCAACGTCATCTCTCTGGCTGTGGAAAGGTGAAGGATATGCAGGCGGGCATTCAGCCGGTGGGCCAGTGCTACGGCTTCGGATGAAGAAGCGTAGCAGGCTTCTTCGTTACGTATTTTGGCGTGGTAAGAGATATCCAGGTTGGCGCCTATCAGGTGGGTATAGTAGGCGATATTCCGTTTGATCACTTCTTCTTTTTCGGCATGGACGGCGATCAGCATATCCGCTTCACCAAAGATCCGTTCCAGGCTTTCCTTCTTATCCACCAACATATTCCCGGTAGACGAGCCAAGGAATAGTTTCAGGCCGGGTACCCGTTTACGATCTACCTTACGGATCTCTTCCATATTATCGTTCGTACCTCCAAAGAAAAAAGAATAGTTGGCAGCCGATGTTTCGGCACCCCGTTGCAGTTTCCATTCCAGATCGGCGATGGTGGTAGTCTGCGGTTTCGTGTTGGGCATATCCATAAAGGTAGTCACACCGCCAGCTACAGCGGCGCGGCTCTCACTGGCGATATCGCCTTTGTGTGTCAACCCGGGTTCGCGGAAATGCACCTGGTCGTCTATCGCTCCGGGCATCAGCCACTTGCCGGTAGCGTCTATTATTTCTACGCCGGCATTATCCACATTGTCTGGCAGGTCGCCAACATAGACGGCAGTAATCTTATCGCCTTCGATCAATACGGAGCCTTTGAATGTCAGGTCTTCATTGATGATGGTTGCATGCTGTATGCGTGTCTTTTTCATTGGGTAATGTTTTTAGCGTCATACTTTAATGGGATGACCTATGAATGATTATCTCACAGTTTGTTTCTGCGGGTACTTCCGGAACAGGCTCCACCACTTCAATTTCAACACGCCGAATAATGCCTCTCCGAAGATCGACGTGTTCATCTTGGACACGCCCAGTACGCGGTTGACGAAGATGATGGGTACCTCCACCAGTGTGAAGCCACACTGGTGAGCAGTAAATTTCATTTCCACCTGGAAGGCATAGCCTTTAAAGTGTATCTTATCCAACTCAAGGGTAGCAAGAACTTCCCGGCGGTAGCATTTGAATCCGGCAGTGGTATCTTTGATCTTCATGCCGGTGACGATGCGGACGTAGACGGAGGCGAAGTAGGACATGAGGACGCGACCCAGGGGCCAGTTCACGACGTTTACGCCGTTGATATAACGGGAACCGATCGCCACATCAGCCCCCCCTTCGGCACAGGCCTTGTACAGCGGGACCAGATCATTCGGATTATGGCTGAAATCGGCGTCCATCTCGAAGATGTAGCCATAGCCATGCTCCAGCGCCCACTTGAAGCCGCAGATATAGGCGGTTCCCAATCCCAGTTTGCCTTGTCGCTCTACGATAAACAACCGTTCGGAAAACTCCGCCTGCAACCGCTTTACGATAGCAGCCGTTCCATCCGGCGAACCGTCATCGATGATCAGGATATGAAAACATTTCCCCAGGCCAAATACCGCCCGGATGATACTTTCTATATTTTCCTTTTCATTATATGTCGGGATAATTACGATGCTGTCCGATCTTTCCATATACTTTATCAATAACGGTTCATATTAATTCATCGACGAAGGTAGTACATTTTCATTGATTTGGGCGAAGGAGAACCCATTATTTTACGTAAAATGGCTACCTTTGCACAAATTTATGGGAGCTTTGAAAGTACAGGAGTTAGTAGATTTATATGCCTCACATCCACAGGTATCGGCGTTGGAGCATTTGATATCCAACGAATCGCCACGGAACATTCACCTAAAAGGGCTGACCGGCTCGGCTGCAGCCATGATGGTTGCGGCGCTCTTCAAACGCCGGGATGGTGCTGCCGTGTGTGTGTTGAACGATCTGGAAGAGGCGGGGTATTTTTATCATGATCTGATGCAGTTGACGGGGAGCCAGGCGGTTTATTTTTACCCCTCCACCTACCGGCGTTCGATTAAATACGGGCATACGGATGCAGCGAATGAGATATTGCGCACGGAGGTGCTGAGCATGTTGCAACATCCACCTGCGGCGTTCGTGGTCGTTACTTATCCGGATGCGCTGGCCGAGAAGGTAGTGGCGCAGGAGACGCTGAAGGAGAATACCCTCAAGATACATACCCGGGAACGGCTAGACAATATGTTTGTTTCGGATGTACTGGACACGTATGGATTCGAGCAGGTGGACTATGTGTACGAGCCGGGGCAGTACGCGATGAGGGGGAGTATCCTGGATGTGTTCTCTTTTTCGCATGAGTATCCCTATCGTATCGACTTCTTTGGCGATGAGGTGGAGACGATCCGCTCGTTCGATGTGGATACACAGTTGTCGCGTGAGAAGCTGGAGAGTATCTATATCGTTCCCAAAATGACGCGGGCGAAAGCGGATCATTCATTCCTGGACTCACTCCCACCCTCCGCCCTGTTGGTCTTCAAGGATCAGGCATGGTGCCGGGAACGGATAGACAGTTTGTGGAATGAGACGCCGGTGGCAGGCGATGAAGAGTCGTTTATGGATCAGGACCAGATGCGGAAACGGCTGATCACCGAGGCGGCTTTCACCCGTAGCGGGCTTGATTTCAAGCGGATGCACATCGGGCTCAAACCTACGGGAACGGCAGATGCAACGCTTACGTTCCAAACACAGGAACAGCCTATCTATCATAAGAATTTCGATCTGGTAAGCCAGTCGTTCCATGCGTACCGGGAAAAGGGGTATGCGCTTTATATACTGACGGATAATGAGAAGCAGGCCTCGCGTATCCGGACGATCTTTGAAGACCGGGGAGACGACCTGCCCTTTATCGCTGTGGATAAGACGATCCATGCGGGTTTTGCCGACGACGACAGGCAGGTTTGCCTCTTTACGGATCATCAGATATTCGACCGTTTCCATAAGTTTAACCTGAAGAGCGAACATGCGCGGAGCGGGAAGATCAGTCTCACGCTGAAGGAGTTGAACCAGTTCTCGATCGGCGACTACGTGGTGCATATCGACCATGGCGTCGGTCAGTTCGGCGGACTTATCCGGATGCAGACCAACGGCAAGATACAGGAGGTGATCAAGCTGCTTTACCTCAACAATGACGCGATCTTTGTCAGCATTCATTCCCTGCATAAGTTGTCTAAGTACAAAGGAAAGGAAAGCGGCGAATCACCCAAGCTGAACAAACTGGGCACCGGCGCCTGGGAGCGGATGAAGGAGAAGACGAAGGCGAAGGTGAAGGATATTGCCCGCGACCTGATCCTGCTGTATTCCAAACGCCGGCAGGAGAAAGGGTTTGCTTACACGCCCGACAGTTTTATGCAACATGAGCTGGAGGCGAGTTTTATCTATGAGGATACGCCCGACCAGGTGAAGGCTACGGCCGACGTCAAAGCCGATATGGAGAATGCCCGTCCGATGGACCGCCTCATTTGCGGCGACGTGGGCTTCGGGAAGACGGAGGTCGCTATCCGGGCGGCGTTCAAGGCGGTGGCTGATAATAAGCAGGTGGCGGTGCTGGTGCCGACCACGGTACTGGCTTTCCAGCATTTCCAGACGTTTACTGACCGCCTGAAGGACTTCCCCTGTACGATACGGTATATCAGCCGCGCTACATCGGCCGGACGACTGAAAGAGATCCTTGCCGACCTGAAGGATGGCAAGATAGATATTCTGATCGGTACGCACCGGATTGCGGCAAAGGATGTGAAGTTTAAAGACCTCGGGTTGCTCATCATCGATGAAGAACAGAAGTTCGGCGTTTCCGTCAAGGAAAGACTCCGCCAGATGAAGAGCAACGTCGATACCATCACTATGACGGCAACCCCCATTCCGCGTACCCTCCAGTTCTCGCTGATGGGCGCCCGCGACCTGAGTAATATCACCACCCCGCCGCCCAACCGCTACCCGGTACAGACGGAGGTAGAGCGCTTTAATCCGGATATTATCCGCGAGGCGATCAACTTCGAGATGAGCCGTAACGGTCAGGTGTTCTTTATCAACAACCGTATCCAGAACATCCACGAGATCGAAGCGTTGGTCCGACGCGAAGTACCTGATGCCCGCATCGTGGTGGGCCATGGGCAGATGGAGCCGCAAAAACTGGAAAAGGTGTTGCTGGACTTTGTAAATTACGAGTACGATGTGCTGATTGCCACTACGATTATCGAGAGTGGGATCGATGTGCCGAACGCGAATACGATCATTGTGAACAACGCCCAGCAGTTCGGCCTGTCCGACCTGCACCAATTGCGCGGACGTGTGGGACGGAGCAACCGGAAGGCTTTTTGTTACCTCCTCTCCCCGCCCCTTTCTTCGCTCACGCAGGAGGCGCGGCGGCGGCTGCAGGCCATCGAGAATTTCTCTGAGCTGGGCAGCGGGATACATATTGCGATGCAGGACCTCGATATCCGTGGAGCCGGGAATATGTTGGGGGCTGAACAGAGCGGGTTCATTGCCGATCTGGGGTATGAAACCTATCAGAAGATCTTGGAAGAGGCGGTGAGCGAACTGAAGACCGAAGAATTCGCTACGCTCTATGCCGAAGAAGGTGAGCGCGACAGTGGTGCCGAGTATGTGCGTGATACGTATATCGAGAGCGATCTGGAACTGATGTTCCCGCCTACGTATATCCCCAATGATTCGGAGCGAATTACGCTATACCGTGAACTGGACAATATGGAACAGGAACGCGATATCCTGGCCTTCACCGAGCGGCTGAAAGACCGTTTCGGCAAGATCCCGCAGGAAGGGAAGGAACTGATCCGCATCGTGCGCCTCCGCCGGATGGCGAGGCAACTGGGGATGGAGAAGGTGGTGCTGAAGAAGGAACTGATGAGTATCTTCCTCGTTGCCAACCCCGACAGTCCCTATTATCAGAGTGCGGCATTCGATAAGCTGCTGGCATTCGTCCAACGCTACCCCCGCCAGTGCAACCTGCGCGAAGTGAACGGTAAGCGCAGCATCGTGATCAAAGAGGTGCCGACGGTAGAGAAGGCTTGTGCCTTGCTCGAAGAGATGGGCAAGGGTGATGAATTGTAAGGAGCAATTGTAAAGGCTTCCGAAGGGAGCAATAATGGTTACTGATTAAAGATTAATAAAAACTACTGTGTATCATGAAGAAGACGTTAGTGGATCTGTTTGAAAGATCCGTACAGCAGTATCCCGGGAATACGTTCCTGTGGGAAAAGGCCACCGATAAGTTTGAACCCACGACCTATGCGCAGGTCAAAGAGCAGGTATATGCCCTCGGCGCCGGACTGGTAGCGCTGGGCGTAAACAAAGGGGATAATATGGCTTTGCTGAGCGAAGGGCGTAATGCGTGGATCGTTGGCGAACTGGCGATGTTTTATGCCGGCGCGGCTAATGTACCCCTGTCTATCAAGTTGGAAGAGGCCAACGACCTGCTGTTCCGCCTTGTACATGCGGATGTGAAGTACATCATGGTTTCCGGCACCCAACTGAAAAAGATCCGGAGCATCATCGGCAAACTCCCGCTCGTAAGTAAAGTGATCGTTTTCGACGAGCTGCCCGCCTACGAAGAAAAAGAAATAGCCATGAGCGAGGTGATCCGGTTGGGAAAAACCTGGCTGGCCGGACATCCGCTGGATGAATTCCTGGCTATCGGCCAGTCGCTGCAAAACGACGACTATGCCACCATCACGTATACTTCGGGCACCACGGCCGACCCGAAAGGCGTGGTACTCACCCACCGCAACTATACGGCCAACGTGGAGCAGTCGCTAACTTGCATGGAAATCACGCAAGACTGGCGCACACTGATCATCCTGCCCCTCGACCATTGCTTCGCACACGTGGTAGGTTTCTATATCTTCATGTCGCAAGGCGCCTCGGTAGCCACCGTACAAACAGGTAAATCGGGTATAGAAATGTTGAAAAACATCCCCCTCAACATCCGGGAAGTTAAGCCCTACCTTATCCTCAGCGTACCGGCGCTGGCCAAGACGTTCCGAAAGAATATCGAACAGGGTGTGCGTGCCAAGGGCGGTATAGCCGAACGGCTATTCAACTGGGGATTATCCGTAGGTTTTACGTACAACGGCGATGGTGGCGACGAAAAAGGACGCGGCTGGCGCTTCCTGCTCAAACCGCTTGTGCTCTTTTTCGACAAGATTATCTTCTCCAAGGTACGCCAGAACTTCGGTGGCAAATTGCGTTTCTTTGTTGGCGGCGGTGCGTTGTTGGATAAAGACCTGCAGAAGTTCTATTATGCCATCGGCCTGCCGATGTATCAGGGATACGGACTGAGTGAGGCTACGCCGGTGATCTCCACCAATACTCCGGATCGCCACCGTTTCGGCAGTAGCGGTATCCTGGTCAGTCCGCTCGACCTGAAGATATGCGATGGCGATGGCCGGGAACTGCCTCTGGGCGAGAAAGGTGAGATCGTGATCCGTGGCGAGAATGTGATGGCCGGCTACTGGAAGAATCCTGTTGCCACTGCCGACACCGTCAGAGGCGGCTGGCTCTATACCGGCGACATGGGGTATATGGGCGCCGACGGGCTGCTCTATGTGCTGGGCCGCTTCAAAAGCCTGCTGATTGCCGGCGACGGGGAGAAATATAGTCCCGAAGGGATCGAAGAAGCGCTGGTTGAACATTCGTCTGCCATTGAGCAGGTGATCCTGTATAATAATCAGAATCCATATACGGTGGCGCTTATCGTCCCGAATAAGGAAGCGCTGAAGAAAGCGTTAGCACACCAGCACCTCACGCTCGACACGGACGAAGGGCGCAAAGCCGCTATCGGTATCGTGCAGCAGCAGATAGACCGCTTCCGCAAGACCGGCGACCTGGGAGCCCTCTTCCCCGACCGCTGGCTGCCTACTACCTTCGCATTGCTGCCTGAGGCCTTTACCGAACAGAATGGGCTGATGAACAGCACGATGAAGATCGTCCGCGGCAAAGTAGAAAAACAATACGCCGGCCGCATCGACCACCTCTATACGCCCGAAGGAAAGAATCCGGTGAATGGGCAGAATATGGCGGCACTATATAACAATACTTTATAACTAATTAGTATCCGGCCACCGTACCGTGCATTGTACAGACCTACCTGATCGAACGGAACTATCGTCGGCATAAGCAACACCTATCGTCGGCATAAGCAAGGCCTGTTGTTGCCATCATTAGGCTCTTTTCTCCTCACAGCTGTGAAGTTTCCTCCTCACAGCTGTGAAGTTTCCGTTCTACAGCTGTGGAGTTTCCGCTTCACAGCTGCGAGGAGAAACAACCATAGTTGTGGAATGATCCCTTCATACGTATGGAATGATCCCTTCAGCAAGGTGAAAAGAGAAAGACATCAGCGTGTTTGCAATACGTCTTGCTAATGTGGACAATAGAAGATGCCGGTGCCAACCTGTTTCCGCGTCTGTATGTCGATTTGCACCATGCAGCCTGCGACAAGGATATGGAACGTGTGCGTATGCTACACAATAAAGTAATGCAAATCAGCGCTTCTATTTATAATATTGGTAACTTTGGTTCGAGTTACCTGAAGGGCGTGAAATGCACCCTGTCCTTATTAGGGATATGTAATGATTTCCTGGCCGCTCCATTTAACAAATTTGGAGATGAGCAGAAGGAAAAAATAAGGAAAGCACTGGATCAGTTAGACGTAAGCTATTAAACAGGAGATTATTAACTTTAAATATTGAAAGCCATGAACACACATTATCCAACTATAGGCATCCGTCCCATTATAGACGGCCGTAGAAAAGGGATCAGGGAATCGCTGGAAGAAACAACCATGAATCTGGCACAACGGGTAGCCCGATTATATACCGATACGTTAAAATATCCGGATGGGAGCCCGGTGAAATGTGTAATAGCCGACACCTGTATCGGCGGCGTAAAAGAAGCCGCGGATTGTGCGGCCAAATTTGAGAAAGAAAATGTAGGCCTCAGTCTTTCCGTAACCCCCTGCTGGTGTTACGGTGCAGAAACGATCGATATGAATCCGCTTATTCCCAAAGCTATCTGGGGCTTTAACGGGACAGAACGTCCCGGGGCTGTTTACCTGGCTGCAGCGTTGGCGGCACATACGCAAAAGGGGCTCCCTTGCTTTGGCATCTACGGACGAGATGTGCAGGATAGTGGTTCTACAGAAATCCCTCAGGATGTAAAAGAAAAGCTACTTCGCTTCGCAAAGGCCGGATTGGCAGTTGCATTGATGAGAGGTAAATCATACCTGGCTATCGGTTCTGTATCCATGGGTATTGCAGGGGCTATTGTGAATCCGGATTTCCTGCAGGAGTATCTGGGTATGCGTACCGAATCTGTGGATTGTTCGGAAATAAGCCGGCGTATCCAACAGGAGATATACGACAAAGAAGAATACAAAAAGGCGCTGGAATGGACACGCGTGCATTGTATGGCCAATGAGGGTGAAGACTATAACCCGGAGCATCTCAAAAAAAGCAGAGCGGATAAAGACCGGGACTGGGAGTTTGTGGTAAAGATGACGCTGATCATGCGCGACCTGATGGTTGGAAACCCTGCACTGGCAGAGATAGACTATAAGGAAGAAGCGATGGGACATAATGCGATCTGCGGCGGTTTCCAGGGACAACGCCAGTGGACAGACTTCCTCCCGAACGGCGACTTCTCCGAAGCAATCTTAAACTCTTCTTTCGATTGGAATGGTATCCGTAAGCCTTTTACATTTGCGACGGAAAACGACCATCTGAACGGGATCAGTATGCTTTTCAATCAATTATTGACAAACACTTCCCAGATTTTCGCGGATGTACGTACCTATTGGAGCCCGGAAGCTATTGAAAGGATTAGTGGGTGGAAGCCCGACGGACTACTGAAAGACGGGGCCATCCACCTGATCAACTCCGGTTCTTGTACCTTAGACGGAACAGGCCGGCAATCTAAAGACGGAAAGCCCGTGATGAAGCCATTCTGGGAAATAACAGCCGATGAAGTAGACAAAATGCTGGAAGCAACCACCTGGCATCCGGCCAGCCTGGAATATTTCCGCGGAGGAGGTTATTCGTCTAAATTCCTGACCGAAGCGGAAATGCCTGTAACCATGTGCCGGTTGAACCTGGTCAAAGGTCTCGGTCCTGTATTGCAGCTTGCCGAAGGATGGACAGCCAGATTCCCGGATCATGTGTTCAAGCTGATCGACAAACGTACCGATAAGACATGGCCTTCTACATTTTTCGTTCCGCGCGTGACAGGAAAAGGACATTTTAAAGATGCTTACACTGTAATGAACTATTGGGGAGCTAACCACGGCGCCATCAGTTACGGGCATATCGGCGCCGATCTGATCGCCCTGGCATCCATGCTGCGTATTCCGGTTTGCATGCACAACGTAGAAGAAGAGTTGTTCAGGCCGTCTGCCTGGAGCGCTTTCGGCTCTGACGCTGAAGGCTCCGATTACAGGGCTTGCAGTGCATACGGACCGGTTTATAAATAGGTGGCAATGGCAATTGGGGGAAAAAAGTATCCTTGGGTAGTGGTCTGCCTGTTGTGGTTTGTCGCGCTTTTGAACTACCTCGACAGGCAGATGCTGGCCACCATGAAACCTTCGATGGTGGCAGACATCACGGAGTTGGTTTCAGCAGCTAATTTCGGGCGGCTCATGGCTATCTTCTTGTGGATATACGCCTTTATGAGTCCGCTGTCAGGTGTGATTGCCGACAGATTGAACCGTAAGTGGCTGATCGTGGGCAGCCTCTTTGTCTGGTCGGCCGTTACCTCGTTAATGGGATATGCCACCACTTTTGATCAGCTCTATGTATTACGTGCGGTGATGGGAGTAAGCGAGGCCTTTTATATACCAGCCGGACTTTCACTGATTGCAGATTACCACACGGGGAAAAATCGTTCGCTGGCTATTGGGATACATACCACAGGCATTTATCTCGGCCAGGCCTTAGGGGGATTTGGGGCAACGATAGCAGACAATTTTTCCTGGCAACTCACCTTTCATACCTTTGGCCTGATCGGAATGATATATAGTGTTGTATTAATCCTTTTCTTGTCTGAGAATAAGACGCATACGATAGACAAAACGCAAACAGGTTCGTTCAAACAGGAATTAATATCTACCTGTAAGGGGCTGACGCTTCTGTTCAGCAATTGTGTTTTCTGGATCATTATATTTTACTTCTCGGCACCAAGCTTATCCGGATGGGCCACTAAAAACTGGCTACCGACACTTTTCAGCGAATCATTACACCTGGAGATGACCCTCGCAGGGCCACTCTCCACAATGACGTTAGCGCTGGCCTCTTTAGTGGGTGTAATCATAGGAGGATATCTCTCTGATCGCTGGGTGCAGGTGCATCTGAAAGGACGCATCTTTACGGGAGCGATCGGACTTGCATTAACCATCCCGTCTTTATTGCTGATCGGGTATGGCAACGGCATCGTAATGATCATAACCGGAGCAATCGTCTTCGGATTGGGATTTGGTGTTTTTGACGTGAACAATATGCCTATTCTCTGCCAGTTTGTTCCCTCCCGCTACCGTGCGACAGGATATGGCATACTGAATCTTGCCGGTATTTCAGCAGGCGCCGTCATAACGAAAGAATTAGGCCGCGCGCTGGATACAGGATATATGGATTTAGTTTTTACGGTGATGATTGGCGTTACATTCATTGCTATCATCCTGCAGTTATCGGTCTTACATCCAAAAACGACCGACATGACCGACACGCAATACAAATCTACCGTGTAATAGCATATATGCAAGGTAAAAAAGTGACACTGCGCCGGATGTATGCTGTGCCCTGTCGTTATTAATGATTATTAATAGCCCTGATTCCACTCGCTGTTCGTAAAAAAATGTAACTTTGCCAATTGAACGTAAGAATCCGTGCAGGATGATGTGTAGCTCATGGCAAAAATGATTCGGTCTCTCTTCCTTTTTGTGTGGTTGTTTGCCTTTGCCGGGATAGCAAATGGGTATGCGCAAGGCATTACTTCGGCTTCCGGCATTGTGAGAGATTCCGTTTCAGGTGAACCCCTTTCATACGTATCCGTATTATTTGAAAAGTCTACCATCGGTGCGATGACAGACGACAATGGATATTTCAGCCTTCAGAACAGCCAGGGGCTTACCTCCCTGCAAGTGGTATCGTTGGGATACGACACCAAAACGATCAAACTCGCTGCCGGACGGAAAACAGACGGATTGAACGTGATGCTCCGCCCCTCATCGTACCAACTGGCCGAGGTGGTGATCAAACCCGGGCGCGAACGCTATTCGCGGAAAGACAACCCGGCTGTGGAACTGATCAAAAAGGTGATCGAGCACAAAGACGACAACCGCATCGAAGCCAAAGACGAGTACGAAGTAGAGCGGTATGAGAAGCTTTCCCTGGCGCTGGACAACTTCAACCCGAACCTGGACAAGAACAAGTTCATGCGCAACTTCCAGTTTATCAAGAACTACCTCGACACGTCTGAATTCAACGGCAGCCCGATCCTCACCATCTCCGTGCGCGAGAATATATCGGATGTCTACTACCGGAAAAGTCCCAAATCAGAGAAGGTCATCACCAAAGCCAAACGGCAGGAAGGGATCGACCAGACGCTCGACGACGGCGGAGCCATCAGCTCCAACCTGGAAGAGATATTCCAGGGCATCAATATATTCGACAACAACATCACCATCCTGCTGAACCGTTTCGTAAGCCCCCTCTCCTCTACCCTGGCTACATCCTACTATAAGTATTACATTATGGATACGGTGAACATTGCCGGTGATCAGTGTGTAGACCTGGGCTTCGTGCCGGTAAACAGTCAGAGCTACGGTTTTACAGGACGACTGTATATCACGCTCGACGGCCACTATTCGGTCAAGAAGTTCACGTTGAACACACCCCAGAACATCAACCTCAACTGGGTGGAGAAACTGCGCATCGACCAGGAATTCAAACGGATGCCAGATAGCACGTGGGTGGTAGACAATGAAAACACTTTCGTAAACTTCTATATCGTGAAAGGTGCCCAACAGCTATATGCCCACCAATTGAGGAATTACGACAAGTACAGCTTCGATGTGCAAAACCGCGATTCGGTATTCGGCCTGCTGGGTTCGCTGCACGTCGCGCCCGAAGCCACGCACCGGGCGGATACGTTCTGGGTACAGAACCGCCACATCCCGCTGAAAGAAAAAGAAAGCGCCCTGAACGAGCTATTGGCGCAACTACGCAGAGTGCCGGCCTTTAATGCGATTATCAAAACGGCCGAGATCCTGATCACCGGCTACATCCCTACCTCGCGAAAACGGGAAACGAGCAAACTGGATATCGGTCCGATGAACACCGTCTTCTCGGCCAACCAACTGGAAGGCTTCCGTATGCGGGCCAGCGGGATGACCACTGCCAACCTGAACCCCTACTGGTTTGCCAGCGGCTACATTGCCTACGGTACAGACGACCGGAAGTTCAAATACAACGCCAAACTCACGCACAGCTTCAACAAGAAAGCCTACCACGAAGGCGAAAGCCCACGCAACAACCTCTCGTTTATCTACGAGTATGATGTGTACACGCCGGGGCAGGACTTCCTCTTCACCAGCAAGGATAACGTGTTCGTAGCCTGGAAAGTAGGCGAGCCGGTCACACAGATGCAATACATCCGCAAGGCCATGCTGCAATATGAGAAAGAATGGCTGAACGGGCTGTCTGTCAAAGGCTGGACACGCAACGAAAACAACGAGGCGGCCGGAACCCTGCAATACTGGCGGTATGAAGCCGACGGCACCCTGACCCGCATCAACGATTACAACACTTCGGAGGTTGGCCTGCAACTCCGCTTCGCACCCGGCGAACGGGCCTACGGCGGACGGGAAGGGAAATCGTCGCTGTTCAACCTCTCGAAAGACGCACCGATATTCAAGCTCTCCCACCAACTGGCCTTGAAAGGGGTACTGAATGGCGACTATACCTACAACCATACCGAGTTCAGTGCCCAGAAACGCATCTGGCTCTCTTCTTTCGGACATATCGATGCCACGGTAAAAGCCGGCAAGGTGTGGGACAAGGTTCCCTTCACGATGCTGATCCTGCCCAATACCAACCAGTCTGTGACTATCCAGCCGGAGTCGTTCACGATGATGCGCGCGTTGGAATTTGTGTCGGACCAGTACGTATCTTGGTACTTCACCTATTACCTCAAGGGCTGGATACTGAACCGCGTCCCGCTGGTGAAATGGCTACGCCTGCGTGAGGTGGTATCGTTCAGCGGTATCTACGGCAACCTCAGCGACAAGAACAACCCATTCATCAACCCGACCGGTCTCTTTGTACTTCCTGACGGCACCCGTCCGCTGGGTAAAACACCCTATATGGAAGGCAGCGTAGGGCTGGAAAATATCCTGAAAATACTCCGGATAGACTATTACTGGCGCTTGTCGTACCTTGACGAGCCGAATATCAAGAAGGGTGGTGTCCGTATTGCGCTCCGCTTCTCTTTCTGATCACGCACAATGAGTACGAAGAACGAAACATACCACACGCCTCCCCTGCACCATGCGCCCAATGCGTGGGCCTTATTACCGCTCGGGGTATTCCTTGTAGTCTACCTGGCCGTATCTATCATAGCCGGCGACTTTTACAAGATGCCCATCACGGTAGCGTTTGTGATCTCGTCTATCGTTGCAATCGCTATTTCCAAGGGAGGCAAGTTGACAAACCGTATCGAGCAGTTCTGCCGTGGCGCATCCAACAGCAACATCATGCTGATGGTACTCATTTTTATCCTGGCAGGCGCCTTTGCACAGACAGCCAAATCGATGGGGGCGGTAGATGCAACGGTCAACCTGGCCATGTCACTCCTCCCTTCTAACCTGCTGGCGGCAGGTATCTTCATTGCCGCCTGTTTTATTTCCATCTCAGTAGGTACGTCGGTAGGTACAGTAGTAGCACTGGCGCCGGTTGCCGTCGGTATCGCCGCCAAGGCGGATATGCCTGCGGCGTTGATGCTGGGGGTGGTAGTGAGTGGCGCGATGTTTGGCGATAACCTGTCGTTTATATCCGATACAACGATTGTAGCTACCCGCACCCAGGGTTGCAACATGTCAGACAAATTCAAGGTGAATGTTCGCATCGCCCTGCCGATAGCGATCCTCACTACCCTGATCTATATACTGATTGGCAGCAGCGCCGCCGCAGGCTATACGCCCCAGGCCATTGAGTGGGGGAAGGTGATACCGTACCTGGTAGTACTCGTCACCGCCATCAGTGGGGTGAATGTGATGCTGGTATTGCTGATCGGCATCGTACTATCCGGCATTGCCGGACTGCTGACAGGCAGTTTCGGTATCTGGGGATGGACGGGCGCCATGGGTGCCGGCATCACCGGTATGGGCGAGCTGATCATCGTCACCCTGCTGGCCGGTGGGATGCTGGAGATGATCCGCTACAATGGCGGGATCGACTGGATCATCCAAAAGCTTACGTCGCATATCCGTTCATCCAAAGGCGCCGAGGCAAGTATCGCCGCCCTGGTGAGCTTTGCCAACCTGTGTACGGCCAACAACACCATCGCCCTGATCATGTCGGGTCCCATCGCTAAAGATATTGCCGATAAATTCAATGTCGACCCGCGCCGGAGCGCCAGTATCCTGGATACCTTCTCCTGCTTTGTACAAGGAATCATCCCTTATGGGGCACAACTGCTGATGGCTGCCGGACTGGGCGCCGTCTCTCCCATCGGCATCATGGAGTACCTGTATTATCCATACCTGCTGGGATTCGGCACCATGCTGGCCATCCTGTTTGGCTATCCGCGTAAATTCAGTTCGAAAGCAACTCAATAATAATCAGAGACATGAAAAGACATTTTATTACACTCGCCTTGCTGGCCATCGCCTTTGTCGCACAGGCACAAGTTGAGACCACGTACCACAATCCGGTACTTCCGGGCGACCTGCCCGATCCCACGGTGATCCGCGTGGGCGATACCTACTATGCCGCCGGAACCTCCTCCGAATGGGCGCCGGCCTACCGGCTGTACGAATCGAAAGACCTGGTGAACTGGACCTACCTCGGCGGTCTGTTCCGCGAAACGCCCGACTGGACCATGGGCAGCTACTGGGCGCCCGAACTCTACTACAACAACGGTACTTATTATGTCTACTATACCGCCCGCCGGAAGAGCGACCGCAAATCATTTATCGGCGTAGCTACTACGGATGATATCCGCAAAGGATTCACCGACCACGGCCTCCTCATCGAGTGGACCAACGAAGCCATCGACGCTTACATCACCGACTGGCAGGGCAAACGCTATATCACCTGGAAAGCCTACGGACTGGACAAAGGCCGCAGCATCGAGATACTGGGCTCCGAGTTGTCGGCCGACGGACTGAAACTGAAAGGCGACGTATTCTCGCTCGTCACCGCCGAACCCAACTGGGAAGCCGGCG
Source organism: Tannerellaceae bacterium (assembly GCA_031555505.1). Lineage (GTDB taxonomy): Bacteria > Bacteroidota > Bacteroidia > Bacteroidales > Tannerellaceae > JAJDIA01. The sequence continues at coordinate 20,672 of JAVBUH010000082.1, forward strand.
GCATTGAAGGGCAATGCATCGTTGAGCACAACGGCTACCTGTATATGTTCTATGCCGGCAATGCCTGCTGCGGCGCCCGTTGCAATTACATGACCGGCGTGGCGCGCGCCCGTTCCATCCGGGGACCGTGGGAGAAGTATGAAGGCAACCCCATCCTCCACAGCAGCGAAGCCTTTCGCTGTCCCGGACACGGTACGCTGGTGGAAACGCCCGATCACCGCTATTTCTATCTCTACCATGCCTATAATGCAGCGTCCAACGTATACACCGGCCGCCAGGGTATGCTGGACGAAGTGATATGGGATGCCACTACCGGTTGGCCTACCTTCCGCTACGGCCCTACCCCCAGCCTGCAGGCTGCTACTCCCTATCCGGGCACCATCCAATTGCCACCCGCCGACTTCACGGCCGATTTCCAGGCTTCCACCCTGGGTGTAGAATGGATGTGGGATATGGCCAAAGCCAATCCGGTATACAGCCTGGCAAACGGCAAGCTGCAACTGACCGGCGACGACAGTGACACCGGCAGCCTCCTCGCCCTCCGCCCCCGCAAAGAAAACTACCGCCTCTCGGCCACCATCGAGCCTACCGAAGCCATGGCCGGCGTTTGCCTGTACGGCACACGCGAACAAGCCTTCCGCCTGTCGGCAGGCAACAACAAGATCGAACTGTGGGAAGTAAAAGGCGGGAAGTGTTCCCTGCTGGCTACAGAAATGCTCACCGCCCCAGAGGTAACACTCTACATGGATGTAGCCTTCGGGCAGTACGTCCGTTTTGGCTATGTATCCAAGGAGGGGAAAGATTGCCCCGTAGGCTCGCTGATCCACATCGGCAACCTGCCGCAATGGGACCGTCCGTCCATGATCGGCATCCAGGCCAAAGGAGAAAAAGCGAAAGGTATCTTCAGCCGGGTAGCCATTACGTACTAACCCGGCCGAAGACCGGCCTGCTTACCGCTTATAGTGTGTTCACCTCCCCCATGAAGTAAATGGCTCCGGAACTAATCTCCCGGATCATATACAGGAAGGGGCGGTTGATCTTGAATTCCTTCGGCGGGAGGGGTTCAATGCCTGCCGATTCAACCATACCGATACCCGTCACGGCAGCAGCTTCTGTCCCTTTTTCGTCCACGGCGATGAACGCCTTTTGTTTCACCATATCAACCACCAATGCATTGTCGCTGATGGCGGAGAAGTCGGCTTCGGTCGGATCAAAAGGCGCATTCATCCCCATACTCTTCAGATAACCGATCATATCCATTTCGAATTCAATGGTGAAGCGGGGCATCTCCGTGATCACCATCCGGTAGGATTGGCGCATGCATTGATCCACCGTCCCATTATCCAGCGTTTCCACTACCGACGAGAGCGAGACGCCTTCGTGCGGTAGAATAACCGTCATGTAGAATGCTTCATTTCCATACGGGAAGGTAGCCAGTGCAAACTGGTCTGTTTCTCCATACGACGTTTGGAAGCCCGGGTGATACATCATCGGCACGGTCGATTTCGTGCCACCTCGATTGGTAAACGGTTTGTCTTTGGTATTGGCCTTATCGAAAGGCTTCGTCCAGTCGCCCAGGAAATAGAGGGCGTTCATAAGGAGAAGCTTCGTATCGGCATCGAGCTTATCCAGGAAATCGGTGATCTTTCCATGGGTTTTCTCTTCCGCCCAATCATTGATCAGCCCCAGCGTCTTCGCATCGCCAAAATTCACGTTTCGTACCTCGGCGCTGAAGTACTGTTTATTCACATCCGCAAAAGGAGCCTTTACCGGGAATCCGTCCCGGATCCAGATGGAGTTGGCCGATTCGATCGTTACGCCCGGATCCAGTTCGGCGGCTGCATCAAGCATCTTTTTGTAGTAACTGTTTAGTTCTTCTTTAGAGAAAGCCTCAAAGCCTAATACATTCTGGATCTCGGTGCGTGTTGTTCCTTCCGCACCGTTGTTCAGCATCGAAAAGGCCAGGCTGGCGCTAAGCGGAGAGATGATCAGGTTGTCGCCCGGTTTCTCTTTCCCGGCATGTACTGTGCGGCAGAGGTGATAGGCAAATCGGTTGCCCTGGTTCACAATGGATCGTTCGGCATCCGTCAGGGGGATATCCACCCGTTGTTTAGGTGGTTTCGGGTGATCCAGATTGTTTTGGCAAGCTGCGAGGCAACTGAGTGCCAGTGCAAAAGTGATAAGTGTTCTCATATTTCTACTTTTAAGGGTAATACAATGATTGTTTCTGTTCAGTATCAGTTAATACGAAAACCGGAGACCCAGTTGCAGGCTGACGGTGAGTGGCTTCGCGGTTCGGATCGTTTCAAAGGCGTTATGTTCGTTGTTATCGAAATAGTAGTTAATTCCCGGTTCAAGGAACAAGGACACAGGTTTTGCCAATGCATATTGCATCCCTGCCGCCATATTCAACGACCATTGCCAGCGATTGATCTCCGGCGAATAGTGTGTCCCTTCCAACTCGATCCGGGCCGAAAGGCTGTATTCAACCATAGCTCCGGCCGAAAAATAAGCGGCAAACCGTCCCTGCCGGTAAAAGATCCAGTTGGCATGCAGCGGCACACCCAGATAATGTACTTTCTGGTTCCCTGCCGGGATGTGGCCTTTTCGGATATCCGAATACAGATAGGTATACGAAAGGCCAGATTCCACAGCAAAACGATCGGAGAACTCCCTACGCAACATAAAGCCTACCGACAGCGGGATCTTATGTTCGTAGCCATAAGCGCTCCCATCTGTGCGGCCCGGAGGCGAAGGAACGGCTTTGGTGGCTATTTTCGTTTCATCATCCGGATTGTCGGGATCTTCCTCTTCCTCACCCGGATCTGTAATTTCGCCATCTCCCGGATTGGAGTCGGTGGGATCATGCATAATCAGTTGATCGTCTGCTCCTGCCATCGCATTGCTTCCGACAAGCAGGCCAACGGCCCAACGACGTTGAGCCGGCCGCTGTTTCCCGGTCTCCTTTCCCGCTGGCAAACCAGACAAAGGCGATGTTTCGGGCTGCGGGCCTACTTCGGCCCTCTTAGCCTGTTTGCCTGCTTGGCGGTGGTCGGTAGCAACGGGCGCTACAGGGCGGTGGTCTGCCGGAACTGACACAGCAGGTTGCTCACCCGGTACAGTAGTTTCTACAACGGGCTCAGTTGCATCCGGTTCATGCATTTCCCCGGTAGCCTGGGCTACCAGCGGCTGCTCACCACTTATCTGATCTGGTGTTGTATACTTTCGTTCAATTGATTTACGCCTATCTTGTTTATTGCTTTGGCGAGCGGCTTCAGTTACCACTAAGCCGTCTGCCTTTCCACCCTCATTCGCAGCCTGATGCATGAACCAGGTCAATGAAACAACTACACAAAGCAATGCCACAGCAGCCACCGTCATCCAACGATACGGCAGTTTACGGCGCACCGATACCGGCGTGGAAGCCAATTCAGCCTCCAGCCGCTCCCATCCCCCTTTGGGTAACGTAGGATTGTACTCATCCTGACGCTTGCGGTACGTTTGTATCAGATCGTTTTGCTGTTTCATCTTATCATTGTTGTTTCGCTACACTGTTACCGTTTCATTTCATCGCTGTTTATCTATTGCTTCCCGTATCTGTGCCACCAACAGGCAGCGGGCACGATAGAACTGGGAGGCCGACGATTTTTCGTTAATACCCAAACGGGAGGCTATTTCGCGGTGCGACCATTCTTCAAACACATACAGGTTGAATACCGTTCGGTATCCGGGAGGCAGCTCAGCGATGAAGTGCATCAGCAGTTCGATAGGCAGCCCGTCGGCATCCGGTTCGGGCTCACTTGCCTGTTCACTGACGGCATCCAACGGGATCACATCCCGCAGCAAGTCTTTCTTCCGCAGCCTTTCCAAAGCCAGGTTCACAAATACCCGGCTCATCCAGGCGCGGAGGCTTCCTTCGCCCCGGTAGGTAAAAGAAACGATCGAAGCAAACACCTTCAAAAAACCATCATGCAACAGATCGTGCGCCTCCTCCGTATGGCCAATATACCGGTAGCATAGGCATAACATCTTCTCCGCATAGCGTTCATACAACTCTTTGCGTGCCTTGTTTTCCCCACGTTTGCAGCCATCAATCAGCTCCGGTTCAACCATCCGTCTCATAGTGCTTTCTCCATAAATGCAGCTTAACAGCCAATACTGCACGGAAAGATAAAAAAATTAAGCAAAAAAGAAATCTAAACAAGCCACAATTAACAAAGAAAATACATGGCCTCAAATGCTGCAAAGTGAAAGAGCGGGCTGGTTTCAAATGCCGCACAATGTAAAATCGGTCTTGCTTCCGACGTATGTGAATATTCAGATTCCGGCGAATTTGAATGTGGGCTTGCTTCAAGTTCCGGCGAACTTGAATGTGGGCTTGCTTCAAGTTCCGGCGTATGTGAAAGCGGGGTGCTTCAAGTTCCGGCGTATGTGAAAGCGGGGTGCTTCAAGTTCCGCAAAATCTGAAAGATCCGACGCAAACTAAGGGAAAGTGAAGCATCCTAACCCATGAAATGAACATATCAGGGTGATACCATAGCTTGTGTGAATGCCCGGTCACGGGCATCCTGTACGTAGCCGGGGGTACAGGCGAAGCCAAGCCCCCGGACAGATGATTTGTATATGTTTTG
>JAVBUH010000045.1:0-62027 GCA_031555505.1 Tannerellaceae bacterium
AACACTGGGTGGGTTTGCTCCGTTTTTTAGCCCTTTTTAGCCCTTTTTGAACGGATATGATCCGTTTTTCGGGCGGTTTTTCGGGGTTTTAAGAAGAGTAATTAGGCGTTTCTACTGGGTGGGCATGCTCCGTTTTTTCCAGTGGTCTTCCGCTTGGGTTGCTTTAGCTTGTTATAGGCTTCGTTCTGTGCTTTCTGTATAGCATCCCTGCGAGCCTGTTCTTTCTCTTCTTCGGTTAATTCAACTACATGGTTTACGGAAACTTGGCAATTAATAGGTTTACCGACTTCAATATTCATCTCGTCATAAAAATGTGTAGCCATGCCAAAAATCTCCTCATCGGCAAAACCGTTGCAACCGCTTTTCTGTACGGCATTCAGAATATAGGTAATACAGTCGTCGACGGTTTTATCGGGGTTTGCATACTTCTCGGCAAACAATTCATCACTTGCAGCACGTTTCACTAAATACGTCTGTATCGTTCTCTTGAAAATATCTGTTGCTTTTGTCATGATGGTAAGTTTTAGAAAATGAATAATGCGATTAATGAAGTAATAAGCAGGAAAAGAAAAACGGATATGAGCAAGCCTATAAGCCAACACACACACTTAATCAGTAAGCGGATAAAGCCATATATAACTACCATGCCCAACAATGACCATGCAGCAACACTAACTTTTGTCAGTAGCCATACACACACTACTATATACGTCAACCTAAGCACCAATTTTATGTTAATTCCTGATGGGAGGTTGTTTTTTTGTTTCGTTATATCGTTTCTCTTTTCCATGACTTTTTTTTTCTGCGGCATCCGTCAGATCGGCTGTTTTTTGTTTCGTATTGGCAGCAAAAGGTCAGAGAGGTGAAAAAGAGAAATTTTTTGTGCAAAATACTCTCAAACGTAGTGCAGCAGGAAGATTTTGTGCAAAAAAATTATCGTTTCGCATCTCTGGGATACCTTTGCCAATCGAACTAAAAATAGCCGGTCAGGATGCCTACGATAATGAGGAATGGAAAAGAGAAATGATGTTGAGGATGGAAATAACTGTGTCAACAGTGGAATTAAAAATCGGTCAGATATGGACGAAAATATTCTGATTCATTGAGGTTTAAGAGATTACTTACATACCGTTTACCCTTGGAAGAGTTATTTGTATTAGGGTTATGTATATTGGAGAAAAGCAATAAACCTAAGCTTTTCTCACTATAAAACCATTACTATACTTAAACATCATAAAGATAAGTATTCCACCATAGATGATTTGGCGTAGATTGGCAGCAACAGAATTGGGAAGTCCTACGAAACGTAATCCCTCTGGAAGTAAGACTAAGAAAGCGGCTGCCATTACACTACCCCAAAGGTTGCGCATACCACCAATAATAACAATAGATAGAATAAAAACAGATTCATCAACGGTGAAACTTGTCGGGTCAATGTAGGATATGTAGTGAGCATATAATACACCGGGAATAGCTGCCAACATGGCACTAAAAGTGAATGCCATCACTTTTGAAACATACACGTTTTTACCAAGCGATTGTGTGAAAATCTCATCTTCGCTCAACGAACGTAATGTTCTGCCAAAAGATGATTTTGTAATGTAACGCAATATCAGAAAAACGATAGTGGCAAAAAGAAATGTCAATATTAAGAATAGCAGCTTATCGTTAACTGGAAAACCTAATATTTTTATGACCGGTATTCCGGGAATGCCAAGTGGACCGTGGGTAAGCGACATCCAGTTATTCATAACCGAATACACAATTACCTGAATACCCAATGTGCAAATAATAAAATAATCGTCAACCGTTCGTAAAGCTATAGATGATACAATTAAAGCTAATAGCCCACATAATATCATAGCTACAGGCAAGGTGAGTAAAAATGGAATTTGATAGTTTACAGAAAGTATTGCTGCCGTGTAAGCACCTACACCATAAAATCCTGCATGTGCTAATGAAATCATTCCCCCAAAACCTGCCGTAAGATTCAGACTTTGCGAGAGCATAGCATAGATGCCAATCAGGATTAGAAGGTGTAACAAATATTCCATTATATTTCCACTTTTTTTAGCCGTTTACCACTAAAGCCTAAAGGCTTCCAGATTAAAAACAATATTAGGATAATGTATGCAACAGCATCCATCCATTGGCTACCGAAATAGTAAGCAGATAAGTGTTGAGCAATAGCCAACAATAATGCTCCGCCAACTAACCCCCATGTACTACCAACACCGCCGATAATCATCGCAACTACACCATAGAGTAACAGATTGAATCCCATTGTCGGTCTCATATCCGTATCAAAAGCCACTATTAATCCTGCAACAGCAGCTAATGTTGAGCTCATACCAAATGCCCAAAGAATAACTCTATTAGAATTAATTCCAAAAATATTACTCAATTCAGGATTACTTGATACCGCTCGGATATTTCTACCTGTTTTATGATACTTCAAAAACAAAATGCATCCAACAAATAACAGAATACTTACAACAATAGTGATAATCTGAATATCGGTAATATATACCTCTAAGAATTCATATCCAACCTTCACCCCACCTGTACGAATACTTTTAGTATCATCACCCCAAATCATAGAAATACAATTTTGCAGAACTATATATAACCCTAAAGAAGTAATCATTAATACCATTGACGAAGCATTGCGTTTTCTTAAAGGTTTATATAAACACTGCTCACATAAGAATCCAATAAACGTTGCACAAATAACAGCTAAAGGAATAGAAAATAAGAGAGATATTTCAAGTTGTTGATAAAATAAAAAAGTAAAATAAGCAGCAAAAGTTATTATTATCGCATGAGCGATATCAAAAAAGCTGCTGGTGATATATTTAATCGAAAAAGATTGAGCTACGATTAAATATAAAGCAAAAGAGAATAATATATTAACTATCAATTGACTCATCACCTATAAACCCATTAAATATACTATTAGCATACATTGAGATTTTCTGTTGGAGATATAATTCTCCTGTCGAGTTTGTTTTTGATTGTGAAATCACTTCTACCGTAGCCCACAAAACAGGACTTTTTGTATCTTCAGTTAAAGCAATAAATGGATAAGTATTTCTACTCCCATTATCATAATCAAGAATAGTATTTTTCTTTATTTTATTTTTATCAAAAAGGTTTATCATTGTATTGCAGAACTCAATCAAATAATCATATTTAACATGGCTGTTTTCATTTTCATTTTCTAATTCGTCCAAATGAAAACAAATCAATTTATCTCTTTTCCATCCCTCATTATTGCTATCAGATCTTTTGCTACATAATGATTTATAAGCCATCCCTTTTGAGTCTATTATTTTTTTTTGAGGGAAAAGCCTATGAATAAATCGAATAAATAAATTAGGTTCTAAATATTCATTTTTATTAGCATCTTGTTCCCTTTTGTTATTTTCTTCTTCAAATGTATTCTTAATATCTTCTAAAAATGTTTTTAATTTCTCGATATTTTCTTTAGCACAAGGTAAGCAGACGATTTCAATATTATCATTATCGACTATATGATCTTTAAAAATTCGATAATAAGTCTTCTTATAAATCAAATATCCTAAAAATGGTGTCGGTGCTATAAAATATATTTTTGATCCAGAACTTTTTGAGTGATGTTTAAAAAATTCTTTAAGCAGAAAGAAAAGCTCCTCCATATTGCCAGCTTTCATTCTATAATAGGTCATCATGGCAATAATAATAGTAAGAGCATATCCAGCTATAATAGAATAAGCGGTTAAGACTTCTTTCATATTAATATCTGAAAGAGATGGAGTCTGTCCTTTAATGATTGTATAATCAATGAAATACAAACAGAGATAGAAGCCTGTTGGAACAAACAGTAAAAACAAAAATATTGAAAGGTTCATTTTAATTGGATTAAAAAATTCCCTTATTCGCACATTGCATTTATATACAATTGATCCAACTATTATAAAAAATAATGTCAAAAATAATAGATATGATGTTGAATTATATCCTTTATAAATAAAGTACAGGGGGGCTATTCCAAAAATCATTATTATTACCGCCCAATTTCTCAAAATATTTTTCACTCCCTTACTCATAAACTAAAATATTTTTCAAGAGATTCTCTAATTCACCTTGAGCCTCTTTGTTTATTAAAGTTGATGCTAAATCTACTGTAGAAGATGTTGTTCTGTCTAAAAAAGCAAAAGATGTTGACAAGGCATTATATTCTTCTAAAATATCCAATATAGCACACTTGTTGGATTGATTATTTTTGAGTTTCAGCAAAATATCCTTATAATCCTCTTCTTCAAGAATATCACTTAAAACGCATAATACAAAATTTATTTGATCGTTTCTCAAATCATATAAAGATTTATCGTCTTCTTTATTAAGGAAATCTTCAATATCGTTTCTAACTTGAGAGAGGATTCCAAATTTATCCGCAATTTCAACTAAAATTTCAAAATCTGTTGTATTTTCCATCAATGGTCTCAACATTTTTACCGCTGATTCCATCATCGCCCCGTTTTTATAATACGCTAATTCAAAATATTCTGATATACCAATACTTTTTCGAGAAAAACCTAATAATTGTCCATATGAAAGCTTTCCGAATCCTTCAAAAATAAAACTTTCTAATCCTTGAGTATTCGCAATATACTTAGCAAAATAGGTATTTCCAATTTCATTCAAAATATCGGCTAAAAGATTGAAGCGTTTTCGAGTATTAACATTTAACTCAACCCCAAGTATAGCTTCAGCGTCATCCAATAAATCATCTCTCAAATAGTAAGCAGCAAAGGCTATTTCTAACCCTACTTCAAGATAAAGTATTGAACCAATGTCTAAATTATAAGAATTCCCTATTGTATGGATAAAATATCCTCGTTCTTTGTTAGGGCAATAATACTCGAAAATATTACACAACTCCACTTTTAGAGAAGAATCAAGTATTTGTATTTTACTTATGTCTTTTTTGACTTTGTTCTTCAAATATTTTGAGTAATCTTGTAACCTCTTCATTATCATTTTTTTTTGTATTCTGTTTTACTTGATTTACAAGTTGTGCATCTAATTTTTTAGATGGCTCTACAAATCCTGGCATATTATGTAATGGTATTTAATAATTTACGAATTTTCCGTTTTTGACAGTCTTTAATTTTATGGGTAAGATTACATCTCCATTTTCATCAAAACTCATATTCCCTAATAATCCAGGGAAGTCTTTAATTTCATATAGAGCATCTTTTATACTTATACTTTTTTGTTTACTTATCTCGACTGCATCTTTTAGGATATAAATCGCATCATAAGATACAGCAGCGTATCCGTCAGGATTTTTATTATACTGGGTTTTGTATGCGTTTACAAATTTCCGAGCCCTTTCTGAAGGATTATCCATATCAAAAGTTATTGAAGTGAAGATAATATTTTCAGCCGCATTTGATGCAGATTTGAGGATAGCGTCATCTTCAAAAATAGCGGTAGTGATAAATCTGGCCTTTATTCCCATTTCTACAGCTTGTTTCACGGCGTTTCCCATTTCAGTATAACCAACAAAATAGACAGCTTCTGGATTTTCTTTTTTTATTTTCAACAATTGGGTTCTAAAATCATTTGCCCCATCAGCATAGGATTCTGAGAAAATTTTACCTCCTTTATTCTTGAATACGTCTTCAAAAACTTTCGAGACTCCAATTCCATAATCAGAATGATTGTAAAGTATTGCTATACTTTTAAAATTCAAAGAATCATAAACAAAATGAGCCATCAAAGAGGCTTCATAAACATCCGATGATACATTTCTAAAAATATAATCTCCAGCATTGGTTATTTCGGGAGACGAAGCTCCTGGAGAAAACAAAATAATACCACTCCTTTCAGCTATTGGTGCAATCGAAAGAACTTCTTGACTAGAAATCGGCCCAACGACTATTTCAATCCCATCATTTGCTAATTTATGGAATGCCGAAACAGCAGTTTGCGCATTACTTCGGCTATCTTCATATGTCACAATAAAAGCTTCCATTTCTGAAATAGCTAGCTCAATTCCATTTTTTGAATTTTTCCCAAAATTACCCCGCTCGCCAGTTAAAGGTAATATGGCACCTATTTTGATAGTCGACGATTCTTGGATAGTATCATCTTTCCGCAAGAAGAAAAAAACTCCAATGGCAACTATTGCAAAAGCGCCTAAAGTTATGAATATCAACCTTTTCATACATTCATTTTTTTATTATACCTAGCTCTAATTCTATTTCTTGATATTCCCAATTGTCGAATAAGTGTTTTTTATGCTCAACAATCACAAATGTCGTTGTTTTGTTTAACAACCTGATACTCTCGCTTATATAAGAAGAATTTTCAATATCTACTCCAGCAAAAGGTTCATCAAACAATACCAACTTAGGTTCATGTATTAGAGCATTTCCAAAAGCCAGCAACTGTTTTTCGCCACCACTCATATGAAATGGTGTTCTTTTTCTTAATTCCGCCAAACGTGGCAATATAGAAAACACATACTCTGACCTTTGTTTAGCATCCTGTTTAGAATAAATACTGGCAGAAGTTAACAAATTTTCTTCTACTGTAAAATCTTCAAATACATTTTTCTTTTGTGGGACATAAACTATACCTGATTTTATCATTTCTGATGTTGGTAAACTTGTAATGTCTTTCCCTTCAAAAAGAATTTTTCCATCAGGTGTCCAAGGTTTTAATAGTCCATATATAATTTTCAATACTGTACTTTTCCCAGACCCATTACCTCCTATGAGTAAAATAATCTCTCCCTTGTTTACCTCAAAAGAAACATCAGTCAAAACCTGCTTCTTGCCGTATCCAGTGGTTATGTGTTGCACTTTCAGCATATAATTCTACCTTTTTCTAAGTTCAACACATAATCGCTTGTTTCTTGTATGTAATCAGGATGATGTTCTATCTGCAATATGGTTTTCCCGGCCTCTTTCAATTGTCGAATAAGTGCAGTAATTTTAGCAAGATTCAATTTATCGATCCCGGCGACAGGCTCATCTATCAAAAGTAAATCTGCGTCGTTGGCAATACAACAACCCAAAGTCAGTAGTTTCTGTTGTCCATAGGAAATTTCGCCGGCCAATTCACTCACTTTATTAGATAGAGAAACTAATTCCAATATTTCGTCAGCTTTCAATTGTTGTTCTTTTGAAGGATAGACAAACATTTTTTCTTCCAAAGACAAAAGAATATTTTCTCGTACAGTCATTTGGGTTGCCAATCGCAAATCTTGAAAAGTTCGTCCAACTCCTAAACGGTTGATTTTGTGTGGTGAAGTCCTTGAAATATTTTTTCCTTGAAACTCTATACTGCCTTTTGTAGGCTTTATGAAACCCGTAATAATGTTAAAAAGGGTTGTTTTTCCCGAACCATTCCCGCCTTTGAGTGTGTATATAAAGCCCCTTTCCAAATGGAAACTAACACCATTCAGAACATTTGTTTCATCAAATGACTTATATACATCCTTTAGTAAAAGCATTGTGGAACTTATAAATTAAGCGCAAAGATACGATTTTTAAACATTTAACATAACAAAAGGTGTCTTCTTTTATCTCAAACGGCAGGTTTTCAAGGGCTTTTGCTTCTTTTTCTCCTGTTTCGTCAGCCGTGGAATCAAAAGAGCTTAGCTACAAACAAAAATATTCCGCCTCTTTGAGGTTTGAGATATATTGCTTAAATTTGCAGAAAGAGTTATTTGAATCTATGAAAGATAGTGCAGAGTAGTGAATCCCGGTTGTTTCTAAATCATTACCTATTCTTCTTAAAGCACTGCTTAATTGTCTGAAATACTGCCATATACATTTTAATTGCAGTGTCCGCAGACTAACCCCGAAACGTTGGGCCATTTCGGAAGCCTTAACAACCGGTCGGGATTGTAGTTGTACCAGTAATGCCGATATGCGGTCGATCCGATTCAATTTTGTTTACTTTTCGTCAAACATGATCGCCCAAAGTACGCCGTATTTATCTACCACTTCGGCATAACGTTTTGCAAAAAAAGCTTCGGAAAGTGCACACTCGATTTTTTGCGCCCCCTCAGTCAGTTTGGCATTCACCTCTTCGGCGTGCGCAATCGAATCGCAATCGAGTGTCAGCATGTGGCCCCTATTGCCGAAGCTGCGTTCATCATGAGGCAACGTGTCGGCAACACTCATTGATCCTCCGGGAAAGAGGATGCAACAATGCAGAATCATTTGTTTGCAGTCATCTGGGATTGGCATCTCCGGCGTGGAGGGCATGGAATCGTAGCGGTAGAGGTTTTCTATTTTTCCTCCCAATACATCAGCATAAAAGTTAGCTGCTTCTTCGGCCTGTCCATTGAAAACAAGATAAGATGTAAGTTTCATATTTTATGGTATTTATTGATTACGCGGCAAAGATACGGTATCGAATGACAACAGTATGTCAGCAACTTTTCAAATGTACACAAAAAACCTATTGTCGTAACTATTATCAGAAATCACTACATTTGCCGGATGATACGATCTATGATACATCCCTGTTCAATCACGCTGTCCATCCTGTCTCTATTAGCCTTTTCCGGTATGCAGCCGCTAAGTAGTCAAACACTTCCCAATCCGTTTGACTTTCCTATACTGCTCAGTGGAAATTTTGGCGAACTGAGAGCCAACCACTTCCATTCCGGCATCGATTTTAAGACACAGGGGGCAGAAGGGAAACCGATACATGCAGTGGAAAAAGGATATGTGTCGCGCATCTCAGTTAGTCCCGGCGGCTATGGGAACGCCTTGTACCTGACGCACCCCGATGGCACTACTACTGTATATGGACACCTGCAACGGTTCTCATCCAAAATTGCGACTTATGTAAAAGAACAACAATACGTACAGGAACGCTTTGCAGTGAACCTCACCCTCTCACCCAACGAGATACCTGTAGAAAAAAAAGAAGTGATAGCCCTCAGCGGCAACACAGGTAGTTCGGGAGGTCCACACCTGCACTTTGAGGTGAGAGATACGGAAACCGAGCAGGTACTCGACCCTATTCCCTACTACCAATCATCCATCAAAGACACGCGTAATCCTGTGGTTCAAGGAATTATGGTATACCCTGCAGCAGGAGAGGGGGTGGTAAACGGTAGCAATCGGAAACTGGAGATCAAACTATCCCCCTCCAAAACAGGTAATGTTCCTGCCGTCACCCAGGCAATAAATGCTTGGGGAAAGATCGGCTTTGCCGTGAAAGCATTCGACTATATGGACAACACGTCCAACATCTACGGCGTAAAAGAGATCACACTGACGGCAGACAGTCAGGTGATTTTCCATAGCTTGCTGGAACGCTTCTCGTTTGACGAATCTCGCTATATCAATAGCTTCATTGACTATGAGGAATGGGTGGATCGTCGTTCGTTCTACATGAAAAGTTTCGTTGAGCCCGGCAACCGCCTTTCTTTCATGGAGAGTGTCAACCAAGGCATCCTCACGATTGACGAAGAACGCGTTTACCACCTGGTATACCGGCTCACCGATGCAATGGGCAACACCTCACGGCTGGTATTCCGGATTGATGGCAAAAAACAGCCAATAGCGCCCCCCGACACTGTTGGTACGGAACGTTTCTACCGGACGGCGACAAACAGGTTTGGCGCCAAAGGCATCCGGCTGACTATCCCGAAAGACAACCTGTATACCGACCTCTCTTTCCGGTATAGCGTACGGGAAGACAGCACTGCCCTGGCCGCCATCCACCAGTTGCACAACAAACCGCTGGCGTTGCACCGGAATGCCCAACTGTCTGTCCGCCTGCAACGCGACACGCTGGCTAACAAGCAACAGTACGGTGTAGTACGCCTGCAAAAAGGACGCGCCAACTGGATAGGAGGTACGTATCGCGACGGATGGATAGATGCCGACATCCGCGAGTTCGGGACCTACACACTGGCACAGGATACCCTGTCACCCGTCATCACCCCACTCAATCAGGCCGCCTGGATCAACAACAAGCGAATGGCTTTTCGCCTCACGGATAACCTGAGTGGCGTATTATCGTACCGGGGAGAGATTGATGGCATGTATGCCTTATTTGAAATGGACAATCGCTCGGTGATCAGTTACCATTTCGACCGCAACCGCCTGCCGGCCGGCTCTCACACCCTCCGTCTTACCGTAACCGATGCCTGTGGGAACGAAGCCGTATACGATTATTCATTCAAATAAATATACAAAAATACGCCTCATACAGATAATTGTGTATATTTGTTTGCCCGAAAAGCGGGCCTTTTCTATTGCTAATTTAAACAGTTATATCAATATAAAATGGAAAACAGAGACTTAATTGAAATGGTAAGACGGAAAGCTGAAGGCTGGCTCTCCAAAAGCTACGACGCAGATACGCGTGCCCAGGTACAGGTGCTTCTCGACAATGAAGACCCGACAGAACTGATCGAATGTTTTTATAAAGATCTTGAATTCGGTACAGGCGGTCTGCGTGGTATTATGGGCGTAGGTTCCAACCGCATGAATATTTACACGGTAGGAGCTGCCACGCAAGGGTTGTCTAATTACCTGAAGAAAGAATTCGGCCGCCAACCGGAGATCAAGGTAGTGATCGGACACGACTGCCGTAACAACAGCCGCAAGTTTGCCGAAATATCTGCTGATATCTTTTCGGCAAACGGAATTAAGGTATACTTGTTTGAAGATCTTCGTCCTACACCGGAAATGTCGTTCACCATTCGCCGCCTGGGGTGCCAGAGCGGTATCATCCTTACGGCATCGCACAATCCGAAAGAATATAATGGCTACAAAGCTTACTGGAACGACGGTGCCCAGATGATTGCACCGCACGACCGCAATACCATCGCCGAAGTAAACAAAATCCGCACGGCTGCCGATATCAAATTCAAAGGCAACAAAGAATTGATCACCATCCTCGGTCAGGAGATAGACGATCAGTATATCGAGGCATTGAAGACCATCTCACTGTCTCCCGAAGCGATCGCCCGCCATAACGACATGAAGATCGTTTACACGCCGATCCATGGAACTGGCGTCAAACTGGTACCGGCCGCCCTACAGGCATTCGGCTTCACCAACATTATCCATGTACCCGAGCAGGATGCGGTGAGCGGCAATTTCCCTACCGTAGTATCACCTAACCCGGAAGAACCGGCGGCGCTGGCCATGGCCGTGGAGAAAGCAAAAGAGACAGGCGCCGAACTGGTGCTGGCCACCGATCCGGACGGCGACCGTGTAGGCGCCGCCGTGAAGAACAACGAAGGCGAATGGGTGCTGCTCAACGGCAACCAGACCTGCCTGATGTTTGTATACTACCTCATCACCCGCTGGAAGCAACTGGGTAAAATACAGGGCAAGGAATACATCGTGAAAACCATCGTAACCACAGAAACAATCCGTGCCATCGCCGAAAAGAATGGCGTAGAAATGTACGATGTATATACCGGTTTCAAATGGATTGCCGACGTGATGTTGAGGAACGAAGGCAAGAAAAACTACATCGGCGGCGGCGAAGAAAGCTACGGGTTCCTGTGCGAAGACTTCGTGCGCGACAAAGATGCCGTTTCGGCCTGTGTTATCCTGGCAGAAATTGCCGCCTGGGCCAAAGATCAGGGCATTTCAATGTACCAGTTGCTACAGCAGATCTACGTAGAATACGGCTTCTCGAAAGAAGTGGGCATCTCGGTAGTAAAGAAAGGCAAGAGTGGTGCAGAAGAGATCGAAGCGATGATGAAACGATTCCGTCAGAACCCGTTGACAGAGATCGCCGGTTCGAAGGTTAGTCTCTTCTACGACTATGGCAGCCTGAAGGGTATCAGCTACAACGAGAACGAGACACTGACACTTGATATGCCGACTACCTCCAACGTACTCCAGTATTTCACTGAAGACGGCACGAAAGTATCGATCCGTCCGTCGGGAACAGAACCCAAGATCAAGTTCTACTGCGAGGTACATTCGAAAATCAAGAGTGTAGCCGATCTGCCGAAGGCCAACGAAGAAGCCGACGAAAAGATCAACCAGATCAAGGTATCGCTGGGTATTTGAGATAAAATGAAAACAGCAAGCGCCGTAGATAAGCAACATACATTTGTTCGTTGTTTGTCTACGGCACCTTTATTATACTTAGTTCGCTTGTATGGTTCGTTTCAGCCTGAGATCAGCAGAGGAAGCGCCGACTTGTAATTGTATGCGACCTTTTTCCAACACAAACTGATGCTTATCTACATCCCAATAGGTCAGTTCGTCGGCTGGCAAAGGGATGGCAACCGTCACTGTTTGGCCTTTCTTCACGGCCACACGATTAAAACCTTTGAGCGCCATGAGCGGACGAGCCACCTTGCTGTCAGGAAAACCAGCATACACCTGTACCACTTCTTCTCCGTCGCATACGCCGGTATTGGTGATATCCACAGCTATTTGCACCGTTTCGCCTTCGCTTATTTTCGATTGACTTACTTTCAGGTTATCGTATTCAAATGTGGTATAACTTAAACCGTAACCAAAAGGAAACAACGGTTTTTCCTTCGCGTACATGTATGTTTTACCCTTCCGGATGTCGTATTCCAGGATAGGCAACAAATCCGCAATCGACGCAGGCCAGGCTTGCACCAGCCGGCCTGCAGGATTAACCTTGCCGGTCAGCACATCGGCCAGCCCGTTGCCCAGCTCCTGGCTGGACTGCGTGATATGTACGATGGCTGGGATATTGGCTTTCGACCAGTTGATGGTATACGGGAAATTGGCAATTAATACCATGACGGTATTGGGATTGGCGGCATACACCAGCTTCACCAGGTCTTCCTGCTCGAGCGAAAGCGCTTCACGGTCGACCTCCTCACGCCCATCGCTCGGCACATAGTTACGCCCCCAAGGAGCTCCATACCCTAAGGGTTGATTACCCACACACACTATGGCCATATCGGCTTCTTTGGCCAACAACCAGGCCGAATCGGCTTTATTGGAATGTGTAAAGAGGATTTCCACCTCTTTTCCCAAGGCATTGCGCAGACCATCCACTGCCGACACGGCATAAGGCGGCGTGCCTGTATACCAATCGCTGATCACCTCATCGGCTCGCGGACCAATCACGGCAATCTTCTTTACTTTATCCGGATTGACAGGCAACAAACCTTTGTCATTTTTCAAGAGTACAACTGATTTAGCAGTCACTTCGCGCACCAGGTTATGTACTTCAGGTTTTGTCCAGGGTTCCGTAGTATCTGTCACCCCGATTGCCGTGTAAGGATTGTTATCCGGATCGTCCAGCAAACCAAGACGTATCCATACACGGATCAACCCCCGCAATGCGGCATCCATGTCGGCTTCGGTGAGCAATTTGTCGTCCAGCGCTTTTCGGATATACGGTGCATGAATACCATCCAGGATCATATTGATACCACTTTTGATACAGGCAGCAACCGCCGTCTCCAGGTTGGGGAAATAGTTATGCGCAGTCATCAGTAAAGCCAGCGCACCACCGTCGGTACAAATAATGCCATTCTGTCCCCACTCATTTACGGTCACATCCTTCAGCATGGGGTGCACCGTACAGGGAATCCCATTGTATGCGTTATAAGCGGCCATATAGGCACGGGAACCTCCCTCAATCACGCCTTTATAAAATGTATAGGCATAATATTCGCGGAAAAGACGCTCATCAAAATCAGACGAATTGAATGACCGGTTGTTCTCATTGCTATTAGCCAGGAAATGCTTCATCAGCGAAGCCGTTTTCCAGTATTTGGGATGATCGCCCTGCAATCCTTTGGCATAAGCCACTACCATGCGGGAAACCAGCAAAGGATCTTCGCCAAAACACTCTTCGGTACGTCCCCAACGTGGATCACGTCCCAAGTCGGCATTCGGAGCCAGGGTAATGATCCCGCCTGTATAATTATAGCGGGGACTCTGATACAGGTAGCGATGCTCGTCGGCCTGTGCATCAGCCACTTTCCGGATCAGTTCCGTATCCCAGGTTTCCGCTAAACCGTAGGCTTGAGGGAAAACGGTGGTGGGTGTCCGTCCCGGGCCGGTCACCCCCCAGTTGGCCGGCCCGCTATGCGCATAGCCATGCAATCCCTCCGTAATGCGAGTGGTGCGTATCCCCAAGCGGGGCAACGATGGGCGGGTGGAAAAACAATTGATTTTTTCTTCGATGGTCAGTTCAGACAACAAACTGGCCACACGATCTTCTTCGGGTAGCGCAGCATGGCGGAACGCATGCTCCTGCGCAAATCCCATGAGCGGGAGCATGGCCACAGCCAGTCCCCAAAAATGATTCTTCATACACTATATGGTTTACTCTGTAATAAATACATGATCCGATTACTCCGGTAGTGGTTGCCGGGTGTATCGAAAGGATTAGCAACTTATTTAAGATCCGATTCCGTAAATGCGATAGGCAAGAGGTCGGCCACAGAAGAAACGACATGCACCTTTTCCTTTCCGCACATCAGGATACGTATGGGAGATTTTCCCCGTTGTTCCATTTCCCTCATTACCTGTCGGCAGGCGCCGCAGGGAGAGATGTGGTCTGTAAGCATTCCCTTATGCATGGCCACCACAGCCATTTCGCGCGCCGGCACATTCGGGTATTGCGAAGCGGCATTGAAAACGGCTACCCGCTCGGCGCAAAGGCCCGAAGGATAAGCTGCATTCTCCTGATTATTCCCTATGATGATACGCCCGTTTGTGAGCATAAGCGCTGCTCCTACATGAAACCGTGAATAAGGGGCATACGCATCTTTCGCAGCCGCCACAGCCCTGTTCATTAATTCCAGTTCCAGCGGTGACAGTTCGTCAACGCCTACTTCCTGTAGCCTGATTTCCAACCTGGTCTCCTTCATATTGTAATGATTTATTCAAGCAAATATATCGTTTATTTTTCATAACTTACTCTTATCCAAGATTATTTTTATTATCAAAGTTCATCCTGTTTTCGCATTTTTCCCAGGTTTTATATCTATCTTTGGGTTCAAATCATAAGCAAAAGAGATTAATGATAAGATTTGTTGTCCGGTTGAAGCTGCTGTTTCTTCTCGTGTGGTTTGTTTCTTCCCCCATATGTGGCCAGGTACGTGTCGCTTCCTACCAGAAGTACATTGAACAATACTGCGAACTCGCTGTTCGTCATCAGCAAAAATACAAAATCCCGGCCAGCATCACCCTCGCGCAGGGCATATTTGAATCAGGCGCCGGACAGAGCGAATTGGCGCGAAAATCCAACAACCATTTCGGCATTAAATGTCATTCCGACTGGACAGGTGCAAGGGCTTACCACGATGATGATTATAAAGGAGAATGTTTTCGTAAATACAGCCGGGTGGAAGATTCGTTTGAAGATCATGCCAGTTTTTTAACCGAACGGCCACGGTATGCTCCTTTGTTTCGGCTGGATATCACCGATTACAGAGGTTGGGCACGCGGGTTGCAACAATGTGGCTATGCCACCAGCCAGGCCTACGCCAACAGGCTGATCAAAGTGATTGAAGACTATGAACTATACCGGTACGATACAACCAAAGGAAGTAAAAAAGCACCCGAACAAACCCGGAAACCTTCGGTGCCCGCTATCCAGAAAACCTTCCATCGCGAAGTTTACAAGACACACGGCCTGATTTATGTCTATGCGCGAGCAAACGATAGTTTCGACCAGATCAGTCACGATTTGCATTTCAAAGTGAAAGAGCTGATCAAATACAATGAAGTACCCGAAGACTTCCCGCTCCAGAAAGGCGATATCGTTTATCTGCAAAAGAAAAAGCGAAAAGCAGATAAGCCTCATTACGACCATGTGGTACAGATAGGCGAATCGATGCATAGCATTTCGCAAACGTATGGTATCCAGGTCGCACGCTTGTATAAAATGAATAAAAAACCACTGGACTATATCCCGGCAGAGGGAGATGTATTGAAACTACGTTAACACAATATAGTCCTTGTTGAGATATAATAAAAGGTAGGAAGTAAAAAAGTATTACCTTTGCAGTCCAAATTAGTAACACGATGAGCGACCAACGGTACAACCAGCGTGGCGTATCCGCCTCCAAAGAAGATGTGCATAATGCGATCAGGCACATTGATAAAGGTATTTTCCCTCATGCATTCTGTAAGATCATTCCCGACATTCTGGGAGGAGATCCTGCCTACTGCAACATCATGCACGCCGACGGTGCCGGCACGAAGTCCTCACTGGCCTATATGTACTGGAAGGAAACCGGAGACCTGTCTGTATGGAAAGGCATCGCACAGGATGCGTTGATCATGAATATAGACGACCTGCTCTGCGTGGGAGCTATCGATAATATCCTGGTATCTTCCACCATCGGACGGAACAAGATGCTGATCCCCGGCGAAGTGATCTCGGCGATCATCAACGGTACCGACGAACTGCTGGCCGAACTGCGGGAGATGGGCGTAGGTTGTTATGCCACCGGCGGAGAAACAGCCGACGTGGGAGACCTGGTGCGTACCATCATTGTAGATAGTACAGTAACCTGCCGGATGAAACGTTCGGATGTGATAGACAACAACCGGATACAGGCAGGGGATGTGATCGTAGGAATGGCCTCTTATGGACAGGCTTCTTACGAAACAGCCTATAACGGAGGAATGGGCAGTAACGGGCTGACCTCAGCCCGCCACGACGTATTTGCCCATTACCTGGCAACAAAATATCCTGAGAGTTACGACCAAGCCATTCCCAATGAACTGGTGTATGCCGGTGGCCTGCAATTAACGGACGTGATAGACGAAGTAGGCATCACGGCCGGCAAACTGGCACTCTCTCCCACCCGTACCTATGCACCGGTGATCAAAGTATTGCTGGACCAGTTACGCTCACAGGTACACGGTATGGTACATTGCTCGGGGGGCGCCCAAACCAAAGTAATGCATTTCGTAGCAAACAAACGGATCACAAAGAACAACCTGTTCCCCATTCCCCCACTGTTCCGGATCATCCAGGAACAAAGCCATACCGACTGGTACGAAATGTATAAAGTATTCAATATGGGGCACCGGATGGAAGTATATATCGCCCCGGAGCATGCCGGACAAGTGATCGCCATCTCCCGGCAATTCGGTATAGACGCCCGAATTGTTGGATTCGTAGAAGAGGCCGACAAGAATGAATTGATCATTGAAAGCGAGAACGGTCGCTTTGTATATTGATAAGCAATGGCTGAAAACAGTTTACTTGACAGATTAGACGGACTGGTAAGTCGTTTTGAAGAAGTCGGCACCCTGATCACTGACCCGGCTGTGATAGCCGATATGAAACGGTTTGTCAAACTCAACAAAGAATACCGTGACCTGGAAAAAATTACCCAGGCGCGAAACACTTACATCCAGACACTCAAAGATATCGATGGAGCCAGACAAATCCTGGATACCGAGCAGGATCCCGAAATGAGGGAAATGGCGCGTGAAGAACTGGACAGTTGTACGGAACGCATCCCTCAACTCGAACAAGAGATCAAGTTTCTCCTCGTTCCGGCTGATCCACAAGACGATAAGAACGCCATTGTGGAGATCCGCGGAGGCACCGGAGGCGACGAAGCTGCTATTTTTGCCGGCGACCTCTACCGGATGTACGCCAAATATTGCGAAAGCAAAGGATGGCGCATTGAAGTGACCAGTTATACGGAAGGGACGTCCGGTGGATACAAGGAAATGATCTTCACCGTAAGCGGAGAAGGCGTCTACGGTATCCTCAAATATGAATCCGGCGTTCATCGCGTACAGCGGATCCCCCAGACGGAAACCCAGGGGCGTGTACATACATCTGCCGCTACGGTAGCCATACTACCCGAAGCCGACGAGTTTGATGTAGAAGTGAAAGAGTCAGACATCCGTACGGATATTTTCTGTGCATCCGGGCACGGAGGGCAATCGGTAAACACCACCTACTCGGCCATCCGATTAGTGCATATCCCAACCGGGATCACCGTGCAATGCCAGGACGAAAAATCGCAGTTGAAGAATAAAGCCAAGGCACTGATCGAACTCCGTAGCCGTATATACAATATGGAATACCAGAAATACCTGGATGACATTGCGTCCAAACGGAAGACCATGGTATCCTCCGGCGACCGTTCGGCGAAGATACGCACCTATAATTATCCCCAGGGACGTATCACCGATCACCGCATCAACTATACCATCTACAACCTTTCCGCCTTCATGGACGGAGCTATTCAGGAGTGCATCGATCAACTGATCATTGCAGAGAATGCAGAACGGCTAAAAGAAAATGAACTATAACCTATAGATATGAAAACACAGTTCCTTCTTTTTTTTCTATTACCCCTGGTTACCCTGGCTGCACAAAATGACAGACAGTATTCCACATGGAGATTTGCATTGGATGGGGGAATCGGGTACATGGTTGGAAGTACGGAAAAGGCACAGAAAGCATTGGAAGGAACCTCTCTCCAATTGTTGAGCGGCGATTATTACAATGACCTGAAACTGGGTGGACAGGGCAGTACGGATATCCACTACTTTTTTCATCCTCACCTGGGCGTAGGCCTCAATTATTCTTTTTTTGCATCCAAAGCCAAGTGCATGGATGACGGACGACTTATACCAACGATTACAGGGTATACCACCGTCTATTCGTCACTGGGTGAGACGATGTATATACATTACATAGGACCGTCATTTCTGATGAGAAGTTTTATCAATGGCCTCAAAACAATACAACTCTCAATTTCCGCTTCCATCGGCTACACCCGCTACATGGATAAGGGCAGAATAATGGTGGACAATGAGCAGTTAAAATTACAGGCCGCCGGGAACACTCTGGGAGCCATGGCTGGTGTTGGCATTGAATATTTCCTGACCAGAAAACTGGCAGTGGGTATAGACGTAGAATTCTTATATGCTTCTTTTGGCAGTCTCGATGTAAAGGAAGAAACAGCCAGCCGCATCAGTGTCGATTTGACTGACAATGACGAAAACGTCTCTCGTATCAATGCTTCTTTAGGTTTTCGCTTATACCTTTAATAACATTTCGAATCATGACAAGACAACAGCTAATTGACAATATCAAAAGAAAAGGTTCTTTCCTCTGTATTGGACTGGATACCGATATCAAAAAAATACCGGTGCATTTACAAGGTGAAGAAGATCCTGTTTTTGCCTTCAACAAAGCCATTGTAGATGCTACTGCGGCTTATTGCGTAGCCTACAAACCCAATTTGGCTTTTTATGAAAGCCTGGGTTCCAAGGGATTGATCTCGTTGGAGAAAACAGTGGCCTATATCCGTGCACATTATCCGGATCAGTTTATCATTGCTGACGCTAAACGTGGAGATATTGGAAACACATCCGAGATGTATGCCCGGGCGTTGTTTGATTATTCCGATTTTGACTCGGTCACAGTAGCACCCTATATGGGCGAAGACAGCGTGAAACCATTCCTGTATCCTGGGAAATGGGTGATTTTATTGGCACTGACATCCAACAAAGGATCGCATGACTTTCAGTTGACCACCGATGCCAACGGCGAACGGTTATTTGAAAAAGTGCTCCGGAAATCGCAGGAATGGGCAACAGACGAGCAACTCATGTTTGTAGTAGGTGCCACCCAAGGCAAAGAATTCCTGCATATCCGTAAATTCGCCCCCCATCATTTCCTATTGGTACCCGGCGTAGGAGCACAGGGAGGCAGCTTGAAAGAAGTGGCCGAATACGGGATGAATGATGAATGTGGCCTGCTGGTTAACTCTTCCCGCGCTATCATTTTTGCCGATTCTTCTATTGAATTTGCAACTGCTGCCGGAAAAGAAGCAAGAACCGTACAACAGGAAATGGCTGCTTATCTGGGCGAAAAAGGCATAATTATATGTAATTCATAGGCAAAACCAAGTTTTTTTATCATTTTTGCACGAACATAATATAATACACAGAAGATGGAATTTTCAGCCCGACAAATTGCGGACTTTCTCCAAGGAACAATCGAAGGAGATCCTGGAATCACTGTAAGCTCTTTTGCCAAGATTGAAGAAGGGAAACCCGGTTCGCTTTCTTTTTTGGCTAATCCAAAATACGAACAGTATTTGTACGAGACAGAAGCAAGTATTGTATTAATCAACAACGATTTCAATCCTTCCAAACCAGTTAAAGCCACTTTAATCCGGACAGCCAATGCTTACGCCAGCCTGGCACAGTTGCTGAACATGGTAGAACAGTCGAAGGCAAAAAAAACCGGCATATCTTCTACAGCCTCCATTGCCGTTTCGGCCGCTGTGGGTGAAGGCTGTTATGTTGGAGATTTCGCTTACATCGGCGAACAGGCCCACATCGGCAATAACTGCCGGATCTATCCCAACGCTTATGTGGGCGACTTTGTAACTATCGAAGACAATACCACTCTCTACCCGCATGTGTGTATCTATGAAGGATGCAAGATTGGTAAAGACTGTATCATACACGCTGGCGCCGTGATCGGTTCCGATGGTTTTGGCTTTGCACCCGAAGGAGAGGAATACACCAAAATACCCCAACTGGGCAACGTTGTCATCGAAGATAAGGTGGAAATCGGCGCCAACACAACGATCGACCGGGCCGTAATGGGTTCTACCATCATTCGCCGGGGAGTGAAACTGGACAACCTCATTCAGATCGCCCACAATGTGGAGGTAGGCGAGCATACGGTGATGGCAGCTCAGGTAGGCATTGCCGGATCCGTTAAAATAGGCCGCCACTGCATGTTCGGAGGACAAGTCGGATTGTCTGGCCATATTCAGATTGCTGATAACGTGTCACTTGGCGCACAGGCCGGAGTGATCAGCAATATCAAAGAATCCACCACTGTATTAGGATCACCGGCGATCAATGCCAGGGATTTCATGCGCTCCAGCGCGATCTTCAATAAACTTCCCGACATCTATCGTACAATCGGGCAATTACAGCGGGAAGTGGAAGAATTAAAGAAAAAAAATCAATAAACAGCTATATGCAAAAACAACAAACACTTGCTGCCAGTTTTTCGCTGGCAGGAAAAGGATTACACACTGGTTTAGAAATCCGGACCACGTTTCATCCGGCTCCTGAGAATCATGGATACAAGATCAAACGGGTGGATATGGAAGATCAACCGGAGATTGATGCCCTGGCTGAAAATGTAAGCGGTACGCAACGCGGTACCGTACTCTCCAAAAACGGTATTCAGGTAAGTACCATCGAACATGCCATGTCAGCCTTATATGCATACGGGATTGACAACTGCCTGATCGAAGTAAATGCGCCTGAGTTCCCCATTCTGGATGGTAGTTCGCACTACTATTCAGAAGCCATCCAAAAGGTGGGTATCATCGAACAGAATGCGCCGAAAGATTACTATATCGTCAAAAAAAAGATAGAGGTCAAAGATGAAAAAACCGGTTCATCACTGATTATCCTGCCGGATGATAAATTCAGCATTAAT
Organism: Tannerellaceae bacterium; assembly: GCA_031555505.1. Taxonomy (GTDB): domain Bacteria; phylum Bacteroidota; class Bacteroidia; order Bacteroidales; family Tannerellaceae; genus JAJDIA01. The sequence continues at coordinate 21,445 of JAVBUH010000045.1, forward strand.
GTGCTGATCTCTTTCGATTCGCCGGTATTGTCTAACCAATATGCTACGCTGGACGACCTCAACGATTTCTCAACCGAACTGGCAGCATCACGCACTTTTGTTTTCGTCCGTGAGGTGGAAACCTTGCTACAGAACAATCTGATCAAAGGTGGCGACCTCGATAATGCGATCGTTATTTACGACCAGATCATTCCACAGGAATCCTTGAATAAGTTGGCCGATATGATGAACATCCCGCATAAGAACCTGAACGAGCTTGGCTACATCAACAATGCTCCGCTGGTATACGACAACGAACCTGCCCGCCACAAACTGCTGGATGTGATCGGCGACCTGGCTTTGATCGGTAAACCCATCCGCGGACGTGTGATCGCTACCCGTCCGGGACATAAGATCAATAACGAACTGGCCAAACTGATCCGCAAAGAAATCAAGTTGAATGACGTGCAGGCGCCTGTTTATAATCCGAACGATCCTCCTGTAATGGATATCAACCGCATTCGTGAACTGCTCCCCCACCGGTATCCGTTCTTGTTGGTAGACAAAATCATCGAGATCGGAGGCGATTACATCGTAGGTATCAAAAACATCACTACCAACGAACCGTTCTTTACCGGGCACTTCCCACAAGAGCCGGTAATGCCTGGTGTGTTGCAGATAGAAGCAATGGCGCAGACAGGTGGTTTGCTGGTACTCAATTCAGTAGATGAACCAGAGCGCTATTCCACGTATTTCATGAAAGTAGACGGAGTTAAATTCCGTCAGAAAGTAGTACCGGGCGACACATTGATCCTTCGCCTCGAATTGATATCTCCGATCCGCCGCGGTATATCCACCATGAAAGGCTATGTCTTTGTAGGTGAGAAACTGGTCAGCGAAGCGGAATTTATGGCACAGATTATCAAAAATAAATAATAACACCGTCAGAAGATGAACATATCCCCCTTAGCTGTCGTACATCCCGACGCAAAAATTGGTCAAAACACTACCATTTCCCCCTTTGTAGTCATAGAGAAAGATGTCGTTATCGGCGACAATTGCATGATCTATCCACACGTTGTTATTATGGACGGCGCCCGGATCGGAAACAATTGTACAGTCTCCCCGGGAGCAGTTATTTCCAATATTCCGCAAGATCTTAAATTTAAAGGAGAACAAACTACCGCTGAGATCGGAGACAACACGAACATCCGCGAGTGTGTGACGATCAACCGGGGTACGGCTTCCAGAGGTAAGACAGTAATAGGAAGCAACTGCCTGATCATGGCCTATTCACATGTGGCACACGACTGTATCCTGAAAGACAACATCATCATCGGTAATGCAACCCAGATCGCCGGCGAAGTGGAGATCGACGATTTTGCCGTTATCAGTGGCGGTTGCCTTGTACACCAGTTTGTACGTATCTCCAAACATGTTATGATACAGGGTGGTTCCCGTATAGGGAAAGATATTCCCCCTTATACATTGATCGGTCGCGATCCGATCGTTTACTGCGGCATCAATATAGTGGGCCTTCGCCGTCGTGGATTCACCAAAGATCAGGTATTCCTGATTCAGGACATTTACCGTACATTGTATACACGCGGACTAAACAACAGCGAGGCATTGAAATGCATTGAGACAGACTATGAACCGAGTGTAGAACGTGATTTGATCCTGGACTTCATCAAATCGTCGAGCCGCGGTATTGTCAGAGGTTCGATTGATGAATTATAAGTTTGATCTGTCAAAACAAGCAGCATTTGTTTTCACTTTTGATAAATATCACTACTTTTGATGTAATAAAATTTAATTGACGTATGCTATTCAGATTTTTAATCCTGTCAGATGAAGTAGACGATTTCCGTCGCGAGATTGTAATCGATTCCGAAGCTACTTTCCTGGACCTGCAAAATGCGATCCTTGATTCGGTGGGGTACACCAAAGACCAGATGACTTCTTTTTATATATGTGATGACGATTGGAGTAAACGAGTCGAGATCACATTAATCGAAATGGACACGACTTCCGAGGTGGATAGTTACATCATGGAAGACACCGTGTTGGAAGACCTGCTGGAAGATGAACAGCAGAAACTGCTCTTTGTTTTCGATATGCTTACAGACCGCGCCTTCTTTTTGGAGTTACGCGAGATCATCACCGGCAAGTCGCTTGACAAACCAATGATCAAGCGCTCCGAAGGTGAAGCCCCCGTACAAATCATGTCATTCGACGATATCGAAATCAAAGTGACTGCAACCGAACTGGGTGAAGACTTCTATGGCGATTCAGAGTACGACATTGACGAACTGGACGAATCCGGGTTTGAAGGCCTGGGCGGTGCCAGTGAATCTTCTTTTGATGACGAGCGTTTCTAATGAAAACGCTCGTTGTCCTGCTGGGACCTACGGGCGTCGGTAAAACCGAACTGAGCCTGCGATTGGCCGAACACGTTGGCTCACCCATCATTTCGTCTGATTCCAGACAACTGTACAAAGACCTGCCCATTGGCACAGCCGCACCTACACAGGCTCAACTGGAGCGGGTCAAACATTACATGGTAGGCACCCTTGCACTGACCGATTATTACAGTGCCAGCCAATTCGAAGCAGACGTTGTCTCCCTTTTACACGATTTGCATCAAACGATACCCACCGTGATCCTGGCGGGTGGCTCGATGATGTACATCGATGCACTATGCAAAGGCATCGATGATATCCCCACCGTGACACCGGATATCCGCACAGCTATTTACCACCAATTCGAGACAGAGGGGCTATCCAACATCCTGGCCGAACTGAAAGCATCCGATCCTATTCATTACAACGAAGTAGACCGTAATAACTTTAAACGGGTGATTCATGCCGTAGAAATCTGCCGCATGACCGGCCGTCCTTATTCTTCTTTCCGTACAAACACCCGGAAAGAACGTCCTTTTCAAATTATCAAAATAGGATTGACCCGCGACCGGGAAGAACTCTGTGCGCGTATTAATCAACGGGTAGAGCAGATGATGGCCGACGGCTTGCTGGAAGAAGCCCGGAAGGTATTCCCCTTCCGGCACTACAACTCACTCAATACGGTAGGTTATAAAGAACTATTCCAATACTTTTCGGGCGAATGGCCGCTCGACGTGGCCATTGAGAAAATCAAACGAAACAGCCGGGTCTACGCCCGCAAACAAATGACATGGTTCAAGCGCGACCCGGATATCACCTGGTTCCACCCCGAGGAAGAAACGGCTATCCTGCGCCACATCCACACACAGATCTCAGACTGACGCTTACTTCTTGAATACCAGGTAAACAGCCGCTATCAGCAACAAGCAAGCCAATGCATGGTTCCATCGCAATGTCTCCGTTTTAAAAGCCATTGAACTGAAACAAACGAACACAACCAGCGTGATCACCTCCTGGATCACCTTCAACTGAATCAGGCTGAACGGCCCTCCGTTTTCCCTGAATCCCATCCGGTTAGCCGGAACCATGAAGCAATACTCCATAAAAGCAAAACTCCAACTGAACAGGATTACACCGAACAGTGGCAGATGATCGAACCAGTTAAACTGCTGCTTCATTTTTAAGTGCCCATACCACGCGAAAGTCATAAAAACATTGGAGACGATCAAGAGGCCAATCGTATAGATACCTTGCATATATACTTGTTATTTAATCCTTATTATGCTTGTTTACTTGTTGTTCGCTTATCCGGGGGAGGTAGGATGGCTGAATATTCGTCATACTGCTCCACAGGCTGTAACGGGCTTTCGGGTTGATCGCTTCCAGCCGTGACAGTATATCTTTCATATCCGAACGGCTGGACATAGCTTCATACGGACAATTCTTAAGCTGTTTACGATAAGCCTTCCAGGTCGCAATCTGATTCAGTTCTTTCTCTTCCACCAGGCATAAAGGACGAATCAGGGTCATGTCGAACTTATCCATCTTCAGCCGGGGAGGCATCGTACCGAAAGCACCCTGATGTGTCAGGTTCATCAGCAGGGTTTCCAGGATATCATCTTGATGATGCCCCAAGGCGATTTTATTGCAACCTACTTCTTTAGCAATATCGAACAACGTCTTGCGTCGCATCCACGAGCAAAGAAAACAGGGAGACTTGCGTCGATCAGTGGAAGGATCAAAACTGGTTTCACGCACAATGAAAGGCAGGCCATACGCTTGGGCGCAACTCCGGAGATAATCCAGGTCGGACTGATAGGGGATATTCGTCATCCTGATATGTGCCACCACCACTTCAAACCTCGGATGGAAAATGCGGGAACGGCGTCCCAGCACTTCCACCAGCGCCAGTGAATCTTTTCCTCCTGAGAGCCCCACCAGCACACGATCACCGTCGCTGATCAGGCCATACTGCCGGATCGCTTTCACTACCTTCTCTTCCACTTTCCGGAACAGCCGCTCTTCTGCCGTGAGTTTACCCATACGTTTTTTCGTTACCGGGCGCAAAATTATATATTTATCCCCGCAATTGATAGCCTGTCTCAAATTATTCTTATCTTTGAATCATATAAATAGTAATACAAGTAAGGTGATATGAATCAGTTCGCAAAAAAACTGCTTTATACGATAGGTATCGTTTTGGTTTGCAGCGGATTGCAGGCGCAAAGTCTAGATCAGGCAAAAAAACTGTATAATGAAGGGAATTACGCAGCAGCAAAGCCCGCTTTTGAGCGACTGGTCAAACAGGCGCCCAATAACTCTTCCTACAATCATTGGTATGGCGTATGTTGCTTTGAAACCGGCGATATGGAAAATGCCGAGAAATACCTTGAGTTTGCCATGAAAAAGAAAATCCAGGAATCCTACCGGTACCTGGGAGAACTCTATTTCCAAACTTACCGTTTCGAAGAAGCATCCGAAATGTTTACCGAATATATCGACATCCTGAGTAAGAAGAAACAAAATGCCGAAGCATTCGAATTGCGGAAAAACCAGGCTGACAAAGCGGCGCGACTGCTCGATAAAGTAGAAAAAGTACAGGTAATAGACAGCACGGTGGTAGACAAAGACGATTTCCTCTCCACGTATTCCCTGAGCGAAGAGAACGGTACGATCAGCACATTCCGTCACTTCTTCCAAACCACTGAGCCGATCGAGTCGACCGTCTATATGAACCAGAAAGGTGACAAGATTTACTACGCCCAGCCTACGGCTGAGAACCGTTACTGCCTCTTCACCCAGTCGCGCTTGCTCAACCAGTGGAGTGACGTGAAGCGGTTGCCGATGAATGTCAACAGCGACAACGACGACAACTATCCGTTCGTCCTTCCTGACGGTGTCACCGTCTATTACGCCTCCAAAGGCAACGGCACGCTGGGTGGATACGACCTCTTTGTCACCCGCTACAACATGAGTACCGATTCTTACCTCACCCCCGAACAACTGGGTATGCCGTTCAACTCGCCATTCAACGACTATATGATGGTGGTCGACGAGAACAAAAAGCTTGGCTGGTTCGTCTCCGACCGTTTCCAACCCGAAGGGAAAGTATGTATTTATCTCTTCATACCAAACGACAGCCGGGCGCGTGTAGAGAGTGACGATGTAGCTGTAAAACGTGCCCGCGCCATGCTTCTGCCCATACAGGCCACCCGGGAAGAAGGAGCCGATTATACGGCGCTGATAGCACTTGCCCACGAGGAGATCCCCTTTGGCGAAGTAAAGATTAAGAAAGACTTTGAATTTGCCATTAATAATAACCTGGTCTATTTCACACTCGACGAGATCAAAAGTCCCGAAGCGCACAGCTACTACGAAAAGGTAGTCCAACTCCGTAAGCAGATCCAGACAGTAACCGATAAACTCGACGGGATGCGTGCTGATTACGCCAAAGGCAATAAAGCCAAACGCGATCAGTTAGCTCCCACCATCCTGCAGTTGGAAAGTCAACTTGACAGCTTGCTCCCCCAACCCGCCGAGTGGGAGAAAAAAGCCAGGAACGCAGAGATCAACTATTTGAAAAACAACCGATAAACATACCATTATGTGGTTCGACATTGCCGTCATCGTCTTTCTGATGGGAGTAGCCATCCTCTTGCTCCTGCTGGAGATATTCCTCCTGCCGGGTATCACCGTGGCAGGTGTTGGTGGTATTCTCTTCGCCATGGGAGGAGTGATCTACGCCTATATGGCCGGTGCTACGATCGGGCATATCACACTGGCGGTATCCACGGTGGTTTTTGCCGTGGTCTTCCTTTGGTTGCTGCGTGCCAGATCATTCAGCCGGGTAGCGCTGCATACGGAAGTAGACAGTAAGCTTATATCAAGCCGCGAACTGGGGATCGCCCCGGGCGATGAAGGCTTCACCCTGTCGCGACTGGCACCTATCGGCAAAGCGTCTATCAAAGGGATCACGGTAGAAGCCAAATCGCTCGACGAACTGATAGACGAACACCGCACCGTGGTAGTAGTCCGCGTAGACGGTTATAATGTGATAGTCAAACCAAAAGAGTAATAACATATTAAACACATGCCTATGGAAGCTGGTTTTATGCCTCTCATCCTGTTAGGAGCCGCATTGCTCCTGATCATTATCTTTTTCTATTATGTACCGTTCCTGTTGTGGATCTCGGCCAAAGTATCCGGCGTCAACATCTCACTGGTACAATTGTTCCTGATGCGGATACGTAATGTACCCCCCTCTGTGATCACCCGCGCCATGATCGAAGCCCACAAGGCCGGCCTGAAAACGTTGACGCGCGACGAACTGGAAGCCCACTACCTGGCCGGTGGCCATGTGGAACGTGTAGTCCACGCCCTGGTATCGGCCTCAAAAGCCAACATCGACCTGACATTTCAGATGGCTACCGCCATCGACCTGGCCGGCCGCGACGTATTTGAAGCCGTACAGATGTCTGTTAATCCGAAAGTGATCGACACTCCACCCGTCACCGCCGTATCCAAAAACGGTATCCAACTGATTGCCAAGGCACGTGTCACGGTGCGTGCCAGTATCAAGCAACTGGTGGGAGGTGCCGGCGAAGAAACCGTACTGGCCCGTGTAGGCGAAGGGATCGTTTCATCGATCGGTTCGGCTGCCAACCATGAAAGTGTGCTTGAGAATCCAGATTCGATCTCTAAATTGGTACTTCGCAAAGGACTGGATGCCGGAACGGCTTTCGAAATCCTTTCGATCGACATTGCCGACATTGACATTGGTAAGAACATCGGAGCCGTGCTCCAGATGGACCAGGCACAAGCTGACAAAAACATTGCCCAAGCCAAGGCCGAAGAACGCCGCGCCATGGCTGTAGCCATCGAGCAGGAAATGAAAGCCAAGGCACAGGAAGCCCGCGCCAAGGTGATTGAAGCCGAAGCCGAAGTACCCAGAGCCATGGCCGAAGCCTTCCGCAACGGCAACCTGGGGATCATGGATTATTACAAGATGAAAAACATCGAGGCCGACACATCAATGCGCGAAACCATCGCCAAACCGGCCGGTCCTCCTTCCAAACCCATCAAAGAATAACCACCTATGCGTGTCATCCCGGCATCCGAATTAGTAATCAATGCAGATGGAAGCGCCTTCCATCTGCATTTGAAACCGGAACAACTGGCCGACCGTATTGTCCTCGTGGGCGATCCCGAACGAGTGACGACCGTTGCCTCCTATTTCGACTCGATCGAATGCGACATTACCAGCCGCGAGTTCCACACCATTACCGGCACCTATAAAGGGAAACGGGTCACCGTCGTCTCACATGGTATCGGAGGTGATAATATGGATATTGTGATCACCGAGCTTGATTCCCTGGCCAATATCGATTTCAATACCCGTACCGTCAGGCTCGAACCGCGACAACTCACCTTTGTACGCATCGGCACGTCGGGAGGACTTCAACCAGCTGTACCTATCGGCACGTATGTGGCCGCTGCCCAATGCATCGGCTTTGATGGCATCATCTACTTCTATGCGCAGACCGAAAAAATACGCAACATTGCCCTGGAACAGGCATTGATGAAGCAACTCGACTGGCAGATTGCCAACCTTCTGCCCTACGCCGTACCCGCCGACGCATCGCTGCTCGACCAGATTGCGAGTAATGATATCGTACGCGGCATGACCATTGCCACCAACAGCTTCTACGGCGCCCAGGGACGTAACCTGCGCCTGCCGTTAGCCGATCCGCTGCTCAACAAAAAGATCGAGGCCTTTAATTACGAAGGCGACCAGATCACCAACTTCGAGATGGAAAGCGCCGCTCTTGCCGGTTTGTCACTGATGATGGGACATCGTGCCCTTACCGTCTGCTGCATCATAGCCGGTCGCGTGGCACAAAAAATGAATACGGACTACAAAGGCAGTATGACCGATCTGATCGAAAAGGTGCTCGATCGCATCTAATCCCGCCCATTTACATGTACGAACGTTCTTAGTGTATACGTATCTATACAGCACACCGATATGAATAGTGTTTTAATTCTGCTTGACAGCCTGAACGACTGGAAGCCATACTCTGAAACAAATAGTGCCTTAACCGTCTCTGACTATTTAAAGCATAAATCACTTGCGAAAGAATCCAAGCTTGTGATCAATCTAAGCAGTGATTACAGTTATAACTCCGAAGGTTATTACAGTTCGCTGCTTGCCCAGGCGCGGGGTCATAAGATTATTCCCGGCGTAGATATCATCAACAAGTTGGAATCCGGTACAGGGATACGTATGGATAAGACATTACAGAAGCTGTGTTATCAATGGATCCAGAAAAATAATATTACTGACAATATCTGGTACCTGAATATATACTTCGGCACCTGCAAGGAGAAAGGGTTGGAGAAGATTGCCCGTTTCATTTTCGACAATTATCCTTGTCCGCTATTGAAAGTAGGGTTCAATATATGCCAGCGCAACCAGATAGAGACAGTACAGACACTCTCCCTGCAGCAGTTGACTGACGAAGAACAAGACAGTTTTGCCGAGGCACTGGACAATTTCAACAAAAAGGTCTGGCGGGCACCACGACTCAAATCATCCCGTTACAGCCTGGCTATCCTATACGACCCCACTGAGAAGTTTCCGCCAAGCGATAAAAAAGCGCTTAACAAGTTTATCGAGATCGCTAAAAAGATGAATATCCATGCTGAGCTGATCACTGAAGAAGAATCGGCCCGGTTGATGGAGTTCGACGCCCTGTTTATCCGTACCACCACCGGATTAAACCACTACACCTTCCATCTCTCGCAAAAAGCGATGCTGAACGATATGGTAGTGATAGACGACCCGATATCCATCATACGGTGTACAAACAAAGTATATTTAAACGAACTACTGGAAAAGGAAAAAATACCGGCACCCGCCTCCACCCTGTTATTCCGTTCTAATCAAAATACATTCGAAACGATCAGCCAGCAACTCGGCAGTCCTTTCATTGTCAAAATCCCTGACGGCTCCTTTTCGCATGGCATGCGGAAAGTAACCAATGAAACCGAATTGCAGGAAGCGCTTCGTCTCCTTTTTGATAAATCGGCCATTCTGTTGGCGCAAGAATACATCCCGACCGAATTCGACTGGCGAATCGGCATCTTGAACGGCGAACCGCTTTTTGCCTGTAAATACTATATGGCCAAAGGACACTGGCAGATATACAACCATTCAAACAACGGCAAGCATTCGTATGGGTTGGCAGAGACATTCCCGATCTACAAAGTACCCTCCATCATACTGAAGACAGCACAAAAAGCCACCGCCCTGATTGGTAACGGGCTATACGGCGTAGACCTGAAGATGGTCAACAACAAAGCCGTCGTCATTGAGATCAACGATAATCCCAATATCGACCATGAACTCGAAGACGCTATTCTGGGAGACGAACTCTACTACCGTATACTGAACTACTTTGTTCGTGCCATGGAGGAAAAGCATCATCCGTAGAGGCATCCATCGTATGCACTTTCCAATTAAAAGCCAAGATACTCCCGATACTGCTTCACTGTCTGTTCAAACGGGAGACGGATATGCCGTTTTGTGCCCTCGAAAAAAAACAATTCCACTCCCTTCTTCTCTTTTTTCCATGAACCGATCACCCGCCCATCATATACGATGGTAGGGCTGAAGATGCCTGTGCGGGTAATTATCTTCCGATGGTGTTCCTTTTCCAGTATTTCTTCCCGGTCTTTGTAGCTCACGATAAACTCGTCGAATGCAGGCAACAGCAAAGCGGAAGTTTCCTCCGAATCAGGCAATTGTGTATCTTTATGGAACCAGAAGGTACGCTCACCGACTGTCTCACTCACAAAATCACTACGGAGCTCCTCGATAGCCTTGCGGGCATCCGACGTAAGCATCCCCGACCACCACACAAAGTCTTGCAACGTAGCCGGTGCATGACTGGTGAAAAAGGCACGCGCCAGCCGTCCAAGTGCTTCTTCTTTCGTTATCGGCCGGTCTGTCCGGGGCACCCATTCGTCCAGCAGCGCGTATGTTTGCTTGTTCCCTTTCTGTCGGCCATTGCAGACGAGTTTTTCCATTTCAGCACGCCCCATGAGCTGGTTCATCAGCAGACTGTCTGTCTGTATACCCGCAGCATTGACGTGATCGGTAAGCTCCTGGCGGGTGAGGTGGCGATGTCCTTCCAGTGCTCGTTGCACCACCTGCAAAGCCTGTTCAATCCGTGCTTCATCAACCCCCATCATCCTGCGGTAACTCTCGAAGATGGGTTTTACGCGGGGGATGGAGAGATCGAGCATCCAATGGAGATCGCCGGCCGACACAAAATGCCAGGTCGGACGCAGGATATGGGTACGGATAATACGGCCGCTGTCTATCGCTTCGTCAATGTTGCGCAGGGTAACACCAGGCAGGCGAAGGCCTACCCCCCACTTGGCCATCTCCACTGCCTGCGACTGCATGGCACCCATATAAGCCACCACTTCTTCCGGACGGGTAAATCGTCCGCTGCTAAGTAACTGATTGTGCAGGCGTATACGCAGGATATCGGATGTTTGCATCGTTATTTCGCTTTACTTGGTTAATGTGCACAAATATAGTCTATTTCGCCGGATATATGCGGGAGGAAAACTACCTTTGTACATTGTATAACCATACATATATTAATAGATGATCCCATATATCCTCTACCTACTGGTAGGTACCTATACATCAGGTACCAGCGAAGGTATTTATAACTATCGGTTCAACAGCCAAACCGGCATATCTACCTATATAGGCAAGGTACGGGTAGACAATCCATCGTACCTCACACCCAATGCCGACGGTTCTTTTGTGTATGCCGTAACAGAAAACGATGGCAATCCATCGTATGCCAATGCATTGGCGTTCGACCACGCCAATGGCGCACTTACCCTTATAAACAGTGAAGAGACCAAAGGGTCTGCACCCTGTAACATCGTCCTGGATCCCCTGGAGCGGTTTGCCGTGACCGCCAACTACGGCGGAGGGAATCTATCCGTCTTCCCCATCCAGGCAGATGGGGCCCTGGCTCCGGTATCGCAGGTGATCCCCTTTGAAGGGCAGAGTGTGAATGCCCGCCAACAGGCACCTCATCTGCATTGCGTACTCTTTTCGCCGGACGGGCAGTATCTGTTTGCAGCCGACCTGGGCACCGACAAACTGTACCGGATGAAGGTGAACCCCACAGGTACTGCAGCTTTCATCGACACGTCCAGCCTTGTCTCTTTCCCGGTTGCAGCCGGATCGGGACCGCGCCATTTCGTATTCCATCCGACTGGTAACTATATGTATCTGATCAACGAGATCAGCGGCACTGTCACCGCCTTTACCTATCAGGAAGGCAATCTGAAAACATTCCAGACCATCGAAGCCGACAGCCTCCATGCCCAGGGAAGCGCCGATATCCGCATCACCCCCGACGGTCGTTTTCTCTATGCATCCAACCGGCTGCAGGGAGACGGACTCGCGATCTTCTCCATTGATCAGAAAAATGGACAACTCACACCCGTAGGATATCAACCAACGGGTATTCATCCGCGCAATTTTGTGATCACCCCCAATGGCCGCTTCCTACTCGTGGCCTGCCGGGACAGCCATGTGATACAGGTTTTTTCTATTAATTCAGAGGACGGATTACTTACAGATACCCGGCAGGATATCCGGCTGAACATGCCCGTCTGTCTCAGGATGCTCACTGCAAGGTAGGTTTTAGCGCTGTTCCTGCCGATGAAATGACCAGATGCAGGACTTGCTCAAACGAGGCCTGCGCCTCACTTCCACGAGGCCTGCGCCTCACTCTCCCTGAGGCCTGCGCCTCGACCAGGTGAGGCGCAGGCCTCAGGGAGAGTGAGGTGTGCGCGTAGATACCGTTGGCGGAGTGTCCGGTTTTCAATCAGCCGGATTGGCCTTCAAAATCACCATCGTCTCCCAAAAAAAAGATCATAATGTTCGAAAACGAAGATTATTATGTTCCTAAACGAACATTATGACCATCGTTTTGGATCGTTATTATCTTTTTTGTGGCGATTTGCGGTTTGCAAAAAGGTTCAAATCGGTACAAATTTGATGATTTTCGCCATGCCTCAATTTTCGGGGATTGGCTGGTGATCCGTCAATCGTATGCTTATTGGAGTGGAAAGGGGGATCAACCCTTGCGATTAGTGAAAAGGGGAACAGGTAGAAAAAAACAAAAGGGGAACCGACATCACGTCGCTACCCCCTCCCTTAACTTAAACGCCAAAACTAAATCTAAACAAAAAACACAAATAATGATAATATCTTTATTTCTTATCTTCTTTCTTCGTTTCTTCCTTCCAGTCTCCGCGACCTTTACCGTCTTCGTTTCTCATATAATACCGGGCAAATTTATATTCTGCGCCCCTGTATTTATAGAGTTTAGCCGGTGGAAGTATTTTTTTGAACTGACTAAAATATTCTTTCTCCAGTTCAGCTTCCTTGACACCTACCTCCAGACATTCGTCAATGACTTTCAGGTATTCAGCATCCGTAATATTTTTGCGCTTATCCAATTCCCGGGAAAGTTTACGACAGTCGTTACCGACTTCAAATTTCTTTTGACGTAATTCGTTACACAGAGGAATGAATGTAGCAGCTTCTTCCGGCGTAAGTCCCATCTCCGATGTGATAAAAGCATTGCGTTTAGCGATAAATGCTTCCCGATCGAACGGGCGCTCTGGTTTATTCTCCTGGGCAACCACCGTCGTGGACAAAACAACCGAAATCGCCACAAATGTAACTAAAAATAATTTACTCATACAAGTATTTATTACAAATAATACTGAAAATAGTGCATTTTGTTCCTTTTATTCAATCTGCGCCAACTCTTGCTCCAGAATATCGCTGGCATACTGCGATTCGATATACTCCAAATACTCGGCATCGGCATCGGAGAGAGCTTCATTGGAGAGAGATGTGCCTTCGGCCACCATCTGGGAATGTACCAACAGCGAGTCCTGATTTTCACCTTCGCTTGACGACTGATTGAAACCCATCAATACATCGAAAAACAAACCCAGTCCCGCAAATACCGCAGCCAGATACAACCATGGCCGTATACGTTCTGCCATGGAGACTCTATGGGCTTCCACTTTTGACTTCTCAGGTAGTTGATCCATGATCTGAGAAGTGAGCCCTTCCATATATCCTTCGGGCACCCGAAAGGGGTTCTGCCCCTTCATCTGTTCCAGATTTGTCTGCTTGTTTTTCATATCTTCTCCTCTAAACGTTAGTTTGACTATGAATCCCTCAAAAGGTTTAAATGTCTTTCGTTAAAAACTCCTCGATTTTTTTGGTCGCATGATGATAAGATGCTTTCAGAGCGCCAACGGATGTCCCAAGGATTTCAGACATCTCTTCGTATTTCATTTCATCGTAATATTTCATGTTGAATACGAGCCGTTGTTTTTCGGGCAACGCAAGGACCGCAGCCTGTAGTTTCAGCTGTGCTTCGTCGCCATCGAAATACTCGTCTCCTTTCAAACGGTCAAGCAAGAAGACATCGGCATCATCCATCGAGACATTATTAAGTGAGCGTTGGCGATTCAAAAAGGTTATACATTCGTTGATGGCAATCTTATGCAGCCAGGTAGACAATTTGGCTTCACCGCGAAAATAATCGATATTGGTCCAGGCTTTGAGGAACGTATTCTGCAACAAATCATTGGCGTCGTCATGATTCATCACCATCCTTCGTATCTGCCAATATAATTTTTCCCCATAGAGGCCGACTACGGCGGCAAAAGCGCCGCGTTGTCGTTCAGGATCACGTAGTTGTGCGATTATTTCATCTTCCGAATAAGACTGCATGTTTCAGATTTTGCGTAAAAGTAAGAAAATACTTTCGGGTAGTTCCCTTTTTACGGGAAAATATCCGGTCACCGGGGTTCATACGCCTTTGCTTCATTCCACACCCGATCCATTTCCTCGAGCGTCATTTCCTTCAGCAAACGATTCTCACGCCGTGCGTATGCCTCCAGGTAATTGAAGCGGTGGATAAACTTACGATTGGTACGTTCCAGGGCATTATCAGGATTGATCTTGTAGAGCCGGGCGGCATTAATGAGGCTGAAGAAGAGGTCGCCAAACTCGCTTTCCATCCGGTCGGCATCCAGGCGATTGATCTCCGTCTGCAGTTCGTCAAACTCCTCGCGCACTTTGTCCCACACCTGTTCGCGTTCTTCCCAGTCGAAACCCACGTTACGAGCCTTGTCCTGAATGCGGTGCGCCTTGACGATCGATGGCAGGGCGGCCGGCACGCCTTCAAGCACGGTCTTATTGCCGCCGTTCTCTTTCAGTTTGATCTGTTCCCAACTTTGCTCCACCTGGCCCGGCGTATGGGCTTCGGCCGTGCCGAACACATGGGGATGGCGGAAAATCAGCTTCTCGCACAGCACATCGCACACATCCTTGATATCAAACGCCTGCTTTTCCTCACCTATTTTGGCATAAAAAACGATATGCAGTAGCAAATCACCCAGTTCTTTCTGTATATCCGACTGGTCTTCGCGGATGATGGCATCACACAGTTCGTACGTCTCCTCTATGGTATTGGAACGCAGGCTTTCATTGGTCTGCTTCCGGTCCCACGGGCATTTCACACGCAATTCATCCAGTATATCCAACAGTCGGCCGAAAGCCTCCATTTTATCTTTTCTACTATTCATTCAGGCTGTTCTTATATCGTTTGAGGCCGCTCTGCAGGAATTCCACATACTTGTCCACGTCTTCGTCGTATGCATACGAAGGGCCGAGTGGCATACCGTCGTTGTTGAGCAATACATAGAACGGCTGAGCATTAGCCCCGAACTTGCTACGCTGGAGAAAACTCCACTTATCACCTACCGTTTTCAGCTTGCGGGTACGCCCGAACTCTTCGATCTCGATGGTCTCAGGCAGGCGCGTTTTATCGTCGACAAAGAGGGTGATCAATACATAATCATGCTCAAGCAACTGTTTCACTTTCGGGTCTGTCCATACGGCAGCCTCCATTTTCCGGCAGTTTACACAACCGAAACCGGAGAAGTCTATCATCACCGGTTTATTATGACGTTTGGCATAAGCCATGCCGGCTTCGTAGTCGTCGTATGGCGCATGCACTTCGTTCTCGTACAGATTGAAATCCTGGGTATACAAAGGCGGAGCAAAGGCACTGATCGATTTCAGCGGAGCGCCCCATAGTCCCGGCAACATATAGATCACAAAGGCAAAGGAGATGATCGACATAAAAAGGCGGGGGACAGACACATGCGACAGCTCGCTGTCGTGGCGGAAGCGTATCTTACCCAACAGATAACAACCGAGCAGGGCGAAGATCACCATCCACAGCACCAAGAATACTTCACGGTCGAGGATACGCCAGCCATAGGCCAGGTCGGCCACGGAAAGGAATTTCAAGGCCAGGGCCAGTTCGAGGAATCCCAGCACCACCTTCACGGAGTTGAGCCAACCGCCCGACTTGGGCATCGTCTGCAGCATATTGGGGAACACGGCAAAGAAACCAAAGGGAATAGCCAGCGCAAGCGCAAAGCCAAACATACCAATCGCCGGCCCGAACAAAGAGCCCATCGTGGCCGCCTGCACAAGCAGCGTCCCGATAATCGGCCCGGTACAGGAGAACGACACCAACACCAGCGTAAACGCCATAAAGAAAATACTTAGTATGCCCGAAGTAGCATCGGCTTTACTGTCCAGCTTATTTGTCCACGCCGCCGGGAGCACAAGTTCGAAAGCGCCGAAGAAAGAGATGGCAAACAACACCAGCAAAGCAAAGAAGAGCAGGTTAAACAGGGCATTCGTCGAGAGATCGTTGAGCGCACTGGCTCCGAAGATACCGGTGATCAGCAAGCCCATCGCCAGGTAGATCACAATAATGGAAAACCCATAGATCAGTGCATCCCGGATCGCCTTGCTGCGGCTCTTGGTGCGTTTGAGGAAGAAACTGACCGTCATCGGGATCATTGGCCACACACAGGGAGTGAGCAACGCGATCAGACCTCCGAGAAAACCGGCCAGAAAGATATACAACCAGGAATGGTCGGCCGCCGAAACGGTACTGTCGCCAAAGGCTTTCAACTCCGCAATCACCGGTTTCCATAAAGAGGCATTATCAGTCAGGGCCGGTGAGACACCGGCTACAGACTGAGACTGGCCGACAGGAATCTCATCCATCGACCCCACCTCCTGTTCTACGCTCAGGCTTTCTGAAGCGGAATCGCCGGTCTCTGCCTGTGAAACAGCATCCGTAGTGGTATCACCAGCGGCACTTGCTGCATCCATGCGAATGTGCTTCTTATCAAAGGAAAATTCCACACGGTCAGGAGGCAGGCAGGTTTTGTCGTCGCAAGCCATAAACTCCAATTCGCCAGCCAGCTTGAAACGAGACGGATCGGTTACTTTGAAAGCCTGTGTAAATGATACAGTACCGCTGTACCAGCGCAATTCCATGGAAAAAAGATCGTCGTGTACCGTAGTGGGCTGTTTGGAAGCAACCGGTTTACCGATCAGTTCCACGCCGTTCTTCGCTTCAAAAGTAAAGGATGTAGATACCGGGCCTCCCGAAGGCAAGTCCATATCATACAGATGCCAGCCCGGCTGGGCGGTAGCGGTGAAAACAATTGCTTTCTCCGCTGCACCTGTATCTTCCATGTGTATCTTCCATTTTACAGGTTCAAGTATCTGCGCCTGCGACAGGATAGCCACACACAACATGAGCATGATGGTTGAGACTCTTTTCATAGGATGAGATATATTCATTATATATATATAAGTAATAACAGGATTATTTCACCAACGCCATAAATGCAGACGGCACCTGCGTTTCAAAACGCATATACTCGCCGGATACAGGATGGATAAAGAACAATTTGCGGGCATGCAACATCAGCCTGGCTCCCGGGTTGGAGGTAGCACCGTATTTCATATCACCGGCTATCGGATGGCCTATACCGTTCAGCTGTGCCCGGATCTGATTCTTACGCCCGGTTTCCAGCGACAGTTCGAGCAGCGAATAACGGTCGTTACTACGCAGTAGCTTATAACGGGTAATGGCCTCTTTCCCTCCTTCGGCCACTACATACACCTGCATCCCGGCATTCTCGGCAAGATTGGAGACAAGGAGGTCTGCCTCTTTTTCGGGTCGTCCTTCCACCACAGCCACATAGCTGCGCTCAGTGATCATCCGGCTCCAATCGGACTGCATCTTTTCCTGTACCCCACGGTTACGGGCAAACATCATCAAGCCCGATGTTTCCCGGTCGAGCCGGTGAAGGACAAATATCTTATTCCGGGGATCCTCTTTTTTTACATAATCGCTCAACAAGTGATAGGCTGTACGCTCCTTTACCTTGGCGGTAGCAACGGAGAGCAGACCTTCGCGCTTATTGACCACGATCAGATCCGCATCTTCCCAGACGATCGACAACAGCGGATGGCTAAATGCTGCTTTCCCGCGCTCATAGCTAATCATTACCACATCGTTTGGTTCCAACAGTGCATCAAACTGGCTGGTCGCCTTCCCATTCACGGATATCTGTCCGTGGCTGAGCAATGCTTTGACCGAACTGCGACTTTGGTCTTTCAATAATTCGACTAAAAAAGGAAGCAAGACTGCTTTTTCCTGTACGCTTACTTTCCGGCCGCGCGGCCTCTGTTGCTGTGTATTACCTTTATATATAGAGCGTTTTACCATTTTTCTCCCAATTGTACTATTTAGGTGCAAAGATACGGGCATTTGACCAACGGTACAACAAAAAGCGGCGCCTGCTAACGATTTTTATCACTTTTCATTCGATAAACCCCTCCAAACGAAACACTTTCAATAAGTTTTTGCGCTAAAGTGTTGGATATTAAAAATAAATATCTTCCTTTGCACCGTGAAAGGCGTTTTACCTTGAACGTACATAACATGGTTTTTTTATTTCTTCAGCTACTTGTCGATTACTTTTCTTCAGCTACTTGTAGAATTAACTTCTCATTGTTACGAAATTCCGGTGGATTGCTTTCCATCAATTAACACTTTTATTTTTTTAATTTCTTTTTTATGAACATTTACATTGGAAACCTGAACTACCGTGTTCGGGAAGATGATTTGAAACAGGTAATGGAAGAGTACGGAATCGTAGACTCCGTAAAAATTGTGAAAGACCGCGAAACTGGTCGTTCAAAAGGATTTGCATTTGTTGAAATGCCGAACGATGCGGATGCAAAAAAAGCTATCGACGAACTCAACGAAGCTGAATTTGAAGGCCGCCAGATGGTGGTTAAAGAAGCCAGACCGAGAATGTAATCGACTTCAGATCACAAAAAAATAAAAACTTCTCCCTATCTTTGGCAGAAGTTTTTTTTATTTATGCCATGATACAACTGAAAGGATATTACACGGAATATCCCGCCTGGACACAACTATTTATACTGTTACTGCTGGTTCTGGCCGGGGCTTTCCTGTCGTCATTCCTGGGATTGGGCATTTTCTTCCTTTCCCATGGGTTTTCTGCGAATATTTTCCAATATCCCGGTATGCTGCGGCTAAATCAATTACTGTCGGCTACCGGAACATTTATCCTACCCTCGCTGGGGATGGCATGGTTGTGCAGCCAACGTCCGAGAGCCTATCTATCGCTTGGCAAAGCGCCTACGCCTTATGCATTACTGCTGACACTCGTATGCCTGTTAGCAGTATCGCCTATGATTACACTCACTGATTTATGGAACCAACAACTTACATTGCCCGGCTTCCTCAAACCGCTGGAAGGTTGGATGCGCCAGCAGGAAGATGCAGCCAAGCAACTTACTGATATTTTCCTGGCAAACCGAAGCTTTTTGTCTGTCGTATCCAATCTATTACTGATTGGAGTAATAGCGGGGGTAGGTGAAGAACTTTTTTTCAGGGGAGCAGTGCAGCGTGTCCTGGGCAAATGGACAGCCAACCATCATGTGGTGATATGGGCAGCTGCAATCTTATTCAGCGCTTTCCATATTCAGTTCTACGGGTTCATTCCCCGTATGTTATTAGGCGCTTTTTTCGGATATCTGCTGTACTGGAGTGGAAACATCTGGTTGCCGGTATTTGCACATACGATCAACAATGCCCTGGCTGTCATCACGCTTTCCAGCACCCGATTGAGCCAGAATGCTTATCTGACAGGAGAACTCACACCTCAGCAACTGCTTCCTTACTCATTTTTTGCAGCAGCTGCTTTCATGCTCTTTCTATTCATGATACGGGTTCTCCGCCGCTACCTGCAAGCGGTAAAGCGTTGATTAAAAATCTTTCTTACGCAGAATAAAGTCTTTACCCAGATACTTTTCACGTACGATTTCATTCTCGGCCAGTTCCTCCGCCGATCCCTGGAAAAGCACCTTCCCTTCGAACAACAGATAGGCACGGTCGCATATACTGAGCGTCTCATACACATTATGGTCGGTAATCAGTATCCCGATATTCTTATGTTTCAGCTTAGCCACAATACTCTGAATATCCTGCACGGCGATCGGGTCCACACCGGCAAAAGGTTCATCCAGCATGATAAATTTAGGGTTGATCGCCAGACAGCGGGCTATTTCGGCACGGCGGCGTTCACCACCCGACAACTGGTCACCCAGATTCTTACGGACTTTACCCAGCCCGAACTCGGCAATGAGACTTTCCAGTTTTTCCTTTTGATATTCGGAAGTTGTATCAGTCATCTCCAACACGGCGCGGATATTATCCTCCACCGACATCTTTCTGAAAACAGAGGCTTCCTGCGCCAGGTAACCGATCCCATTACGCGCCCGTTTATACACCGGATACTTGGTGATATCCATATCATTCAGGAATATCCGGCCTTCGTTAGGGGTTACCAGCCCCACAGCCATATAGAATGTAGTGGTCTTCCCTGCCCCGTTAGGACCAAGCAATCCCACGATTTCGCCTTGCTTTACGTTGATGGAAACATGGTTCACCACCGTACGCGTACGATATTTTTTTACCAAGTCCTCCGTCCGGAGCATCATTACCTGTTGTTCGCCGTCCATACGTCACAAAATAGATTTGCTGCAAAGAAACGGAAAAATCAGCGAACAAAGGATATAATTGCATTGAGTTCTCAACAGAATCTCATGTTTACGGCAGAACCTCGCCCAGGCGAGTTAAAAAACTCTAAATTTAAAGTTAAACAACGAACCTTTAACGCATTGGTTTGTTCAGTGCCATGTAATTTTGTACCCGATTATTCACTAGACTACTGGATTATATATGACAAAACGTTTTAAACAAACCACCAAGATCAGCCTATTATATATAGGAGTGGCCTTCATGATGATGCTCGCAAGTTGTGTTGAAAAAGACATCTATGATGAAGACAATAACAATGAAGAAGAACTCTCGAAAGATGATTTCTTTGATTTCTCTACTTCTAATCTTTACACCCTTGACGTCAACTACGGACTAAAGGATTATCCGGTATTGTTCGAACTTTACACTTCGAACCCAATGGTAGAAACGAACGGTTCTTATACCAAAAGCGAAGCTATTCGTCCGGTTTACCGTGCAGCAACAGACAAAACAGGTAAGTTCAATGGAGAAATTTCGTTGCCTTCCTATGCAAAAACCGTTTACCTGTATTGCTATTATCTGGGAACGATCAGATGTGCCGAGTTGACAGTCGACGGCAACAAGATCAGTTTTGACCAGGCCGCTTATAAGGCTCAACTGGCAACCCGTAGCGGCGCATTGACACGTGCCGCCACCTCACAGGGATATACGATCCCAGATGGTTATCTGACACTGGGAAAATGGGAGGACAAAAAAGGACATGCAGATTATGTTTATCCCGGCGAAATATTGCCAGGTGATTTCTATGCACGCCTGACCGGTAGTGTGCAAAAAAAGCTAAACAAAGATGCAAGTTTTGTAGCCTCGCATCCTAGCCCGGATATTGACATCACAGCACCCAGCCCTCTGACCGTCACCATGATTTCCAGTAAAAATGAACACGAAATTACCGTTGGTTATTTCACCTATCCTACCGGACAGGTTCCTGCAACTCCGGCTGATATCAAAAATCCGATTATTCTCTTCCCGGCCGTAGCCGCTTCTACAGGTAATGCAGACGCAGGCGATCAAGCAGTAATGAAATACTGGAATGAAGAAACAGGTGCATTTGAAAATGAATTCCCAGCCGGCGTAAGTGTAAGCTTCTTCTTTATGATAGATGCATTCAAAAAGAACAACGGTAGCATTGTAGTGGCAAATGGGACGAGCCTGGAAGGGGTAAATCTGGACAAGAAAGTAGACTATATCTTCTATTCAAACAGCTCACTGAACCAGAAACTGGCATCCAAAGGAAAAACCGATGCTCAACGTACCCTTACGCTGTCTGACGGGAACGGCAATGCCGCCATTCTGTTTGAAGCCGACTTGGGTAAAGTCACAGGATCATGGGAGTATTTGGATGTGATCATGGGAGTAAGTTTCACCGAAAGTGCTATCAATGATGACCAGCCCAAACTGCCCAACGATAAAGAAGTTCCGACCAATGACCAGAACTACGCGGAATACTACGGCACACTGGCTTTTGAAGACCTGTGGCCCAACCAGGGAGATTACGACATGAACGACGTAGGCATTTACTACGAAAGCACCGTGTATAAAGATGTCAACACCAACAATATAGTTAAAATTGTAGATGTATTCTATGCCCAACATAATGGCGCGTCATATAAAAACGGATTCGGATACCAATTCAGCAATATTGCCGAAAATGCGATAAAAAGTGTAACCATCGAACCCTCTGTAGGTGGCCTTGAGTCTGCTTTCATGCAAGGCCGGACGATGGAGCCCGGACAAGATCACCCTACATTCATACTCTTTGACAACACCCAGGAAGCGGTGGCGCAGATGGCATCATTTACCGTCACCACTACATTTAACAGCGGGGTGAAGGAAGAGGCTGTAAGACCTCCCTACAATCCGTTCATTATCGCCCAAAGCAATGTTGGACGCGGAAAAGAAGTACACCTTACCAATCAACCGCCAACATTATTGGCTAACAGAGAGTTGTTAGGTTCGGACAATGACAGATCCAATGCAAACATCGGACTGTATTATGCATCCGACAATGGTTTCCCGTTTGCCATCCACCTGGATCGCAACTATTTTGAATGGCCAACCGAAACCGTTCGGATTGACAAAACCTATCCAGGCTTTACTTCCTGGGTAGAATCGAGTGGTACAAATCATACCGACTGGTACTTGAAATAAAACCCACACACAAAGAAGAGAGAAAGGCTGTATCCACCACGGATATGGCCTTTTTTAGTAATTAACGTGATATATCCCTGCCTTTCAGCCTCATCTTACCAACATTTCGCTTATCTTTGCACACCAGGTATGCAACTTTAGCGTAAAAAGAAAGCATGGATAAAGCGTTACACAGGTTAGGCGAATATGTACAGTTGATAGGCAAAAGTCTCACTATTCCACAAAAGTGGAGCATGTTCTTCAAGCAACTGATCAAAGAAATATATAAACTGGGCGTTGATTCGCTTTGGATCGTGATCATCATCTCGGTCTTCATCGGTACGGTTATTGCCATCCAGATCTCCCTGAACATCCAATCACCGCTTATCCCGAAGTTCACCATCGGATATACCACCCGCGAGATCATCCTGCTTGAGTTCTCCTCCTCTATCATGTGTCTGATCCTGGCCGGCAAGGTGGGGAGTAATATTGCTTCGGAGATAGGCACCATGCGGGTGACCGAACAGATAGATGCCATGGAGATCATGGGTGTTAACTCGGCCAACTTCCTGATCCTTCCGAAGATGGCGGGATTAATGCTGTTCATTCCCGTACTGGTGATCTTCAGTATGTTCACCGGGATACTTGGTGGGATAGCCGCCAGTTATACAGGTTCAGGCATGACACCTTCATCGTTTGAATACGGATTGCAGTTTTACTTCAATTCATTCTATATCACCTACTCCATCATCAAATCGGTGGTGTATGCCTTTATTATCTCTTCCATCTCTTCCTATTTTGGTTACCATGTGAAAGGCGGGGCGCTGGATGTAGGCAAGGCCAGTACAAATGCCGTAGTGATGAGTAGCATCATGATCCTGCTGGCCGACGTGATCTTAACCCATTTATTGTTGACATAGCGATGGTAGAAGTAAAACATATCACCAAGTCGTTCGACGGCCGCACCGTGCTAAACGACATTAGCGCCCAGTTTGAAAATGGGAAAACAAACCTCATCATCGGGCGTAGCGGATCGGGTAAAACCGTGCTGATGAAAAACATCATCGGCCTGATGCGTCCTGATTCGGGCGAAATCCTCTACGACGGCCGCGATCTCACCTCCATGAACAAAAAAGAGCTCAGCGAGATACGCGTAGAAATGGGTATGCTCTTTCAGGGATCGGCCTTGTTCGACAGCATGACTGTATTGGAAAATGTGCTGTTCCCCTTGGAAATGTTTTCCGGGAAAACCAGCAGCGAACGGGTAAAACGCGCCCAATTCTGCCTCGACCGTGTCAATCTCTCCGATGCCGGACACCTCTATCCATCCGAGATCAGCGGCGGGATGATGAAACGTGCAGCCATTGCCCGCGCCATCGCCCTCCAACCCAAATACCTCTTCTGCGATGAGCCTAATTCCGGGCTCGACCCGAAGACAGCTCTGCTGATAGACGAACTGATCCACGATATTACCATCGAATACCAGATGACCACTGTGATCAACACGCACGATATGAACTCGGTGATCAATATAGGCGATCATATCATCTTCATCAAGGAAGGGATTAAAGAATGGCAGGGCAACAAAGACGAGGTGATTACCTCCAAGAACAAAGCCCTGAACGACTTCATTTTTGCTTCCGACCTCTTCAAGAAGGTCAAAGAAATAGAATTGTACCAGCAGCAGGAAGGTTGATACGCTCGCGTTACCTTTGTCTTTTATCATCCACACTATAGTTGTTTATATATGCAAACCTCCAAAGTCTATTTCACCAACCTGCGCACGAATGCAACCAGCAACCTGCTCCAGAAGATGGAACGGGTAATCAGGAAAGCCGGTATCCAGCAGATCGATTTCCAGAAACAATTCACAGCCATCAAACTGCATTTCGGCGAACCGGGCAACCTGGCCTATATCCGCCCTAACTACGTGGCCCACATGGCCAACTACCTGCGTAGTCTCGGCGCCAAGCCATTCCTGACCGACAGCAATACACTCTACTCAGGAGGCCGTTCCAATGCGGTAGACCACCTGAAGAGCGCCATGGAGAATGGATTCAACCCCATCTCGGCCCAATGCGACGTGATCATTGCCGACGGGTTGAAAGGAACGGACTTTCGCCAGATCCCCATTGACGGCAAATACTGTCCTGCGCCTAAGATCGGTGCTGCCGTGGCTGATGCCGACATCGTGATTTCCATGAATCACTTCAAAGGACATGAAATGACCGGCTTCGGAGGCGCACTCAAAAATATCGGGATGGGTTGCGCCAGTGTAGGCGGCAAGATGGAACTGCACTCTTCGTCGCAACCTCGCATCGTAGAAAAGAATTGCGTGGGTTGTAATATCTGCGTGAAACATTGCGCCCACGACGCCATCCACCTCAACGAACAGCGTAAAGCCTGGATCGATTACGCCAAATGTATCGGTTGCGGACAGTGCGTAGCCCTTTGCCAATACGCATCTGCTGTTGTTGGCGAAGATGAAACCTCCGAACGCATCAATTACAAGATCGCAGAATACACAAAAGCCGTCTTACAGGATAAACCGCATTTCCACATCAGTTTCATCATGAACGTATCGCCCGAATGCGACTGCTGGAATCATAACGACGCGGCCATCGTGCCCGACCTGGGTATCGCGGCCTCTTTCGACCCGGTAGCCCTTGACCAGGCCTGTGCCGACCTCGTGATGAAAGCTCCGGCTCTTGCCGGTAACCGCTTCACCGACGTCCACCCACATAGCCATGACCACCACGGCGAAGGCGAAGATAAATTCCGCCACATCCATCCCGATACCAACTGGGAAGCAGGCCTCACCTATGCCGAAGAAATCGGCCTCGGTAGCCGGACGTATGAATTGGTAACGGTGTAATAGCGCTATTTACCGCGCCGTAATGCGGACACAACCCGGCTTGGCATAAGAAAAACCGGCTACATTAACAAGGCACACAAAGAATATTACTACTTTTGTATACGCAAAATCAACAAAGACGGCGTAATACTGAAAGACTGAATGATCGAACGAATATATATCCTTGAGAACGTAGACCCGGTGATCTTTTACGGAGTGAACAACGTAAACATGCAACTGATCAAGACCCTCTTCCCGAAGTTGCGCATCGTGGCGCGCGGCAACGTGATGAAGGTGATCGGTGATGAAGGAGAATCGGAAACGTTCCTCAAAAACATCCGGGAGATCGAAAAATATTGCGAAGAGTACAATTCGCTCACCGAAGACGTGATCATCGATGTGGTGAAGGGACAAAGCCCTCCGGTGGTAAAACAGGAGAACCTCATCATCCACGGGATGAACGGGAAACCTATCGTAGCCCGTTCGGAAAACCAGCAATTGCTGGTTAAGGCCTTCGAACAGAACGACCTCGTATTTGCGACCGGTCCGGCCGGTACCGGGAAAACCTTTATCGCTATTGCCCTGGCCGTACGTGCACTCAAGAACAAGGAGATCCGCAAGATCATCCTGAGCCGTCCCGCTGTAGAAGCAGGCGAAAAACTGGGATTCCTCCCCGGCGAGATGAAAGATAAACTTGATCCCTATCTGCAACCGCTCTACGATGCCCTCCAGGATATGATCCCGGCGGCCAAATTAAAAGAGTATATGGAGAATAATGTGATCCAGATTGCCCCGCTGGCCTTTATGCGTGGACGAACACTGAACGATGCGGTGATCATCCTCGACGAAGCGCAAAACACCACTACACACCAGATTAAGATGTTCCTCACCCGACTGGGGATGAATGCCAAGATGGTAGTGACAGGTGATGTCACACAAATAGACCTGCCCCCTACGGCTACCTCCGGCCTTATCCAGGCCATGCACATCCTGAAAGGAGTAGACGGTATCGGCCGGATTGAATTCACCAAGAAAGACATTGTGCGCCATAAACTGGTGCAGCGCATAGTGGATGCGTATGATAAGTTTGACGCAGCACGTAAGAAAGAAGCCCGGATAAAGAAAGAAGAAAACTAAATAATAAAGGTATGAAAAGTGCATTGACAAGAACAGACTATCAGTTCAAGGGACAGAAAAGCGTCTATCACGGAAAAGTACGTGATGTGTACAATATCAACGACGAACAGCTGATCATGGTCGCCACCGACCGTATCTCTGCTTTCGATGTAGTATTGCCCGAAGGCATTCCCTACAAAGGACAGATGCTAAACCAGATCGCCGCTAAATTCCTGGACGCAACTACAGATATCTGCCCCAACTGGAAACTGGCCACGCCCGACCCAATGGTAACGGCTGGCGTGCAGTGTACCGGATTCCCGGTAGAAATGATCGTACGCGGATACCTCTGCGGAAGCGCCTGGCGTACCTACAAGAGCGGTGTGCGTGAAATATGCGGTGTAAAACTGCCCGAAGGCATGCGGGAGAACGAACGTTTTCCCGAACCCATCATCACACCAACCACCAAAGCGGAGTTGGGTGAACACGACCAAGACATCTCCCGCGAAGAAATCCTTGCCAAAGGGTTGGTGTCTGAAGCCGATTATGCCGTGCTGGAACAATACACCATGGCCCTGTTCAAACGCGGCACTGCAATGGCAGCCGAACGTGGGCTGATCCTGGTAGACACCAAATACGAATTCGGACACCGTGACGGAAAAATCTACCTGATCGACGAAATTCACACCCCAGACTCTTCACGTTACTTCTACCTCGAAGGCTATAAAGAACGCTTTGAGAACGGACAGCCGCAAAAGCAACTTTCCAAAGAGTTTGTACGCGAATGGCTGATGGACAACGGCTTCCAGGGCAAAACCGGACAGACAGTGCCCGAAATGACACCTGCCATTGTGGAAGGCATCAGCGAACGGTATATCGAGTTATACGAACATATTACCGGCGAAACCTTTGTCAAAGAAGACACCAGCAGCCTGCTGAGCCGGATCGAAAAGAACGTAAACGCATACCTCGCCAAATAAAGAAGGCTTATGTCACCGTATGGTTCGGAAAAGATCCTTCCCTATGACGGGGATGAGCACAAAGGGACGCAGGTAAAGCGGATGTTCGATTCGATCGCCCACACCTACGACCTGCTGAACCATACGCTCTCCTTCGGGTTCGACAAAGGATGGCGGCGTAAAGGTATTGCCTTCCTGCGCCCGTTTGCACCCGCCTCGATACTGGACGTTGCCACCGGTACAGGAGACCTGGCGATCCAAATGCAGCGCGAGCTTAGCGCTCAGACCATCATCGGTGCGGATATATCCGAGGGGATGATGAATGTGGGACGTCAAAAAGTGGATACCGCCGGACTTGCAGCACACATCCGTTTCGAGTATCAGGACGCAATGGCGTTCACGTATGAAGACAACACTTTTGATGCTGTAACAGCGGCCTTCGGTGTACGTAACTATGAGGATATCCGGCAGGGGCTAGCCGAGATGTACCGGGTACTGAAACCCGGCGGTCATCTGATGATACTGGAACTATCCACCCCGGAACGGTTCCCGATGAAACAGTTGTACCAGCTCTACTCAACATTGGTGATACCCACAGTAGGGCGCCTGTTCTCGAAAGAGAAAAACGCATACAGCTATTTACCGGCCTCGATCCGGGAAGTGCCACAAGGGAAGGTAATGGTAGAATCGCTTGCCGGGATTGGTTTTACCGAAACACGCGTGCAGACATTCACCTTTGGCATTTGTTCGTTATATACAGGGAAAAAGTAAGGAATTAGTCAAGCATAACAGAATAAGACAACTATAAGGGTATGGATAAATATGGTTTGATCGGCTATCCGCTCGGGCATTCGTTCTCAAAAACATTCTTTAATGAGAAGTTTGCGTCTGAGCATATCAATGCAGAATATGTAAACTTTGAGATTCCCAACGTAAAGGAACTGAAACATGTGTTGAAGGAAAACCCCACCCTGCGGGGACTGAATGTAACGCTTCCATACAAGACGCAGGTTATTCCCTTGCTGGATGAGATGGATGAAGATGCCCAATTGATTGGTGCGGTGAACGTGATCAAGTTCGTGAAAGGACGTTTCGGCCGTACCAAGTTGAAAGGCTACAACTCAGACATCATCGGCTTCAAACAATCGATCGACCCGCTATTAACGCCCCATCATCGCAAAGCGTTGATCCTCGGGACAGGTGGAGCCTCATTGGCGGTATTCCATGGATTGAAACAATTAGGGATCGGCTCTACCCGTGTATCCCGCAAAGCGCAAAACTTCTGCATTACTTACGAAGAGTTGACACCGAAGATCATGGAACAATACACCGTTATTGTCAACTGTACGCCTGTGGGTATGTATCCACACATAGAAGAATGTCCAAACATTCCCTACCCTTTGCTAACACCCAACCACCTGCTCTACGACCTGCTCTACAACCCGGACGAAACCCTGTTTATGAAAAAAGGCAAAGAAAAAGGAGCCGTGGTAAAGAACGGCCTCGAAATGCTGCTCCTACAGGCTTTTGCCGCTTGGAATATCTGGCAGAAGTAAACGGGATTCAGGCAAACAGACAACCGGTACTCCACACCCATACAAAGTCAGGCGTGACCTGATACCCCATTTCAAATGCACGCATACGCGGTGTACGGCTTTCGCGTACGATAAAAGTACCTGCTTCGGCATACGGGAAAGGCATCACGTGCAGGTGCCGGCGAAAATCCACATCCGGCTGGCCGATCATCTTAAATAAAGTCTCCTTGGCACACCAGTGGATCAACAGGTGATCCCGCTCGTGTACGGTATCCAGTCCGCCCTCTTCCGATTCAGCCATGAATTTAGTGCGGACACGCGCCACCCGGTCAGTCTTCAGTTCGATATCAATCCCGGCAAAGGGGGAGGGCTGTAACAGCACCGCCACATAACCGGTTGTATGCGACAGGCTGATAAACAAAGACTCTTCAGGCAGATACGGGGCACCGTTCGGATGATAAGCGATGGGCGTATCCCTCCCCCGCAAAGTGCGCAGCAACAAGCGGGAAGCCAGCCACTCCTGCCGACGTTTCTCGGTATGCAGGGCATCCAATGCCCTCCGGTCGATCGGCGAATCTGATAATTGTAGTAACAGTTCATCCGCACGCTCTTCGATTTTCCAGATACCACGGAAAGGGACGGTATATTCAGGTAAAACAGCCATTAGCGTTTCCAATAAAATGTTTGGATCAACTCCATGATATCCTGCCGCAGGTAGTCGGTAACAGGAGCAATGGAATCGGCATTGCCATATTGCTCATAATACAAAGCACCCCGGAAGAAATGCAACACACTGTCGGTCACTACAAACTGGAGAGGCGAAGGCACATCGCCGGAGACTTCAAAAAGGGAGGCGTATACACGGGCTTCCGGGTTTGTATAGGCTTTTTCTGCCACATCTGCCTGGCGAACCTGGCGAAGCAGCAACGCACGGCTCTCCTGGTCGGCCTGCGGAAAGGTATGTGGCGTAACAGACAGGTAACTGCAATACACCTTAGCCCGCAATTCGGGGTAAACGATATTGATCCACGTAGCCGGCTGGCCTGCAGGAGGCTGTTCCACAACAGCCAGGCGGGACACCTCGAATGCGTAAGGAAGTTCATCTCCCAACAGCAGGGAGTACCGGGGCGTTCCCGGTTCAATGCGCAGGTAACCTTTCGGTTTCGGGGTAAAATCCACACAGGAAACGAGGCAGCAACAGACAAGACACCAAAGGCAACCCTTCCTCATGGCACCGGCTCATTCTTCCGCTTCGGTAGCGGAGAGGTAATTAAACTTTACTTTCAGGATACGGCGATGATCAATCTCCAATACCTGGAAGCGGTAGTTCTTATAGACAATCACTTCACGACGTACAGGAAAGTCGCCTTTCAATTCGAGCAACAAGCCAGCCAGGGTCTCTACCTCTTCAGTCAGTTTACCAAAGTCGGACTCGTCCGCATCAATCACCCGGAAGAAGTCAGTCAACAGAATCTTCGCTTCGAAGATCAGGCTACCGTCGGCCAAACGGACATATTGCTTCTCATCCTCATCGTATTCGTCGGAAATATCGCCTACGATCTCTTCCAGGATATCTTCCATGGTAACGATGCCGGATGTACCTCCGAATTCATCTACCACAATTGCCATGTGTATCTTATTGGTACGGAATTCTTCCAGCAGATCGTCAATCTTCTTGGTTTCCGGCACAAAATAAGCCGGACGGATCAAGCTTTGCCAGCGAAAGGTATCGGGTTTATCAATATAGGGCAACAGGTCTTTGATGTACAGGATCCCTTTGATATTATCTTCCGTTCCGGAATAAACCGGGATGCGGGAATAGCCGGACTGAAGGATAAATTCCATCACTTCGCGGAAATTGAATTTGATATTGATATCCTCCACATCAATGCGGGAGGTCATAATCTCGTCGGCCGTTTTATTGTAAAACTTAATGATACCGGCAAGCATCTCCTTCTCTTCCGGGATCTCGGCCGAGGTCAATTCAAGGGCTTTCGAAAGCTGGTCGACAGACAAGTCGTACTTTTTCTTCCCGATCGACTTATTGACAAACGAGGTGGAAGAAACCAGCAGCCGGGAAAGTGGGCGACAGAAACGTTCAACACCGTTCAATACAGGAGCTGAGAAACGGACAAACTTCAGGGAATTCTTCTGGGCATATATCTTCGGCATGATCTCGCCGAAAAGCAGGAGCAGAAATGTCAGCAGAATCGTTTCCAGTACAAAGCCCCAAACAGGGACAGCCGTAAAATCGATCCACACATTGATGGCATAGGTACACAACATAACCACCGCCACATTCACAAAATTATTCGCGATCAGGATCGAAGCAAGCAGGTATTCGGAACGCCCCAGCAGGCGCAAAATAACATTGTCTGAAGAGGCCTTCTCCTCCCGTATCTCACGCATACTACCGGGGGAAAGAGAGAAGAACGCCACTTCGGAAGCCGACACGAAAGCCGAAATACACAACAATAACGCAGCTATACCAAATGCAATGACCGGGCCAGTCGTCAGTCCGTGAACAGAAACCTGCTCAAATAATCGCGAGAAATAATCCGAATCCAAGGAGGGAGGTATTAGTTAGACACAATCAGAACGGCAGATCATCTGCACTGTCCGGTTCTGCAACAGAAGGAGACTGGGGAGCCGCCGACGGCTGGTATGAGGGGGTTTGTGCCGGTTGCCCGGCAGCCGGTGAAGCCGGCTGGCTGGTCTGTGTCCCGGTAGCGCCTTCCGGGCGTGTACCGGTGCTGTAAAACTCAATGCGGTCAGCATGGATCTCGGTCACATACCGTTTAATACCCGACGGATCGTCGTAAGTGCGTGTACGCATCTTTCCTTCCACATACACAGCTGAGCCTTTACGCACCCACTTTTCCACAAAAGGAACAAGGTCACGCCGTACCACGATGTTATGCCATTCCGTACGTTCGGGCACTACAGTACCATTGGCCAGTGTATAACCTCTCTCGGAGGTCGCCATAGGGAAATTAGCGACAGCAGCGCCGCTGTCGAAATAACGAACTTCGGGGTCTTTTCCCACATTACCGATCAAAATGACTTTATTCAATGACATACCAATGCTTCTTTATATTACATCACAAAGAAACATAAAATCAGTCACCCTACCAATGCTTTCGTTAAAATTTTCAGTGATTTTACTTCGGGTTGTTCTCCTTCGTACGGGAAAGAATATTGGCTATACCAGCCTCGAGGATGGTGTCTTTGCCTTTTTTCAGATCTTCCTCAGCCAAGTCCACCTTAACGTCCGGATCAATACCGAATTCCATGATCTCACCATCGGCATTCAGCATCGGGCTGGACGAAAAACGGATTCCCCATCCGTTGGGTAGCTCTGAACTGAAGGGAAAACCGCTCCCCCCTCCTGTCCGGTCGCCGATCACAACAACCTGAGTCAGCAGGCGCATCTTCTGTACAAAGTCGTTGGCAGCGCTGAAACAATGACGGTTGGTAAGCACCACTACCGGGCGCAACCACCGCACGCGGTCAGACGGTGAAAGGTACAACGGAAAAGGTTCTGAAAAATCATTGTGTCCCTTCCCTGTCTTGTGCTGGATATAGCCGGTCAGTATCTTTTCGTCCAGGAAACGTGAAGCGATCAGGTCTGAATAAGTGAGCGAGCCTCCCCCATTATCGCGGATATCGATGATAATTCCTTTGCAATCCTTGAAATAGTTAAAGATATAATCCAGGTTCGTATTCCCTACCCCACTGGAAAAACTGCCGTAATACATATAGCCCACCTGTTCGTCGGCCAGCCGTCTGTATTTAATGCCGCCAGCCTGCTGATAGTCATTATGGGTAGCCGAACCCAGGTAATTCTTCTGTATCTCGGTATAAAAATTAGCCGGATAGTCTTCATACCACGCCCAGTAGCGGGAGATATTAAAGGAAGAGACCAGATTGATATGCCCGTCTTTCAACTCATTCACCATATTTCCCAATGTACGAAACAGGTCGTACTGGTTCATGGTATCTACGATCTGCACATTGTATTTGTCGTATACCGCATCCCAATCCACATCCTTATATTGGAAGAAGCAATAATTTTCATCCATGATCTTCCAGAGCGCATCAAAATTCTCCCGAGGCGAACGGGTATACTCGTCTCCCTTATCGCAACCGGCGAATAACAGGGCAGCCAGCAACAGGCAATATGTCATCAGGCGTAATCTCATCTTCTCAATAATAAGCGCTTCTGTACTTGTTTGTTTGTTTCAACCGCTTGCCACTGAAGGAGATGAACTCCTTCACCAGACCGAGCATGAACGTATTGGACAATATCCGGGTCTGGATATTGTTCACGTCCGTATGATAATAACTGTTGAGATACCCCATCCGGACGGTCCAGTTGTGCACGGGAAAATCCACCGTGAGGTAGTTCCGCATGGCAAATTTATTATGGAAGGAGTTGAAGCGTACAATATCGGAAGTATTTCCCTGGTCGAACATTTCATAATACGATTGCCCCATCTGGGGTGAAAATAAGATACCGGCAAAAGGGATATCCAACTGATAGCGGAACGTGAGCGGATAGTTCTTGATTTTCAAGTTGTATATAGCCATACCCGACGCATTCAGGTCGATATCCAGATGCGCCGAAGCCGGGTTGTTGCTATTGCGTGCATTATAAATAAAGCCCCCCATGCCATGAATGGCACTTCCCGCAAGCAACTTCAGGTTAGGCAGCAGACGGAAATGGTAGTGATACCCGAGAGAATATTCTCCAAAAACGGCAAACTCGGATGCGGTACCGGCAGGGTTATCGGCAAAAGCTATATCAACACTGAACAGATGCTGGCGCGACACATTATCATCGGCCAGCCTGGTCATTTTCATACGTTCGTTGATGGCACGCAGTCCCCAACCGGAATAATGTACTCCGTCAGCACTAGGGCTCAGGTACGTATCCTTCAGGTTATAGCCGCCGATACCGATCAGCGTACCCTCATTCACCGACCAGGGTATTCCGTCAGCCGGCTCTGTCTGGGCTGACGCCGTAACAGAAAAGCCAATCAGTCCGATTATCAGGTACAGGATCTGTTTCATAGGCTAATCATCAAATAGTTTCATCTGCCCCGTCAATTCATCAAGGATATCCGTATTGCTTTTTTTATCATCGCCCGGATCAGCCTGCGACAGATCGGCTTCCGGTTCTTCACCGGCTGTCACTCCTGCCTGAGCAGCAGAAGCAAACCGTATCGGATCGAGTTCATTGATGGTCTCCACTTCGAAGGTCGATATACGTTTCCCTTTGGCTTTGTAGCTTTTCACACCGATAAATTCTTCGGCATCGATCACCAGCGGTTCACGGAAACTGTCTCCCCCACCAAATACCACTTCGATACGCGGATAAGCCTCGGTGGTGAGCAGATGCAGGCGGCTTTTGGGATTTTCGCCCACCAGGTTCTGTTTACGTGCAGTGGCGTCCATCTGGAAACGTTTCAGGTACCGATATCCCTGGTCGGCATCAAACAAAGCCGCCGTCCACACGATGTTTGGATCATACTTTTCGATGGTCAGGATATTGTCTTCGTAGTGATTACTTAAGTCAAAGTTGGTGATATAGTAATCACCGTTACGCAGCACCACCAGTATTTTGTCATCACTCTGGAATTCTCCCAATTGGTCTCCACGGCCATCGTAATTCAAGCGCAGCACATCCCAGTCGAACCACACCTGGCGTCCTCCCAGTGTAGAGCTCCCTTTCTGCTTGAGCGACACTTTGTGTATCTCAAACTTGGTCAGGATCACACCCATCGAGTCGCGCCCGCGTATGGTCACCTCGCTGAAGTCTTTTTCAAACACCAGCGTTTTGAGGCGTGGTTTGGGCTTCAGGATAAATTTGATCGTTTCGGCCTCACCATTCGGATTGGAACTGAAATAGAGGATGCGCGATCCGGCCGCTCCCCGAGTCAGGTCGTACTCCTTGTCGCGGGTCACACCGGTTACGGCAAAACGCTTGATATAGTTGAATCCGGCTTTACCGTCACGATACACCACGTTATAGATCGTACGCTTGTCATTGCGTTTAAACACATCCAGATGAAGCACATCTTTGCCTACGAACATCTTATCGCTCACGCGCACCACTTTATACGTCCCGTTCCGGAAGAAAAGGATAATATCGTCAATATCCGAGCAGTTACACACAAACTCGTCTTTTTTCAGTCCCATGCCGATGAAGCCCTCGTTGCGGTTGATATACAACTTTTCGGTTGCTTCCACCACTTTGGCAGCTTCAATGGTATCGAAGTTGCGTATCTCCGTCATGCGGGGATAAGCCGCTCCATACTTCTCCTTCAGGCGGGCAAACCAGTCAATCGTGTATTGCACGATATGAGCCAGATGGAACTCGATCCGTTCAATCTCTTTCCGGATCTGTGCGATCATTTGTTCGTTCTTTTCAGCATTGAATTTCAGGATACGTCCCATCCTGATCTCCATCAGGCGGAGGATATCCTCGCGTGTCACCTCACGGATCAGCTTCGGTTTGAACGGAGTGAGGCGAAGGTCGATATGCGCAATGGCTTCATCCATATCCTTCGCATTCTCAAATTCGGCATCCTTATAGATACGTTCTTCGATAAACAGCTGCTCCAGGGAAGCAAAGAAGAGCGCTTCTTCCTGTTCGGCCTTGTCGATCTCCAGTTCGAGGCGGAGCAAGGTCAGTGTATTATCAGCAGTATGGCGGAGCACTTCACTGACAGTGAGGAAACAGGGTTTGTTGTCGCGGATCACACAACAGTTCGGCGAGATGCTGATCTCGCAATCCGTAAAGGCATATAGTGCATCGATTGTCTTGTCTGACGAAACTCCGGGTGCCAGGTGAACCAGTATTTCCACGTTCCGGGCCGTATTGTCGTCCACTTTCCGGATCTTGATCTTATTCTTATCGTTGGCCTTAAGGATCGATTCGATGATGGAGGTAGTGGTCTTTCCGTAGGGAATCTCAGAGATAACAAGCGTCTTGTTGTCTACCTTCCCGATCTTGGCGCGCACCTTGACTGAGCCGCCCCGTTCGCCATCATTGTATTTGCCCACATCGACAAAGCCACCTGTCTGAAAGTCGGGATAAAGCGTAAACGGTTCTCCCTTCAGGTAAGCGATCGAAGCGTCGAGCAGTTCATTAAAATTGTGTGGAAGTATTTTAGACGACAGCCCCACGGCAATCCCTTCCACTCCCTGCGCCAGCAGCAAAGGGAATTTGATAGGCAGCGTCACCGGCTCCCGGTTACGGCCGTCGTATGAATGCTGCCACTCGGTAGTCTTGGGGTTAAACACTGTCTCTAAAGCAAACTTGGAAAGACGGGCTTCGATATAACGCGAAGCTGCCGCCCCATCGCCTGTCAGAATATTTCCCCAGTTTCCCTGGCAATCTACCAGGATATCCTTTTGCCCGAGTTGTACCAGCGCATCGCCGATCGATGCATCACCGTGTGGATGGAACTGCATGGTATGGCCTACGATATTGGCCACCTTGTTGTACCGCCCATCGTCCAACCGCTTCATCGAATGCAGGATACGGCGCTGTACCGGCTTCAACCCGTCGTTGATATGCGGTACGGCACGTTCCAGGATCACATACGAAGCATAATCCAGGAACCAGTTCTGGTACATACCAGAGAGGTGATGGGCCAGTTTTCCTCCTTGCTTTTCGGGGAGTCTGTATTCTGAATGAGATGCGGCATCCGGTGTTTCACTCTCAGAAACATCCGGATCGTTCGCCTCGGTTTGTTCGATGTCGTTTTCTTCTATGTCTTCCGGTCTCATATATCCTATTGCGGGCTGTCTGTTTACAATGGGTTTGTTGCAGGGCGTAAATATACTAATTATTTAAAGACCATCACCCGAAAAATCCATTTTATCCAACACTTTATGGATCAGCACAGGCACCGGGTACAAGGCCAGGCCAGCACAGCCCACAGCGGTGTAAGCAGTAAGCGCCGGAGGTACGGCCTCTACCTCTACCTGATAGAAACGGGCATACAATACCTGATGCGACAATACATGTTTAACAGCCTCCGTAGCCTGCCATATATGCAGGTCGCCAGCGCCGGCAAACAACGTCCGGAAAGCATCGGTCTGCTGCAACCCGGCAAAGTCCTGCGGCTCGCCGGTCTCAATCAACGGAAACTCATACAAGCCTGTCCATATATCTTTTCCTGTGCGTCGGCGCAGCCAGGTCTGCCCCTTATATATAATGTAAAAATAGTGGAAATAGCGGTTCCTGGTCTTCGTCTTATGCTGCTTCACCGGATACGCCTGCACGTTGCCGGCCGCATACGCCTGGCAACGATCCGCCAGCGGACAGGCAGTGCAGTCCGGCTGTTGCGGCACACACTGCAAAGCGCCGAATTCCATTACAGCCTGATTGTATAGCCCCGCCTGCCGCTTATCCATCACTTCTCCGGCCAGTTGATAGAAGAGTTTTTTACCTTGCGTGGAATCAATGGGCGTATCCATGGCAAAGAGGCGCGACAAGACCCGGTATACATTTCCGTCGACCACCGGATAGGGCTCATCCCTGACAAATGAAACGATCGCCGCCGCCGTATACTCGCCAATTCCTTTCAACGACAACACATCGGCATGAGCCACAGGAAATTCGCCAGCGAACCGCGCCATTATATCACGCGCCGCGGCCTGCAGGTTACGGGCGCGACTATAATACCCCAATCCCTGCCAAAGCTTCAGCACTTCTGCTTCTTCGGCCATTGCCAACGACCGCACATCAGGAAACCGCTCCGTGAACCGCAGGAAATATTCCAATCCCTGCGCCACCCGCGTCTGCTGGAGGATAATCTCTGATATCCAGATTATATATGGATCGCGGCTTTCCCGCCAGGGCAAATCCCGTTTGTGAACCTTGTACCAGTTGATCAATACAGGATGAAAAGCTAAACTGTTTGTATGTAATAACATAAGCGTCGAAGGTGTATTCCGGGCTTCCAACCGGCTTGAGCCTACAAACGTACGGAGATAATCCGAGACCGGAAAAATCTTTTTTACAAAAAATGGGCGGCAATCCTTTTTCTCTCAAATAAAAAGCTATATATTTGCAGTCCAAAAAATTATATCGTCTAATCAATTAATTTTATAGACATGACTAAAGCAGACATTGTTAGTGAGATCGCAAAAAGCACCGGTATCGATAAGAGTACCGTACTGGCGAGCGTTGAATCTTTCATGGAAATAGTGAAAGATGCACTGTCACAGGGTGACAACGTTTACCTCCGGGGCTTCGGCAGCTTCATTGTGAAGAAAAGAGCACAGAAAACGGCCCGTAACATATCCAAGAATACGACGATCATCATTCCGGAACACAGTATCCCGTCTTTCAAGCCGGCTAAAACGTTCCTGAACGAAGTAAAAGATATCAAAGAATAAAACATAAGTTAAATTTAAAACTGTAAAGCGATGCCCAGCGGAAAGAAAAGAAAAAGACACAAGATGGCTACGCATAAGCGTAAAAAGAGATTAAAGAAGAATAGACATAAGAAGAAATAAGCAATGTCTATTGCTGTATAACTCTAAAAGAACAAACTTAATAAGCAACCTTTTAAGTTTGTTCTTTGTGTATTATAAGGTTGCCAACAAGAAAACCCTGAATACCCTAAGTGATTAGTGAACTAGTAGTAGACGTACAACCCAATGAGGTATCTATCGCCGTACTGGAAGACAAAAGCCTTGTGGAGCTTCAGAAAGAAGCCCGCAATGTCTCTTTCGCCGTTGGTGATATCTATCTTGGCAAGGTAAAAAAACTGATGCCCGGGTTAAACGCCGCCTTCATTGATGTAGGTTATAAAAAGGATGCATTTCTTCACTACCAGGACTTAGGTCCTAATTTCAACACCCAGCAGAAATTCCTTAAACAACTATTGAGCGATTCAAAGAAGCCGCCTGTATTGGCCAAGACACAGATCTTGCCCGAGATAGATAAGAACGGCAGCATCAGCGACGTGCTCAAAGTGGGACAGGAAGTGCTGGTCCAGATTGCTAAAGAGCCGATCTCTACCAAAGGGCCGCGGTTGACTTCCGAACTTTCGTTTGCCGGAAGATACATCGTACTCATCCCCTTTGCCGATAAGGTATCCGTCTCCACCAAACTCAAGTCAAACGAAGAGCGTGCCCGCCTGCGCCAATTGATCCAAAGTATCAAGCCGAAGAACATGAGCGTCATCGTACGTACTTCGGCCGAAGGTAAGCGTGTAGCCGAACTTGACCATGAGCTGAAAACATTAGTAAAACGATGGGAAGAGAGTGTCCCCAAAGTGCCCAAGGCCAAGATACCGTCCATCGTGTATGAAGAGACTGCACGTACCGTCGCCCTCCTGCGTGATATATTCAACCCCTCTTTCCAGAATATCCACGTAAACGACAAAGACGTATACAACAACATCCGCGACTACGTAAGCCTGATCGCTCCCGGCCGCGAAGATATCGTACAACAGTACACGGGAAGCCTTCCCATCTTCGACAATTTCGGCATCACGAAGCAGATCAAATCCCTGTTCGGACGTACGGTCACCTATAAGAGTGGAGCTTATCTTATCATTGAACAAACGGAAGCAATGCACGTGATTGATGTCAACAGCGGCAACCGCTCCAAAGGTAGCGATGCCCAGGAAAAGACAGCGATCGACGTCAACATGGCTGCCGCCGACGAAATTGCCCGCCAACTGCGCCTGCGCGATCTCGGCGGTATTATCGTGATCGACTATATCGACATGGCAGAGAACGGCCATAAGCAAAAACTATTTGAACACATGTCAAAAGCTATGGCTACCGACCGTGCTAAACACAACATCCTGCCCTTGAGTAAATTCGGGTTGATGCAGATCACGCGCCAACGTGTGCGTCCTGCTATGGATGTGAACACATCGGAAACCTGCCCCACCTGCTTCGGTTCAGGCGCCGCCAAGCCATCGATCATGTTTGTAGACAGTCTGGAAGGAAAAATCGATTGCCTCGTCAATCAACATCATGTGAAGAAGTTCACCCTGCACCTGCATCCGTATGTAGCGGCGTATGTGAACAAGGGGCTTATCCCCCTGAGCCTGCGATGGAAAATGAAATATTCCAGTAGC
Source organism: Tannerellaceae bacterium (assembly GCA_031555505.1). Classification (GTDB taxonomy): domain Bacteria; phylum Bacteroidota; class Bacteroidia; order Bacteroidales; family Tannerellaceae; genus JAJDIA01. The sequence continues at coordinate 61,674 of JAVBUH010000045.1, forward strand.
TTGAAAGTCATTCCCAACCAAAGTCTCGCCTTTCTTGAATACCGGTTCTATGATGCCGACAAGAATGAGCTCGACATGCAAGAGGAAAAAGAGACTAAATAAGAGAAGGCTGCTTCGATCGCGAAGCAGCCTTCTTTTATTTCCAAACACAAAAAGCCCCACACCGAAAGTAGTTTCACATTTGTACCGAAAGCTTACATCTTCAAGTCTACTCCGATTTGAAGCTTGAGCAAATCCTGCAATCGCCACAAAAAAGATCATAACGATCCAAAACGATCGTCATAATGTTCGTTTAGGAAGATCATAATCTTCGTTTTCGAACATTATGATCTTTTTTTCGGAAGACGATGGTGA
>JAVBUH010000028.1:0-61700 GCA_031555505.1 Tannerellaceae bacterium
GGTGAGGCGCAGGCCTTGTTTGAGCAAGTCCGGCATCTGGTCATTTCATCGGCAGGAACAGTGCTAAAACCTACCTTGCAGTGAGTATCCATCCGCTAAAACATCATACACGAAAATTGCTTTCACCCTGTCACTTTCTGCTGGTGGTCAATAAGTTACAGTGAAAGGAGAAGCTGTTTTTCTGTCCTGCTGTCACGCTCCATGTCATTCCCAGTGTGACAGCACAAGTGACAGCAAAACCGCTTTTTGAACCTCCCTGTCACCCTAACCAACTGACTGACTGCAGAAAGTGACAGGGTGAAAGCAATTTTCCCCAATAGAGTCGTTTGAGCTATAAGAAGGCAGTGTTTATTATCCAATTGGGTTGGAGTTGAATATTCACCCCCCCCATGAAAAGGTGTTGAATTGCACACCCTCGGGTATAAAAAAGAAAAGGCTATCTCCCGACAGCCAATCTTCATTATAACCTTAAATCTAATACCATGAAAAACACATTGCAAATATAGCCATAATTATGTTGTGCAACATGTTTTTGTCATGAAAATACAACTATTTAACCTTAATTAACCTCTTCTGTTGGATTGTTCTTGTGATGTTTACGTATACCATTCATCAGTGACTTTTTCATCTTAACTATCTTTTTCTCTTTGTATAAAACGCTTCGGTGTTTCGACCGACATCACAAAAATACAACGAAAAAGCGTAAATCCCTGACTTTTCCAACGCTTTCAAGAGGCCATTTTGTTGTAAATAAGGGGATAATATGTTGCCAGGCTTCCCCCAAATTATCAAATCGTAAAAATAACGGCGTATTTTGCACATATACGAGAAAAAGTCTATATTCGTTTATGGTTTTGAAACCGTGCCGAAGAAAATCATTCGGTTTGTCTGTGTGCGCTGATATTTTCACTACCTTTGTTCAAGATATGACTATTAAAAAACAGCAGGCCAGATAGTGAGAACGAATATGCAAACAAATGCGATAACAGATACTGAGCAAGTTGCGAAAAAGCACACAAACACAAAGAAAAATACCGATACCCTTCATCCACAATTCTTTGTGGGTGACTCGTTGGTCGTTCTAAAACAGATCCCTAATGAAAGCGTTGACTGTTGCATGACAAGTCCGCCTTATTGGGGCCAACGCTGTTACGAAAATGGAGGGATTGGCTTAGAAAAAAAACCTGAAGATTTCATAGAAAACCTATTAGGGATTACAAAAGAAATTTATCGCGTTCTAAAAAATACAGGCTCTTTTTGGTTGAATATTGGGGATTCTTATAAAAACAAGTCTTTGCAAGGCATTCCATGGCGAGTTGCCATTAAAATGATGGACGAACAAGGATGGATACTGCGCAATGATGTGGTTTGGAATAAGCATAAAGGGGCTATGGATAGTTCTTCGGACAAACTACGCAACATTCATGAAATGATTTTCCATTTTGTGAAATCCAACTCCTATTACTACGATGATGAGTCCATTCGATTAAACCCGCAATCAACGATTGTTAAGAATGGTGCGGTTGTCTCTGCCTCCGGTGTTTCAGGAGTGAGATACAAAAGGCAGATTGAGCTATCCACGTCGCTTTCCAATGAAGAAAAGGAATCGGCCATGAAAGATTTGCAACATGTTCTTCAAAGAGTGGAAAGCGGTGAAGTTCCAGATTTCAGGATGATTATTCGCAATCAACAACGTGCGACACATTCTGATTCAGAGCGTGTTTCAGGGAGGGCGAAAGAACTTAAAGAGAAAGGTTACTATTTTCTGTTTTATAATAAAAATGGTTCATTACCGACAGATGTATGGGATATTTTACCGGAAGATACCCAAAATAGAGAGAAACACTATGCTGTTTACCCCGAAGATCTGTGTAAAATACCTATTTTAGCTACCTGTCCTCCGAGCGGAATCGTACTTGACCCCTTTTGTGGATCAGGGACAACTACTAAAGTAGCTTATGACTTGCACCGTCAATCAATCGGTATTGATATTTCAGAAGAATACATCAATCTAGCGAAACAACGTGTCGCTCAAATGAATTTAAATCTCTTTTAGTTTAGAAATATGGGTAAACAAAAAATAGTGGAATTATTTGCCGTTAGCGCTCAATCGCCAGATGCTAAATGGGCTTCAATCGTTTCTCAACAGGAATGCCCATTCATCAAGAAGAAATGCGTAAAGGTCAGAAAGAGTGTACCGTCTATATCTATTGGGACTTGCACTGTTATTTATGGAAAAAGTTGTGACAATGTGATTATATGCCCTCATCGGTTAATCGAAAATAACCAGATTTTCTTGGACTGCATTCACTTATTAGCACTACACGAACCGGGTAATGAACTGCATATCATACCAGAAATAACTATTCCCGGAGGAAGTGTCGATTATGTGCTGGTATCCGCTAAAAATGGGAAAATAAAAGATTTTGTAGGTATAGAACTACAAACATTAGATACGACCGGTTCTGTTTGGGGAAACAGGCAATACTTTTTAGAGTCCAAAGGCATCAAATTGCCACAATACGAGACTAATACGACATTTGGAATGAATTGGAAAATGACTGCCAAAACAATCTTAGTGCAAATGCACCACAAAGTGGTAACATTTGAGAATCTCAACAAGCACCTTGTATTGGTCATGCAAAATTGCTTGATGGACTATATGAAAAAAGAGTTTTCATTTGAACATATATCTCCCACTCCAAAGCTTGGCGACTCATTTCATTTTCATGGTTATAACCTACTTGCAAAAGGTACCGATTATCATTTATCGTTGTCTGAGCGGGCAAGCACCGATGCCAATGGAATTGCAAAATGTTTGGGATTAAAAGCGGAGGCCAATGTAGAATTAGATATTATATTAAAAACCTTGGAAAACAAAATTTCCACAAAGACACTTTTGAAGCTGTAAGCATTAAATGGCTGATATTCACACGTAATGGTTATGTCAAACTGATGAAAATCTAAAATACAAATCGCGATGAAATATGTAAACTACACAGTTGTTCGTGGGCTGATAGCGCTACTACTCGGGGGGGCGCTTATACTGTGGCCGGAAATGGCCATCACCTATCTTGTGATCGCTATCGGAATCCTTTTCATTGTCCCGGGGGTCTGGTCATTGCTGAACTACCTGTTCAACCGGCGGGATGCGTTCAGCCCCAAGCCGTCATTCCCTATTGAGGCGGCGGGCAGTATCCTCTTCGGTGCATGGCTGGTGGCGATGCCGGGCTTTTTCGTGAATATATTCATGTACATCCTGGGCGCATTGCTCGTGATAGCGGGTATCCAGCAGATCGTATTCCTGGTAAGGGCCCGGCGGTGGTCTACCGTGAGATGGGGATTTTACATCGTTCCGGCGCTCATCCTGCTGGCCGGTATACTGATACTGGCTTATCCGTTTGAAGCGGCCGCAAATACCTTTATTATCTTTGGCATCGCCGCCATGGTTTACGGGGTAAGTGAACTGGTGAACAGTTACAGGTTCCGCAAACGCTTCACCGAATAAGCCAGAACGGCCGAAGTGCCAAAACAAGCACGGCTGCAAATGAGGCAATCGTGCTTTTTTGTCTCTTATTTCAACAAAAGGGTTTGGGCTGCACCTGTGTACACAACCGTCTGGTTGGGTGCCGGGTTCAGGTCAAATCCTTTCTTATGTTGCGGGTCAACCACCACGATGCGGAACTCACGTTCCATCACCATGCCGTCGAACGAGCCGGCACGCTGGCCGATGGTCAATTGCCCGGCGCTTTCGTTGTACACAAGCGGAATGGTAGCGTATTTTCCCTTCTCGTAGTTGTAGTTCGTACCTTCGTCTTCATACAATGTGAAAGAGGCGTCCTTGCCGGTAAACACATACAGGGTAATGGGCGCTTCGGGCTTTTCGGCGGCATACTGAATTTCCACACCGGTGGGGACAATCGATCCGGCTTTCACAAACAACGGCATCCGTTCGTAGGGAGCAGCCACCATCTGCTTGCAGCCGCCTTCATAATAAGCGCCGGTATAAAAATCGTACCAGTTGGTTGCCGCCGGGAAATAGACCTCCCGCTCACGTGCCTGGTAGGTATATACCGGAGCCACCAGCAGGGAGGGGCCGAACATGAACTGGTCGCCCAGATCGTTCACCTGCGTGTCATACCCGAAATCCATCACCATCGGACGCATGATGGTATAATCGTCCAAATAGACATGCCCGGTCATTGAATAGATATACGGCATCAGGCGATAACGCAGCTTGTCGTAATACACAATGGTTTGATAGGCCGGGTGCGATTCGGGTGCGATGTTATATACTTCGCGGAACGGATACTGCCCATGTGTACGGAACAAAGGAGCGAAGGCACCGAACTGAGTCCAGCGGGTGTTCAGTTCACGCCACTCGTTCATGGCTTCCGTCCCTTCTTTCGCTTGTTCAAATTTCTTCTGCACGCAGAAACCACCGATATCCATTGTCCAATACGGATTACCCGACATGGAGTGATTCAGGCCGGCAGAGATCTGCGCTTTGAAGTCTTCCCAGCAAGTTCCGATATCACCGCTCCAGGTTACGGCGCCGTATTTCTGCAATCCGCAAAAGCCGGAGCGTGTGAGCAGAAATACGCGATCATCCGGATTCACCGCGCGCTGTCCGTTATAGATAGCCATCGCGTTCATCAGCGAATAGGTATTGAAATACTTGGTAGAAGGCCCCATAGCGGTGGGTGTCATCAACGCCTTGCGGTATGCCATGCTGGCATTGGACAGGATATCGGGTTCAGAGGCATCCATCCACCAGGCATCGATGCCTTTGCTGTAGAGGTGTTCATTCATCTGGTGCCAGAACAGTTGGCGGGCGCCTTCGCTGTATGCGTCGTAGAAAGAGCCGATGTATCCGGCGCCGATCCAGTCGCGGATACTGTCGTTCACGGCACGCCGGTACATCCAACCCTGCTCGTCAAATTCTTTGTAGTGCCCGGTAGAAGCATAGAACTTAGGCCATACCGAGATCATGATCTTTGCCTGTTGGTCGTGCACGGACCGGATCATTCCTTCCGGATCAGGGAAACGGGCGGAGTCGAACTCATGGCTGCCCCAGGCATTTTCGGGCCAGTAACTCCAATCGAGCACGATATTGTCTATCGGGATCTGCCGGCTGCGCAATTCGCTCAATGCCCCCAGCAGCTCATCCTGGTTTTTATACCGTTCGCGGCTCTGCCAAAAGCCCATGGCCCATTTGGGCATCACCTGGGCTTTGCCGGTGAGGGTGCGGTATCCTTTGATCACGTCGTCCATCGAATCGCCTTTGACAAAGTAGTAATCTATCTGGTCGGCCATTTCAGAATAGAGCGACAGCTGGCTCTGTTCTTCGGTCGCCACGGGTGTAAGGGCTTTCAGGCCGATATAGGAAATGCCTCCGTCGGGATGCCATTCCAGCCGGATATGATGGCGTGTGCCTGCCTCCATGTCCACATTGAATTTGGCTACGGACGGATTCCAGGCGGTACGCCATTTGTCGGCCATCAACTGTCCGTCTATCCATAGTTTGGTATAACCGGCATAGTACAACAGAAATCGATGTACGCCTGTTTCTTTGGCTTCCAGGTCGCCTTCCCATACGATCTGAGCGTTATTGAAAGGGAAGTTATCCGGGAAATTAGTGACGGTTTCCAGGTTCTCATAGTCGATCGCAGATTCAATCCGGGTGGCAAATACCTGGTTCGGGTCGGCATTCACATAATAGGTAGCCGTGAGCCCGCCTTTTTCGCCGTTCATGGCAAACAGATCGAACTGGCTCAACGGCTCGTAATCACGCACATCGCCAAACTTGGTCAGTGAATAGTTATCCCAATAGATTCCGTAGTTTTTGTTCGACACAAAGAAAGGGATGGATACCTTGGTGTTGTATTGAAACAGGGTTTCGTTCTTTCCCTTATAATTGAACTCGTCTGCCTGGTGTTGTCCCAATCCGTAGAACGCCTCATCGGCCGGCGATTCAAATACCTGCCGGATGGCATAACCCGGCGTGCCTTCCGCTTCCATCGCCGTAAAGGTTTTGCCACCCCCCTGCTTTTCCTGCAACAAGACGTTGCCGTACTGATCAGTAAACCGGAGTTCGCCTGTTTTCAGGTCGGCATATACCTTCAATGCATCCGTCTGCAACACTACCTTACCGCCAGTTTTACCGGCACTCCAGGAAGCGGTCACAGGTGTCTTTTCAACAACCAGGCTCTCGTCTGACGAGAAAAGACCGGGCGTAGCCGATACATGGATTGTTTTTTCATTCACCACAGAAAGGCGCAGTTGTTTTGTTTCGCTTTTACCTGCACCGGCCAGGCGAATCAATACACCATCGGGAGTCTTTTCCCAGGGAGCCACATTACATGAAAACAGCGCAAACAGCAGCGCCAGACAAGCATACTTTTGAATCATGGTAACTATAAGTTTTTTCGATAGTAACAAAAGTAGGTCAGCACAGGGACAAACAGTGGGTAAAATGTCTGACACACGAGGCGCTTTTGTCAGGACAGGGGGTGCATTTGTCTATTTTATGTACCTAAAATGTATCATAGAACCGCCCCGGTAACAAAAAGCGATTTTCCGGGCAGGAAACTGGTTTTGGGAGCAGGATCGGACTGAAGTCAGGAACGGCGGTACTCCAAAGGCGATACGCCCTGATGCTTTTTAAAAAATTTACCAAATGTGGACTGGTCGGAGAAGTTCAACTGATCAGCCACCTGCTGCACGGTGATCTGAGGCATTTTCAGCAGGATTTTCGCTTCCACCATCAGTGCTTCGTCTATCCATTTGTTGGCGGATTTACCGCTTAGCTCTTTCAGAATCAACGACAGGTACTGGGGAGTAATAAACAGCTTGCCTGCATAAAATGTCACCACGTGATGGGTCTTCACATGCGTAAAAAGCAGTTCCAGGAACTGGTTCATAATCACTTCCTTACGGGATAGCGTGTTCCGCATCAACGATTCTTTTTTCCCAACCAATACATTGGCCACATCCAACAGAAAACCGATGAAGGCATTTTGTACCACCTCCCGGTGGAAGGAATGGGTACGTTGCCTGATTTTTTCACGTAATAACCTGAAACTGTTACATATATAGTCTGTCTCTTCAGGCATCAGCGAGATAAAGGGATTATTCCGTAACTGCATATAGCTGGTCATGGAAGGGCTTCGCTTCTCCGGCGAGCATTCTTCCATAAAAGTCAGGTCGACAATCAGGATGGATGCACGCAAATCGGGCGTGCTTTCGGCTACCTGAAACACATGGGAAGGCATGATCAGCAGCAGACTGTTCGCTTCCAGCGTATACGGGACATAGTCCAGGCACACTTTCGTTGACCCTTGCAGTACCAATACCACAAACAGGGCATTCAACCGTACCGGCATCGAATATCCTTCCTGCCGGGGATCAACCACCGTCCAGGAGGCATCCACGTCGGCAACAGTCACCAGGTTCTGAAAATTATCAGCCGTTACAATATGGTTGTTGATCTCTGCAAATTCAATAATTGGAAGTTTCTCCATGTCGTTTCCTTAATTAGATCCCCCCCCGAGGAAGGCTTGATATAATATTGTTTCGTTTTTGCCCAACAAATATACGTCCTTTTTAGAATATTTTCTTCTTTTCCGTAATAAACATTACATTTTCACCAATCATGTAACAGAATAAACCATTTCAGTTTCCATAAAACAACCGTACTTTGCAAACAACATCAATCCCTCCCCCTCCCCATGCCTTCCAACGGGATAAACGGATTAGGTTTATCGGGTATATTCCCCTATTCGTCGGGGAAAGCGGGCAAACAGGCGGTTTTGGTTTGAAGATATATGCTTGTGACAGTACTTTTACTGCACAAACCCCCAAAAAGAACAAATATGAAATAATCATACGCATGCTCGAGACCAGAAGTCAGATTATCCGGAATGCATTCGACTTGTTTTCACAATATGGCATCAAAAGCGTCAGCATGGACGATATCGCCCGTAGCAGCAGTATCTCCAAACGCACGTTGTACAGTTTCTTCGAAGATAAGGAGACATTGCTGGTAGAAGGGAGGGAATATATCAACGGTCAGTTAGCTGTTTATCTCAATGAGCTGGAACAATCTTCACTCACCTCCGTAGATATCATCCTGCTGTTTTTCGACGAACTGTTGAAACGTCCCCGATGGTATAGCCGGAAATTCTACGACGACATGAAGAGATATCCCAAAATGTGGCAGGAACATGAAGAAGAGAAGAGGGAATTTACAGAAAAATGCATGCAACTGTTTGAAAGGGGTGCAAAAGAAGGTGTTTTCCGGGATGAGATCAACTTCGAGATCATGGCGCTGCTGTCTAAAGAACAACTGAAGATGATACACCCTTCCAAAATGTTCTCCAAACATTCCAACCTGGAAGTATTTGGAACCATACTCGTGATCTTTTTGCGGGGGATCAGCACCGAAAAAGGGTGTGCCATACTGGACAAATGGATAGCGACGAAAAAGATACAGCAGCAAATCCATTGAATGAGCGTGATACGGGTGCATATAAGTAAGTAAGTAAGTAAGTAAAGTATAGGACAATCAATTCAATCTGTATAAATGAAACAATTAACAGGTAAAACAACAATGATGCTGGCAGTATTGATGATACTGCCGTCTCTGGTGCTGACAACGGCCAAAGCGCAAGACCAACCGCTTGCCATCAGCCTCGACAAAGCCTTGGAGATCGCGATGAGTGAAAACCCGACGGTGAAAGTGGCCGATCAGGAAATCGAAAAGAAAAAATATGCGAAGAAAGGATCGTATGCCGCCCTGTTTCCCCAGGTGAATTTCGCGGCCGACTATTCGCGTACATTAAAGAAACAGGTAATGTATATGGACGGTGCATTCGACATGGGAGCCATGCTTGCACCGGCATTCGATCCGATCATCAAAGGAGCCGATGCCGCATTACAACAATATGCACCCGGCTACAGTGAGGGCGACCTGCAAAAACTAATCGACGCCAACATGCCGAAACCCGATCCGGAAGCGGCCGAAGGCGGCAACGAAGGGATCACCGTAGGGCGTGACAACAACTGGAGCATGGGCTTCAACTTCGGTATGCCGCTGATCAATATGTCACTCTGGAAAAGCATTGCCATCTCCGGACAGGATGTGGAACTGGCTGTCGAACAGGCGCGCTCGTCGAAGATCGAGATGACCAACCAGGTAAAGAAAGCCTTCTATGCCGTGATGCTGGCCAACGATTCCTATCAGGTATTTTTGGAAAGTTACAACAATGCGCTGGTAAACTACAACGATATCAAACAGAAATTCGAACAGGGATTGGTAGCTGAATACGACCTGATCCGTGCCGATGTAGCCGTGCGGAACCATGAGCCCAATGTGCTGCAGGCCGAGAAAGCCGTTAAGCTGGCCCAGTGGCAGTTGAAAGCGCTGATGGGGTTGGACCTGGATACTCCGATCCAATGCGAAGGGGCGCTGACCGATTACCAGTCTGCGCTTTTTGGCGATTACCTGGCCACCGATACGTCGCTGATAGACAACACCAACCTGAAGCAACTGGATATGCAGGCGGATATGTTGAAGAGCACGCTTAAGCTGCAGAAATATGATTTCCTGCCCACGTTGTCTGTCTCCGGCGTATACAACTGGAGCGCCATGAACAACGACTTCCGCTTCAAAGAGTACCTCTGGAATCCCTACTCCATGGTGGGGCTCTCCCTCTCCGTCCCCATTTTCTCGGGAGGCGGCAAGGTGCAGAAGATCAACCAGACGAAGGTGAACATCGTGCAGGTAGGACTGCAACGCGAAGACCTGGAACGCAACCTGCAACTGGCCGTACGTCAGTACATGGACAATATGTCTACCTGCATCAAACGCTTTGATGCGGCCCGCAAAGGGGTGGAACAGGCCCAAAGAGGGTATACCATCGCACAAAAACGGTATGACACCGGCGCCGGTACGTTGCTCGAACTCAACGATGCCGACCTGGCCATGCTACAGGCCAAACTAAACTTCAACCAGTCTATCTACGACTATATGAATGCCAAGTCCGACCTGGAAAAAACCCTGGGCAAATATGCCGACAAAAAATAACTAAGCTAATAATACGTAAAATTCCGATATGATGAAAACGAACAACATCTTGAGAATCGTGCCAATCGCCGCATTCGCTCTGTTAACCGCCTGTTCCGGAGGAGAGAACAAAGGAACTGAACAGAAAGAAGAAAAACCGAAGGTGAAACTGGAAACCGTCCACCGGCAATCGGTAGAACAGTTGAGTGAATTTACCGCCACCGTACAAGCTAACGTATCCAACAATATCGCCCCGCAATCACCCGTGCGTATCGAAAAACTGCACGTGGAAGTGGGCGACCACGTAAGTGCCGGCCAGCTACTGGCCACCATGGAGAACACATCGCTCGAACAACTCCGTATCCAGATCCAGAATCAGGAGACCGAGTTCAAACGTATCGACGAACTCTATAAGGTGGGAGGCGCCTCCAAGTCTTCTTGGGACCAGTTAAAAATGGCGCTCGACGTGAACAAGACCTCCCTCAAGAACCTCGAAAAGAACATTCGCCTGGTAAGCCCGATCAATGGCATCATCACAGCGCGTAATTATGATAATGGCGATATGTACTCAGGGGCACAGCCTGTATACGTGGTAGAACAGCTTCGCCCCGTGAAACTGATGGTCAGCGTATCTGAAAGCTATTATACCAAAGTAAAGAAAGGGATGGATGTGGATGTACGCCTCGACGTGTATGGCGACGAAGTATTCCAGGGTAAAGTTCACCTGATCTACCCCACCATCGATGCCGCCACACGCACGTTCCAGGTGGAGATCCGCATTCCCAACAACGACGAGCGCATCCGTCCGGGTATGTTTGCCCGCGTGACTATGAATTTCGGCACGTTGGAACGTATCGTAGTGCCCGATCAGGCAGTGGTGAAACAAGCCGGATCAGGCGACCGCTACATCTTTGTATACAACAACGGGACCGTGTCTTACCAGAAAGTGGAACTCGGACGCCGTATGGACAATAAATATGAACTGATCTCCGGCGTGGAAGACGGTGCACAGGTAGTAACGATCGGACAGAGCCGCCTTGTAGACGGAACCGCCGTGGAAGTAACACAATAAAGAAGAGTAACAACATGAGTTTATATAGTACCGCCGTAAAAAAACCGGTCTCTACCGCCCTCATCTTTGTGGCTGTAGTGATACTGGGGATTTTTTCATTGACCAGGCTGTCGGTCGACCTGCTGCCCAAGATTGAGACAAACATGATCATGGTCATGACGTCATACGCCGGGGCCAGCGCCGCCGATATTGAGATGAATATCACCAAAGCGATGGAGAATACGCTGAACAGTGTGAGCGACCTGAAACATATCACGTCGCAATCCAGGGAGAACATCTCCATCATCACCCTTGAATTTGATTTCGGGATCGACCTCGACGTGGCGACCAACGATATCCGCGACAAACTGGATATCGTAAAGCCTATCCTGCCGGATGGCGCCGACAATCCCATCATCTTCAAGTTCGGGACAGACGATATCCCCATCCTGATGCTCTCGGTAACCGCCGAAGAAAGTACCAACGCCCTGTATAAGATATTGGACGAAAAGGTATCCAACCCTCTGGCCCGTATCAAAGGGGTGGGCGCCGTTTCCATCGCCGGTACGCCGGTACGCGAGTTGCAGGTGTATTGCGATCCCTACAAGCTGGAAGCTTACAACATGACCATCGAGGGCATTGCCAACGTGATCGCGATGGAAAACCGTAACACGCCCACTGGCAGCATTGATATCGGTTCGCACACCTATTCCATGCGTGTGCAAGGGGAATTTACGGAGGCTGCGCAGATGCTCAACCTGGTAATCGGCAACTTCAACGGCAAAGTGGTCTACCTCCGCGATGTGGCCCGTATCCAGGACACGGTGGAAGAACGCTCACAGGAAACCTTCAACAATGGTACCCGTGGCGGTATGATCGTGATCCAGAAACAATCGGGCGCCAACTCAGTGGATATAGCCCGGTTAGTGAAAGAAAAAATGCCCGAACTGGAAGCCAGCCTGCCTTCAGACGTGAAACTGGGTGTGATTATGGATACCTCCAAGAACATCCTGAATACGATAGACAGCCTGGTGGAAACCATCTGTATCACGTTCATCGTGGTGATGCTGGTGGTATTTGTCTTCCTGGGGCGCTGGAGGGCTACCTTCATCATTATCCTTACCATCCCGATCTCGCTGGTGGCCTCCTTCGCCTATTTGTTGGCATCGGGGAATACGCTGAATATCATCTCCCTCAGTTCGCTGTCAATTGCCATCGGCATGGTGGTAGACGATGCCATTGTGGTATTGGAGAATATCACCACGCACATCGAACGGGGAAGTAAGCCCAAACAGGCGGCCATCCATGCAACCAATGAGGTGGCTATCTCGGTCATCGCCTCTACACTCACCATCCTGGCAGTATTCCTGCCACTGACGATGGTGACGGGTATGGCCGGTATGATGTTCAAACAGTTGGGTTGGATCGTCAGTATCGTGATGATCATCTCTACGGTCAGCGCCTTGACGCTGACCCCGATGCTTTGTTCGCAGATGCTCCGCTTGAACCCGAAGAAGGGGAAACTGTTCACCTTGATCTTTACGCCGATCGAAAAGGCGCTGGACAAGTTGGATACAGGCTATTCTTCGTTCCTGTTCTGGGCTACCCGCCACCGGAAAACCGTGATCACAGGCGCCTTCGTGATCTTTGCGGCGAGTATGGGATTGATCACCGTGATCAAGACGGAGTTCTTCCCCACGCAAGACAGCGGCTTCATCTCCGTCAACATCGAGTTGCCTATCGGGACACGCCAGGAAATCACCCGCGACCTTGCCATGCAGATCGACAAAGAATTCCGTTCCAAATACCCCGAAATCGACGTATGCAACTTCAGCGAAGGACAGGCGGGTTCTAACAACACCTGGGCCAACATGAGTGACAACGGTACGCATATCATCGAGTTCAACCTCAGCCTCACCGACGTGAGCGAACGCGAAAGGGGCATGCTGGAAATATGCGAACTGATCCGTAAAGACCTCTCGCAATACCCGGAGATCAAACGCTTCGATGTATTGGCCGGAGGCGGCAACAGTATGGGTAGTGAAAACTCCGTGGATATCGAAATATATGGTTACGACTTTGCGGCTACCGATGCCGTAGCCAAAGAAGCAGCCGAACGGATGGCCAACTTCGAAGGTTGTTCGCAGGTAACGATCAGCCGTAAGGACTATGTGCCCGAATTCCAGATCGACTTCGACCGGGAAAAGCTGGCCTTGAACGGACTGAACGTAACTACCGCCTCTTCCTTCCTACGTAATCGTATCAATGGGTTCACCGCCTCTCAGTTCCGCGAAGATGGGGATGAATATGATATCCTGGTACGCTATGCACCTGAATTCCGCCAGTCGATCGAAGACATTGAGAACATCCTGATCTATAATAATATGGGGCAAGGTGTACGCATCCGCGACGTAGGACATGTGATTGAACTGATGACCCCTCCCACCATCGAGCGCAAGAATCGCGAACGTGTGATCACCGTCAGGGCGGTAGTAGCACCCGGGGCCGCCCTGAGCGATATCGTGGATGCTGCCAACCTTGAAATGAGAAGCATGGAGATACCGGCCGATGTCTCCTGGCAGTTGGGGGGTACGTATGAAGACCAGATGGACACATTTGCCGACCTGGGTATCCTGATGTTATTGATCGTTATCCTGGTATATATCGTCATGGCAACCCAGTTTGAATCGCTGGTAGACCCGTTTGTGATCATGTTCTCCATCCCGTTTGCCTTCACCGGCGTATTCCTGGGATTGGCTGTCACGCAAACGCCGCTGGGTGTGATGGCCCTGATCGGGTCGATCATGCTGTTGGGGATCGTAGTGAAGAACGGTATCGTGCTGATAGACTATACCATCCTGTGCCGCGAACGGGGCATGAGTATCCTCACGGCAGTGGTTGCCGCAGGTAAATCCCGTCTTCGTCCGGTATTGATGACTACGCTGACCACCGTACTGGGGATGATCCCGATGGCTGTCGGCACAGGACAAGGTTCGGAAATGTGGCGTTCGATGGGTATGACGGTAGCCTGGGGGCTTTCCATCTCCACGCTCATCACCCTCATCATCGTACCGACGGTCTACACCATCTTTGCAGCCAACGGTGTAAAGCGTCGCCGCCGCCAATACAGAAAGCAACTGAACAACAACTAAAAATTGATATCCAAATCGCATGAAAGCAATATTCATATCATTCAATCAGGCATACTACGAAGAGATCCTGTCGCTCATGGACAAACACAATATCCGTGGATACACCTATTGGGATGCCGTACAGGGGAGGGGTAGCAAAACCGGCGAGCCGCACTACGGCTCCCACGCATGGCCTACCCTGAACGGCGCCATCATGACGGTCGTAGACGATGCTAAGGCAACGGGCTTCCTCGAAATCCTGCACCAGCTGGACAAGCAAACGGAAGCCCAAGGCCTCCGCGCCTTCACCTGGAATGTGGAGCAAAGCATTTAAAAATGTTTCATTTTAGTAGTACCTGTCAATAAAATATCTATCTTTGCACCGCTTTTTGCCCCGTTCGTGTGATGGGAAATTAGAAAGCAAAGTATCTAATTTTGAGTAACACAATTTTTGTAAGATGAAAACATTTGCATTAGAAGGAAAACCCAGAGCAATTGAAACATGCTCTGCCGATCAGAAAAGATCATTGAAAGCGTTGCGTGCCGTCAAAGACATCCCTGCCGTACTGTATGGTGGCAAGGAAGTAGTTCATTTCAGCGTAGCTTTCGATGCTATCCGCGGCCTGATCTACACACCGGAAGTATTCCTGGTGGAACTTACGATCGATGGCAAAAAGGCCATGGCTATCGTAAAAGACCTGCAATTCCAGGCCGTAACAGACGAACTGCTGCACGTTGACTTCCAGGAAATCTTCGCCGACAAACCGGTAGTGATTGAAGTGCCGGTAGCCCTCGAAGGATATGCCGAAGGGGTTAAAGCAGGGGGTAAGCTGAACCTCAACATGCGGAAACTGAAAGTGAAGGGAATGTATGGGAACCTGCCTGAAAAGTTGGTTATCAACGTAGACACACTGGGTCTGGGCAAAACCATGCAAATTGGCGAATTAAGCTTCGAAAACCTCGAGCTGATGAACGCCAAGAACGCTGTGGTTTGCGCCGTACAGTTGACCCGTGCCGCTCGTGGTGCCGCCGCAGCAGGGAAATAAGACATAGTAACGATTTACGATTAATGGTTAATGATTAATGGAGATTACCATTAGTTATTAACCATTTCTCTTTGGAGAAAGACATATATGAAGTATCTGATCGTAGGATTAGGAAATATCGGTTCCGAATACTGGGGCACACGCCACAACATCGGGTTCAGGGTGGTGAACAAGCTCGTGGAAGATGCCGGTACCGGTTTCACGGA
Source organism: Tannerellaceae bacterium (assembly GCA_031555505.1). Classification (GTDB taxonomy): domain Bacteria; phylum Bacteroidota; class Bacteroidia; order Bacteroidales; family Tannerellaceae; genus JAJDIA01. The sequence continues at coordinate 15,501 of JAVBUH010000028.1, forward strand.
AGAACGATACGGCGCCGTAGCCCGTATGCGTATCAAAAACTGTGAACTGACCGTGCTGAAGCCCAACACATTTATGAACCTCAGCGGCAATGCTGTGCGTTACTGGCTGCAAAAGGAAGGAATCGAAACAGAAAACCTGTTGGTCGTTGTAGACGATATCGCCCTGCCCTTCGGGACGCTCCGCCTCAAACCCAAGGGCAGCGATGCAGGGCATAACGGCCTCAGGAACATCCAGCAGATCCTGGGCACACAGGAATATGGCCGCCTCCGCTTCGGCGTGGGCAATCAGTTCCCGCGCGGCGGACAGGTAAATTATGTGTTAGGGCAGTTCGACCCCGAAGAGTTGGCAGCCATGCCACCGGTACTCGACCGCGCCGTGGAGATCGTCAAAAGCTTCTGCCTGGCCGGGGTACAGCACACCATGAACCAATTCAACAACAAAGACTAAACAACAAGCAACACCATGAACGAAGTGCGTATCGATAAATGGATGTGGGCCGTCCGCATCTTCAAAACCCGCACCATTGCAGTGGAAGCCTGTAAGAAAAACCGGGTGATGATCAATGGCGTCAGCGTCAAACCTTCGCGGATGCTGAAGGTGGGCGAAACGGTACAGGTACGCAAACCGCCTATCACCTATTCGTTCAAAGCATTAGCGCTCACCGAACGCCGGATGGCTGCCAAACTGGTGCCTGAATACCTGGAGAATGTAACTACGCCCGATCAGTATGAAATACAGGAGATGAACCGTATCTCCGGCTTTGTAGACCGCGCCCGGGGATTGGGACGACCTACCAAAAAAGACCGCCGCGAACTGGAACAGTTCACCGACCCGGATGAGCTGTTCGATGGATTTGATTTCGAATTTGATTTCGATTCAGGGGACGAATAAAAAACATTACTATCATATACATGAAAAAGCACATCTGTTATCTTATCCGTATTTCTATTATTATTTTATGTACCGCCTGCCAGCCCAAAGGTGGCGATGTGTGGATAGAAGCTGAAAACTTCACGTCGAAAGGCGGATGGGTAACCGACCAGCAGTTTATGAATCTGATGGGATCGCCCTATCTGTTGGCGCACGGTATGGGCCAGCCGGTACAAGATGCCAGTACGACACTGACATTCCCCGGCACAGGTACCTATTATATGTATGTACGCACATACAACTGGACTTCCCCCTGGACTGCCGAAGAAGGTCCGGGGAAATTCCAGGTATGGATCGGCGATAAACCGGTAAACGCCACTTTCGGCCATACAGGCAATACCTGGGAATGGCAAAAGGGCGGTGCGGTGGAGATCAGTAGCAGGCAAACGACACTTACGCTGCACGACCTGGCCGGATTCAATGGCCGCTGCGACGCCATCTTCTTCACATCCGATCCCAACAAAATACCGCCGGCAGGCGGAGATGGACTGACAGCCTTCCGCTACCAACAGACAGGGATCAAGGCAAAGAGCGCCGGGAAGTTCGACCTCGTAGTCATCGGAGGTGGTGTGGCCGGTATCAGTGCAGCCGTATCGGCTGCCCGGCTGAATATGAAGGTAGCCCTTATTCACGACCGTCCTGTCTGGGGTGGCAACAACAGTTCGGAAGTGCGCGTGCATCTGGGAGGACGCCTCCACCTGCATCCTTATCCCGAACTGGGAGGCATCGTCAAAGAACTGAGCCCCGCAGCAGGCGGAAACGCCCGTCCGGGCAGCACGTATGAAGACCAAAAGAAAGCCGACGTAGTCAACAGCGAACCCAACATCACCCCCTTCCTGAATTATTATGCCTTTGCCGTGGAGAAAAAGGGATCATCCATCCAAACCGTCACGGCCAAAGCGATCGACACCGGTGAAGAGCTGACCTTCTCCGCTCCGCTGTTTGCCGACTGTACCGGCGACGGGACCATCGGCGCGCTGGCGGGTGCCGACTTTGCCATGGGGCGCGAATCCAAAGCCGAGTTCGGTGAGACTACCGCTCCCGAAACGGCCGACAAACTCACCATGGGCAGTTCGGTGCAATGGTATTCGAAAGAGACCCCGCAACCCACTGCGTTCCCGGTATTCAACTACGGTATCACCTTCAACGAAGAGAACGCCGAAAAAGTCACCATGGGCGAATGGACCTGGGAAACGGGCATGAATTACGACCAGATCACCCACTTCGAGCGCATCCGCGACTATGGTTTGCTGGTGATCTACTCGAACTGGTCGTTCCTGAAAAACAACTATTCGGGAAAAGAGACATATACCAACCGCTCACTCGAATGGGTGGCATACGTGTCCGGCAAACGCGAATCACGCCGCTTACTGGGCGACCATATCCTGAAAGAACAAGACATTACCAATTTCATCCGCTACCCGGATGGTACGGCCTCCACCTCCTGGTCGATCGACCTGCATTACCCGGACCCGAAGAACACAGAGCATTTCCCTGCCGCCGAATTCAAGTCGATCGCCAAACACACCGGCATCCACCCCTACCCCATTCCTTACCGTTGCTTTTATTCGCGCAACGTGGACAACCTCTTCATGGCCGGCCGCAACATCAGCGTGACGCATGTGGCGCTGGGTACCGTGCGTGTGATGCGTACCACCGGTATGATGGGTGAAGTGGTAGGTATGGCCGCTTCCGTATGCAAAACGCACAACGCCAAACCACGCGATGTGTACAACAGCTACCTGGACCACCTGAAAACGCTGATGCAAAAAGGCATCGGCAAAGAAAGCCCGGCCGGCTACCCGGACTACAACCTGGGGCAAACGCTGGGAGAGAAAAAAACAGACGCCACCCTGCAAACAATCCCATTGCCCTGAGAATGATCGTCCATACCCCAAGGCTTCTTTTTTCAGTTTCAGCCCTTTAGCCACTCCTAACCGTCTGTCCGTCAGCCGCCAACACCTGAACCGTCTGCCTTCAGCCCTCCTTTCAGCGTGCAGGAGAGCCAGCCTCAACCGTTGGTTGTATGCAGGCATTGTACCACCTTATAGCGGTTGCCTTTCTCTGTGTGGATTTTCTCAATGCCGAGGGCAGTCAGCACTTTGGCAAAGTGTTGGGGAGAGGCGGTACGCATAGCCGCCGGATATGCAAATCCAAACGGGGAAAAATCAACTATCGAAAAGGCCTGCATCTTCTATTGCAAACGCGCAGAAGAAGTATTGCAAACCTGCTGATGTTGTTTCGTCTCCACATAGCTGAAGAGATCATTTCACCGGTATGGAGGGATCATTCCACCAATATGGAGTTCTCTCCTCACAACTGTGAGACGAAGACCTCACAGCTGTGGAACGAGGACTTCACAGTTGTGGGACGAAGACTTTACAACTGTGGAACGAATAGTGCATCACGGAGTCTGTAATTGCCCCTGCTTATGTCGGCGATAGATCTTGCTTATGCCGGTAACAGTGCATACCGGTGTGGGACTGAACCGGCTGAAGGAAGGGCTGAAGGCGGAGGGTTCAGGGGTAGCCCGCTGGAAGACAACCGGATAGGACCGGCTGAAAGGCTGAAGCAAAAAAATTGCATGCTGGGTAGAAAGCTGTATATTTGCATATCGGTTAACCCGTAGACAGCACAGCAGTACATTAATTATATAATAGATATACGCATGAAAACACACACTATCCGGCAGTTCTTCTGCCTGCTGCTCGCCTTCCTGGCCATCGGCGAACTGGCAGCCCAACCGGCACGCCGACTGATTGAAGTAAACATCGCGCCCGAACATGCGGACTGGAACTACAAACCGGGAGAAAAGGTAAAGTTCCTCGTCACCGTGACCCGTAACGATGTGCTATTGCCCAACGCGCAACTGCGCTATGCCGTATCGGAAGATATGATGCCGGCGCGCGAAACAAAAACGATCACCCTCAAAGACGGCAAAGCCACCATCGACGCCGGTACCATGAAGCAAGCCGGATTCCTGCGCTGCCAGGCATGGGCCATCCATGAAGGACGCGAGTACGAAGGACGGGCTACTGCCGGGTTCAACGTATCGGCCATCCAGCCCACTACGACCCTGCCGGCCGACTTCGTCCAGTTCTGGGACAAAGCCAAGGCCGAAAACGCCAAGATCCCGCTAAACCCGTTGGCGACCTTACTGCCCGAACGGTGTACCGATAAGGTGAACGTCTACCAGGTTGGTATCCAAAACTTCCGCAACGGCGGCCGCATCTACGGTATCCTCTGTATACCGAAAGCGGTAGGCAAATATGGCGCCATCCTGAAAGTGCCCGGCGCCGGCATCCGTCCCTACTATGGCGATGTGGCTACTGCCGAAAAAGGATATATCACGCTGGAGATCGGTATCCATGGCATCCCCGTAACCCTGCCGAACAGCGTATACAACGAACTGGCCAACGGCGCCCTGGCCAATTACCAGGTGGCCAATCTCGACAACAAAGACGACTATTATTACAAACGCGTCTACCTGGGTTGTGTACGCGCGGTGGATTATATTTTTACGCTCCCTGAATTCGACGGCTCCAATGTGGTGGTATGCGGTGGCAGCCAGGGAGGCGCCCTGTCGATCATTACCGCCGCCCTCGACCCGCGTATCAAAGGACTGGCCGCCTTCTACCCCGCTATCTGCGACCTGACCGGCTACGTGAACGGACGCGCCGGCGGCTGGCCCCACATGTTCCGCGACGCCGACAAGAACGACAAAGTAACAGCTCAAAAAATAGAAACCTCCACATACTACGATGTAGTGAACTTCGCCCGCCAGTTAAAAGTACCCGGCTTCTACTCCATGGGCTACAACGACATGGTATGTCCGCCTACCTCCATGTATTCGGCCTACAACATGATCACAGCCCCGAAAACCTTGCTGCTCATCGAAGAAACCGATCACTGGACCTATCCCGAACAGTGGGACGCTGCGATGGATTTCCTCTACAATATCCTTCCGCGCTAAACACATTCGTACGAAAATAATAACCGGCAAACATCCCTCGGGCTGCTTCTAATGGCTACCCATACGGTTGTTTGCCGGTTTCTTTTCAGAAAGCCGTATTTGCACAGTAATTTATTTACACTATTGCATGAAATCCAGTTTACGCAGCCCGGCCTCGCTCCCATCAAGATAATATAGATGAAAGCACAACAAGGCCTGAATGACGAAGGCTGTGTGTCATATCATATACAAGTAAGTGTCGTTTCAGCTTTGGCGGAATCTGAATATAAGTCAGCAAAAACAAGTGGAAGCATGGACATTTTATGAACATTTCTCATAGCCGGTAAAAAAGAATCAGTAGATTTGTGAGAGGCTCAAAAACCCACAAAATCGGACTGTAGTAATAAATGAAAAAACGCTATCTGATCATATCGCTTTATTCCCTGCTCCCGGGGATCTTGCTTGGACAAACGGAAATAGAAACTTCCTTTCGCCAGGTGGAAGAAAGCCTGATGAATCAACTGAGCATATATCCACAGGAAAAAATTCACGTACATACCGACAGGGACTATTATGTGCCCGGCGAAAAGATCTGGTTGAAGGCGTATGTGACAGACGCTGCTATCCACCAGGGGCAAACGGCCAGCCGATATGTCTATGCCGAATTAATCGATGCCGACGAATCACTGGTAGACCGGGTAATGATACGACCTACCGATGATGGTCTGTTTCACGGACACCTCTTCCTGTCCGAACGCATCCCGGAAGGCAACTACACGCTGCGCGCCTATACCCGGTATATGGAGAATCTGGGCGATGATTATTTCTTTAAGAAAAACATCCGTATCGGGGAACTGCCTTCCGCCGTCAAACAAGCTGTTCAAGCGAAGCAAGCAAAGAAAGAGAAAAAGCAGGAAGAGGACTTCGACGTATCTTTTTTCCCCGAGGGAGGTAATCTGCCGGAAGGCGTATTATGCAGGGTTGCATTTAAGGCATTAAACAAACAGGGGTATCCGGAAGTAATCTCGGGCAACGTAGTGAATGAGCAGGAGGCAGAAATTGCCTCTGTTCAAACGTTTCATGCCGGCATGGGAGTGTTCAGCTATATACCCGAACAGGGGAAGCGGTACTACCTGAAATGTCGGAACGGGAATGGGTTGGAAAAGCAATTCGAACTGCCTGCAGTGGATACAAAAGCCTGCACACTGACCGCATTGTGGAGAAACAACAAGTTACAGGTTGGTGTGCAAAAAGCAATCCACAGTCCGGAAGTTCCCTGTTACCTGCTGGCGCATTGCCGGGGACTAGTGCTTCATTTCTCGGTATGGGATCTTCAAAAAGAAGTGATCGCCTTTGCCGAAGAACAACTCCCTGCCGGTGTGATACAGTTTGTATTGTTAGACAAACAGATGAATCCGCTCAGTGAACGGTTAGTATTCAGTAAGCATGACGACGGGACAAAGGTAGCCCTTCACACGGATAAGACCGCTTATCACATACGGGATAGAGTCCTCACCTCCCTGTCAGTCACTGATGCAGACGGGAACCCGTTGGCCGGTCATCTGTCGGCAGCCATCACCGACAACAAAGACCTCGCCGTAGATGCCACTACAACCATCCTGTCGAGCCTCATGCTCACATCCGAGTTGAAAGGCTACATCGAAAATCCGGCCTATTACCTGCAAGACGATATATATTCGGCCACGGCATTGGACTACCTGATGATGACACACGGATGGCGTAGATACAATGTGCCGGAAGTACTCAAAGGGAATCCGGCTCATCCACAGATTCCTTATGAGATAGGTCAGGAAATATCAGGCAAGACCACTAGTCTGATGCTTGCCAAGCCGGTAGCCAACAGCAACGTATCCATCCTGGTCAACGGAGGCAAGGGAAAAATTCAATTATGCCCTATATACACCTTTAGGCTACCAACAACCCGTCTCATTTTATGCTCCCCGCTACGAAACTGCTACCGCCCGGCATTTAAACAATCCCGATTACCGGACTACGATTTATTGGAAACCCGATCTCATCCTGTCCGGGCAGGGAGAAGCCGATTTCGATTTCTACGCCTCCGACTTCCCCACCACATACTCCATTGTACTCGAAGGACTAACCACAGATGGCCGCATCATCCGGCAGGTAGAACCAATACAAATTGAAAACTAAAAAATCATAAACAAATAAATAATTAAGCACTTACGACCACAACGTAACAAAATACATTTACCTTTGCCAGTATCATAAAGCTATTTCGTTAACCTTCAATTAGTGGCATATGAGAACACATTTCAACTTTGTATGGGTAGCCATGGTCTCTATCCTCCCTCTTCTATTACCGGGATGTTCCGGGAAACGAACAGCGAAGATTACAGAGGAAGAGACAGTACTGCTTTCTCCCTATATGACCAACCTGGGAGAATGTGCTTCCGGGCCAGCAGTAGCAGTCAATCTGTCGGAAGTAGCACAGGAAATCGGTTATGTGGCGCTGGAAACAACACCGGCTTGCCTGCTTAAAAGGGTATATCAACATGCATTCTACAACAATACGATACTGGTAAGCGATTTCAGCAACCTGTACCAGTTCAATAACCAGGGAACTTTTATGGGAAAGATAGGCAGCAAAGGATCCGGCCCGGCTGATTATACATATATTACAACGATAATCAAGAATGATGATGCCTCCCGGTTCTACCTGTTCACTCGGGGAAAAATTAACATCTATGACGAAAAGGTAGATTTTCTGCAATCTGTACCCTTTAGTGACAGGGATCTTCCCGTATACTGCGGGATTATGCTTTCACCAGAAGAGTTCCTTGTTTATCTCGGGAGTTCTTTCAAAGTCATAGGGGATACAACCAGCGTCTATTCGCTGGCCAAAGTGAATGTATCAGGACAAGTCATTTGTAAACTACCGAACCGGTCTCCCATAGACCATTCCTCTCCTGGAATGGTGGCAGGAGCTGTTCCACTGTATAGATTTGATAATGCGATCCGGTTTATGGATTATGGTTGTGATACACTTTGCACCCTAACGGCAGAAAATGAATTCATTCCTTATGCTATTTGTTCCCTGGGAGCGATGAAGTGTGATCCTAAAATAGGTGGTAGTCCACAAGAATTGGAAGCACTATCGTCTAAACTGCGGATCGAAACGGTATGCGAAGATCACCGTTTCCTGTACATAACACTCGAATGGGGTGTTTCGGGAAAATATCAATATATATTATTTGATAAAAAAACCGGTCAGACACGAAATGTTGGTAACGAAGGACTGGTGAATGACCTTGACGGCGGTCTTCCGTTCTTCCCACAACAAATAGAAAAAGACGGTACAATGATAATGTGGGTGACAGCAGAGGCTTTAATCGAAAAGATAGAAAAACAAAACCACTCCAAACTGAAAGAACAGTATGGAGCGGCTTATGAGAATATCAGCCAACTGGCCTCGCGGCTATCCCCGGATGATAATCATATACTGATTACCACCCACCAGGGAACACAAACTACCAACTATCCGTCCGGAAGGGAATGACCGGCAGGTTGCGATGGTTGCGGAGGTTGCCGATCTGGAAGTTGCGGAAACAGTAACGGACGGCGAGCGGAGCTTTGACGGCGGCGGAAGAGACGATGAGGGTGCGCTTACTCCGGTCGATCGATACATCGGCGGGATGGAACACTTTGTCGGCTCCGGCTATTTCAAAGCCTTCGATACCAATCCAGGGACTGAAGCCATCGGGAGCGTTATTGAACGAGAGTTCGATCTTGTTGCCTTCTATCTTCATCTCCTTGTAAGAAGGGGATTCGGCGGCGATGGAGGTGAAACCGTATGTTTTGTTCAAGGCCTGATAGCCGATGCGTTCACCTACATCTTGTTTGTTCCAGGGATGGATCTGCGGGGCTTCGTAAGGTTCCACCAGGTCGTTTGTACTGATCATGCCACTGTGGGGAATGAAGGACTGGGCTTTGAACTGGGCTTCACGCAGGAGGGCACCACTGATGCCGTTGCTGTTGTCTTCATAATTATACGGAGCAATCTCTACATAATAGAAAGGCAGTTCGTCGTTACCCCAAAGCGAACGCCAGTGTTGCACCATGGTAGCCAGACGTTCGGCATAGGTAGCGGCCTTCCCCACATTGCTGCATCCCTGATACCAGATAAAACCTTTGATAGTATACGGAGAAGAAGGTTTGAGTAGGCCGTTGTACATGATCATCGGCTGGAGGTATTCCATTCCTTCCTTGCTACCGGCTTTACGCAGGTCTTCATCCGGATACGTTTCCAATATTTCTTTCGGCAACCAGCCTTCCACACGGGAGCCACCCCAGGCACAGGAGATGATACCTACGGGCACATGAAGCGTGCGTTCGAGTGTAAGCGCATAGAAGTAGGCAGTGGCACTGAACCCGGGGGCATTCGCAGGATCGGATACTTTCCAGCTGCCATTCGCATACGACTGCGGCGTAAGGGCGCCTTTGCGCTCGATGGTGGCCATACGGATACCGGGATGGTTACCGGCATCGGCAATCACATTATTGGCATTGCGGATGGGACAGTTCCAGAATCCATTGAGCGGCATTTCCATATTGGACTGACCGGAAGCAAACCAGACCTCGCCGATGAGCACATCTTCGATGGTCAACGGTTCGCCATCACTGATAGTGATCGTTTGCGGTTTGAAAGTGGCAACGGGCGTATGCAGTTGCATCTCCCACCGGCCGTTGGCATCGGCGACCACTCTGACAGGTGTCTTGGTAAGCCAGGAGGTATTGACGGATACCTCCTGATTGGGATTGGCCTCTCCCCAGAGGCGGATAACCGTTTGCTGTTGCAGCACCATGTGGTCGCTGATGAGTCCGGGTAATTTCACTTTAGCACCTGCGTCAGGCAACAAACAGGCTAGCAGGAAGACAAGGATTCCTTTTGCTTTCATACGATTAGATTATACGATAAAACGAAACGGTACCAGTAAACGCCATCTTAGCGGGCAGGTGTGAACAGGTAGCCTGTGCCGGCCTCCGTCACCGTTCCGATGCCGGGATAAGCGATGTGCATACCGGCAATCGGCATACGGCCAGCCGTTACATATTCCAGTAGTTGCTTCCGGTATTCAATAGCCTGCTCCGGATGCGTATCGTACGTCACTGCCACCTGCGGATAAGGCATCTGGATAGCCATTGCATGGGTAAGATCGCCCCAGATCAGCAATTGCTCCCCTTCCGATTTTACCAGGAAAGAGGTGTGTCCGGGCGTGTGTCCGTAGGAGGCAATGCCATAAATCCCGGGCAGAAGTGCGCTCTCTTCATGACCGGCCTCTTCCGGATCAAAGAGTTGAAGTTTATCTTTATACACCTCGATCACATTCTTTGCACCTCCCTCGATAGCCGCCCAATAGTTATGCTCAGGAGCGGAGATATACACCGTGGCATTCGGAAAAGCGGGCTTACCCTCGCGCAGCATACCGCCGATATGGTCGCCATGCATGTGGGTGATCAATACGGTGTTGATATCTTCCGGTTTGACGCCCAGGAAGGCGAGGTTGTCGAACAACGACCTGCCATAGCCTGCATCCACCAGGATGATCTGCTGCGGCGTGCGGACCAGGAACGCATTGGTAGCATTGGCGAAGGTACCGTCCGGAATGGCCTTGTCCATCATGTCAGGCGTGGCACCGATCAATATACGCGGATTACCCTGTCCCTGTCCTTCCGACAGGAGGCTTACCTGGAACGTACCCACACGCGTGGTGAATACATTTTCGTTAGACTGGGCATACAGGGAGCCGGCAATAAACATACACATCAAGATTGATAATACGGACTTCTTCATACGTTCTCTATTTAATATTAACTGTTTCAGTTGTATAATTGTTCAGAAGGGAACATCTTCCCAACGGCCTTTCACCAGTTCGCGCGTAGTCCGGAAACCGGCTTGCCGGAGGCACTCAAAGGCATCGGCACGGCCGTCGTTCACCAGATCCGGGTAGTGGCAATCGGAGTTAACCATGACCGGGATACCGAACTGCTGCAACGTAGGCAGGTATTCGTCGTGCGGAAAAAGCTCCTTCTTCCGTTGCATATTCTTGGTATTGATCTCTACCATCAGACCCTTCTCGACAATCAGGGCCAGGCAATCGCAAAACAACGTATGATACCAGTTGTCATGCATGGAAAAAGCGCTGTAACGGCTACCATTCATCCTGATCTTGTCGATATGACCCACGATATCGAATCCGCCGGCCTCGATCATACGCATGGTAGAGCCGTAAAAGCGTTCAACAAGCAAACGGATATTTCCCCCGAAATGCTGTTCTACCGCTTCTTTATACTCTTCAAAAGCACCGTCGATACAGACCATATTTTCTTCGGCCAGATATCCAGGCAAGGGAAGGAAGTGGACGGAGCCGATACGGTAATCGAGCGGCATCTCCTGGAAGTAAGGGATGGAGGGATTATAGGTCTCATCCAGGTAATCGATCTCCAACCCGGTATAAATTTCCAGCCGGTTGCTGTATTTCTGTTTGAGTCGGCCAACTTCCTGCAGATACTCGGATACGTCGGAAGCCGACATGTTCCAGCAGGTCTCGAAAGGCAACGGCGAATGAGAGGAGAACCCGTAGGCCCGGAATCCCTTGGCGATCGCAAAGCGGATAAATTCCTCCGGGGCACTCCTCCCATCACAGAATGTGCAATGACTGTGATAATTACTCAGTTGCATGTAAAATAGCTCAGATCACATTTAGTTCCTTACCTACCTTGATAAAGGCATCGATGGCTTTATCAAGGTGCACGCGTTCATGCCCGGCCGAAAGCTGTACACGGATACGTGCCTGTCCTTTCGGAACCACCGGATAATAGAAACCGGTTACAAAAATGCCTTCCTCCTGCATACGGGCAGCAAAGTCCTGCGAGAGTTTGGCGTCATATAACATCACGGCGCAGATAGCCGACTGGGTAGGTTTGATATCAAAACCGGCCGCCAGCATCCTGTCGCGGAAATAGGTCACATTATCGATCAGTTTGGTATGCAGGGCGTCACTTTCTTTCAGCATCCTGAACATTTCCAGGCTGGCGCCCACAATGGAAGGAGCCAGTGAGTTGGAGAACAGGTACGGACGTGAACGCTGGCGCAACATATCGATGATCTCTTTCTTGCCGGTGGTGAATCCGCCCATGGCGCCGCCGAAGGCTTTTCCTAATGTACCGGTGAAGATATCGATCCGTCCGTAGCAGTCGAATTGTTCGGCCACACCGTGTCCGGTCTTCCCTACCACGCCAGCCGAGTGTGATTCGTCTACCATCACCAGGGCATCGTATTGCTCAGCCAGGTCGCATATTTTGTCCAACGGAGCCACATTGCCGTCCATAGAGAATACACCGTCAGTCACAATGATACGATGACGTTGCGCCTGCGCCTCTTTCAGGCAATTTTCCAGTTCAGCCATGTCGGCATTGGCATAACGGTATCTTTTCGCTTTGCACAGACGTACACCGTCAATAATAGAGGCATGGTTGAGGGCATCCGAGATGATCGCATCCTCTTCGGAGAACAACGGCTCGAATATACCGCCGTTCGCATCGAAGCAGGCAGCATACAGGATGGTATCTTCCGTACGGAAATAGTCGGCGATAGCTGCTTCAAGTTGTTTGTGCAAGTCTTGCGTGCCACAGATAAAGCGGACAGACGACATACCGTAGCCATGTGTGTCCATTGTTTGCTTGGCGGCTGCAATCAGACGGGGATTGTCTGAGAGGCCCAGATAGTTGTTGGCACAAAAATTCAATACTTCCATACCGGCGTTCACCCGGATATCGGCACGTTGCGGGGTGGTAATGATCCGTTCGTTCTTGTACAAACCAGCGGCTTTGATCTCTTCCAGTTCTTTCGTGAGAAAGGCTTGTAATTTTCCGTACATAAAGCGTTTTTTAATAAGTATTTTTCTGATAAGGATACGCCCACGATGAGCCTATCAACAGACAAATATCCTGTTTTTTTTGTATACTCCCGCAAAAAGCCGGCAAAAAAGCAAGATGCAATATCAATTCTCCATACATTTGCATGGAAAAAAACTTAAATCACAGTAAACAGAAGATGAAGAATATTTTGGTAATCGGATCAACCGGACAGATCGGCTCAGAATTGACCATGAAGTTGAGAAGTCTGTACAGTGGTAATGTAGTGGCCGGATACATCTCCGGTGCCAAGCCGACAGGCGAATTACTCGAATCAGGACCTGCCGCCCTTGTAGACATAACCAGTGAGCAACAGATCGCCGAAGCAGTATCTAAGTACAAAATCGACACAATTTACAACCTTGCCGCCCTCTTATCGGCCGTAGCCGAAGCCAAGCCGCAACTAGCCTGGAAGATCGGGATGGACGGGTTGTTCAATGTATTGGAAGTAGCGCGTGAAATGAATTGCGCTGTGTTCACACCCAGCTCGATCGGTGTATTCGGCAACAACACCCCGAAAGACCGTACCCCGCAGGATACGATCCGCAACCCGCGCACGATGTATGGCGTAACCAAGGTATCGGGCGAGTTGCTGAGCGACTATTACAACATCCGTTTCGGGGTAGACACACGCGCTGTCCGTTTCCCAGGCTTGATCTCGTACGTCACGCCTCCGGGAGGCGGGACCACCGACTATGCCGTGGATATTTACTATTCGGCCGTCAAAGGCGAAACATTCGAATGCCCGCTGGCTGCCGGCACATTCATGGACATGATGTATATGCCGGATGCCCTCCGGTGCGCCATCGAGATCATGGAAGCTGACCCGTCGAAACTGCTCCACCGCAATGCGTTCAACGTCACGGCGATGAGCTTTGATCCGGAGATCATCGCCTCCAACATCAAACGGTATGTGCCCGATTTCAAAATGACCTACACGCCCGATCCGCTCCGCCAGGCTATTGCCGATTCCTGGCCCAACTCGCTCGACGACACCTGCGCCCGCCAGGAATGGGGATGGAAACCGGAATATGATCTGGATGCCATGACACGCGAAATGCTTACCAAGCTGAAAGAACGCCTGGGCTAAACCGACTCGATAACCCCCTCACGCATGCACAGACAGTTGGTCATTAAAAACCATCTTTCCGAGATTCCGCATCTGGCGGAATTTATGGAAGCTTTGGGAAGAGAGATGCATCTCCCTGAAGTGTTAGCCATGCGACTTAACCTGGTACTGGAAGAGGCGGTATCAAATATAATAATGTATGCCTATCCGGAGAAACGGACAGATCATATCTTTATTGATATCGAAAAGAAAGGGCAAGCCATGATTTTCCAACTGAGCGACAAAGGCATTGCCTTTGATCCTACCCAGGTGAAGGAGGCCGATATCAGCCTTACGGCCGATAAAAGGCCGATCGGTGGACTGGGTATCTATATCATCCGCAACATCATGGACGAAGTCTCTTACGAACGGCATGGCGACACCAACCGCTTCACGATGGTAAAATGGCTGAGCACCGACACAGATAGCTAAGATAACAGCATACTAAAATAACAAAGCGGCCGCTCCCTCTGGGGTAGCGGCCGCTTTTTACAGTTGTTCGTTTATACTCCTTTCAGTATGCCGGCCAGTCTGCCGGGGGTTACATTGGTCGCAATGATCACGCCTTTGTCATTGATCAGGTAGTTGTGAAAACCGCCTTTGCGGTTATACTGCCTGTACAAGGAGGAGGCACTCTCTCGCCCTTCATAGAATTGCATCGACCGGTCCAACTGGTCGGTTTTTACCGTCTCGGTAAACACAGATTCTTTTTCGTCCTGCGAAAAAGAACAGAATGCAATCCTGTCGGAATCCAACTTACTCACTTCGTTCGACAACCGGATATTCCTTGCCCGGGATTCAGCATCGTAGGCTGCCCAGAAATTCAGCAAGGTATAACGGCCCGAATCATTTCGGAAACTCAATGTCGTTTCCTGTTCGAAAGACTCTATTCCCGGAGCAAGATCGCCAGGGTGAATCCCTTCAGCCGGTCTTGCGTTTTTTGTTCCGAAACCCATCATCAAGAGAGCGGCCGAAACAACGAGAACATAAGTTCTAACTTTCATATACCCACATTTATGTTTATACTTCATCGGGGACACTCACTGCCCCCGACCCCTGTGTTTCAGGGAAATAAACAGGCGGCTTACTTTCGCTAAAGCGGCTCGTCCTGCTTGCAAACGGTGGCAAAGATACAACGAAGGGAGGTCTCAAACCAGCTTTTATACACTTTTTAAGCACTTTTGCAAGTTATTTTAGATGCTATTGCGCATATTTATGCGATGGAATCAACTGTTTTACAACATAACGAAAAACATTTTTTAACACAATTAGTTCCGTTTGAAAGGCACAAACCACCAAATCCCTACTACCTTTGTGGCTCTAAATCTATTAACAGTTTTATAAAAAGCGTATCATGAAACCTACTTTATTTGTGCTGGCAGCCGGTATGGGTAGCCGCTACGGAGGTTTGAAGCAGTTGGACGGTCTGGGTCCCAACGGCGAAACCATTATGGACTACTCTATCTTCGACGCCATCCGGGGTGGATTTGGCAAACTGGTGTTTGTCATCCGCAAAACGTTTGAACAGGATTTCCGCGAAAAGATCATCTGCAAGTACGAAAATCATATCCCGGTGGAAATGGTATTCCAGGAACTCGACGACCTGCCCGAAGGCTTTACCTGCCCGGCCGACCGCGTAAAACCCTGGGGAACCAACCATGCCGTACTGATGGGCAAACGGGTAATCAACGAGCCGTTTGCCGTGATCAATGCCGACGATTTTTACGGTCGCGACAGTTTTGCCGTACTCGGCCAGCAATTGACCGCCATGACAGGCACTAAGAACGACTATTGCATGGTAGGTTACCGCGTAGGCAATACGCTGAGCGAAAGCGGATCGGTGGCACGCGGCGTCTGTGAAACAAATGCCGAAGGATACCTCACTACCGTGGTGGAACGTACCGCCATCGAACGCATCAACGGCGCCATCCGGTTTACCGACGAGAACGGGCAAACGGTGACACTCAACGAAAACACCCCCGTATCCATGAACATGTGGGGCTTCACGCCCGATTACTTCCAGCATTCGGAAACCTTCTTCAAGGACTTCCTCACCAAGAACATCGACAACCTGAAAAGCGAATATTTCATTCCGCTCATGGTGAATGAACTGATTACTACGGGTGTAGCCCGTGTGAAAGTGCTCGACACCACTTCCAAATGGTTCGGTGTAACCTACGCCGAAGACCGCCAGAGCGTAGTTGACAAGATTAAAGCGTTGGTAGCCGCAGGCGAATACCCGCAGAAACTCTTCTGATCCATTCGACCCATATAGATAGATAGCAAAAGCCGCCCGGCAAGAGCGGCTTTTTTATTTTTATTCACGCACGATCCATGCTTTAAACTCGGCAGCTTTATTCTTACTGATATAGATCCGTTCGGGCGGTTCGACATCAAGCGTCAACAGGAGGCGGCCATCGAACCAGATGGTCAGGTTTTTCACACTGTCGCGTGCCACGATAAACTGCTTATTAGCCCGGATGAAACCAGCAGGGTCCAATGTAGTAATGATCTGGTCGAGCGACCTGGCATAGGGGTAGTTAATTCCGTTTTTGAGAAAAATCGTCGTATTCTTATCCGTGGTATAAATACAGGATATCTCACCCACAGCAACAGGTAACAGCTTGTCTTTATATGGGATCAGTATCCTATCCTTGTATTTGGGGGCCGACGTTTGCTGTGTCAGTTGTGCCAGCTGGTTCAAATACTGCATCACATCCGCCCGGGCAAACCGGCTGAATTTTTTCAGGGCTTGCGACAGTTCTTCTACCTTGACAGGTTTCAGCAGATAATCCACACTGTTCACTTTGAATGCCTTGATGGCATATTCGTCGTATGCTGTTGTAAAGATCACCGGTGTTTCCACCTGGATATTATCGAATATGGAGAAAGCCGAACCGTCGGACAGGTGGATATCCATCAGTATCAGATCGGGCGCCGGATGGGTTTGCAACCAATGGATAGTCTGGCTGATACCTTCGGCATTGCCCATGATCTCGATAGACGGGTCGATCTCGGCCAGGATCTCCACCAGGTTCTCATAAGCTACCGTTTCGTCTTCCACAATCAGTATTTTCATCTCGTCTTTATTTTAGAGGCAGGTATACACGGAACGTTTTCGTGTCGTTTTCAATGCGGACTTCTTTGTCCATCAACAAAGCAAAGCGGTTTTCCAGGTTCCGCAGTCCCGTGCCGTTCGTTTCCGAAGGCACACGTTTCGGAAAAATGGGGTTGGATACCACCAATTCCTTTTCTTTGTCCAGTGTGATGGAGACTACCATCAAGTGTTCGCTATCGATCGTATTGTGCATCACCACATTGTCTATCAACGGCAGGATAGACAGCACCGGTATCTTCAGCTCCATATCTGCAGCAGCCACATCGATATCGAATAGAAGCTTATTGGCAAAGCGCACCTCCATCATGTAGCGGAACGATTCCACAAATTCCAGCTCTTCACGCAGTGTAACCAATCCTTTCTTGTCGCTTTGCAGGATATAGCGGAATACATCAGATAATTTATTCACATAAGCCAGCGTCTTCTCGTCGTCCTTCTTCCGGATCAGGGCAGAGAGCCCATTCAACGAATTGAAAAAGAAATGCGGGTTGATCTGATTGCTCAACGCGTTGCAACGGCTTTGCAGGTTTTCGTTCTTCAACCGTTCGATCTCCAACTCTTTGCTCTGTTTTTCCGAATACAACAAGAACGTATGTCCGGCAAACGTAACGCCTATCCAGATCACACAAAACTGGGAGAGCATCGTAGTGGCAAAATCTTTCGCATGGAGAGGGACAAAGAAGGAGATCGTATTATAGATCGCCAACGCGGCCAGCGCAATCAGGAAATTACGGATCAACCGGTCGCGGAAACACATCGATTTGATGGTAGCCAGGTTGTATTGCAGCAGCAACCAGATAAAAACCACAAAGAATACAAACCGGTAGGCAAAATAAACAAAATAGAGTGTATGCTCCGATTTTGGCAGGAAATCCAGTTGCCAGGGTATGCAGGCAATGTTTGGGAAACTAAGAAACAGGGTACTGAACAGACTGATCAGCACCAATCTATAGGATGAGGCTTTCTGAATATATAACTCCATATACGACTTCTACTTCTAAGACAATAATCGACTACAAATAAAGCAATTATTACACCAGCCGGAACGAATCCGGGTGGAAAACGATAAAAAGATACCTGAAGGCGATAATCAGTCCAGTCTCACACTACTTCCGTAAACCGGTGGGTGGGTTGCGGACGTCCGGGTTGAAGGTATTTCCAGGCCTGGACATCGGCAGTATAATTCCCGTCTATCAACGCTTCAAGGGTATTCCATACGATCTCATCGAGGTGTTCAGGTGATGTTTCCACACGGGCATTGACAATCAGTTTGAGATATTCTCCCTGCCCCGCCGATCCACGCATAGATAATGTATCAGCCGTTCCCGTGAGATTGCCAACGGTGAACTGTTTACCGTTCTCGGCAATCAGCTTGACATGGCCTACGGCAAGTCCTTCACGGTCGAAAATTGCCGACAGTTCTGTCAGGTAAGCATGGACGAAGGCATCCCAATCAGCCGGCCCTCCATGTAACTTTACCGTTCCATTGAGCCAGCCCAACACGGCCTCGCCATTGGCATAGATATCATAGTCTACCTCCACCAGACGTTTACCGGCATCACTACGGGCACAAACTTCATCCAACCATTCGGGAATACCAGTGCCGACTTGTGCACTGACTGTCCGGATAGCCGCCTGCGGGAAAAGGTTGGCTGTCTGTTGTTTCAGGGCTTCGAGGGCTTCGAAGGATAATAGGTCGGCTTTAGTGATCAGTATCATATCGCTTTCTTCTAACTGCTTACGGTAGATATAAGCGGCATCCGGATGCAGGCCGGCATTACCACCGTTGAGGATGGAAGTCAGACGGGAAGGATCGGCCAATACGGATAAAGGAGCTACTTTGATATCGCGGTTCCAATATTGCTTGAGCGGTTGGATAATGGTAGCCGAAAGGTCGGTGCAACTACCTACCGGCTCGGCAATAATTACATCG
This sequence comes from Tannerellaceae bacterium, assembly GCA_031555505.1. Lineage (GTDB taxonomy): Bacteria > Bacteroidota > Bacteroidia > Bacteroidales > Tannerellaceae > JAJDIA01. The sequence continues at coordinate 34,502 of JAVBUH010000028.1, forward strand.
GCCGCCACATCGGCTCTAATTTGTTGGATGGCATCCGTAAAACCGTTGAAGTTACAGCAGAAGCAACTACCGCTCACTTCAGCCACCTGCAGGTCGTTCAACTGTAGCAGGGCGCTGTCCACCAGTTCAGGTGCCTGGTCGTTAGTGATCAGTCCCACCCTGAGCCCTTTACTCATCAATATACGGGCTGCTTCCCAGAGCAACGTTGTCTTACCGGCTCCCAGAAAGCCACCGGCCAGAATCAGTTTAGTTGATTTCATTGTACTATTTATTATAATGTATATATATCGTTTTTATTTATTACAATCACAGGGATCAGATGCTTTCTTCATATTGCGTTCGAGTACATACATAAAGAAAAGGGCAGCTAATGCGCCACCTGCTATCGGCGCCAGCATATATACCCAAAAGAAACCTCCGTAGCTGTCTGGAAGCGCTGCGCTACCCCATCCGGTAAGCCAGGCTACGAGACGCGGGCCGAAGTCGCGTGCGGGGTTCAAGCCAGCCTGCGTAAGCGGTGCCACGAGGCAGATGATAGACGTAACGGTCAACCCGATAAAGATCGGCGTGATCGCATCACTCGGACGTCCTACATTACACCCTTCCGTCAAGGCAAAGATAAACATCAGTAACAGGAAGGTGCCGAATGCTTCGGCAGCCATTGCCAGCGGCATGGATACGACCGCCGTGCCACCCGGGTTAGGATAGAACTCGCCGAACATCTTGGCCGTTATAACCGAATCGGAGTTCCCACGCACAATCCCGTGTGCACTTTCGTATGCCTCGATGGAAGGATTGAACAACAGGAAAATAGCTAATCCCGCCAGGATCGCTCCGAGGAACTGAGCGGTCAGGTAGGTTGGCAGTTTCTTTGCCATCATCCGTTTACTGATTACCATGGCGATACTTACCGCCGGATTCAGGTGGGCGCACGATAAATGCCGTGTCAGGTAAATAGCCAACATTACACCTACACCCCAGGCCAACCCGATCTGTAGGATACTGTTGTATTCGCTGAACAATACGGCTACGGCCACCGAGCCGCAACCAAAGAGAACGAGGATAAACGTTCCCAGAAATTCGCCTGTAAATTCTTTTGAGTTCATATAAATGTTTTTTTGTATTTGTATTGATTACCAACTAAATCCGACGTTGAGGGCAACGAAATGTTGTCCGTCTCCTTCGAGCGGCTTAAGATAACGATAATTTGGCGAAATAGACAACTGATTGATCGGATGATATTCAAAACCGGCGATCAACACATCTTTATTCACTATCTGCGACCAGTCGTATGTAATGCCTCCCGGCGTATCCGTATCGACATGGTCATAACGGCCATATACAGCCACCTTCTCTCCCAGCGGCACGCCGGCATAAACGGAATAGCCTGAGTAGTCGCACCCGTCAATAAAACTCCGGTTCATCTGGTTATTATATTCAGCTCCGATAGCAAACAGTTTATTACTGTAGCCTGAAAACACACAACAGTTTTGTTCTCCAACTGTCACAACAGCTCGATCACACCAAACCCTTCGCCTTATGATTGAGATAAAAAAGAAATGCTAATGCTGTTGCCAATCCGCCGACCACGGAAGAAAGGATATAGATCCCCAGTATGCCACTACAGCTTTCCAAAAAAGAAGCTCCAATCGAATGGGCTACCCAAGCAGACAGGCAAAAACCGAAATCGTGCGTCGAGAGTAAACTCCCTGGTACAAAAGTCGACATCGGGTAAATACTGAAAGCTACCGTCAATCCGATAAGGATCATGATCAATGTCCTCATTTGTCTGTAGATATATTTTTCCGATTTCATGATGTAAATGATTTAAAGTAAAAACACAGCTCATATTATGCTGATACAAACATCAGAAATAAATATACATCCTTGTTCAATAACAGGAAGAAAGCGAAAAAAATGCGACTCAACGCGAAGATTCTTATTTAGATAATCAATTGATGATAAATAGCGGATAGCCGTTCGGCCAATACCGAATCATTGTAGCGCGTAGCAGAGAGATGGAAAGCTTGTGTGCGGCATTGGGCCAACAGCACATCGTCTGTCAGTAGCTTTTCCAGGGCATTGGCCAACGCATCACTATTGTTTGGCTCGTAGATGATCCCGGCATCGGCTACAATCTCGGGGAAAGAACCTGTTGCCGGCTCTACAGCCGGACATCCGGCAGCAAAAGCCTCGCAGAGGTAAAGGCCGACGCCTTCTTCAAAAGTGAGGGGAACGGAGAGGACGGAGATCGTACGAAAGAAGTGAGCATGATGCTCGAGGCTATAGGTATGATCGATCTCCACGTCGGCCATATAAGGTGAGAGGATACGGATGATTGTTTTGAGGAAGGGCTTGTCTTGGGCGGTGTATCCGCCGCCAATCTTCAGTCGGAGATTGGAGATGGTGTTTCGCTGTTTTAACCGGACAAAAGCCTCGGCGAGGATATCCAAGCCGTTGAGGCGGTTCATGCGGTAGAAGAAACCGATGACGGGAGGCGAGGGAGAGCAAGCAAGTACTTCACTGTCATAGGCAACCGCCCCACCGTCGCTTGCGACGGTCCCCACCGCCTTCAAAGGCAGGGAGCCTGGATTGTATTTGTCACAATCAACATCCGGATAGTATTTGTAGCGGTCGACGCCGGGGTAGACTACATCTACTTCGGTGATGTGGGGGATACGTTGGCGGAGGATTTTCTTATAGTATTCGCTGGTGGTGATAAAGCGGTCGATGAAAGCTTTATTCTCCCGGATGCCCTGCCAGGCGGCGGAGGCGTGGTGATCGGCCAGGCTGTCTATCCAGACCTCTTCGTCCTGTACGGAGCAAACGATGGGAATCGATAGCTGTGCTTTGATTGCTTTGGCAATACCGATCAGCAGGCTGCTGGACAGGTGGATCACATCGAGATGTTCCTGGTCACGGATCCAGTCTATCATACGGCTCACCTGGTCGTGGAACGCCGGATCATCGCCGGTGATCATCGCCAGCGTCATGCCTTCCATCCCTTCGGCCGACGTGATGCCGGATAACGAAGAGGCCAGTTGCAATACCCGATCGGAAGCCGTCCATCGTTCCAACCATTTTGGCATCGCACGCTTCGAAAAGAATTTTTGTGCCGTATAGAAGGTAGTAGCCGGGAAGAACAAGGGAGTATCCGCCTGGAAAGAGGCCTGCCTGAACGGCAGGTACAACGGCATGATGATCACCTCATGCCCGGCCTTGCGCAAGGCCCTGGCCTGCAGGTTATCACGAAAACAATTCCCGCAATAGAAGGAATCACCCGATCCCGGTGTGATAAAGAGTATTTTCATGGCAGGTCGATGGTTCGTTGCACTTCGTTCCGGACCGCTCTCCGCACAAACACCACCACACACCCCACAAAGAAGAGTGTGAAGAAGAATGCCAACAACCATACACCGACCCCGGCATTCATAAAACTGACACTAACCCCTACCAGCGAAGCCACCACCCCGGTAGCAATGGCATACAGCGGGACAAGCACATTCTCCCGGTACAGGTGCTGCTCGATCCTTCCGGCGGTGAAGCCCAATGCATGGTATAATCCGATCTCTCTGCGCCGCATCACCAGATTCTTACGGATAACGATCAGAAAACTCATAATCCCCAGCAGCAGTCCAATCCCGCCCAGCGTCATAAAGATGGTGAGGTACGTATCCGTCACGGCGTTGAATTGCTTGAGCCTATCGTTGGTAGTGGATACCCTAACACCGTATTCATTCAATGCCTGCGAGAGAAGCGTCTTTACTTCCTGGCTTTTGTCCTCATCTACCCGGAGCAGGAATACCTCGCTACCGGTAATCTCTTCCCAGATATCCGTAAAAAGAGAGCGGTCTATCAGGATATGCCCCTGGAAGATGGTATTCGGCAACGTACCGGCTAAAAGGATCGCCACGCGTCGGCCGTTATCGCCTTCATAATAGAGCGTATCCCCCAGGCTCATACCGAGGCTCCACTGCAGGACTGTGGCATCCACCAGCGCCGGATATACCTGGCCAGAAGCCGATTGCATCTGCTCGAACACCGCCTCCCGGCCTGTATCGTATATACTTTGTTCAATCGCAAAACCACTACCTGCCATTGCCTGCATATCCACACCCAATACCGAAGGCGTACTTACCTTATTCAGGTTGAGGCAACTGGCATCATCGGCTTGGTAGCGCAAGCATTGCAACACCTGGGTATTAGTGGGCAAACCGGTCAACGCCAGTTTCTCTCGTCCGGCTTGTGTAGCCAGGTTATGATAAACCGGTACACTGCTTTCACACCAAAGGGTAAAACCGCCTGTACCGCGCTGTAAATGGCTACCGTCTGTAAAGCCCTGCCGGTTCAGGCCTACGGAGAAGACTATAAACACCCCTATGGCCAGAGTAAAGAACGACAACAGCGCCTGCTTCCGGTTGGCCAACAGTCCGCCCCATACCAGCCCGGCCGAAGTAACGCCGGTAGCCCGGGCAACCGCATCATGCCGGCTGATCAGGTAGTCGCCCCATAAGGCCGCCGTACCCATCAGCACCACGCCTACCACCACAAAGAGCGCTACCGATTGCAGGAACAACCAGTTGGCGGCGATAATCACCACCGCCAGCGCCGTACCGGCCACTACCCACCACTTTTTCTTCTTCACGGCTTGCGACCGTACCTGCACAGGCGTAGCCTTCTCTTTCAACGCACGGACAATAGCCATCCGCAGCAATCCCAGCGACAGCATAAAGCCAACGAGCAGACTTATAAAGAGCGTAGTAACCGTAGGATACACTGCAAAGCCATCTGTCTGCGTCGCTCCTTTCCACACATTACCCAACAGCCACACCACAATAGCCGTGTATAGCAATCCGGCCGCCACACCGGCGGCAGAGGCTCCGCCCACAACCGGCATCGACTCCCGCCAAAGCATCCGGATGATCCGTTTCCGCGGATACCCCAATGCTTGCAGCAGCCCGATCTCCGAACGGCGCTGATACAGCATCTCCGACAAAGGGACCAGCATCAACAGCATAGCCGACAGGATGATAAAAAATCCCAAAGCGAGGAACAGACCGGAGAAGTCCACCCCATTGCGAGCGGCATAGAGGCCGGCTTCGCGGGGATAGACCAACTGAATGTCGAACATTGCCGGACGTAACCCTGCCAGGTCAGGCGCCTTATCCGCCACACGGATAGCCGTAGCGACACCGTAGTTGTTACCCCAGTCAGCTGCAACAGCCTCGTAGGGAATGATGGCTTTGGGCGTGCTGCGGTAAAGCTCCCAGTAGCGTTCGTCCTCATCCGTGATCAGATCCATATTGATGGGCAGGTCACTATCCCAGTCGGTACACCGTTCCACATCAGACAGACCGGGGAAATCGGCGCTTAAGGTGGAATCGGCCTGTAATTCAGCCAACGGAACGATCTGGCGAACGCGGAAAAAGGCCGTATCGGTTACCAGCGTTTTCAGGTCTTTGGAAGTATAATAGGTAAGTCGCACCGTATCACCTGTCTGTGCGTGTAAACGGCGGGCGGTATAATCAGACAAGATCGCCTCATCCCGGGCTAAGGGCTCGTCTTTGTAGCGGTCTACTGCCGTCACGAATGAGTAGGGAACCGACTGACTGCCGGATTCGATGGCATTAGCCAAGTAAGAGAACAGACGGTTGGCATCTTTGTTATTCCGGCAGATAGTCTCTACTACTTCCCGTTGGAGGAAAACCCGGTCGGAGGTGATTTCGGTAAAGCCGTCGCGGGGATGGACTGAAAGGCCCGAAGAGGCATACGTCCATACATTGTTCCAATCAGCTTCCGAAACTTTCCGGGAGTCGAGAATCAGGTTAATCTTGCCTTCCACTTTTAAGGCCTCGGCCAACTCGTGCCGGTTGACAAAGACATTGAAGGGAAGTACCTGTTCGTTCTTCATACTGAGGTTTCCTCCCGCCTCGGCATCAACTACACCATCGTAGCGAAGACGGAGGCTGGTGGTATAGTTTTCAGTCACAAAAAGGGAGCCCGACGGGACCAGTCCCGTTGCAGGAAGGCGGAGAACAATATCGGGGGATGTGCTTATATCTAATTCACGTGCTAACGGTTGGTTGATAAGGATGGAGCCTGAGGGGATGGATGGGTGGTCAGGAGCCGGGATAGTTGCCGGCATACCTGAGGCTGTGATCGTATCAGGTGCTTCGTCAGAGATACCCCAGACAAAGACGGGAATGAGTTTACCGTTTTGAGAGATGAAGCCGTTGGTTAACAGGACACCTTGGGCTGGCGTGCGGAAGAGAGCGGTCTCCATCAACTTGTCAGACAGGAAACCGTTTCGCGCAAAAAGGAGGGTCTCGGTATCACCCAGTCGTTCGGCCACCCGCTTTTCAAGGGTGGAGCGGACGGACTCTCCCACCACCAGGCTCCCCACAATCACAGCCACGGTAATCAGGACCGCTACCGCTACCAGTTTGTAGTAACGGACATACCAGGTGAGGCTTTTATATGTCAGCTTGCGCAGGTTCACTGTAATACGCCTTTTTTGAGGGTGAGTATACGTTGTGCAAAGGCAGACGTTTCGTCCGAATGGGTAACCATCAGGATAGTGGTTTGCAATTGGCCGTTAATATCGAGCAGCAGGGAGACGATGCGGCGGGCATGCTCGCTGTCTAATTGTCCGGTCGGCTCATCGGCCAGCAGCAACAACGGCTTCCTGATCAGCGCTCGGCATACGGCCACCCGGCTGGCTTCCCCACCCGACAGGGTATGGGGATATTGCCCGGCAACGCCTGAGACATGCGTCAGTTCCATCAATTGGTGGGCATAATCGAGCGCTTCCGGCTCAGGTCGATCGGCATACGCAAGTGTAGGCAGCAGGATATTCTCCAACGCCGTATACTGAGGCAGCAGGCGGTGATCCTGGAAGACAAAGCCGATCTGCCTGTTACGGACAGCCGAGAGGTCAAGCCCGGCAGCCGTCATCTCCACGCCAGCCAATTGGTAACTGCCTTCATCGGGTCGCAACAAGGTGCCAAGGATAGACAACAATGTGGTTTTGCCGGAACCGGAAGGACCTTTGATGGCGATAAATTCGCCTTTGGACACTGACAGGTCAACACCGCGAAGTACATGGTTCAACCGGTCTTCGCCATCCCGGTAACTTTTCTTAATGCCTGATAAGCTGAGTAGCGTCATACGTGTTTACTTTTTAGTTGCACCGAAACAAAACAGCGTCCCTTTGGCTGTCAATATCAGAAAATGATCCCTGATAACGGCCGGAGAACCCACAATCTGTTCGCCGGTATCATATTCCCACAACAGCGTTCCTTCTTCGGCATCCAGGATGGAGACAATCCCGGTTTTGGTACAGACAATCATCTTATCGTTCGCAATCACCGGCGAGCTCTCGCCCACATTTCCTTTGAGCAGGTATTTCCAGCTCACGTCACCATTCTTCCGGTTGATGGCATATACATGCCGGTCGTTGGAAAGCACATAGATCCGGTCCATGGTAATGGCCGGCACGGATACGAAAGACCCTTCATCGGCGGTAGCTTCTTTGATAATCCGGCTGCGGCTGATCTTCCCTTTTTCCAGGTAGAGTTCGTAGATATTCCCGCCATAATCGCCCACATAGCAATAGTTGCCCATAATGGCCGGAGAGGCCGGCACGTATGCCTCGAGCAGGAGGGAATCGGATGGTTCGCCGGTTTTACAGTTGATCACACGCAACCAGGCATCGCATCCGCCGAAGATCACATAGTCTTCCCACAAGCCCACGGCGCCATTCAGGTAGTAGCCGGTCTCAAAGCTGTTGATCAACGCGCCGGTTTGGCTGTCTACACAGTACAAGAAGTTGTCGTAACTGCCGAACACCACAGCCTGCCGCCCTGCAAAGCGAATACTGTTGGGCGAAGCCGACACCTGTCCCCAGGTTTCGTAATTCCAGAGCGTGTCTGTCCGTGACAGGGAAACGGCACTCATATACCCGTCTATACGTCCGATATACAGGATTGAATCATAGATCATCGGCGTAGCTTCGACAGCCGTTTTAAAATCATAGTCGAACACCTGATCGCCTTGCAGGTTCACACCCCGGAGATGTCCCCGGTTATCACACCAATAGGTAGTGCCCTTATCCACCACCGGCGAGGAGACGGTACGGGTACCGGCCTTAAATGTCCACAGCAGTTCCGGATTCCGGGGAAGCTTGAGGCTGGTATAGCCGCTCAGGGCAGCATCTCCACGGAAGAGATGCCAATCCATTTCAGCGCTGCCGGTAAAAACAGAGGTACCGGTACATCCTGTCCAGATCAATCCAAGAGCCAAAAGTAGTTTCAGATGCTTCATTGCGATGTTGTTTTGACGTTACTCGTTGATATACAAGGCGCCGGTCGGACAAATAGCCGCCAGTGCCTCATGTACATGATGGCGGTTCTCCTCCGGGATCACCACCTGCATGCCGAACCCACGGTCTTTGAAGGTAAAGCCGTTGTCGCTATTATAGACACAGAGCCCGCAGCGGATACACTTGGCAGGTTCAAACCAGAGGTTACCCGTCACCTGTTCCTTGTGCATGACCGGCAGTGCCGAGGTTGACTCGTACCGTGGCCTTTTGATACCGGCCTCCGCGGCATGGAGGCGTAACCGGCAGCCGCTGCGTCCGGCACAGGCGCAATGTAGGCAACGGGAGGGAGCGGTAACCGTTTCGCGCAGGTATTCTTTTTCTTTCGTTGAAAACCGTCCCAAACGGGAAAGAAAACGGTTTTTGTCCAGTTGTTGAGGGCTTAGTACCTTATCGGCAGCAGCCAGCTTTTCTTTCTCTACCACCTCCCGGATCAGCTGACGGATAGCTACGGGCTGATCCACGGTACCCCGGCGACAAGCCTTCTCACAGGGCGCTTTACAGGTATCGCAGGCAATGACCGGCAGTGCAAACGCACCGGCGATCAACGCCAGCGCCTCCGTATACCGTCCGGCATCATAGGCGCCGAACATCCGCTCGATATCCAACCCTTGCGGACAAACCATCGAACAGGGCGCTTCGCAATCGGCACGATGGTCGCTCAGTAACAGCTCCAACGACAGGGTACGCACCGAATGCACCTCTTCGCCCTCGGTATCGATCCGCATACCATCGACAGGAAGGGTGGTACAGGAGGGAATAATCTGTCCCGTGTCACAGTTCTTTACGGCACATACCATACACGATGATTTATGCCGGGCGTCCTTGGCATAGCAGAGAGAGGGGATCGGAAGTCCGATCCGGCGGGCGGTTTCCAGAATCGTCTCACCCTCCTGAACTTCAACCCGGGTATTATTGATTGTAATGGTCACCATATCGTTATTGCTTCATTTCAGTTGGATGGGGAGTGACTTTCAACGGCATCTTGCGGATGGCATCAAAACTACATTCGTCTATACACAAGCCACAAAGTACACACACACTCGTATCGATCGTATGCACTTCATACGGGGTATAGGGGATGGCGCTGACCGGACAGGCTTTGGCACACTTGGTGCAACCCACACACTGATCGGTCACCACATACCTGATCATGTCTTTGCAGGTTCCCGTCCGGCAGAGGCCGTTCACATGCTCTTCGTATTCCTCCCGGAAATACTTCAGCGTAGTCAATACCGGGTTAGGCGCTGTCTTGCCCAAGCCGCACAAAGACGATTTCTTAATATTGATCGCCAGTTCTTCCAGTTTGTCGATATCCCCCATCTCCGCTTTCCCACTACACAGTTTGTCGAGGATATCCAGCATACGGCGTATCCCCACCCGGCAAAACGTGCATTTACCGCACGACTGGTCGCAGGTAAAACTCAGGAAATAACGGGCTACGTCTACCATACAGTTGCTTTCGCTCAAGACCACCAGTCCGCCCGATCCCATCATGGCGCCCATCTGGTTAAAGGCATCGAAGTCTACCTGCACATCACACAAACGGGCCGGAATACAACCACCCGAAGGGCCGCCGATCTGGACCGCTTTCAGTTTTTCGCCACCTTCCACGCCTCCTCCTATCTGTTCGATGATCTGGTTGAGGGTGACACCCATCGGCACTTCGATCAGTCCGCCATGCCGGATCTTACCGGCCAGGGCAAACACTTTGGTACCTTTACTTCCCGCGGTGCCTACCCGGCTATAAAAGTGGTCGCCATGCCGGACGATATAGGATATCTGGCTCAGCGTCTCCACATTGTTGACCAACGTAGGCCGTCCGTGCAATCCTGCCACAGCCGGGAAAGGCGGACGTTGTTTGGGGAATCCCCGTTCGCCCTCGATCGAGGCAATCAACGCCGTTTCTTCGCCACAGACAAAGGCACCTGCGCCTTCAAAGAGACTGATATCGAAGGAGAAGTCACTGCCGAGTATCTGTTCTCCGAGCAGGTTCTTCTCACGGCACAATTCGATCGCCGTGCGGATACGGGTCACTGCCAGCGGATATTCGGCGCGGATATAAAAAATCCCTTTATCCGCTCCCACCGCGTACCCGGCAATGATCATCCCTTCGATCACCCGGAACGGATAAGACTCTAGCATCATGCGGTCCATAAAAGCGCCGGGGTCTCCCTCATCGCCATTACAGATCACATATTTTTCCTTCTTGTCTGAAGCAGCCACAATCTCCCATTTCTTTCCGGTCGGGAAACCACCGCCGCCACGGCCACGGAGTCCGCTGCCCAGTATCGTCCGGGTCACTTCCTCCCTTGTTTGCGAACCTAGCACGTTGCGTAAGGCCTCAAATCCCTCATGTGCTATATACTCGTCGATATTCAACGGACCGAGAAACCCGTATCCTTCGGTAGAGATATGTTGCTGACCGGACAGGAAACTGTCGATCACACCCGTGCGTTCGTTCACCGGTTTCCAGATCACATTATCCCAGGTGATGTCGGTATGGAAGGTATCTATATGGTTCAGCACACTGTTCTTCACCCGTTTCAACAAACCGGCCGGTTTAAAGTGATGGTGCAGGATCTCTTTGATCTCGGCTGCCTTCACATTGGGGTAGCGGGTGATAGAGCCATCCGGCAGTACCACATCGATCAGGGGCACCTTATTACATACACCCACACAACCCACCGGCTTGATCGTAACCTCAACCCCTAACTGGTCGGATGCCGACCGCAGTTCGGTATAGATATCCGCCGAGCCACTGGCCATACAGCACGAACCCATACCCAAACGGATCTCTCCCGCCACCTGGCGTTTAGCCTGCCGGGCTTCTTCCTTTTCTTTCCCGTCCTGCAAGGCGAGGAAATCGTCAATCACCTCCTTTACCCGGCCGGGCAGGACGTGTCCATAGATTTTTTCGTCGATCTGAACAACCGGGGCGAGCGTACAACAACCCAGGCAGGCAATCTTCTCTACCGAGAAAAGCCGGTCGGCGGTGGTCATGCCCCCCTCTTCGATCTCCAGTTCACGCAGGAAGGCATCGTACACATTACCGGCGCCTTTGACATGGCAGGCCGTTCCGGTACAAACCTTCACCAGGTGCTTTCCCAGCGGGATGTGGCGGAACTGTGAATAGAAGGTGGAAACGCTGATCAGTTGCGCCCGGTCTATTTCCGTCCGTTCATAGAGCCGCTCAATCGCTTCGGAAGGCAGATAGCTAAATTCCTCCTGTATAGCCTGCAACAACGGGATAATGGCTTGCCGGGTACGACCGATTCGGTCGATGACTGCATCCACACGGGCATACATTTCATCCCGGGATCCTTGTATAGTATGTTCGCACGTACACGCCATATCAGTTTGTTGTTACACAGTAAATGCTTTTTTCTGTCCGTACCACGATCTTCCCGTCCGTGAAGGCGGGAGTGGTAAAGGTCCTTTCGCCCGTTGCAAACGAATCCAACAAGCGGAACTCATTATCGGCCGAGAAGATATGCATCTTACCATCGTTGCTGAACAGGTATATCTTTCCTTCCACCAGCATGGGTGATGCGTAAAACTCGGTATTCAGTTCGTGTTCCTTCCGCAGTGCGCCGGTCTGGGCATCGAAAGAGGCGGCCACACCGTAACTGGTGGCCAGGTACACATTGTCTTTCGTGGCAACCGGACTGGAGACTTCGGGCAGGAATTCATTACTTTCCCATAGCACTTTCCCGTCGGCTCCGTTGATCGCCACCAGTTTGGAATATTCGCTGGCGGCAAAGATCAGTCCGTTGGCACTACAGGCGCTGGCGCCTACTTCACCCGTCAGGCATTCCACCCGCCAGAGTTGTTCGCCGTTGCCGGGGTTATAGGCCGTAAGGCCAGGGTTTCCCATAAGCACCAACTGCGGACTGTTGTTCACCTGTGCGATCATGGGCGAACTCCAGGTTACCTTCTCGGGGCGGGTCTTGCTCCACCGTTCGTTGCCGGTAACAAGGTCCAGCGCAATCAACCGGGGGTTGTTGGAATTATCATACTGTACGATGACCGTATTGCCATAGACCAGCAACGACGAAGCATAGCCATAATGGTTGCTCGGCACCCCGAGGTTCTTCGCCCACAAGCGTGCCCCATCCATATCGGCACAGATGATATCGCCGGTGGCAAAGATGGCACACACCTGCTTACCGTTGGTAGCCACCGTGGACGAGGCCAACCCGGTATCCGGTGTTGTCTTGGGTACCTGAGCCGGTGATCCGGGTATGTTTGTGGCTGCCACCGTCCAACGCTTCTCACCGGTGGTAAGGTCGTAGCAATACAGTTCACGTACCTTGTCATCCGCTCCGCTGAAGAAGACGTTGTTACCGTTGATCACCGGGGAGTTCTGTCCCTGCCGGGGAATATCCTGTTTCCACGCTATGTTCGTTTTGTCCGCCAGGTTCCATTTGACGGGTACTCCTTTGGCAGACGACTGCCCGTTGGAATAATTACCCCGGAAGGCATTGTGGGTTACATTAGAAACTGCCGGCTGCGGGGTAGCGGGGGCAGGCGTGGCCTCCACCCCTGTCGGTGCTGTTTCAACGGGTGCAACTATGGCCGTACCGGCATTCACCGTATCTGTGGGAGCGGGCACATCCTCTTGCGGCAGCTTGTCTTGCCCTTCAGGTATTGTCACTTCCTTGTTTTCGGCCAGCACCTCTGGCTGTGCCGCGGGTTGATCGGCCGCTTTCGTCATCAGGTAGGGAGAACTCAGCACGGCAAAAAGAAGAGCGATGATGGCCAGCCCTACCGTGCCCCAGGTAATATACCGCCGGGCATGGGTTTTGATCGCCCACTCGTCTATCGGATCGATGTCTTTATCCGGAATATGTTTATCCCGGGCGAAGTATAGCCTCACACATACCAGGCATACCGTAAGCATACCCAACAGGATATAGACACCGGCCATCAGGTGATCCATGCGCACGAAATAAGCTTTTCGCGCCAGCAGATCTAACTGCCGTATCTGTTCCTGCAAGACCGGGTTATTAGCATTCTCATCGTTGAGTTGCTTCAGGGTCTCGATCACTTCGGTCTGTAGCGGCGTAGTCTCCCGCACCTGGAAGTAATTGGTGATCAGCATGATCGATAACGTCACGATAAAAACGACTGAGACAATGGCGATATTTCGGAGGATCTCTTTCTTCATGGTATACTATTTCCTGATTCGACTTCGAGTGTATTCTGGGGGCAATAACTGAAACAGCGACCACAGTCCACACAGGCGGCAGGGTCAATTTCGTATTGTTTGCGGGTTCGCTTTACCGACAACCGGATCAGTGTGCTACCGATCACCAGACCGATCAATGCGCCGGCAATGGTTGCATAGAGGCTGAACGCATCCTGAATCTGTCTATACGTTTCGGTGATTGCTTCTACGGTACCCCCTTGTCCGTAGAAGGCCTCCAATTCAAGGGAAAGCACATCCTGCGGATCGGCTTCCTGCTGTATCACCAAATCATACAGGCGGACATCCTTGTTGCCGCGGCTAAGGTCGCCGCTTACCGCCCACATCAACAACGCACCGGCCCCCATCAATAGCGGGAGTACAACGAAATACATCAGTATCCGCTTTACACCCTCGGGGCGGCTTTCTTTTACCTTATTATCGTAGGGCGCCCTGATCGCATCCACCGGACAGGCATTGTGGCACAACTCACAATTGATACAAGGCTGTACCGTGATCTGCACCTTCCGGATAGATACCCGGGAAAAAAGGCTCAGCAACGCCCCGTACGGACAAATAAAACGGCAGAACGGCCGGCCCGTAAACACGGCAGCGATCAGCAATAATACACCGAACGCGATCAACCCGATATCCCCTCCTAAGCGGAAGATACCGATAAACGGATCAAAGCGGCAGATCATAAAACTACTCCGGGTAGCCACATACAAAACGGCAAAGATGAGGTATATCCAGGGGATCATACCCAGTGTAGCAGTCAGCGACCGGGATAACCGGTAATGCTTTACATTGACCAGTTCCTGTAAGGCCCCAAACGGACATACGCCCGCACAGAACACCCGGCCGAACAGAAAAGCAAACCCGACAGGCAGGATAAAAAAGAGCAGTACGGACAACGGTAGCACGTATGCGTTGTCTACCAACGCCAACGTAACGTTCTGGATAGCACCGATACTGCAAATACAGCCTTCCCGGAAGAAGCCGAAATAGGCAACCGAAATAATGGACGTCCAGATCACCGGTTGCCGTGTACGCTTTTTAATCATCGCCCAGGCAACCAGGCTCATCAACGCAACCAATACCACCAGGTCTATCGCTACCCATAACGTTTCGTTCGGTACGGGATAGGTGATATCCGGATACTGGTAGCCCGATTCGAAATCAGGCTTGGGAAACCGGTTCTGCGCACCGGCCATTCCGGCACACAGCAGGAAGAGGTATGTCAATCGGGTTTTCTTCATCACATCAGTCTTTCAATTTATAGGCCTGGGTATAGGGAACGCGTGTGATCGCATTGGATGCACATACCGTCGCAATCTTACATTCATTGCAATTACTACAGAGTTCCCGCTTGATCTGCAAATAGAGGGAACCATTCCCGAATGAGCCGCAGCCCTTCACACACTTGCCACATCCGTTGCACAGGTCTTCATTGATCGTATATTCGAAATAAGGATCTTCCACAAACTGACGCTGGATCGCCCCGGTCGGACACCGGAGGTTTTCGGCTGCCGTATTCAGGTCCTTCACATTCGAGCGGTAATATCCGCCACACAAGTCGCAGTACCCGCAGACTTTATTGGCATGGATACATTTTACGGCCGACACGGAAAGGACACAATGGGTCTCACACCGTCCGCACTGCGTGCACTTGGCCGGGTCGATCTGCCACAAGGCCATCTCCTTTCCCATCACTTTGCGGGCCAACAGGCCAGACACGGCCAGTATCGTTCCGCCCGCAGCCGTCTGACCCAGCAGGCGCAGGAAGCGGCGGCGCGCCATAGGACTTTTCGTTGTATGTGTATGCTGTTCCATTGTACAGTCAACTAATTACAGTTATTTAAATAGTGACGCCTTCCCGTAACGGGCAATTGACACCGCAATCCGCACAGGCCGTCCGGGCAGCTAATGCCTGATCATACCGGAAGGTGGATACCAGATTCTTTCCAACAACAAATAACTTGTCGCCTAGCACCTTTACATTATATGCCACATTACCGCCACCCAACGCTTTGCTATCCAGCAGCATAGTCCGGAACCGTCCATCCCGGCCGTAACAACTGATCCGGGGATTCCCCTTTTCAGACGTAATGATCTCACCGGTGGAAGTGGACGACAGGTATACCGGGTTACAACATCCACAAAACGATCCGGAAGCGCCGCCAGCCTGACCGAAAGCGCCCACATACTCACCCTCCAATGTATAGCTTTCTACCTGATGCCTGCCTGAATTGGAGCAGAAGATCAGGCCATTGACAGCCGCTATGCCAAACGAGTAGCTCGGTATAATAAAGCCGTTCGGGCTTCGTATCACAGACACCAAGTTCCCCCCGGTGGTATATTTGCAGATTTGCTTATTCGCTGCATCCGTCACGAACACGAAGCCGGATGTAACCGCCATCGAGCAATAATCGGACTGGTCGCTGCAGGCTTCCCAATCCCTGATCCATTCGCCATCCATCGTATAGACTTCGATACGGGCCGGGAACAAGAGGTAAATCATGTCATTATCCACGGCAATATCCCGCAACTGGCTACCAATAGCGAAGTTGTTCAGCAACGAGCCCGTCTGGCTATACAGATAGAGATTATTCGATGCGGCAACGATCAGCTTGTCGTTAGACAGTTCAAATCCCTCTATCCAATCGGGCACACTAAAAGACGATACCAATTGATAAGGCGAAGCAGGTACGGCCTTAGACAAACCCTGCCTGCTTCCCGGATCAGACAAAGCATTACCCGGCAAGCGGTACATCTTATGCAGCAAGACACCGGTCATACCCAGGATGCTTCCGCCCGCGATAAGAGAACCACACACCTGCAAAAACCGTTTGCGTGAGATCTTCTCTTTATTTTCTTTGTTCGGTTCCATATACTGTTACATACCTGTTTTTACATTACAATGAACTATTCGATGCTGCCGGTTGATACCGGAAGGCCGACAGCGTTTGCTCACCGGAGACAAACAGTGTATCCCCTGAAGCCTTCACACCATACGCATCGGTACCGCCGCCAAGCCCTCTGCCGTTCAGCAACATACGGTCGAACCGCCCGTCGTGGCCGTACGTACTGATCCGTGGATTGCCTTTTTCAGACGTCAGCAGTTTGCCATCCGGCATAAAGGTGATATAGGAGGGATTACAGCATCCGGCAAAAAAACCTTCTTTACCACCAGGCCCGCCAAAGGCTGCAATGAAACGGCCGTCTAAGGTATAAGTCTCTATCAGGTGCCGCCCGGCATTCACACAATACACCGTATCATTGCGGTGATCGATATCAAATGAATAGCTGGGGATGAGGAACTCCCGCGGACTTTGAATGAACCGCACGAAGTTACCTTCTTCCGTATATTGGCAGATATTCTTGTTCGCCACATCGGTTACAAACACATAACCGGAAACCGCCGTCAGCGAGCAATAATCCGAAAGTTCGCTGCATGCCTCCCATTGGTGCACCAGCCCGCCCTCAAGGGAATACACTTCGATCCGCGTAGGATATAAGACATAGACAGACTCTTTATCCAACGTGATATCCCTTACATCGGATGCCACCGGGAAACGGGACAGTTGTTCTCCCGCCACATTATAGACGTACATATGCCGGCCGGATACGATATACAACCGGTCGCCATACAATTCAAAACAAATGATCTTTTCCGGCAGTTCGAAGGCCGAGGCCTTTGTATACGGGCTTGCAAACGGCGCTCCTTCCTCCACCGTTGTTTCTACGGCCGACTTTTCTTCCTTATTCATGGAAGATGCCATATACCAGACAAACCCTGCTATCAGCAGGAAGATCAGGATATTCAGGGATAGTTGTGCATTTCGTTTCATCGTTCAACTCACTTTCAGACATTTAACCGTATGTGCATCCCGCACGATCAGCATCCCGTCGGCATAGGCCAACGGCCCCCAGGCATCCGCCCCATCCATGATCCGTTGCTTTTTCAGCAACTGCATGCTTTGGGCGGCAATTTCATACAGGTACAGTTCGCCATCTTCCTTGAAGACAAACAGCTTGTTATTGACCACCAGGTAAGGACCCAACCCGAAACGCTCGTCGGCAGCCGAGGTCCATACGGCCTTATGCAGGTTGCCCGGTGCATAATACACCAGCTTGCTGCGGTCTCCACCACCATCCTTGGGGATGATGCTGATGAGCATATTGTTGTACAGGATAGGCGTTTGTTGCTCGCTGGACAACCCTTCATTGGGTTTGTACTGGTCGGTAATGGCAGCCGTCCATGTCGTTCCGGACCGGCCCACCTGCAACAAGGCGCCACCCGTTCCGTAACCGGCCACCATAAAGATACGGTCTGCAGACAGTTGCAAAGGAGAAGGCGCCACCACCGAAGGCTGCCATTTGGACGTCTGCCAGAGCAACGTACCCCGGTCGTCTTTCTCTGCCGATACCCCACAGACCCCACCTACGCCGATATAGACATAGGTCTTCTTCCCAAGCAATGTCATGGGCATAACGGAGGAATGCGACATGGTGTAGCCCAATGTATTCGGCGTGGCCCACACCCGCTCACCCGTCCGACAATCAAACCCGGCCAACAGTACCTCTTCACCCGCAGGCGCCAGTATCAATATTCCATCGTCTACCCGCGGACACTGGCCGGTGTACCAGAACGGCACCTCGGCTTTAAATTCTTTCTGCATATCCAGCGACCATTTCAGATCACCCGTCACCGGATCGCAACACATCACATGTCCCTGCGGACCGATGGTGACAATATAATCGTCGCCTATAGCAGGAACGGTACGAGAAAAGCCGTGATTCCGCTTGATTGGCACCCGGTACCACCTGCGCCACAGTTCTTCTCCTGTTTCCAGCGAAAAACAACGCAGGGCATCCGAACTTAACTGCTCGTTATAGTCCAGGAAATAGACCCGCCCGTTATAAATCACCGGCGCTGCATGCCCTTCGCCCGTATCCACACTCCAGAGGACGGGATACTCTTCGGCTGAAGTGTTGATCGTTTCGGCAGCCACAATCACGTTGGAGGTCTGTTCCCCCCGAAAACTGCTCCACTTACCTGTCAGGGAGGAGGTATGATCGGTATATTTCATGAAAAACTCGCCAATCAGCACATCATCTGTCTTTCGTTCCATCCCCTGGGGACGATTGTCCGCCCCTGGTTCCTGTAAGACAAAACGCGTATCCGATGGCGTATACAGTTGCCACCCGACAAGGATCGCGGTATACAGGAAAGCGACGCCTGCCGTTATCAGCGTAATTGCCTTTTTCTTTTCCATCCTTATTTAAGTTTATACGCCATCAACGTATCGCCATGACGCACATAATATACGCCATGGTAAATCACCGGATGCGCCCAATGCTGTTCCGTCCCCATCGTAACGGGATATTTACTTATGATCTCAAACCTGGCAGGATTCGGCTTCACCAACGCCATTTCTCCCTTTTCGGAATAGCAATACAACAGGCCTTCCGCCGCAATGATCGTACCGGCGCCAAGCGATTTGTCGGCATACATGATCTTCCCGGTATGCCAATCCACGCAATACCAGTCCGTACGTTCGCCTGATCCGTAGATATACTCCCCGGCTTTCATCGCATGGCCCGTCTTATGGGCTACTTCCGGCAGCTCCCATACTTTCGACACATTACGGCCACCATCGGTGAGCCGCAGCATCACCGAGCCTTTGCCGTAACTGCTGGTGCAGAACAGCATATTGTCACTATACACAGGCGTATTGGGATGTTCGCCAAACCGGTTGGTATGTGGGTGCGACCACAGCAGTTTGCCATCCGACACATCCAGTCCGACGATATGATGGGCCATCATCACCACAACTTGCGGCACCTGCTGATCGCCGACAAAGACAGGCGTCCCATAGCCCGACATATCCCCTGCCCCCGCGGCACTCCAGCTTATTTCACCGGTAGCTTTGTCCAGCGCAACCACATTGTGTTTGGGTCCGCCCGGTGCAATGATCAGCTTGTTGCCGATGATCAGCGGCGGACCATTCCAGCCGTGTTTGGTATTTTCGGCGCCGTAGTCTTTCAGGTAATTCTTTTTCCACAACAGTTTCAGGGTTTGTGTATCGTAGCAGAACAGTTCAGCCAGTCCGCTTACGATATACAACTTCCCGTCATCGTGCATCACCGTGCTGCGGGCTCCTACATAGCCGTCGGCATCCCATTCGGATCCATAAGCTATTTTATGCCTGAGTTTGCCATCCAGTCCCAACACGTAGAGAGAACCTGTACCATCGTGATATCCGGTCACAAACAACTGATCCTTATCAATCGACACGGACGAATATCCGTTGCCTAAGCCATCGAAATGCCAAAGCAATTCAGGCCCGCCGGCCGGCCATTGCTTCAACAGCCCGGTCTCTTTGTACATACCCGTGCGGTCGCCCCGCCATTGTACCACCTCCTGTGCCGACAGCGAAAAGGCGGCCAACAAACAGCTAATCCATACAGTTCCCTTCATTATCCTATTTTTTAGTCATTCATTACCCGGTGAATCTGCTTCAAAGCCTGCAGCGTGAATGTCAGCGGGTACAATTCTTCCGAATACCACAAACGAGCGAAGTACAGGCCAATCGGTTCGGGCCGGTTGATCATACCTGCCCGGAACATCCGGTACATATAGTCCACACCCCTTTCTACCGCCGGCCCGTCTGCTCCGGCATAGGAAACAAGGGCTTGCAACGTACGGGCGGTCAGCGTTACCTTCGACGGTACACCGGCTGTTCCACCCCATCCGCCGTCGGCATTCTGTACAGACAGCAGGTAGTGACCGCCCTTACCGGCCATTGCCAAAGCCAACGGATGGCCGGTAGCCGACAAATAATCTATCACTACAGCCGTACCATATACAGGCGAACGCTCATCGGATGCATCCTGGTCGCCAAACCACAACGGCGTCCACGAACCATCGGATGCCTGTGCCCGCTCAACCCAGGAAAGCAACCGGTTGGCTGCTTCCTTACATTTCTGCTGCAAAGGAGTTGGAAGCGTCTTCCGCCATAATCCGATTGCCAGAAAAGCATGGGCAGATATATCGGCACTGCTCCGGTCGAAAGGCAGTTTACCCCATCCTTTACAGAAGGTAGGCATACCTCCGTCTTTATTCTGCAAGGCCAGCAGCCATTCAATCCCTTTCGCCACTTCGGGCACACATTTGCCATCCAGCAATATATGCAAGGCTATCAATGCGGCCGCCGTATCATCTGCATCCGGTGCAGCTCCGGGCAGGTCGCTCCATCCCCATCCTCCCGCCATCGCCCCGGTAAACGGATGCCGATGGGTAAAGGCATTCATCCGGATGCGGAGGGCCAACTGCTGTTTATCGGGGATATCGTTCTCCAGCGCTTTTACACTCAACGCGGTGACCCAGCTTGCCAGGTCTGTATCGATCGGCCACGAACCATCGGCACGAACCGTATCCGTTAAGAAGCCGGCAGCCTTTTGGGTGGTACTATGTTGCCGGTAACCGGCCCCACTCATGCACATGGATACAAACGCCGTAAGCGGCGCCGCTTCCAGAAAGCCGCCGTTAGACGGCTGCAACTTCACCAATACGGCAAGGGACTTATGGATAAACGCCTCCCGCAGGGGTGAGAGCACATTCTTCTTTCCTTTCCGGTACCGGAGGATACCCACCGCTATCAGCGCCGGTATCGCATAACTCACTACCGGCAGTTGCAGGAAGCGGAAAAACCGCTGCGGCAGCACCGACAGTTCGAACGGCAATTGCGGTATATCGTCCCAACGGCTGATCACACCCGCCAGGGCACACATCACCAAGATAGGCGCCGAAAACGTGAGGTCTTTCCCATAATAAGCCAGCACCCCCTGGATAATATGCTGGTCGGTTGAACCGCCGAAACGCGCGTTTAGGTATTCCTTCGTCTGTACCGGAGGCGTATCTACCGCACACAGAGCGCTGTAGCTAAGCAGAGTTGCCGTCAGGTTGGAAGGGCTTTCCACCGTATCACCCCACGATCCGTCGGACTGCATGGTCTCTTTCAGCCACGTGACCCCTTTCCGGATAAGGACATCATATTTCCCGCTGTCGATCATAAACAAGGCAAAGACCGACACGGAGGTAGAGATAGCGCTGGACGAGAGTTTCCCCCGCCACATGCCATCCGGCGATCGTTTCTGCAGCAGTTGTATCCGCAGGGTGTCGATCATCTCTTCCAGCTGTTTCCCTTTTGTGTATAATCCACTCATAGTGTTCCTAAGGCTAATAGTCCGTAAAACGTATATTCCACATCGCTGGCATCATCCAGCAGCGTAGCAGCAAACCCGCCGTTATCCAACCAATGCGCCTCCACAAAGTCGCCTGTAGCATAGAGAGGAGCCGTGCCATAGCATTGTAGCATAAACAGTGCGGTAGCGGTAGACAAGAGGTCGGGCACAGGTGACTCTGCCGTTGCACAAAAGCCTCCCGACGGATCCTGCAGCTGTTGTAAGCAGACCACGTCGTCGTTCCTGTCGTATCCGGCCAACTGTCCCCATATAGCGAGTGCTGCTACCGTGGCATTGGTGGTAGCCGACGACGCCTTTACCCGGTTGGCATATCCACCTTCGGCTGTCCGGTACGGGGCAATGGTATTCAATACGGTCTCTTTACTTGTTTTGGTCATCCTCGCATCTTCCTGTAAAGACAAAAGGATGTATTGCGAATAAGGCGATTGCGGATCGTCATTGGGGACACGCCGGAGCTTTCTCAGGTTCGTATCGCCGGATGCGAAATAGCGAAAAAACAGTTCCCATTTTCCCCATTGCCGCAACCGGTAGATCATCCGGCAACGTACCCAGGCGGCATAATGGACCAGATCCCTTTCCGGCACATCCAACGCCGTCAGCCAGGCTTTCATCTTCGACCGGTCTTGCCGGATATCCAGGACATACATCAATATCCAGCCAAACATGGTATAATAGAGGTCGGGCTGCCTGCTCTTGTTCAGGAACGACTCGTCTGCTGTCTGTTGCGATCGGACAAAGGCTACTACCCGGTCAAGAGCCTCCCTGTCTAACCGTTCTTTCCCCTTTTTCAGGGTATCAAACATCCTGTATGAAATCGTTCGCGTCATCTCACCAGCATCCCCTATTTCAATATCTTTTTGGTTACACGGAAAAGTAACCGTTTCAATTCCGTGTTGTCTATATCCTGCAAAGCCTCCAATGCCATCCTGTGATACAGGGCCGCCATTCCCTTCACGCGACTGATCGCCTGTTGCAGGAAAGGGTTTGTATCCGGACGAGTTAAAAAGGCTTTCAGATCGTTCGTACACAGCAAAGCCTGCACAAAGTCGTCGTCGTCTGTATGTTGTTCGCAGAGAGCGGCCAAAATGGCCGACGGGCGTAAGGCAAGCGGTTCATCCGTCTCAAAATCGGCTACATCATCCTGCAACTGGTAGGCAATCCCCAGCGCCTGCGAATACTGATGCAACGTTTCCCTGAGTTTCGGATCGTCGCCGGCACAAAGCAGTCCGATCAGCAGCGACACCTCAAAAGCCGGCACGGTCTTGTGGCAGAAAACAGCCAGTACAAAGTCCATCGTCAGCCGACGTGGAGACACGCTCCACTCCAACTCCATCCCCTGCCCTTTGCAGAGAGCGATATGCGCATCGGCTATTGCTTTGATCAATTCCGCTTTCCCAGAAGATGCCAGCAGGCGGTAGCCTTCGCCCAATAAGATATCTCCCACATTGATGGCAATGGAATCGCCATAGGCGGCATTCACCGTTTGCCGTCCATACCGCAGGGTATCCTGGTCCTGTATATCGTCGTGCACAAGGGAGGCTTTGTGGAAACACTCCACGCCAACGGCAGCCAGTTGCACGGCTTCGGGCACTTCCGCCTCGTCGCTCAGGGCCAGGTAGGTGGCAGCCAGCAGATAAGGGCGCCACCGCTTACCGTCGGCCCCCATCCAGTCGAGGGCAATGGCCGAGGTCTGGTTGTCGGCAGGCGACAACAGCCGGCGCAGGTTTTCAGGCGAAAACCATTGGTTGATCGTAGATTTCAGGTAATCATAATCCAACAGCTTTACGGATTTGTCTGCACACATGCTGATCATCCGTTCCACATATCCGTAATCCACCGTCGTATCCTTACATCCGTCCGTATTCAGCGGGATGGCCAGGCCGGGCACGGCATTATCGACCATCATGGGAAATGCTTTCTCCAACGATGCGAGGCAACTGACGCCAATGACGGTATCCACTACCCGGCTCTCGATCAGTCCGATCACCGCCGTAAATCCTTCGGCTACGAGGCTCATCATCCCCAGGCTATCCGCTTTATCCTGCAAATCAGGTATCGTACACTGGTTGCACCGGTGACACAATAGCCCGAGCTCGTCTATTTCAGCCTCGCATTTGCCGGAATGGCGCAGACACTGGGGGAGCAGCAGAATCCGTTTTTCGTATGGGATAGCCGCCACGGTATCACGCCAGACACAATTGTGGGCCTCCACCATGATCCATCCTTTGATACCGGGATCAAGCGCCTGCTCACGGATGAGTTGGTCGGCCATGTCGGCCAATTGCTCCATGGAGACAGGCGGCCTGTACGACCGGCGGCTTACATACGCATCGATCGCGTTTCGCAACCGGTGCCGTTCGCCGGGCATGGATGGTATGTCGTATATCTGTTTGCTTTCCATGGACGTCTTTATTAACCGTATGCGCCGAAGCCAAAGAAGTAGCGTTTTTTCAGCATCCGGTAGAAAGTATTTTGCTCAGGAATCTCCTCTCCTGCCATATCATGACCGGGAAGGGGCGTCATGCGCCGGAATTCGTCCAGCACCGTTTGCCGGGTTGTCGTTTCAACCGCCTCGTGCTGTACCAGAAAATCCACCAGCCGTTCAGGATCTTCCAGCAGGATACAGCCGCGGGATGTTTGGGCCGTCATCTTCCGCAGATCAGCCAGGAAGGCGGAGTTTTCAAACAGTGGGACCAGGTTGGACGCATCCGCATTCAGGTAATCTTTCGCCAGCTGCAGGGGCGGACAAAACTCCAACGCCCCCGACGGAGCGATATGGTGGCTCAATCCCGTTGCCGCCGGACAAAGCGCCTTGCCCTTATCGTCCCAATAGGTTTCAATAATAAACAAGGGAGCATCTTTCCGCTGCTCCACCACAAACTGCCGGAGCGCCCGCACCTGTTCCCTGCTCAAGGCATTGTCAGGATGCGGATCGCTGCCCACCGGACGATAAATGTAATACCACAGATAGTGTGCGCCTTCCTTTGCCAACAGTTCTATATAGGCGCGGTTCACCAGCTCATCAAAATTACTTTTACAGATACTCGCCGCCGCGCCGAAGATCAGTTTATGTTTCCGGCAGGCACGGACACCTGCAAGGGTACGTTCGAATACATCGTCTTTCCCGCGACGGGCATCGCTTTCTTCTTTCAGCCCTTCGATGCTGATAAGCGGAGTCACATTGCCCATCCGCCGCAGGCGTATCGCCACCTCATCCGTCAGCAGCGTGGCATTGGTGAATAGCTGGAAATAGCAATCCGAATGTGTCTCCATGACATCTAACAGTCCCTTGTACATCAGCGGTTCGCCCCCCAGGATACCGAAGAAGTAGGAGCCTTTTTGCTTGCTTTGATTAATAATCCCGTTTAATTGCTCAATGGTAAGCGATTTCCGTCCGCCGGCCGACACCCAGCAACCACTACAGGCCAGGTTGCAGCTTTCGGTGACCGAGATCATCACAAAAGCCGGAAAGAACGGCTGCTTCCGGGCCTGCCGTTTCTCAAAACGATGGATATTGATCAGGCTCCGCCAGCCGAAGTTGTACATAAACTTCCACATCAGGCGAGGGGTGGATTCGCGGGGCACACGCAGGGCGGCCTTCAGGGTAGCGATATAATCGTGGGCTGTCATGACTGGTCTCTTCTTAAAAGTGAAACACTGGCCCTCCGGTGTTCCAGTCGCGTCCGGAGCGCTTCGGCATACAGGGTTTTGGTATCCAGCAACATGGCTTGTTCTTCGTCGGCCTCTCCGCCATTAATGGGCGACTTCTCATATTTGGGGAATATAACGGCCTTCGACGGACACACCCGTGCACAGGCGGGACAGTTATTTTTGCATTGTTGCGGCTGTTTCACCGTCACCCGCCCGTCTTCAAGGGTGTATACGCCGAAAAGACAGAAGTCGTGGCACTTCTCACACTCGCTACACCGGTCTTTATCAATCACCGGATACCAGGCATCCGTGCCTGCTTCCACCGGAAAGGCAGCCACCATCTCCCTAAAATCGGATTCTCCTTCCACCACTGCACCCACGGCAGACGCCGTGGCTCCTAGTTGGGCAAGTATTGCATCGGTATCTCCAGTGCGTATATCCAGTACTTGCCCGGGCTCCAAACCTATCGAAGCAAAAAGTGCGCTCACCGCTCGCGGATAGCAGGCCAGAATAGCCGAAGATGCGATCGACGCCATACCGGATGTATCTTGTATAGCCTGTTTGCATAAATCAGGCACTATCACTACCGCCATACCGGCATGGGTCAGTACCGCCGCCAGGCGAACTACTTTATCTTTATCGATAAACGAGCGTGAAGAGCAAGCACATATTGTAATGGTTTTTGTTAGCATTATCTTAACGTTACTATAGTACGATTGTAATCTGACAAATATATCCGAATTTTCCGATTTATAAGGTCTTTTACTGCGCAAAAAGGATAAAAAAAGGCGTCATAACGAAAAAGGGGATTCCCCAGATGAGAAAAGGGGCGTGTCAAATGTAGTACGGCACACAGATAACACAGCCTCTTTCCCCTCTGCTATGTACCTTTCTTTGTTACTCTTTCGCCAGATAGACATCCGAAATATCATTACCGCCAATCAGTCCATTATTGAAATTTGTAATATTCAATAAAGCCACATATTTACGGTACTGTTCGGCCGTCAACTCTTTCTTCATCAACTTCAAATTTCCATAAAGTGCCTTCTTCATCCGTTTCTCCTGTACATTGGGATTCCGGTCTACACTCTGCTGCTGTGCATCAATGAAATGCACATTGATTTCATAAACATCATTCATCTGGTAATCAGATAATTCTAGATAAGCACTCAGCTTATCGAAATCGGCCGTGAACGGAGCTTTCGATTCACTTTTCGCCTGTGCAAAACCCATCGTAGCAAAACATACCAAGGCTGCTACCGCCATCATAAAACGTTTCATAACCTTAAACAATTAATTAAATTAGTAAACCTACACAACCTAAAAAACCTAACAATCTTTTCGCCTATACGCTAAACCATTAAACCACCTTTGTATTAATGTTTAACCTATTTACAATGCAAAGATGAAAAAAGAAATTATGCAACACATCTCTTCTTTCATTAAAAGGAATAATACCCTACTGAACGCGAAAACGGCTCCCAAATCCCTCCCTACCCCCCTCATCCAACCATCCACATCTCCCTCAACTTCCGCCAAATACTATAGCGCATTGTATGCAAATACCGACGAACTTGAATGTGGGCTTGCTTCAAGTTCCGACGAAAGTGAAGCATCCTAACCCATGAAATGAACATATCAGGGTGATACCATAGCTTGTGTGAATGCCCGGTCACGGGCATCCTGTACGTAGCCGGGGGTACAGGCGAAGC
>JAVBUH010000074.1:0-26097 GCA_031555505.1 Tannerellaceae bacterium
CCTGCGCCTTACTCCTTTGAGGCCTGCGCCTCACCCTGTCTGAGGCCTGCGCCTCAGTCGACTGAGACGTGCGCCTCGCAGCAGGTGAGGCGCAGGCCTCAATCAGGTATCTCGTCCGTGTAGAAGCAGCCGGTGGAACGAAATTCCGCACCTTAACAATTATTATCTATTTCAATTGCGTTAATCTACTTAAATTAAGTAGATTTGCGAAGTGATAGTAAACCACAGGCCGGTTACATACAAGAAATAGACGTTTATACATAAAATATATCATCATGGAGAAGCTTACAATACAAGAAGAAGAGATTATGTTGCACATCTGGAAGCTGGGTCCCTGCTTCATCCGCGACATACTGAATGAGATACCCGAACCGCGCCCGCCCTACACCAGTGTGGCCTCGGTGGTACGCAACCTGGAACGCAAGCACTATGTGACGCCCAACAAATTTGGCGTGATCACCCAGTTCACCCCGGCCGTGAAGCAAAGCGACTATCAGCGCATGTGCATGTCGGATGTGGTGGAGAACTACTTCACAGGCTCTTACAAAGAGATGGTTTCCTTCTTCGTGCGCGACCGGAAACTGTCCAAGCAAGACCTGCGCGACCTGATGGACCAGATCGAAAAAGGAGAGTAATCGTCTTTAGGAGTATACGTATAATTCGTTTGTATCATGGAATCCCTTCTATACTATTTCCTGCAGGTGAATGTGGCCCTGGCCGTATTGTACTGTGCTTACCGCCTGTTGTTCCAGCGCGACACCTTCTTCCGGATGCGGCGGTTCACCCTGTTGGCCGTTTACCTGATAGCCTTCCTCTATCCCCTGCCCGACCTAAGCCACTGGCTGTCTACACAGATGGGAATGAGCGGAGTCGTAACCTATTATTCCACGCTGGTACCCATAGAGCTCACGCAGGCTACTGACGCCGATACAATAGAAACCGGTTGGCAGGCATCGCTTTCGCTTTGGCTGACGGGACTGTATGCCATAGGCGTATTTGTGTTGCTGCTCCGTTGCCTGGTAGAACTCACCATCCTGGTACGCACCCGGCAAACGAGCCGCCGGTGCACACACGACGGGTATACCTACTACCAACTGTATCAGCCCGAAGAGCCTTACTCCTTCTTTGGCTGGATCTTTATCCCTCCGGGCATACCAGCAGATAAAGCATCGACCGCCGAAATACTGGCACACGAATCAGCCCACGTACGCGGCTGGCATTCCCTGGATGTGATGCTGGGCGAAGTGGTGTGCATCCTGTGCTGGCTCAACCCGTTTGCCTGGTGGCTGAAACAGGAAATAAGCCTCAACCACGAATACATCGCCGACGAAGCCGTGCTGTATGCCGGCTACGACAAAAAAACATACCAGTACCACCTGATCGGACTGGAACATCCTCCTTTGGCTGCAGCAAAACTTTATAATAACTTTAGTGTATTACCTTTAAAAAAGAGAATTACCATGTTGAATAAAAACAGAACACATGCCGTTCGCCGGGTGAAATACCTGGCCCTGCTGCCGCTGGCCATTGGCTTGCTGCTGCTGAACAATATGAATGCCACAGCGCGCATCCTGCTGGAAAAGCTGCCGGTTGCCGTGGCGTTGGCCAGTCCCGAAGTGGGAGAAGCAATTGTAGTGGCCAATGAGCCTGTCGCCGATCTTTCACAACAGGGAGACCCGGTACTTGAAGTAGTAGATGTAATGCCCGCGTTCCCGGGCGGAGAACAGGAATTGTTTAAATTCCTCAGCACTAACGTTAAATACCCGACAGAAGCCCAGCAAAAGGGCATTCAGGGACGTGTGATCCTATCTTATGTGGTGGAAAAAGACGGCAGCCTCACACAGATAAAAGTAGTGAGAGGGGTGGATCCCTTATTAGACGCTGAATCTGTACGCGTAATTTCCATTATGCCCAAGTGGGTACCGGGCAAGGACAAAGGCAAAGTGGTACGTGTGAAATACACGCTTCCGGTAGTGTTCCGCCTGCAATAGTAGATTGGTGGATTAGCCCAGTACGGTAAGTTTAGCAAACTTCAGGAGCAGGTTCTTCTGTCCGGCATGCGCGAAATCGACCGTGGCTTTGGTGTTGGGGCCGCTTCCTTCGAGGGCGGTCACAACACCCTGGCCAAAGCGATCGTGAACCACCGTCATTCCCACCTGCAAATCAGGCAGACCCGACTGATCCGACGACGATGTAGCCGGAACGCTTGCCCTGACAGCCTTTTCCAACCGTTGCAAATGCGGCATGGAAGGCGGCGGTACCACCGGACGGCTTTCCGTTCTTTCCGTCCGCGCCTGCGGCTGGCGGAAGGGCGACTGAAAGGCCGGACGTCCGCCGGCATCGTCGAACAGGCGGCGGGAACTGCCGAACACATCTCCGCATGACAACTCTTCGGGCAATTCGAGGTATTGGGGATCGATGTCTTTCAGGAAACGGCTCGGCGTGCACATCACGGTCTGCCCATTCCGGAAACGGGACTTGGCAAATGAGAGGATGCAGCAACGCTCGGCACGGGTAAGGGCTACGTAAAAGAGACGCCGCTCTTCTTCAACGCCCCGGGGATTGTCTTTCACCATGGCGGAGGGGAAGAGGTCTTCTTCCAGACCGACCACAAATACGTTCGGAAACTCCAGGCCCTTGGCGGCATGGACGGTCATGAGCGTTACCTTGTCGGCATTTTCTTCCTTGTCGTTGTCCTGGTCGGTCAGGAGGGATACTTCAGACAAAAAGTCGGCCAGCGACACCTGCCATATATCTTGTTCACGGCGGATCTGGCAGAACTCGGCCATCCCTTTCAGCAATTCATCGATGTTCTCTTTCCGGCTGATGCCTTCCACGGAGTGGTCTTCCGTTGTCTCGATGCGGATACCAGACAGGTTAACCACCTGCTCAGCCATTTCATCGGCCGAAAGGGTTTTGCTTTCTTCGGCCATCGCTATGATCCACCGGCGGAAATCAGTAAGTTTCTTCACAGCGCTGCTTTGCAGGGAGACACCGTATTCCAACGGTGCCCCCGCCACATTCCAAAGGCTTACATTGTGTTGCGACGCCGCATCCAGCAACCTGCCTACCGTGGTATCCCCTATTCCCCGCTTGGGATAGTTGACGATGCGTTTAAATGCTTCCTCGTCGTGCGGATTCACGATCAGCCGGAAATAGGCAATTACGTCTTTGATCTCTTTTCGCTGGTAGAAAGACAGCCCGCCGTAAATCTTATACGGGATGCCTTTCTTACGAAGCGATTCTTCCAGGGTACGCGACTGCGCATTGGTGCGGTAAAGCACCGCAAAATCGGCATACGAGCCTGCGGCTTTCTTCCGCATCTCTTCCACTTTGGCCGCTACGATATACCCTTCTTCATAGTCTGAAAATGCCGAATAAACCGGCACCTTATCACCTGGCTCTTTTTCTGAATAGACCGTTTTGTGTATTTGTTCTTTGTTCTTGTGTATCAAGCTATTGGCCGCATTCACAATCGTCTGCGTAGAACGGTAGTTGCGTTCCAGTTTGAACACCTGGCAGTTGGGGTATATATTTTTGAATTTCAATATATTATCGATATTTGCCCCACGGAAAGAGTAAATGCTCTGCGCATCATCGCCAACTACGCAGATACGTCCGTGTTCTTCGCATAGGCGTTGCACAATGAGGTGCTGGGCAAAGTTGGTATCCTGGTACTCATCTACCAGCACAAAGCGGAACATCCGGCGGTATTTAGCAAGCACGGCCGGATGGTCGCGGAAGAGGATATTGGTTTGTAGCAACAGGTCGTCAAAGTCCATCGCGCCGGCCTGGAAGCAGCGTTGCTGGTAACGCTTGTAGATCTCGCGCAACAGGGGCATTTTACTGTGCATATCGTGCTCCACCAATTCCTTGTCTTGTTCGTAGGCTTTGCTGGTGACGAGGGCGTTCTTGGCATTGGAGATACGGCTTTGCACCACACCGGGGCGATATTTCTTATCGTCCAGGTTCATCTCCTTGATGATGGTGCGCAGGAGGCTTTTGGAATCGGTGGCATCGTAGATGGTGAAGTCGTGCGGATACCCGATCGCTGCCGATTCATAACGGAGTATGCGTGAGAATATGGAGTGGAACGTGCCCATCCACAACCGACCGGCTGTTTCTTCCCCAACTACGGCGCCAATACGCTCCTTCATCTCCCGGGCCGCTTTATTGGTAAACGTAAGTGACAATATCTGCCGGGGATCGATACCTTGCCGGATCAACCAGGCAATTTTATAGGTTAACACCCGCGTTTTCCCCGATCCGGCCCCGGCAATCACCAACGACGGCCCATCGATATAGAGCACCGCCGCCCGCTGGCTTTCATTCAACTGATTCAGATATTCTTCCACCGTCTGCGTTTTTTTTAAAGCACACAAAGATAGGGAAAGTGACCGTCTTACGGTAGTAAACCGGATAATAATTTTTTTCCTTGCTGCTGATGGTTTATCTCAACTAAACTAAGTACTTTTGGGAACAATATATCCGCTTAGTTGTTATATAACCTGTTTTTTGCAACTACCTCATTCTCTTATTGAAGATCAATATACTGGTTATGACTGTTTTATACATAATTCTTAAAGATTATTCACTGCTGTTCAGGAATTATCCGGAAGTGATAATCGGTGAAATCGTGCTGCTGATCCTGTTTGTCTGCATCTTTGGAATCATTTTTTTCCGCAAGCGGAAGAAAGAAAAGGAATATACGAACCAGAACGAACGGATGCGGCAACTGGTATCTTCCATGCCCGATATGGCGCTGATCTTTAACAGCAAGCTGGAACTGGTAGATATTGTGAACCCAATGGATAGTGTACTGCTTGGAGCAACGGCAGACGATGTCAATGGTAAGAACCTGCGCGACGTAGATTGCCTCCCCTCCCATTTCGCAGGAGCGTTGCAGACGGTAGCAGACAATGTAGAAGAAACCTTGCTCAACAACAAGCAGAATAATTTTGAATACGAAGTAACGAAAGACGGGAAGACATACTATTATGCAGCTCGCACTGTGCCTTTCCTGAACAACCAGGTAGTCTGTTTCACCCATGACGAAACCGAATATGTGGAGGCCGAAAAGAAGACAGTGGAACTGAAAAGCTTCTTCCAGTCGGTGGTGGACAACCTTCCGATCGGTTTGCTGGTAAAAGATATATCCAACGATCTGCGGTATGTATTCTTCAACAACTACCTGCTCGACTTTTTCGGCAACGACAATCCGTTCCAGATCGGACAGAACGATATGGATCGCTGGGAACCGATGACAGAAGAATTCATCAAGGAAGATATGATGGTGGCCAACAGTGATGTCCCTGTCACCTTCGATCGTGTATCATACAACGAAGAGACCGGTGAACCCGAACGCTGGTCTATCACCACCAAAAATACGTTTACCGGAGCCAACGGTACGCCTTACCTGATGGCTGCCACCATCGAGACCACTGAAAGCCGTAAGAAAGACTACGAATTGATTAAAACCCAGCGCGAACTCTCGCTTGTGCTCGAAGCCGGCAAAATCTCTGCTTGGGCATTTGATGTGAAAAAGTGCTGCTTCAACACATTGAATGGTAGCCCGATTTTCAAAAACGGGCTGACTATGGATAAGCTGCTGCTATGGATCCATCCCAAAGAACGAGACGAATTTATGCAGCTGATGACAAAGCTTTCCACGGGCGAACTGGAAAAAGCGAAACTTATCCTTCGGGTACTAATCAATGATCGCTATGAATGGTATGAGATCTACGGGATTGGTATGCGATCAGGCAATGAGGGAAAAGTATACCAGATAATCGGAACCGAACGGAATATTACGGAAGACATACAAAAACAACAGTCGCTCGAGGAAGCACAGTCTAAACTCGAACTATCGATCAATGCCGCCCAGATCGTCCCCTGGGAGATCAATGTAAAGACAAAACGCTTCTCTTCGTTTAACAATGATTCGGTTGAATCTAAAAATATAGATATCGATACGTTCCACAGCTATATTCTGCCCGAAGACATACGTCTGTTCGAACAGGGATTGGAAGGTATTATCAATGGGAAGAAGCCGGTAATGACCGAACAGCTTCGTATTACCTTCCCGGGACAGGAACAACGCTGGTACGAATTGCACGCTATCGTATCCGAACGTGATATCAATGGCAACGTATCACGTATCGTGGGACTCCGGCGCGACATTACGGCACTGAAGATGACCGACGAACTGATCGAACTGCGCGAAAAAGCCGAACGTTCCAACCGGCTGAAGAGCGCCTTCCTGGCCAATATGAGCCACGAGATACGAACACCGCTCAATGCCATCGTAGGCTTCTCTCAATTGATCATGCAAACGGATGAGAAAGAAGAGCAGGAAGGGTATTATGAGATCATCGAAACCAATAATGAACTGCTGCTGCAGCTTATCAGCGATATCCTGGATATATCGAAGATCGAGGCGGACGAAATGGACTTTTTCTACTCCGAGTTCGAAGTGGCTACCATCCTGCAACAACTGGAACAGGTTTATTCCAATAAAACCAAACCGGGGGTTTCCCTCATCCTGGATCTGCCTGAACATCAGTGCCGCCTGTTCTCCGAACGCAACCGGCTCACACAGGTGATCTCCAATTTCCTGAGTAATGCCTGCAAGTTCACATTCGAAGGTTCCATTACCCTTGGGTATTCGTATATAGAGAAAGGGCTGCGTTTCTATGTGAAAGATACCGGGAAAGGCATCCCACCGGAACATTTATCCAAGGTATTCACACGCTTCTCCAAATTTGATATATTTGTGCAGGGAAATGGCCTGGGACTATCAATCTCCGAATTTATCATCAAGCACCTCGACGGTGAGGTGGGCGTAGAATCTGAGCTGGGCAAAGGGGCTGAGTTCTGGTTTACCATTCCCTGCGAACCGGTTCTTATCTGAAAAGCCTTTCAATTTGCTGAACAATTGTCGGGAACGGGTGTATGCGCCGTGACCGGGATGAATACGCAAGGCTATGACGCGACACAACCAACTATCACCTGATATCCAGCATCTTATGCACCTGCAGGCTGAGACGCCAACGGGGATGTCGGAGGATATAATCGATCACTTCGTCTGTATTCTGGCAGGAACAGGGTTGGAGGCAGTACACATCGGCCTTCAACTCATTGTACAAACGCATATCCTGTGCGGTGTATACCACTTTCAATTCATGGATACGGGAGATCACCACCTCACCGCCGGCCTTAGGTGAACAGGTAACCCAGT
The DNA here is from genome assembly GCA_031555505.1 of Tannerellaceae bacterium. GTDB lineage: Bacteria > Bacteroidota > Bacteroidia > Bacteroidales > Tannerellaceae > JAJDIA01. Next base: position 7,238 of record JAVBUH010000074.1, read on the forward strand.
CAATCCCAGCAGGTAGCGGTTGCGTACCGTTTGTTTCCACCTGTACATAATATCCTTCCGTCGCTTTAACCTTCTTTACCAGTTCTTCGGTGAGTTGCAGACCTGGCTCACCACCGGTGAAGACCACGTGGCGGGCCGGATAGGTACGGATAGATTCCACAATCTCTTCGTCGGTCATCAGCACGCCCGATTGGTGTTCGGTATCACAGAATGAACAGTGCAGGTTGCAGCCCGAAAAACGCACGAACACAGTCGGCGTACCCGTAAAACATCCTTCGCCCTGGAGGCTGTAGAATATCTCATTCACCCGTTTCATACCAGGCAATATTATTTTCCGATTCCTGTACGGATACTTTGAAGCATTCGGGGATCTGGTCGCAGATCCACCTGGCCATATTTTCGGCTGTAGGGTTAACTGGCAGCACGTCGTTGAGACAGGTATGGTCCAACTGGTCCGTGATCAGTTTCTTGATATGATAGAAGTCTACTACCATTCCGTCCGTATTCAAAGCCTCCGCACGACACCATACGGTAATGATCCAGTTGTGCCCGTGTAGGTTCTCACATTGGCTTTTATACGACAACTTCAGGCTATGCGATGCCGATATCTCCAGTCTTTTTTGTACGATATACATGTATGCTTTATCTTTCGATTAAGACGCAAAGATACGTATTCATTCGCCATTAATCCCTTCGCAGGGAATGATAAATGCAAAACAGATTCCTTTTCGGGTCAGCGGATCCTCCCTGTTCCGACTGTACACGCCGACTTCTTGTAGACAAAAAAAGCAGGAGGCACTAAACTGTACCATCCTGCTATTCCTTGTAAGTGTCTATTTATCAGCACTTTTGTTTCTGTCGGGGTACCAAGATTCGAACTTGGGACCCCCTGCTCCCAAAGCAGGTGCGCTAACCGGACTGCGCTACACCCCGATACGGAAGCAGCAAGCAATCTGCCTGCTGCTTTTTTCCGATTGCGGTGCAAAGGTACTGTTTTATTTTATTTACCAAAGTGATTTCTCTTTTTTTTATCGCTTATTTGAAGATACGAGCGGCAAAACCGCCACCTGGCGCCATCTTTATCTTTAGTTTGCGATCGCCCGGAACGGCGATTACTTCTTTTTTGTAGTCACGTCCGGCACGGTGGGCATTGATACCGTCTTTATAGAGTTCGATGCTATAGTTGCCTGTGCCCAGGAAGGACAGGTCGAGTTCCATGTCGCGGGCATCCCAGTTGGTAAGCGCACCTACAAACCATTCATCACCTTGGCGGCGAGCCATTGCCACATATTCGGCTACTTTGCCGTCAAGGGCAACCGTTTCGTCCCATACGGTAGGAATACCGGCGATAAAACGTGTACATTCTTCTTCGTTCATATAGTTTGACGGACTGTCGCAAAGCATATTCAGCGGCGATTCAAAGACCACATAGGTAGCCAGTTGCCGGCAACGGGTACCCTGGCTCATCGGTTCGGAATAAACCGGACGGTAATTGCCACGCGCTGCATTACGCATTGCACCCTGGGTATAATCCATCGGGCCGGCTACCATGCGGATAAAAGGGATGCTGACGTCGTAGGTCACCATGTCGTATGATTCAGGCGACCACTTCAACTGCTCCAGCCCATTCACGCCTTCATAGTTTATGACGTTCGGATAGGTGCGCTGTAAGCCGGTAGGCTTGCACACGCCGTGGAAGTCGGCCAACATCTTATAGCGGGCGCATACCTCGGCCGAACGATACAAAAAATCTACCATCTCCTGGTCGTCGCGGTCCATAAAGTCGATCTTGAAGCCTTTCACACCCATCTCGGCGTAGTGCTTCACCACCCGTTCCATATCCCGGTTGAAGGCCCAGTAACCAGCCCAGAGAATAACACCTACATTTTTCTTATTCGCATACTGTACCAACTCGGGAATATTGATTTCGGGAATGACGTCCAACATATCGGCCTTACCCGTCACAGCCCAACCTTCGTCCAATATCACATATTCGATTCCCTGACGGGCAGCGAAGTCGATATAGTATTTATAAGTAGCGTTATTGATGCCCGCTGCAAAGTCTACCCCATACAGGTTCCAGTCATTCCACCACTCCCAAGCCACCTTGCCGGGTCTGATCCACGATATATCGTTCAGGCGTGAAGGAGATGCAAGGCGGTAAACCATGTCGCAGTCAGCCAGTTCACGGTCATTTTCCGACACTATAAATGTACGCCAGGGGAAGGAACGGGTCCCTTTTGTTTTTGCAATATAGGTTTCACGCTCTTGTACCAGCATTTGCAGGTTGTTATGCCCACCTTGTTCCTTGGTTTTCGGATATGGAGCAAACACGGCATTAAACTGGGGTGCATCAACGCTGTTCGTAAGAAACATACCCGGGTAGGCTTCCAGATCAGCTTCGGTAATACAGAGTTTTTTCCCTTCGGTAAGTTCTACCAGCAGCGGAAGGATCAGGAGCCGTTTGTTGTCAAGTTCAGTGATACGCAAATGGTTGTATGGCTGCTCAAAGGAGTTGGAAAATTGCGCTTCAAACGTAGGCGCAGTACTGTTCACATACGGCGAGAAGGTGGTATAGTCAGCCGGAAACCGATAGGACGCCTCTTCGTTTGCCACCACCAGGTCGCCCTTCCGATTCGTTACAAACCGATAAGCGAGACCATCGTCGTACATACGGAACACCAGGCTATAGTTAGCCAGAAAAGCGATCGTCACCTCGTTGTAGATATCTTTTATTGTTGTTTTCTTATATAAAGGCGAAGGGATTTCTTTTTCAGTCATCTTCCGTGCCACCTTGGATACTTTCGGCTTGACACCCAGCACTTCGCCCGATTGCAGCGTCATGGAAATAGAAGACGGTGCCAGCACTTCGGTCGACTCATGCTTGAGCGAGAACGTGATACGGTCACTGATAACAATCTCTGCCGCCAGCTTTTTATCAGGCGAGGTCAGTTCATACGTTTTTTGTGCCCATGCGGACAGGCTTCCCATAACAATAAGCAGAAGGAACAAATGGATTCTCATAATCATACTCTTTATTCTTTTACATCAAAGCGATACACACCTGCAACCAGCCTATACACAGCCTTTCCTCCTTCATAACCCACCAGGGTGGCACCTTGCCGTCCGTCGCGGAGGATTTCGTTCGTTGCTTTAGACACTGGCAAATACAGGGTTGCTGTGGTATTGGCCGGGACAACCGTCCGGTACGTATATCCCTTTCCCTGCTTTTCCCAACCGCTTTCAATGCGTCCGTACACCGAATCATAATGAGCGCGGATAAAGGAGCAGGACCCTCCTACTCTTGGTTGAAGGATGATATGTTTGTAACCCGGCTGTTGCTCGTCACGCTGTATGCCGGCAGTATATGCCATCATCCATTCTTCAATGGCGCCGTAAGAATAGTGGTTGAACGAGTTCATATCCACAGGCCCGAAGCCGTTCACAATCGTATACGAGTTCCAGCGTTCCCAGATGGTGGTAGCACCCTGAAGCACAGGGTATAACCACGACGGATAAGCCGTTTGTTCGAACAGTTTGTAGGCCACATCATCAAAGCCATTGTCTGACAGTACTAAATTGAGGTAGGGCGTACCTATAAAACCGGTAGTCAGCGTATAGTGATGCTTTTCTATATTCCCAACCAGATGCTTCAACGCCAGCGGTTTGTTTTTTTCATTAAACAGGCCGAACTGCAACGGCACCACATACGACGTTTGTGTGTCGACCACCTTTCCTTCGGGCGAAGAGGCTCCCGGCCAGAATTCAACCGGTGTATCACCGAATATTTCTTTCACGGCAGGAGCATACGTCCGTCCGTCGTCCATCACAAAGATGGTGTTGAACGATTGCTTGATATTCTCATAAAATGTGCGAAAACGTTTGCTATCGGCATCATGCCCCAACAAAGCAGCCACCTTTTCCATGATGAGGGCATCGTAGGCCGAATAAGCCGTATTGGTGAGCAATGTGTTTGTTCCCTCAATCGCCAGCCAGTCGCCAAAACCGCCCGACGGTTGCACATATTTCACCGCCCGCCGTTCAAGGAAATCCATATAGGCAACCATGGAAGCGTAATGTTGTTCCAGGATGCGGATATCGTTGTACTGCTGGTATACCTGCCACGGGACTACTACGCCAGCTTCCATCCATCCCATCGCGCCACCACCGGCTTCCGCTCCCTGAGGAGGTGTACCTACTACGGGGATATAGTTGGCATAACGGCCGTCTTCACCCTGGTTGTCACGTACGGAATACATCCAGCGGGTATAGAACGGGTCTACGTTCATATTATAAGTTGCCGAACGGGCAAATACCTGCGCATCGCCGGTCCATCCCATACGTTCGTCGCGTTGCGGACAGTCAGTCGGAACAGTTAGAAAATTACCCCGTTGGCCCCAGAGGATATTTTCATACAGGCGGTTGATACGCGCATCCGAGGTTTGATAACCGCTTGTCTGCGCACCGATGGATTCGAGTACGATCCCCTTTACGTCATCCAATGCCAGTGGCTTGTCCAGCCCGTGAATCTCCACGTAACGGAAACCGTGGAAGGTAAAACGGGGTTCCCAGGTCTCACCGGCTGCGTCGCCTTTCAGCGTATAACGGTCGGTCGAAAGCGCGCTGCGATAGTTGTCCGTATATACTTGTCCCTTTTTGGCCTTGTACATTTCGATTGTATAGGGTGCAACCGGGTTGGTCGGAATCGTTTCCGGATAGTTCATCTCCCCGAATCGGAGGGTAATCTCCTGCCCGGCTTTACCTTTAAAGCGGAGACGAGGTACACCTACCATATTCTGCCCCATATCGTACACGTATACACCCGGTAGCGGTTCCACCATCGATTGGGCTGTGAGGGTGATATTATGCTGTACCGGCGTTCCCACATAAGCTTGCAGGGCGACATTGACCGGCGGCGCTGGAAACAACGTTGCCTTTGTCCAATCTCCATCGTCGAAACCGGGCACATCCCAGCCTTTTACTTCCTTTCGGGCATCGTATTCTTCGCCGTTCTGCAATCCGTTGTAAGTAACCGGGCCGTTGTCAAAGCATTTCCAACTATCATTAGTGACGATTGTTTCTTTTGTTCCGTCCGTATATTCGATCACGATCTTTCCAAGTAATGACTGACGGGCACCGTACTGGTCCTGCCAACCGGTCTGGAACCCGTTATGGTCGCTCCACCAACCTGTTCCCAGCATGGCTCCGATCCCGTTTTCCCCTTGTCGGAGCATATCCGTGATGTCGTATGTGTTATACATCAGCCGATAGCGATAGTCTGTCCAGCCCGGATTGAAGTAATCGTTGCCTACTTTCTTTCCGTTGATCGAAAACTCATAAATACCTCTGGCTGTGGCGTAAAGGCGCGCCTGCTTAACCGTTTTTTTCACCTCAATGCTTTTGCGCAACATGGGCGCAGCTATCCCTTCGCCCGGCAAGCAGACGTTCCATTTGCCTGTTCCGGTTTCCGTATAGGTTTGTTTGGAGCTGTATAGCGTAGTACCCCAAGTATCCTCACTCAATGTTAGATTTGTGAACACGGCTTTCTGCCCTTTGGGTTGGTTAAAACCGATGGCATACAAACGGCAGTGGTATACCAGTTCGCCGTTAGGATAAGGATAAATGGTAAACTCACCCTCGGTCTCTCCCCAGGGCATCGGGTTCTGCCGGCGTTTAAGCTGTTCTTCCGTGAGGGATGTATTGGCCACTACCTGACCATTAATCGTCAGATCCACATAATATTTCAAGGCATATTGTGCGGTAGTTACCCTGAGGCGGATATGATGCGTGTTGTGTTTGTCGGCGGCGGGAATGATCGAAGCAATATTCTCCTGTGCATCGGTCACCTCCTTACCATCGGTGGTATGCCGGAGGACAAACCGGGTATCCCCTTTCCCATTCAGGTTCAGTTCGGCAGATACATAATTTTGTGCATCGCGTGCACCGAATACAAAAACAGCCTGCTGGCTGCCTGCCGGTATCTGCACATCGTAGTCTGCCACAAACTGCGAACGGTATTTGGACACCTGATTGTTAGCAGACCCTATCCACTTGGCATTACTCCACCCCGATCCCAACAAACCGGTTTCAAACCAGGCCGGTTCGGCCGTTTCAAGCTGAACGTTCGTTTCGTCCCATACGAAAACCTTCCAGTAATAACGTGTACAGGGCTGAAGCACTTTACCCTGGTAGGGAAGGCCAACCGATTCATCCGAAGGGACCTTACCCGTATCATACACATACGGGCCTCTGTCCAATGCTTCGCGATGGCCGGCCACTACCAGGCGGTATGCGCTTTGAGCGGCGCCGGTACGATCGGACGACATCAGCCAGCTAAAGCGTGGCTGAGGCACATCAATACCCAACGGATTGGTCTGATATTCTACCTGCAGATGCTGCACCGCCGTCACGGCAAAGGTGGTATGCAGGCCAACTATCCAAAAGAAAAGGATCACTAATCCCGAATGTACTTTTTTCATGATAGCATAAATAGTTAATGTGATACGCAAAGGTATCCATTTAAACCTTCTTTTCGCTATCATTATTGAGAGAAGATGTTTCAGTTTTGACAGCAATTCGTACTTACAGGTACATAGCCACCTTGTTACGGTCTGTCTCTACCGTTTCAAACTCGGAAGCTACGATACTGCTACCCATCGGTACGTTCTCATTACGATATTCCATCCGGCTGTGCACGATGCTGCGGGCCGAGGTATGAAACTCTGTTGCGCCGGTTTCGGCTTCGATCTGCGCGATATTGTTTTCCCTTACTCCGCATCCCGGCATGATGATGATCCTTCCGGCAGCTCGTTTTACCAACTCCGCTAACATCGGAATCCCCTTCACGGCATCCGGTTGCTGTCCGGATGTCAGGATACGGTCACAACCGGCTTCGATGATCTGCTCCAAAGCCGTAAATGGATCACGACACACATCAAAGGCTCGATGGAAGGTGACGGACAGCGGTTTGGCCGCCTGCACCAATCGATGCAGCAGAGCCGCATCGATATCCCCTTCTTTCGTGAGGCAACCTACTACCACGCCATGCACTTTCAACTGTTTGCACAGTTCAATATCTTCCAGCATCGATCCTACTTCGGCCTCGGTATAGAAAAAATCGCCTCCCCGTGGACGGATGATCACATTGATATCTATCCGGCTGGTCAATGCCTGCGCCATTCGGATCTCCCCATAGCTGGGTGTCGTACCGCCTTCGGGTATAGCGGCACAGAGTTCTACACGTGCCGCTCCTCCGGCCTCTGCTTCCACACAGCTTTGTGCGGAATTAGCACATATTTCGATGATACGTTTCATTGTTGATCTGTTGTATTGCAAAGCACAAACTTAGACAAAATCCGTGTACAAGACCTATTAATTTCATCCTAATCTTTCCATGTAAGCATTTTCTTCGGTTGCAGGCTGGCAATGTTACGCTTGTCTGAACGGTCGTCGTGGCAACTGGCACAGGTGATGTGGTGGATGTTGTTGGGGCTTTTGAGGTCGGTGTAGGTGGTATTCATGGTCTTTACATCGACGCCGCAATTAGACATAGCCGGGTGGCAGTTGTCGCACGAGGCGGTAGCCAGGTTGCTGTGCGGCTGGTGGCAGGCGAGGCAACCGATGCCTTCGTGTACTCCAGTCGGTGTACGGTCGTCTTCACTTCCTGCCTGATGCCATGCATTGGGTGAATGGCACTGCAGGCAAAGCAGGGAGTTCGGATCGTCTGAGGTGAGTACCGGTCGGCCGTTGTCTTGCATATCTACTTTCGTCAGGTAGTCGGTACGCAGGTGCATCTTTTCAGAGCGCACATAGAGGGAAGTTTTCGGATGTTCGGGGTAACCCTTGTCCGTATGCATCTGGTGGCATGCCAGGCAAGGCATGACCGGACGGTCGGTTTGTTTCGTGTCGACGACCCGATAGGTATCAGGGCCTCCTTCGAGGTCACCCATTAACTGTTGCAGGTTGCCGTCGTAAAACATACCATGGCAACGGAAGCAGTCCGGATACGGCCTCTCCATCCGGTTATGATCGCCATCAAGGAAGATGTCTTTATAGGTGATTCCATGTCCACCTGCCAGCCATCCGGCATGTTCGGACTGGTGACATTCGGCGCAACGAACAGAAACATCAAGCACCTGCTCTTCCGACAGGCAGATATCTTCGTCCCGTTTGTCGGATGTGAAATGCGTAAGCACCATATTCGTTTTTTCTTTCAGGCTGTGCAGTCCACCGCTTACAGCCGTTCCATGACATTCTATACAATGGATATCTGCATGCGCCGAAGCGAGCCAGCTTTCGTGATTGGCTTTTATCTCGTGGCATCCGGCACAGGTATTGGCCGGATCGAGCCGGTTCCACGTCGCATACGAAGCAACAACCACAACGATACAGGCGACTACTGCCAGCCAGATCCCTTTCTTTTTTCCTTTCATAATGCGCCGTTATTTAAATGTTTTCACAATGTGATCACCTACCCAATAGCCCAATGCCATGATGGTCAGTACCGGGTTGAAACCACCGTTCGAAACGATCAGGCTGCCGTCGGCTACAAACAGGTTATCGATCTCGTGCAACTGCCCGTATTTATTAGTGACCGATGTCTGCGGATCATTCCCCATGCGGCAGGTACCAGCCTGATGCTGGCCGCCGCTCAATCCGGGGCCTCCTCCGCCATGTTGCCAGGTACGATAGGCGCCGGCTTCTTTCATGATTTCTTCGGCTTTTGTTGCCAGGAATTTGCAATGCACTTCATCCAGCGGATGGCGGCTGCCCGACAGGGCGGCTACCGGAATTCCCCAGAAGTCCTTGACCGTCGGATCAACTGTCACTCGTGCTTCAAAGGCGGGTATCTCCTGAATGGGACCTACCATGCGTCCCAAGCGGCGGTAGTTCTGCCGTTGATAGTTTTTATGGCCGATGCCCCAACGCGGTTCACCCCAGGGGCGGTTTTGTGAGAAGGCATACGGAAGTTGGTAGAACTCCGTTGCCAGGATACCACCACCGATAATTCCATCGTTGTGGTGGCTGTAGTTGCTGATCGCCATACAAGCACCCGGTCCTGAGAGGTCGAGCAGGTCGAAGTCGAACAAACCCGAAGCACCCGTATAGGCATGCCCCTGCAAGTTACGTCCTACCCAGTCGTGATTATTGCCTGCTCCATTGGAGAAGAGCCTGGATTTGGAATTGAGCAGCAGACGTGCCGTTTCGGTGGCCGAACCACTGATCACAACGATCCGGGCTTCCTGTGTATGTCCTTTCCCCTTTTCGTCGAAATAGCTTACGCCGGTAGCCTTGCCGTGATCATCCACCAGAACTTCGGCTACCATGCAGTTAGTGCGTACTTCACAATTACCGGTCTGCATAGCAACGGGAATCACCGTATTTTGTGTCCCGTTCTTAGCGTTCACCGGACAAGCATAGCCGCAGCAGGTACGATTGCGGATACAAGCCGGCCGGCCATTATATGCTACTGAGTTGCGCAACATCGGGATCGGGAATGGATTCAGTCCCATTCGACGGCATACATCGGAGAGATAATTGCCTTCCCGGTTGTATTCGAATGGCGGCATCGGATAGCCCTTCCGGCGTGGCGAGGCAAAGGGATTCATTGTATCATGCCCGGAGACGCCAATCTCCCATTCCGCCTTTTCGTAATACGGTTCCAGGTCGCTGTATGTGATCGGCCAGTCTTCCATCGTGGAACCTTCCACAGCGCCGTAAACGGTTTTCAGTTTGAAATCTTCTTCCATGAAGCGCCATCCCATAGCACCATAGCTCACCGTACCGGAGCCGACGCAGGCCGCCACATGGTTGTATTCCCAGTTGGAAGGATTCAGTGTCTGCCGATCACCATTGCTACGGACAATCACACGCGGATGTTTCTCCCATTCCGGACCGAAGGCAGAACCGAGGTCTTGCCCGCGTTGCGAGATCAGTTCGTCGTTGATATGCTGGTCGTAATCCGGCCAGTCGCCCCGTTCAAACAGCACCACGTTGAAACCGTTTACCGCCAGTTCTTTCGCTACTACCCCACCTCCGGCGCCTGCGCCGACCACGATGGCATCCACTTTCCGGTCCTTAGCCATGTGTATAACGGTTTTGCCCCACTACAAGCGGGAAGTCCAACTTCATCATCCGGTAACTCACATAGTTGCGATTGCCTCCATGCCGGGGCGAACCATAAAAACCCATCATCGTATGCCGCACCACCTGGCTGAAGAACGACGAAGCCCGCACTTCCTGCCAATGTCCTTCAGGCAGTTTGTTGGCCTCCATCGCCTGCATCACTTCGATCTGCCGGTCGACTGTGAGTGAAGTTAACGGCTGTCCAAACATCTCCCTGCACGAAGCGTCGAGTGCCCGCAATCCCTGGCGGTACGAAGGAAGCAGTTGCGGAAAGCGTTCAAATAACAGTTTATCGATGAAGTGGATCACCCCTGCATCCGTCGCTCCCGGATCATGATCGGCCGGGATCACCTGTTCGCAAAGGGCGATCAGGCAATCGGCTTCTTCGGCCGTAAATACCCGGTAGGGCGATGCGGATGTGGATGTACAGGCGGGCAACAACAGGACGCTGCCATACAGTGCCCCCAGTGTTTTCAGGAAAGTTCGTCTGCTTTGGATCATACGGCGAGTGGTTTTATCACAATTGCAAAGCTAACAAATATTTACCACCGGATGCAATCCTACGCTGCTCTTTTACAAATATTCGTCAGAGATAGATCGATAGGGAAAAAAGCGTACTTTTACGCCGGAATATAAGTGTTATGAAATGAACAACGAAAAGTTAAAAGGGCATATCCTCATTCTCATTGCAAACGTCCTGTTTGCCATCAATATGCCCATTTCCAAATACCTGTTGCCTGCGCATCTGCTGCCCGAAGCGCTGACCATCATGCGCATCACGTTTGCCTGTGTGCTGTTCTGGGTCACATCGTTGTTTGTGAAATATGAGAAGGTGCCGCTGAAAGACCTCGGGATACTCTTCGTTTGTGCACTGCTGGGGATAGCCTTCAACCAGGGATTATTTATCTACGGACTGAATATCACCTCGCCGGTAGACGCATCGATTATTGCCATCGGAGTGCCTATTTATGTGATGCTGCTAGCTGCCGTTATCCTGAAAGAACCGATCACGCGGATGAAAGCTTTCGGTGTATTGTTGGGCGTAGCTGGAGCATTGATGCTGGTGATGCAGTCGTCGGCTTCCTCCGGTCAGGTGAGCAGCCTGCGTGGCAATCTGATGATTATTACAAGTGGCTTCTCCTACTCCATCTACCTGGTGATCTCGAAACCAATTACGCTGCGCTATTCGGCAGTCACGATCATGAAGTGGATGTTCCTTTTTGCCGCAATGGTACTACTACCCTTCATGTATCAGCATGTGTTGGATTCTCCGGCGTTCAATCATACAGGTATTGATTCCAAAGAGATATGGGCTATCGCCTTTGTCTTGTTCGGCGCTACGTATATCCCTTACCTGTTGATCCCGATGTCGCTCAAGCGTATCCGACCTACCACCGTGAGCATGTACAACTATGCCCAGCCGATCATCGCCTCCTTCATTGCCGTAGCCGTAGGCCAGGATACATTTACGGCCGACAAACTTCTATCTGCCTCTCTGGTATTCGTTGGTGTCTATCTCGTTACCCAAAGTAAGAGCAAAGCCGATATGGATCGTGAAAAGGAAGAAACAACCAAAAAGCAGTAGGCAGGTCCCTGTTTACTACGATTTACAGCTTATGTAATAGCAAGTGGTGCAAGCCTGATAAAGCTTCAAATTTTGCGGAACTTGAGGCAAGCCTGCTTTCAAATCGTGTGGAATATGAAAGCAATAACTGCGAGACTGTATGTAGACAGACAGACAGGGTGATTATCCTTTCACCATTTGCAACAATTCCGCAGCCGTCATCCCGTCCAGTGTTTCAATGGCCAGCCATTGTACGATACCAGCGGCATCGATCAGGTAGAACCGGGGGATGGTACTGGTGGCAAAAAGGGAAAAGACAGCACGGTCGGGATCGAGGAAGAAAGGCATCGAAAAGGATTGTCCTTCCCAATAAGCAAGCACAGAAGCGCGTGATTCTTCCCGGGCGATGGTTACCACCTGGCAATTTTCGTCGCCTTTCAAGGCTTCATAGACTTCGTTTACGACCGGTAATTCCCGTCGGCAGTCTTTACATCCGGTATGAAAAAGCACCAGTAATGAACGTTTACCGGTAAAAAGTACAGACGAGAATGAGTTGCCCTGTCCGTCGTTAACGGTGAAGACGGGTACACGGTCGCCAAACTGTATATCGCTGTTTCCATCCGGCAGGCCTTCTTTAACACAGGCGCACAAAATACACAATATCAACACGATACAACTCATATATCCGATAATCCTGCGGGTAATGCAGTTGAATGGCTTACGGCTGCTGAAACGGATCAGCCTGTATATGGCTTTATTCATTGGCAGCCTCCTCCCCTTCTATCGGTCCATACACAATACCTGCTTTTTCCCACCGGTACTTGTAAGTGTTTAGTGTACGCAGGAAGCGTGTATAGTCTTTCTTTTGCTCCCCGCTCCAGCCGCTTTCGGCGTATGCGGCGATACGCGGATAAATTTTCAGGTTCATACTTTCTACCGTGGGGATAAACTCGCCCCACATCTGGCAGCCCAACCCCAACACATGCTGCTGCTGTTGAGCGGTAAGGCTGTCGGGCATGGGATTAAATCCGTATGCCTTCTCCAGCGGGATGCTTTGATAGTCGTAATCCAGATAGGTATAGGCATGGTATGAATTCACTACGTCGTAGCCCTTTTCAACCGTTTGGCGGATCAGTCCGGGATCGCCTTTCCAAAAATGCACGATACTGCCCGGCTCCAGGGTCTGGACGGATTCCGTATCTTCGGCCGACTGATATGCGTGCAGCCTGGCGCCTGTGATCTCGTTCCATCCCATCATCCGTCTACCTTTGGATGCCAGCAGACGGGAGATATTATTGGTGAAGTACAGCTGCAACGATGCAGGCGTATCCAGCTTATGTTCACGCATATACGACCGTATCATCGGCGAAGCTTTCCATTGGTCGTATTTCACTTCATCCCCACCGATATGGATCACGGGATCGGGAAAGAGGGTGATCACTTCGTCCAGCACATCTTCGAAAAACTGAAGCACACGGGAGCCGGCCACATTGAACACATCATATTGAACACCGAACCTGCCCGGTACGCGGATCGACTTTCCACTGGTGCCCAACCACGGATAAGCCGCAATAGCCGCGCTGGCATGGCCGGGCATCTCAATCTCGGGCACTACGCGGATATGGCGGGCAGTAGCGTATGCTACCACTTCACGGATATTATCCTGTGTATAGAAGCCGCCATGCGGACGGCCATCGAATACATCACTATGGAAATGGTTGATCTCCGACGAGTCGCGGAAAGCGCCTACGGCAGTCAGCCCGGGGTATTTCTTTATTTCGATCCGCCAGCCCTGATCGTCGGTCAGGTGCCAGTGGAATACATTCATTTTGAGTGCGGATAGTTGATCGAGCAGTGCCAATACCTGTTCTTTCCCTTTGAAATAGCGCCCTTCATCCAGCATAAAGGCACGCCACGGATAGGCTGGATAATCCGTAATACGTCCACACTGTATCTGCCATTTGCCGGATTCCTTGCGAAGCAATTGGCGTAGCGTCTGTATACCATGCAGCACGCCGGCGGATGAAGCGCCGGTAATACGGATCGTTTTCTTATCCACATCGAGCCGGTATCCTTCGGGTTGGCCGGACAGCACCTTGGGATCGAGACACAACACCAGATCGCCCTTCTCCTTCTCCAGCAGCAAGAGCGGTTGCATACGCGCATCGGTTTTCAGATACGACTCCAGCAATACGGCTTCGCCGGCCAAAGACGGCGGAAAAGCAATCGTTGGGGTTTTGCTAAAACGGAAAACCCCATTCACATACTGTATCTGCTGAGGTTCGGGCATTACCCGGTAATCAACCACAGGCACAGGCTTGCTACAGGCCAGCAGCAACAGCCAGCAACAGGTTCCTAAAGACAAACGGATGCTCATAACATGGTTGTTTTACGATAGTTACCCCCAAAGATACGCAAATCAACGGCTTACCCAAGAGGGAAAGGTGCAAATTCGAACTAAATAATAGTTACAACCGAAAACAAAGAATAAAAAACAGTTGTTGTATTAATGTTTATAAAGCATCTTATTCACACTAACGCAGAAATATATGAAAACGATTGCATCCGCACGACTTCTTTGTACCCTGCTCCTGGCATCGGTGATCCTCACCACCGGCCATGCACAGTTAAAAGGCGATCACATATTGGGCGACCATGGGCTCAAAGCCGGTACACCGCCTCCTCCTTCCATCGTAGTGTTGGTTCCTTTCTACTATTATAATTCCTCCACTTTTAAAGATGGCAGCGGAAGTAAAATAGATCATGCGCCCGATATCAATACGTACCTCACCGGTATAGGAGTCAGCGTCACCACCCGGTTTAAGATACTGGGCGGAAACTGGGGAGCCAGCTTCCTGATCCCGGTGGTAAAAAACAAAGTGGAGATAGACACTATCAAGGCTGATGGCTCGCTGGCTTTCAGCGACATCTACCTCCAACCACTCTCACTGGGTTGGGAGACGAAACGGGCCGACTTCAGCCTGGGTGCTGCTGTGTATATCCCGGCTGGTACATACGTAGCCGGCGGTTCAGATAATAGTGGGCTGGGCATGTGGGGGTATGAATTCAATGCCGGTGGAACGGTTTACTTTGACAAGATGCGTACCTTCAACTTCTCCACCATGGCTTTCTATGAACTCCACGGAGAGAAAAAAGGCATAGACATGAAAGTGGGCGACCTGCTCACCCTCTCCGGCGGGCTGAACAAAGACTTCTATGTGCCTGTGCAGGGTAGCAAAATACCCATGGTGATTGGTGTCGGCGCCATCTATTATATGCAGTTCAAGGTAACCGACGACCAGTTTCCCCAAACCAATCAGCCGTTGAGCCCTACCAAAGACAAGATATTCGGCGCCGGACTGGAAGGGAACATCCTCTTCCCCAAATCACTTACCTCGCTTTCGGTACGTTGGGAAAAAGAGTTCGGAGCACGTAACCGTGCAGAAGGGAAAACGCTTTTTGTCACCCTTTCGCAGGTAATAAAAATGTTGTGAGCCGGCCGGCAGTAACAAATTGTTGGTTATCTTTGTCCAAGATAAACCGAAGATTAAAAAATCCGCACCATGGACAATCACACAAAGACACAGATCATCCGTCTGATCCATAAAGAAGTAATACCGGCTATTGGCTGTACAGAGCCCATAGCCGTTGCTTTAGCTGCAGCCAAGGCTGCGGAGGTGTTGGAACGGAAACCCGAACGCATGCAAGCCTACCTGAGCGCAAATGTGTTGAAGAACGCTATGGGCGTAGGTATCCCCGGCACCGGTATGGTAGGTCTGCCGATTGCCATTGCACTGGGGGCATTGGTCGGACGGTCGGTTTACGAACTGGAAGTGCTGCGCGACCTCACTCCCGAGGCCCTGGCTGCAGGCAAAGCGATGGTGGCATCCAAATGTATCGACATCTATCTGAAAGAGCAGGTGGATAAACTCTATATTGAAGTGTGCTGTTCGGCCGGCAATGCCTCTTCCAAAGTGATCATCAGCCGTGAACATACGTGCATCGTATACGTGGAAAAAGACGGTGAAGTGCTGATGGATAAACGGACGCCGGCAACCGAAGCGGAAGGTGACGGCGTAGAAGAACCCCGCCTTATGTTCGACACGGTCTACGCTTTTGCCGTTGAAACGCCCTTAGATGATATCCGCTTTATCCTCCAAACGGCCGAACTGAACCGGAAAGCCTCCGAGATATCCCTTCAAGGGAATTTTGGGCACACGGTAGGTAAGATTGTGGCCGGGCCGTTCGGAAAGAAATACATGGGCGACACATCGTTTTCACGCATGGTCTACCGCACAGCCGCCGCTTGCGACGCCCGTATGGACGGTGCTATGATACCCGTGATGAGCAATTCGGGCAGTGGCAACCAGGGAATCGCCGCCACCATGCCGGTCGTATCCTTTGCCGACGATACCAATGCGTCTGAAGAAGACCTGATACGTGCCTTGATGCTCAGCCACCTGATGGTGATCTATACCAAGCAAAGCCTCGGACGCCTCTCTGCCCTCTGCGGTTGCGTGGTAGCCGCCATAGGTGCCAGTTGCGGCATTACCTACCTGATGGGAGGCAGTAAACGGCAGATTTCTTATGCGGTGAAAAACATGATCGGCAACCTCACCGGCATGATCTGTGATGGCGCTAAGCCCAGTTGCGCCATGAAAGTATCAAGCGGCGTATCCACCGCCATGCTGAGTGCCATCATGGCGATGGAAGACAAAGTGGTGACAGCCGTGGAAGGAATTATAGATGAGGAGATAGACAAATCAATCACCAACCTGACCGTTATTGGCTCCCGAGGAATGGAGTTTACGGACAGGCTGGTGTTGGATATCATGACGCATAAATCCTGAAAACAGGATCACTTATTCACCATCGGGCATACATACACCTCTGTAAAGCCACCTTTGCCCGACGGGTCGCCCATACCCTTGATCTCTTCCAGATGTACTTTCAAGTGGGGTTCTTCCATGTGCTTCAGGTGCTCGCCCTTATTAGCCCAGGTTTCTACGATCACAAATTCCGTACTGTCAAGATACGACTGGTACATGCCATAATCCAGGCAACCCGGTTCCTGAAGGGTTCCTACCTTACATTTTTCAAACGAGGCTTTGAAACCGGCCACATGCTCGGGCAGTATTTTCCGCTTGATGTTCATCACCACCTGCAATGAATCTTTACCCTCTTTGCAACAAGCTCCTTCTTTACAACAAGCACCCTCTTCTTTACTGCAAGCGCCCCCTTCTTTAGCGGCAGGGCCACAGCAACCGGCCAGGATAAACAGGCCGAACGATACAAACAATAACAGCTTCTTCATACGAACAGATTTAATAGTAAGTGAATAAGGCAAAGGTACGAATATTTTGATTCCGGATTCGTAAAAATTCACCAAATACACCGTTGTTTTTACAAATCAGCACGCTCGCTGCTGGTTTGTCTTCTATTTTTGCACCGTAATTGCGGCCATACGGTATCCGGCTCGCACAAAAAACCGGCAACTGGTTGATTTGGACGGGTATCCGGGCATTCCCCGGGTAAGCAATCCATAAAGAAACCACCCGCGCTTTTGGGAGATACTATATGCAAACAGACCGAAATAATTGTTAAACGGACGAATGAGTATCAAACTTAATGTGTAACTTAGCCCCCCGAATATTAATAGGTAATATTGTCAAATTTTAAAATGAAAAGTATGAAAAAGAATCTGTTGTATTTGTTTACATTATTATGCACACTCAGTTTCTTCACCGCTTGTGGCGATGATGATAAAGATGATCCCATTCCCCCTGTTGACGAAACATGGAAAGAGCTGTCTGGCACCTATGACGCAAGCAGCAAACTGATCGCCACATTGAATGGTACCGACCTTGTAGTTGGGAACGGTCGCACAGTAGTAGTAGCAGCCACTTCTGCCGAAGCGGCTACCTTTACATTAAATAATGTAGTTCCGGACAGTAAAACGGTTACCATCAATGCCACATTGGCAAAATCAAACGACCAATATAGTTTTACGGGTGAACAGGCTGTTGGAAACGCAACCATCTCTGTAAGCGGTACGTTCGACAAGGGTATGCTGACAATTGCTACCACCCGTAAAGTAGCTTCCGAGCTGACGGGTGCATTGAAGTTGAACTACATTACCATGCAGGCCATGCCCGTACAGATCGGTGATGTATATATCAATTTCCAGTCTGTAGATCCTGCTACCAATGCCATGGTAAATACGCAGTTGCCGATGCTCGTAGGCCACAAACTGGCTGCCAAAGTATCCGAGGTAGCTGTAAGCCTGAAAGAAGACGGCACGTTTGATGTAAACTGGACAAAGGTGGGCGAAACAACCCCGACCGGCATGCCGGCTGCTATCGCTGCCATGGTAAAGATTCAGTATGTGGTAACCGACGGCCAGCTGAAACTCGCCCTGGATAAGAACCTGCTGGAAAACCCCTTGCTGGGTGGTATGATCGCACAGGTATTGTCTACATACGGTGTGACCCTCGAACAGCTCATTGCCATGTTGGAAGACCTGGGTGGCTACTATGCATTCCCGATCAAATACACCATCACCGATGATACGATCCTGTTCTATGTAGACAAAGCATTCATCCAGGGTGCAATGACTGCATTTGGCCCCATCCTCACCCCGCTGATCCCGGCAGAATACGCTCCGATGGTACAGGGTATCATGGCTCTCCTCCCTACAGCCGAAAAAGCTGAAGTAGGATTGCGCTTCACAAAATAAACGTTCCATCCCATCTATACACAACTGAAAGCTGTCCCACCATGGTGGGGCAGCTTTTTTTATGCTGCCGGCCAGGCAAACGGCATTACAAGAAGCCCCCACCTCCCGCATCAGCCTCCTCTTTATCTCACCCCAATAACACGACAGGCGCAACATCAAAATTTGCACGATTTGAATGCGGGCTTGCTTCAAGTTCCGGCGAATTTGAATGTGGGCTTGCTTCAAGTTCCGGCGTATGTGAAAGCGGGGTGCTTCAAGTTCCGCAAAATCTGAAAGATCCGACGCAAACTAAGGGAAAGTGAAGCATCCTAACCCATGAAATGAACCTATCAGGGTGATACCATAGCTTGTGTGAATGCCCGGTCACGGGCATCCTGTACGTAGCCGGGGGTACAGGCGAAGCCAAGCCCCCGGACAGATGATTTGTATATGTTT